>DQFX01000037.1:4434-14340 GCA_003531585.1 Oscillospiraceae bacterium | reverse complement strand
AAGGTTTTTAGAGGTGACCATAAGTATATTTTACCCCGGAAATCCGGATTTGTCAATATTTAGTTTTCGTCTATCGCGAGGGCGCCCTGGAATCCTCCCGCCGCGGGGGAAACGATGTCTGCGCCGATGATGGCTCCGTTTTCAACGAGCAGTTCCGCGTTGAGCGGAACCGGCGTATCACCGGAAAGCTCGTAGGTGTAGCGCTTGACGGTGTGCGCGCGGTACTTCCGCAGGTCGAAGCCCTGTTTGCGCTGGAGCGCGTTGTATTCCTCGTAAACGTCGTCGAATTCCACGGGGATACGCACGTTTTCAACGGCGGTGTGGGTGAATCCGGGATCCCAGCCGAAGCTCTCTATGTAGGCTATGCGCTGTTTGTTGGTCGCGCCGGGTATCGAATCGGCTCCGCATCCGAAGCTGCGCGTCAGCGCCCAGAGCGCTGCCGCCGCGAATAGTATCAGCCCGGCGGCAAGCGGAAGCCGGGAGCGTTTCGTGTCGTTCTTCATAGTTCCTCCGTTCATATTACTGTAGGATTGCACAAAATTCAGCCTGGATTTTGTGTGTCCGCAGTCTCTGTTTGTCCTCAGATATCAATATATGACCATTGTGTGAAAAGAATACCGTAGATTTTGTTGTGTAATGCACAAATTAAACTGTGGCGTTTTGTTATAATCTCCAAAAATCGAGATGAAAGTTTCTTGAATGGCTCAAAATAGGGCTTTTTTTGTGCAATACCACTAGCAGAACAGACCGTTTTTTGTGGTTGTTTTGTAGGTCTTGGTTATTATTCATAAAGGGATTCAAAAATATTTGTTGACTTAGGCTCTTTATTTTTTCGCCGTATTTTGGTATTATATTAGTAGCGGAAAAGCTGATAGTTCCCTGAAAAGGGTTCAAAATAATTAAGTAATTCAGGAGGTCATTTCTAATGGCAAGCTTATCACTCAGAGGCATATACAAGCGCTATCCCGGCGGCGTTGTTGCCGTTTCCGATTTCACAATGAATATCAAGGACAAGGAGTTCATCGTACTCGTAGGCCCTTCTGGCTGCGGTAAGTCCACAACTCTCCGTATGATCGCAGGTCTTGAGGAGATTTCCGAGGGCGAAATGTTCATCGGCGACCGTCTCGTTAACGACGTTGCTCCTAAGGACAGAGATATCGCGATGGTATTCCAGAACTACGCTCTGTACCCCCACATGTCCGTTTTCGATAACATGGCGTTCGGTCTGAAGCTCCGTAAGGTTCCGAAGGACGAAATCAAGAAGCTCGTTGAAGAGGCTGCTAAGATTCTCGACATCTCCCACCTGCTCGACAGAAAGCCGAAGGCTCTGTCCGGTGGTCAGAGACAGCGTGTAGCGCTCGGCCGTGCTATCGTACGTGATCCTCAGGTCTTCCTGCTTGACGAGCCGCTGTCCAACCTGGACGCTAAGCTCCGTGCACAGATGAGAACCGAGCTCTCCAAGCTCCACAAGAAGCTGGGTACTACATTCATCTATGTAACTCATGACCAGACAGAGGCTATGACCATGGGTGACAGAATCGTTGTTATGAAGGACGGCTACATTCAGCAGATCGATTCTCCTATCAACCTTTATGAGAACCCTGTTAACAAGTTCGTTGCAGGCTTCATCGGCTCTCCGCAGATGAACTTCATTCCTGCTAAGCTCATCATGGCTAACGGCAAGTACACCGTTGAGTTCGGTTCTGAGGACACCAAGACCTCCAGAGGCCGCAAGTTCTACGTTGAGCTGCCCTCCGCAAAGGCTGACAACGAGGGTCTGAAGTACTATGTAGACAAGGAAGTTATCCTCGGTATCCGTCCTGAGAACATTCACGACGAGGAGATGTTCCTCTCCACCGCTAAGACCGGTATGATCGAGGCTACTGTTGACGTAACCGAAATGCTCGGTGCTGAGACATTCCTGTACCTCACCTGCGAGGGTATCCCGCTCACCGCTAGAGTATCTCCGAGATGCACTGCACGTCCTCAGGATACTGTTAAGCTCGCTCTCGACCCGAACAAGATCCACCTGTTCGACGCTTCCGATGAGCACTCCCTGCTCAACTAATTGTTGAACAACAACATACGCTGACTGCGGCGCAGCTTTCGGGCTGCGCCGTTTTTGCATTTTCTACGACATGCAGGAGGTGTATATTGATAAAGCTGAAATACGCCGGGCTTTGCGCCGCAGGGTTAGCCATGAATCTGGCATGCCTGCTGATTGACTGGCTGTTCTGCTACATATTTGACTTATTTTACACCGTTTCGATCGGCTTATTTATTATTGTTGGCGCAGTACTTTGTATCGGCTCGGGATTTTTGCACGTCGCCTTTATGAACATAATCAGGAAAAGGCTCATGATAAGTTCGAAATGGTATTTCCTCACAGTTTTTGCCGCACTGGTCGTGCTTTGCGGTCTGGGGATAATACTTACGTTTGCGTTCAGCGAAAGTATATGGGCTGGTTGGGACGGACTTGGCAAGGCGATGACGCTTTTTTTCTTCTCAATAGGAATCGGAGGCGTAGCGATAGTCAGCGGGATATCAACATTGTGTATTCAACCGCTTTTAGGCGTCGCCGAGCCAGACAAGGGTGAGGAGCGTGATCAATGAAATATCTGAAATACGCCGGGCTGTGCGCCGCCGGATTTTTTACCGAATATCTGCTGAGCGTGGTGTTTTCTGCGTTTGTAACTCTATTGGTGCTGTATCCCGCCGCAGCTATTCCATGTGGTATACTGTCAGGAAAATTGCATGTGTTTTATACTAAAAGGATACGTAATGAGCTTAGCATGCCGCTGGTTGTGTATAGTATAACTGCGCTTGGACTTCCGGTGCTGGCGGGAGCCGCAGGAGTATTTATAAACATATCAGCGCCGGAGCTGTTAACGCCGAACATAAGCAGCATGGAAGGAAGCTACGCAGGTTTGGTGAAGCTGCTGATTTTCGCGGCAGTACTCGTGAACACCATCATCATAACCGCAAGCGGAGCGTATAACGTGTATAAGGAGCAAAAAAATGAACAACAAGGTTGAACAGCTTATAAACAATATCGAGCGCTCGATAATCGGAAAGCGCCCGGTAATAGAAAAGGTAGTCTGCGCAATGCTTGCGGGCGGTCACGTGCTCATCGAGGACGTCCCCGGAGTTGGCAAGACCCTGCTCGCGGAAACGCTTGCAAAGAGCGTTTCGGGAAGCTTTGGGCGCATTCAGTTCACGCCTGATCTCATGCCGTCGGACGTTATCGGCTACACGGTGGTGGACATCAACACGGGCAAGGGAAGCTACAAGCCGGGCGCGGCGATGTGCAACTTCCTGCTTGCAGACGAGATAAACCGCGCCTCCCCGAAGGTGCAGTCCTCGCTGCTGGAGGCGATGGAGGAGCTTCAGATAAGCGTCGACGGCGAGACGCACCAGCTTCCGAAGCCGTTCATGACCCTCGCAACGCAGAACCCGATAGAGACTTTCGGCACGTATCATCTTCCGGAGGCTCAGCTTGACCGCTTCCTCATGCGGATATCGGTGGGGTATCCCGACCGCGCCGCCGAGATGAAAATGCTGGAGGTCATGCCGCAGCGCCAGGAAACTCAGCCGGTGATGCCGCTTGAGGAGCTGATGGAGCTTCGCCGGCAGGCGGCGCAGGTGAAGGTCGCGGATAACGTCAAGGCTTATATACTGTCGCTGGTGACTGCAACGAGATTCCTACAGCAGGTGAAGCTCGGAGCAAGCCCGCGCGGCTCCATCGCGATGTTCCGTGCGGCTCAGGCGATGGCTTTGATGAACGGCAGGGACTACGCGACCCCGGACGACGTAAAGGCAGTCGCGATTCCGGTGCTGGCTCACCGTATCGTGCTGGCTTCCGGGCAGACGGACTACGGCGCGCCGCAGGATATCGTTGCTGAACTTCTTTCAAACACTCACATTCCGATGTAAATAAAAAAGGTGGGGCGTAACGCTCCACCTTTTGCCGTATGCTAGTTTGTCAATCAGGCCTCCGATATGTCCAGAACCCTTGAGATACCGTCCTCGGTCTGCTCGAAAAGGAATCTGAGGTTACGCTCGCCGAAATCCGCTGTGAGCGCATTTTCGCTCTCCGTGAAAGGAGTTCCGTTCTGGTACAGGAATCCCGCTGCGAGAAGCCTGTGGTCGCAGTAGAATCCGCTGATTATCTCGATATACTGCCGCAGGAACGCCGTGCTGTCCACCGGGGCAAAGATATCCTCGGGAAGTCCGGAAATCGTCACCAGTGCGGCGCCGCCGTCGTAGGGGCATCTGTAGTAGCAGAGGTTCTCGTGTGAAACTCCACAGGAGATCATCGCAAGATCGTGTCCGTTGTGGACTTCGTCCAGCATGAACTTCCCGGTCTGGAACTCCGGAAGCTCCGGCAGGAGCTTCTTGACTCGTCTGGAGACAGCCGTGGAGCTTTCCGGCAGACCGCTCTCGGTGTGCGCCCAGCTCCAGAGCCAGGTGTTCTGTATCTCGGATTCAGAGCCGAGTATTCCTGCGCGGAATTCCCGCTCGCCGAAGCGTATCATGCCCTTCATCGGGTCAAGCCCCCAGGAGTTGTCGGCGATTATCTGCTCACCTAAACGGTTCTGGCAGAGGATAGCCCGCCCCGCCGAAAGGGAAAGCATGTCAAGCATGTTGGTCTTGTCGAAATAAACCGGGCATTCAAGCACCGAAAAATTGTTCATAATTACTCTCCGATATTTATATTCTGACCGAATTTGCGCAGAATGTCGCGCATAAGAACCTTGTCGATCTGGTACATTTTGGTGTGTCCGTGCGGGAGGTCGTCCACCCGCAGCTCGAATCTCATGTAGATTTCCGAGAGGTCGTCAGTATACCAGAATGTGCAAAGCAGGTAGCGATCCTTTGTCGCGTAGTAGTTCACCGGGGAAAATCCCAGCACGGCGCGGATATCCGCGTCAAGAAGCTGTTCGGCTTCCGCGACCTTCATCGGCTCGAACTGCACTTTTTTCGTCCTCGGGAGGCTCTCCGCGCGCTTTTCCTCCTCGGTCTTGAGCATTTTCTTTTTAAACAGTCCGAACATACGACACCGCCTTTCTCACATGCTACAATTATACTATATTCCGCCGGGATTGTCAATACAAAAACAGCGCACCGGGAGGAGTGGTGCGCCGTCAGTTATGTTGTAAATCTGTGCTCAGCCAGCGCCGAGACCCTCGGACATTCTCTCAATGAACTCATGATCGCGCAGGGGTCTGCCGTTGAAAATGCCCTCGATTAGGTCGATTTCGGAGCCGCCTATCGCCGTCAGGTCGGATGGGCTGTCGACGTCCTTCGCGCATACCGCGATACCCTTGCTGTGCGCCTTCTTTATCAGCGAGCGCACGAATCCCGAGGACACGCTGTCGCCGCTGAAGCGGTCGGCGCGTATCTTTACGGTCTTGACCGAAGCGTTGCTGAGCGGAGCGTCCGTGAAGTAGCCCATCCCGGTGTCGTCAGCGATGATGTTCATTCCCATGCGCGAGAGCGCCTGGAGGTAGATACCGCCGCTGGTGAGGGTGCCTTCCGCCTCGGTGACGGAAATGCTTATCGCGCTTGGCGGCAGGGAATACTCAAGCAGTGTGCTCTGGAGCACGTCAACGGAGATTTCGCTGTTGAGGATATTCTCAGGCATTTTGAAGCTCACGCGGAACTCCGGATAGCCCTGCTCGCGCACGGAGGCGCAGAAGCTGCATATCTTGTCGCAGGCGAAGCGGTAGAGCTGCCGCGAGTAACCGAGCTGGTCGATTATCGGCAGAAATCTGCTGCGCGGCACGGTCATATCTTCATTGCCCCAGAACAGCGTAGCCTCGCAGCAGTGGAGCCGTCCGGTCTTCATCTCAAGCACCGGCTGATAGAGGTAGTAGAACCCCTTGAATCCGTTCTCGGCGGCGTCGGTGATGAGCTTCTTTACCATGCGGTTGTCAGTGAGGGCGTCCTCAAGTCCCTCGGAGTAGCACACGGCATCATCGCTGAGATGTTCCTTTGCGAGGCGAAGGGTGTGAGTAGCGGCGCTGACAACGGTTTGGATATTCTCCGCGTCGTGCGGGTAGATCGTGAATCCGGCATAGACGCGGATATGATGTTCGTTATTGTGGAGATACCATGGCGAATGGAATTTCGTCAGCACCGCCTGGGCGAACTGCCGCGCTTCCTCGCGCTGGATACCGCTGAGCGATATGAACAGAATGTCGCTTGAGAAGCGGTAGACCTTCTTCTGCGAACTGCACGGGAGCGCAAGGATATACTCCGCGCAGCTTTTCAGGATATCGTCGGCGTATTCGAAGCCGTATATTTCGGAAATGCTCTTGAGGTTGGAGAATTCCACAGCGATGACAGCGCCGCTGCGGTTTTCGGAGATCTCCTCGGTGAAGTCGCGCTCGAACATGCTGCGGTTCGGCATTCCGGTGCCTACGTCGTAGTATGCGAGGCGCTCAAGCTTGTTCTGGGAGTTGCGCAGTTCTTCCTCCATGAACATTTTGTAGATAACTGTGGAAAGAAGCTGGGTCAGGGATTTGAGCAGGCTGCGTTCGCGGCTGCTCCATTCGCGGTCAGCGGTGCGGGAGGTGTAGAGCAGCACTCCGCGGTTTGATCCCTGGTCGTAGGTGCGGGCGAGTACGCAGCTAAGGTTTTTGCGTTCCCTGTCCATGCCGATGGTGCGGAGATCCGTGCATACTATACCGCTGTAATCCAGTTCGTCGCGGATATCCTGCTTGCAGGTGAAATTGACAATTATCGGGAGCACCATGCCGGTGCGGTCGAGCTTATAGGCTCTTCCGGAGTTCTGCTCATCGGTGCAGAATTCGATCTCGGAGAGGTCGAAATGCTCGGTCATGAGCAGCGTGATGTTCTTGATTGCGGTCTTGGTGTCGGGGCTTTGCAGGAATATCGAGTAAACGCCGTTCACCATTATCTGATCCTCGAAGTTCTGACCGAGGAGCTTGTTTGCATTCTGGGAGGTCTCCATCTCGGCGACAAGTGCAACGTAGGAGTTCGCAACGATGGAGATGGTGTGCACCATAGTATCCAGAAGCTGCGCGTTATTATCGACGATATCCTGATCCTCGCCGGTGATGAGCCATGTTCCGACGGTCTGGTGACGTACGCGGATACTCTTTTTGCGCTGGTAGTCCATCTTGTTCAGATTGATTTTCCTGTCCTGACCCTTGGGGAGGATAACCGCGCCGTCGTTGTCGGTTATCGCGGAGAACAGCCCGCTCGCCTGGGAGAGCGGCTGCTGAATGCGCACTAGGTAGTCCTCGCCGAGAATATCCCGCAGAGTATACGTGGACTGGTCGTTTATCTTCACGGAGTGCTTGCTGCGGTAGCGGCGCATTACGATGTCCTCGCCCTCGCAGTCGAGGTAGTCGGTGACGTTGAACATCATGCCCTCGATGAATTCAAGGGGGCTTCCGCTGCGGTGGACCTTACCGGTGATATAGAACCACTGGTAGTCGCCGCCGTTATTGAGCCGCGCGTGGAGCTTTATTTCATCTGCGGTTCCTGCCGTGACCTGCGCTATTACCTCGCAGAACGGCTGGTAATCGTCCGGGTGAACAACGTCGCCCATGATTATAGTATCCCCTGCGGAACCTATCGGGTTTTTTCCCGCGAGTATCCGGGCAGGGAAGCCCTGTTTGAAACTCATTGTGAAGGCAAGGTTGCCGCTGCTCTCAATGGCGCGCAAGAGCGGCTCTGGATCGGCAAGCGCGGGTGTGGTGGTGCGCGCAGTCAGCTGAACCGGGCGTTCGCTGATTATCGGAATGGGGTCTGCGGGTCTGCGTTCAGACGTCCGCTTATTCTGTGCTGTCAAGTTTATCACCTCATGGGTATTGTTAAATAATTATCAACCAGGCCGTGTTATATAACGCTTGTTTTCTATCAAGTACATTTTACCATAAAACATTTAACGTTTCAAGCCTTTTTTTGTGCTTTTTTCAGAATTTCACACAAATTTCAGAATAGCTAAAGTAAATTAAGTAAATTTAATCTAGTTACTTCACAAGAAAAGCGGGTCAGAGCTGCGGACTGGCCGCAGCCCCGACCCGTAAAAATGTCGGTGCAGAGTAAATATATGCGGATATCGTCATGGATATGTCAATTCTACATGGCTAATCGCTGCTTATCGCTTTTTGTATCCGCCGAGGTAGTTCATCTGATCATCAAAAAGATACAGCATATCGCCGTCTATCACCAGGCAGAAGTCTTTGTTTTCCACCGGTGAGTTAGCCCAGTAGAAAACAGATATATCAGCGGGCGCGGCAGCGTTCTTAACGGCGTCGTATCGCTCGCCGTCGGCGGTCAGCCAGCCCTGCGGGGAGCGCACGATCACCCAGGCGCCGCCTGCCGAGGGATTCCCGCGGTCGTCGTCAGGTTCATATGTGGCTTCCCAGGAGATGGATATTTCCTCGGTGGAGTCACAGCAATCCAAGGTTTCTGCCCACGAATCCTCGGTGGAGCTGCCGTTATCGCTGGTGGTATTTCCCGACGTGTCGATTACGCCGGATTCCGGATTGGGGTGTTCATTGTCGACCAGAGACTCGTCGGTGGAATCTTCAGGTACTTCATACGTAACCGGAACGAATTCGTTCGCACTGCCGTCCGGAGCAAATGCCGGATTGGTGTGCCCCTTGTTGGTGGAATCAGAAATTGAATCTGCCGCGCCTTCGGCCGGTACAGCCTCTGCCGACTGTTCGGGCATCGGTGCGTCGCCGACTCCGGGGTTTTCATCTTCGTATCTGTTATCGTTGTATATAATGCCGTCCGTACCTGCGATTCCGTTGTCGAAACCGTATGCGTCGTCTGCCGGAGCCTCGTCTGCGGCTGCTTCCTCGGCGATATCCTCTGCGGAGCCAGCCGTGGCCGCGTTCTGTATCATCGAGAATTCCGGAGCGGCAGTTTCATTGCCTGCAATTTCTGCGGCTGACGCCGATGAATCGGCAATAGCACCGGAAGATATCATTACATTGGAAGCCTTAAGCGAGGGAACGAGATTCACCGCAGCAATGGTGATAGCCGCGCATGCCGCGACTGCTCCGCCGATGTACGCGATACGGCGCAGAGGGAGCGGTTTCTTAGGCTCCTCAGCGGGCTAAGCGGGAGCGTCCGGGTGCTCCTGTAGCTCCTTCAGGACTGCCGCCTTCATTCTGTCGATAGTTTGTCTGTCGGGGTTCATGTTTTCCGCTGACTTCTTATATTCTTCGCTGAATTTCATCAGAAAACCACCTCCCCTGCGGGTTCTGCGAATTCACTCAGCAGCGGCTTCAGCAATTTGCGCGCGCGGCTGAGCTGTGATTTCACGGTAGATTCACCCGCGCCGACCGCGCTGCTTATCTGCGCGACCGACATGTCCTCAAAGTAGAACAGGTGTATCACCGTGCGGTATTTTTCGGGCAGCTTCATCACCGCGTTCATCACGGCGAGCCGCCTTTCGGTTTTTTCGAACTGCTCCTCGCAGCAGGAAGCCATCGGCTCGTTGTCCGGGTCGTCAAGGTTCTCGGTCAGTTCGCCGCGGCTTCTGTGGCGGTTCCACGCGGAGCCGGCGACGTTCTTGGCGCAGTTCACGGCGCACCGGATAAGCCATGCCTTCCGGTGTTCCTCGGATTCGTATGTCAGTCCTGTGCGGAAATACCTCAGGAATACGTCCTGGGTGACGTCCTCGGCGTCGCTTCGGTCGGCAAGGCGCGCGAAAGCAATCCTATACACCATCGGCATATAGAATTCCATTACCTCCTCGAAGTTTTCCGCAGCGCAGAGCGATAGTGTCAGCATATCATTTCTCCGTCGGATACGGGCTTACGTCCGTATGAATTCATATATAATACCGTGCAAACAATTAAAAGGTTGCAATTTGCACAAATTTTTTCAAGGAACATCTAAAAACCGGTGTGAAAAGCA
>DQFX01000037.1:0-4086 GCA_003531585.1 Oscillospiraceae bacterium | reverse complement strand
AGGTTTTTAGAGGTGACCTTCAGATTATTTTGTTCACAGCGACTTTACCCCGGACTGCCGTAAGCAGCGGCTGAGTCATCATGCTGACCGGTTCGTCGGCGTAGAGTGTGAAATCGGCGTCCTTGCCGGGCTCCACGGAGCCTATGCGGTCGGAAACTCCGAGTATCTCGGCGGCTGTGATGGTGATCCCGCGGAGCGCTTCCTCACTGGAAAGTCCGCCGCGGACTGCAAGCGCCGCAGTCAGCGGGAGGTACTGTATCGGAGTCTCGGGGTGGTCGGTGCAGAGCGCGAAGCGAAGTCCGCTTCCGGACAGCACCGAGGGTGTGGAGATGTCGTGGTTTGCAAGCTCGGGCTTGCCGCGGTCGCCGAAAATCGGGCCGAGGACTATCGCGGGGCTGTCCTCTGCGAGTTCGTCGGCGATGAGCGCGCCGTCGGTGCAGTGTATCAGCACGTAGTCAAGACCGAACTCGTTCGCGAGGCGCTGCGCGGTGAAGATATCGTCGGCGCGGTGGCAGTGGAAGTGCGCCTTGAGCGGGTGTTCCTTGTCGAACAGGGGAAGTAGCGCTTCGCACTTGATGTCAAAATCCGGGCGGGAAATTTCGTCCTCGGTGCCTTTCAGGCGCTCGTATTCCGCGATATCTTCGCTGTAGCGTTTCGCCTTGATGAGCTGTTCGCGGATTATCGCAGCGGTAGCCATTCGTGTGACCGGGGTCTCGTCGCGGTCGTTGTAGGTGTTCTTGGGGTTCTCGCCGAGGGCGAATTTAATGGCGGCTGGGGATTTGACGATCAGCTTGTCGACCCGCTTGCTTCCCCAGGTTTTCATTATAATAAAAGAGCCGCCTATTGGATTCGCGGAGCCTACGCCGGTACACACTGAGGTCACGCCGGCGTTCACGGCGTCCTCGAAGCACCTGTCCATGGGATTCACGCTGTCTATCGCGCGGAGGTGAGGCGTGGAGGGGTCGGTGTCCTCGTTGCCGTCCTCGCCCTCGAAGCAGAGCGCGTCGTTCCACATGCCGAGGTGGCAGTGAGCGTCGATGAATCCGGGGTAAAGGGTAAGCCCCTTTCCGTCGACGACCTCCTCGCCGTGGACGGGAGAATAGTCGCACATATTGCCGACCTTTGTGAATACTCCGTCCACGCAGCGGACGAATCCGCATTCGCTGTCGTAGTATGCGTCCTTTGACATTGAAACTATTTTAACGTTGATTACTACCATTATTGTCCTTTCATTCTGGGTTCGTTGCTTTTTAGAGATCGTTCCGAAACAGTCCGCCGGACTTTTTCAGAGAATAGGATCAACAAAGACAATGTTGTTGCTTGTGGGGGAAAACTCTTGTTTTCCCCCACACCCCTTTAGCGCTTTTTTAATCATTTTACTGCGCGCCGGCGCGCAGAGTTGCCGTGCTCCGCACGGAGTTGCCGCACTTCGTGCGGAGATTTCGAGGTCTGCGACCTCGACAAGGGCTCCGCCCTTGACCTGCAAGGGGGACGCGTCCCCCTTGACTCCCGATTTTTGGTTACTGAAAGACGAATTCCGAATTTAGTTGTTCAGCCCGTTGGCTTCAAAACACTTCACCAGCTTTACTATCTCGCCGCAGATTACGGAATCCCTTGCGTTTCCGTTTACCATATACATGGAATTTCTGCGGTAGATAGCGGAACGAGTATCGTAAAGCTGCCGGAGCTGTTCCTGGGTATTATTTACGACGAGCGGGCGGTTGGAATCGTTCTTAATGCGCTCATAGCACACTTCAAACGGAGTGTTTATGTACACGGAGATCCCGCTTTCCCGTGCGAATTCTGCGGTTTTGTCGTTGATGAGCGCTCCGCCGCCGGTCGCCACGATATAACCTCCGCTGAGTTCGCGGATATACTTCGCTTCGAGACTTCTGAAGTGCGGCTCGCCGAACTTCTCGAATATCTCGGGAATGGACATTCCTTCGCGGTCGACGATAACCTTGTCGAGGTCGACTAGCTCGCGTCCCAGCTCCGCTGCGAGCAGACGTCCGATGTGGCTCTTGCCGCAGCCCATGAAGCCGCAGAGGTACACGGAAGCGGTCATATCAGATCCTCCATATCGGAGATTATCTTGTTGATATCATCGGTTTTGTAGGAAGCGTTGTCCCATATCTCGTGAGCCGCAACCGCCTGGAGCACCAGCATAGCCATTCCGGTCATAGCCTTCGCGCCCTTTTCGCGGGCGGTCTTGGCGAGGAGGGTCACTTTGGGGTTGTAAACCGCGTCGAACACGTATTTTACGCCGTCGAGCACAGCGGGAGTGCAGGGCATTCTGTCCACCTTCGGGAACATTCCCACCGGGCAGGCGTTGACGAGCAGGTCGAACTGAGCGCCTTCCGGAAGGTCGCAGCGGTCGAGAGCCGCGCCGCTGATGAATGCGATCCGTACCTTTGCGCCGGGCTTGAGCGCCTTGATCTCCTTTACGACCTCCTCGGCGAGAGCCTTATCGGACTGGAGCGCTGCGATAGTCAGGTCGCCGCCTTCAAGCGCGGTTTCTATCGCCATCATTCTGCCGACGCCGCCGCAGCCGATGAGCAGCACTCTGGAATTCAGAGAAGCTCCGAGAGCCGCGATGGACTTTGTGAATCCGATAACGTCGGTGTTGTAGCCGATCTTTTCGTCCTTTCCGACTTTAATGCAGTTGACCGAGCGGTAGCGCTGAGCGCCTGCGTCCAGTCTGTCGCAGAAGTCGATGATAGACACCTTGTGCGGGATTGTGATATTGAATCCGTCGAGTGTCGAGAGGAAATCGAACTTATCGTGAAGCTCCTCCGGCGCGATGTCGTACATCTGGTAATCCACGGTCTCGCCGTCCAGCGCGAACAGCGCGGTGTGGATCTGCGGGGAGAGGGAGTGTCCGAGGGGGTGTCCTAAAATTCCGAATTTACGCATATTAATTAACCTTTCAGCCTTTCAGAGCGGCGAGAGCCTTTTCAAGAGTTTCAGCATTTTCGATGTGCATTGCGTTTGCACCGCGGTCGAACTTCTTAACAAGACCAGTCAGAACCTTGCCGGGGCCGAGTTCAACGTAAGCTTCGATTCCGGCGGACTGCATAGCGGTCAGCTCGTCAACGAATTTAACCGGGGAGCAGATGTGCGCCGCGAGGTAGGAGGGCATGTCGGAGAAGTCGTCCAGCTTCCTGCCGTAGAGGTTGGAGTAGAAATCGCAGTTGGGAGCCTTGAACGGGAACCCTGCGATCTCGCCCTTGAACTTCTCAGCCGCGCCTGCCATGAGCTTGGTGTGGAACGCCGCGGAAACCGCGAGCTTCACTGCGCGCTTGCCCATCTCGGCGAACTTTGCCACAGCCTCGTCGATAGCTGCTGATTCGCCTGCGATGACGGTCTGCTGCGGGCTGTTGTAGTTAGCTGGAGCGCAGAAGCCGTTTACTTCTTCGCATACCTTTGCGATGGTCTCGTTGTCGCTGCCGATGATGGCCGCCATGGAGCCTCCGGTGGCTTCCGCCGCCTCAGCCATAGCCGCAGCGCGGAGCTTTATAGCCTTGAACGCGTCCTCCATGCCGAGCATTCCGGAAGCGTACATAGCCGCATACTCGCCGAGGGAGTGACCCGCAGCGGCGCAGTTGTCGATACCGTTCTCGCGTGCCGCCGCGAGAGCGAGCAGGGAAGTGGTGAAAATAGCCGGCTGGGAAAGCCTGGTCTGCGCGAGCTCCTCGGGGGTGGAATCGCTGAGCTTCTTGGCGAGGTCGAATCCCATTATATCAGAGCCGCACTCGAGTATCTGTTTCGCCGCAGAGGATTTCTCCGCAAGCTCCGCGCCCATGCCCGGGTACTGTGAACCCTGTCCGGAAAATAAGAAAACTGTCTTCATGTGAACCTCCATGTGATTTTAATGTTTATCGTTTATTTTCAATAAAATGCTTTTCAAATTCGGAATTAGGAATGCGGAATTCGGAATTTCGGTGCCGCTGTCGCGGCGGTTATCCGATTGTATCAAATGGTCACCTCTAAAAGCCTTGTTTGAGTGAAAATGTGTATAGCACACCACCTGCTTCTTCAAACCTCCTCGTAAGGAATACAGCCTTACTTCGTCGGCTTTCATCGCAT
>DQFX01000042.1:35712-39677 GCA_003531585.1 Oscillospiraceae bacterium | reverse complement strand
CTTTTCATAGCTGGTCTCCTATATATGTATTATAGCACATTTTATCAAAAAAATCTATGGAATTATAAAAATAATACATTTGAAACGCGGAACTGATAGTGCTAAAATAAAACCTGGAAGATAATAAAAGGAGGCACATATCATGTCAAAAGAAAAGACATTGTTCCGCGGGGAGCTTGCTCTGCCTTTCGCGGTGATCATAAACAGCTTCGGCGTAGTTCTGATGCTGTATTCCGCCGCCGGAATATCCGCGATCTCAAGCGTCCCGTATGCGTTTTCTGAGGTGTTCCCGGCGCTCTCACTCGGAACCTGGACGTACATCTTTCAGGGACTGCTTGTCCTGTCGCTGATGATAATGCGGAAGAAATTCGTCCCGTCCTACCTGTTCAGCTTTGTAGTGGGCTTCGTGTTCGGCGAACTCCTCGACGTTCACGAACTTTGGATCGGCATTCTGCCGGACAGCCTGCCGTGGCGCGTGATGTGGTTCCTGCTGAGCTACGTTATATTGAGCGTGGGCATTGCTCTGTCGAACCGCTGCGGCCTTCCGATAGTTCCGACAGATCTTTTCCCGCGGGAGCTTTCCGATATTACAAAGGTGGGCTATCCGAAAATCAAGATAGCGTTCGACGTGACCTGCCTGGCCGTGACCGCCGCGCTGACTTTCTTCGGACTGGGGCACATTGAAGGGCTCGGTATTGGCACTGTCCTTGCGGCGTTCACGATGGGCAAGGCGGTCGGAATATGCGGTGATTTCCTCGACAGGCATTTCCGCTTTGAGAGCTTTATGACCCGCAGGAAGTCCGCTGTTCAGCAATGAACTCCACCGCAGTTTCTCTGACGTAACGCGGCTTTATATCGGCAAGGCGCTTCATGTGGGGCTGTTCCAGGTGGAGCGCCTGTAATTCTGCGCTTTCCCATTCCTCCACAAGAAGCACGCAGTCCGTACTTCCATCGGCGGGGAGGAAGTAATCGTAGCGCAGACACCCGGTTTCAGCCCGGACTATCTCCGGTATTCCCATTCCGGAAAGCTCGCTCAGGAAAGCCTCGGCGTTGCCGTTTTTCATTTTGTAAGTCACAAGCAATTTCATAGTATCCTCCGGATAAAGAAAAGCGCCGACTGCTTCAGCCGGCGCTTTCAGCTTCCCTGACCCATTGCACGCCGGTGATTAGCACTTCTTTTCTTTCCGTTTTTTCTGCTTCCTATAGATAAAATTAATTAAATGACCACATGCGATAGCCATTTGCCATATTCTGTCTGAATTATAACACATGATTATGCGAAAAGCAATAGTATTTTTTGAAAGATATTGAAAACACCTATAAAAGCACATACAAAATAGTGCAAATCTATGAATACTCAGACTAATAAAAACAGAAGTGGAAACAATAAACAGTGTATAAATGAAAAACTTCGGTTATTTTTAAACAGAGCCGCAGGATCGCTTCATGAAAATAACAAATGAATAAGGAAAGACACACGTTGACTAAGGTTGAATTTTCGCGGATTGTATGTTATAATGATATGAAAAGATGAATTGAAAGGCGGTATAGGATTGAATATAAAGAGAATATTCCTCTCGGCTGCGGCGGTCGTAATGTCGCTGACCATGCTGTGCTCCTGCGGGGAGCCGCCCGGGCTGAGACTCGGCACGGGCAATCCTGGCGGAATATATTACGCATACGGAACCGTTCTCCGAGAGCTTGACGACTGCGGGATCGACGTGAAGAAAACGGAAGGCTCCCGGGCAAACATGCGGCTTATGAACGAGGGATTCCTTGACCTGGCGATAGTGCAGAGCGACGTGCTTGCAGAGGCGGTCAGCGGGACCGGAGATTTCGAAGGCACCCCGGTGACTGGCGTGAGGGCGGTCGCGGGGCTGTACTACGAAGCGTTCCAGATAATTACCCGGAGCGATTCCGGCATAACTGAACTTGCAGACTTGAAGGGGTGTAAAATGTCCGTCGGCGAGGAAGGCTCCGGCGTTGCCAAAAACGCGGAGTACCTTCTGCTGTCGGCTGGAATTCCGTCCAGCTCTGTAGAAACGGTGAACATGTCCTACGCAGAGTCTGCGCAGGCGCTTGAAAACGGCGAAATTGACGCGTTCTTCGTAATTCTGGGAGCGCCGTCGACAGTGGTTTCAGAGCTTGCCGAAAGCACGGACATCAGCATAATGCAGCTTGACGAGCGCACCGCAGCCGCAATGACCGGAATCTACCCTGGCTATTACAGCATGACGATCCCGGCGGGTACATACCGCGGTCAGGACGAGGAAGTGAACACGGTCGGAGTAAAGGCGGTGCTCACTGCGGAAGCCCGCGTCAGCAGCGAGAGCGTACGCGCAGTAACAGCCGCGCTTTTCGAAAACGCAAGCAGCATAAAATACACGATGACCGTACCCGCGCCGGATATCGAGTTCGCGGTGACGGATATTCCGTGCGGGTTCCATCAGGGGGCGGCGGATTACTATTCGTGGAACGGCGTGACCGTAAGCACGGGATCTGTTCCGGAGGTCAGCAGGCCGTTATTTGTGACCCGGGGAGATTAAGGAGGATATATTTTTGCACGTTTTAAATATCGACATGTATCAGACTTTAGCGTTTGCTGTGGGGGTTCTGTTCGTAGGCGGTTTTCTGAAAAAGAAGATAAGCATACTTGAA
Source organism: Oscillospiraceae bacterium (assembly GCA_003531585.1). GTDB lineage: Bacteria > Bacillota > Clostridia > Oscillospirales > Ruminococcaceae > CAG-115. The sequence continues at coordinate 37,019 of DQFX01000042.1, read as the reverse complement.
AAATTCTGTATTCCTGCGCCGGTCATCGGCGGACTGATTTTTGCACTGGTCTCCTGCCTGCTTTATGTGTTCGGCATTGTGGAATTCAACTTTGATGAAACGCTGAAAAATGTCTGCATGGTGATGTTCTTCACCTCGGTAGGCTTTCAGGCTAATCTGAAGGTGCTCAGGGCGGGCGGGCTGAGCCTTGTGATTTTCCTTGCCTGCCTGTTCGTGCTGATAGTTGTTCAGAACCTCGCCGCTGTTGGACTTTCACAGGTGCTGGACATCAGCCCGCTTATAGGAATGTGCACCGGCTCGATACCTATGGTTGGAGGTCACGGCACGTCGGGAGCGTTCGGTCCGGTGCTCGAGGATTTCGGCGTCGAGGGCGCGACGACATTCTGCACTGCGGCGGCTACGTTCGGTCTGATAATCGGTTCGCTGATGGGAGGACCCGTCGCGCGCCGTCTGATAGTCAAGCACGACCTGATGAAAAACGCAGTCTCCGAAGACGCGACCATACTCGCCGAGGAGGAGCAGAAGCACCACCGCTCGGTCAGCATGTACGCTCCGGCGGCGTATCAGATAGCGATAGCGATGGGTCTGGGAACGGTCGTTTCCTGGGCGCTTTCACTGACCGGAATGACGTTCCCGGTCTACATCGGCTCGATGATAGTTGCAGCGTTCATGCGGAACATCGACGAGTACACCGGTTCTTTCCATATCCACATGGGTGAGATAAACGACATCGGCGGCATATGCCTGTCGCTGTTCCTGGGTATCGCGATGATAACTCTGAAGCTCTGGCAGCTTGCAGAGCTTGCGCTTCCGCTTATTGTGCTCCTGGTCGCGCAGGTGATAATCATGGCGTTGTTCTCCTATTTCGTGGTGTTCAACGTGATGGGCAGGGACTACGACGCTGCGGTGCTCAGCGCGGGCGTGTGCGGTTTCGGAATGGGCGCTACTCCTAACGCGATGGCGAACATGCAGGCGATAACCGAGAAGTTCGCACCGTCCGTAAAGGCTTATCTTCTCGTACCGATAGTCGGAAGCATGTTCGCGGATTTCATCAACAGTCTGGTTATAACGTTCTTCATTAATATTCTTAATTGAGCAAATGGAGGTAGTTTTATGAAAGATAAAAAGAATAAACTGGATTTCTTCTCGGAAAATCTCGCGTTCCCGGAGGTGCATGTAGATTCCCAGAAAAACACCGACGATAACGAGCCGGCGGAGCCTCACGGCGATGTCGCGATAGATAATCTCGCCGTTCCCGAGGTCAAGGTGAAGGACCACAAAAAGAAATGGGAACCTCTAAAAACCGG
>DQFX01000042.1:34482-35373 GCA_003531585.1 Oscillospiraceae bacterium | reverse complement strand
ACAAGGTTTTTAGAGGTGACCAAATAAAAAAACCGGCAGGTCGGAAGGTCTGCCGGTGTTCTCTTGCAGTCAATTGTTTTCGCCGAACATCATCTCAACGAATTTCAGCGTGTATTCGTTCCAGAATACCATATCGTGGCTGCCTTTGCTTTCAAGGTAAACATGCGGGACTTCAATGCCCGTGAGATAGCGGTGGAACTCCCGGTTCTGCTCGAGCAGGAAATCCTCCGTGCCGCAGGACATGAATATCTCAGGGATACGCGCCCCGGAGTCCTTCAGGCGTTTTACCAGCACCTCCGGGTTGCTGTCGCTTTCAAGAACTGCGTCGAGGTCGCCGAAGCACTCGCGATAGTAGTCGTAGTTTGCGACGCCGTTGTCCTCGCAGGGCTTCATTCCGGCGATCTGGTGAACGATCAGAGCCGAGGACATCGCCGCGGTCTTTCCGAAGTTCTCCGGGTAAGTCAGCGCGGTGTGGAGCGCTCCGAAGCCTCCCATCGACAGACCAAGCAGGAATGTGTCTTCAGCAGAATGTGCCAGACCGAAAGTCCGCCTGATATAATTCACAAGCTCATCGCCGACGAATGTGCAGTACTTATGCGCGGTGGAAAGCCCGTCAAGCCAGAAGCTGTTCTCGCCGCCAGGTGCGATTACCGCGAAGCCGTACTTCTGCGCGAGCCATTCCGGGACCCAGTTTCCGGCGTCCCCGGTGTAGCCGTGCAGCAGAAATAAAGTCCGCATTTTCTTGGGAGTTTCCTCCGGCTTGTCGTTTGGAATGTACATTTCAAACCGGATATTTCGGTTTAGCGCCTGGGAAAAGTATTTGACAGAAAGCTGAGCCATGCTGCACCTCCGTATTTAATTAGGTCATCTCTAAAAACCTTGTTTGAGTGA
>DQFX01000042.1:0-34239 GCA_003531585.1 Oscillospiraceae bacterium | reverse complement strand
GTATAGCACACCGACTGCTTCTTCAAACCGATTTTTAGAGGTTCCCATTAAATTGATTTTACCCCATTCCGGAGGATTTGTCAATGATCCGCGTAAAAATTTTTTTTAAAACAGGCAGATTTTCCCGGACTGGCATGTTATAATTACAGAAGGGAAACGAAAGGGGTGGTAATGTGTTCCAGATAACACACGAAAATGCGTCCGCGCTATTTAGACAGTACGCGAACGCAGTCTACCGCATAGCGCTGGGAATAGTGCGAAGTCCGGAGGAAGCCGAGGACATACTCATGGACTGCTTTTCCGCAGCGATACATCACGCCGGGGGATTCAACGACGAGAATCACCTGAAGAACTGGCTCATGCGAATGGCGGAGCACCGCGCTCTGAACGTGGTAAAATCGGCGAGGGTGAAACGCAATGTTCCGCTTGAAGCCGCCGAGGAGGTCGCGGCTCCGCAGAAAGCGCAGAACGAGCTGCTGGACACGGTTATGAAACTGCCGGATATCGTCAAGGCGGTGATCTACATGTTCTACTATGAGGACATGCCCGCCGCAGATATCGCAAAGACTCTGTGTATCAGTGAAAACACGGTCTACAAACGCCTTGCCAAAGGCAGGAAGCTGCTGAAAATATCTTTGGAGGAGGGACTGTAATGACTAAAAAAGAACTCAGGACTATGTATGATAAAATGTCGCTCTCCGAGGAAAGAATGACGGAGCTTGAAAAGCGGCTCGACGACTGCTTTGAGCACGAGCCGGAGAACATCGGTGATTTCGAAGAAACCGAGCTTATGCAGTTCAGCCAGGAGTACAAGCCTGCACCGCAGCGCAGAAACCCGCTGAAAATCGTGGTAACCAGCGCGGCTGCGGCGGCTGTGGTCGCCGTGGGAGTTACAGCGGCGTTCAAAACCGGGATAATTCCTACCGGGACGCCCGTTTCAGAGTTTACCCCGGACGTGCAGACCGAGGAAACCGTTGAACCCACTCAGGAGGCGGTAAAGCACGGCATAACCTCCGCCGACCTGCCGGAATATCCGAACAAGGGAATTCTGGACGACGGCTTTTATAAGCTGGACAGCGAAACCTTTGACGAGACCGTCGTGAATGATATCAAGGGGCTGAGCCTGCAAAAATCCGTTCTTGTTGCCGCCATGACCGTGACCGATTGCGACTACGAGTGGGGAAGCGGCGACACAGTCTACACTGTTACCATTGATACAGCGTACTACAGCCAGATGGGAATAGATCCGGTGGGGCGTTCGATAAAGATTCTCATGCCCGGCAGGATCAGTTACCAGTACGTGGGCTGCCCGCTCTATACAAAGGGAGACAGATTCTTTGCGGCACTGTGTAACGGCGAGCGATTCTATGAGGTATCAGCCGCGCAGACCATCGCCGATATAATCACCATTGACGGCGTAGATTACGCCGCGGCGCACAGCAAAAACCTCCCGGTGATATATAATCACGCCGGCGAGGAGGTCCTCACCTACGACCGCACCGTGACAAAGAATCCCGCAAAATATTACGGTGTCTATGCCATCAGCGAGTACGGACAGTATTACGCCGGGCTTGCCGAACACGCCGACAATATCGTGGCAACATCCGATGATAAGGCCGACGTTTCCATGCTGTCTTTCTATATGGACGCAGAAGCTCTGACAGAGATATTCGAGCCGAATTTCTACGGCAGATGGATGCTTCAGGATAACGATTCCGGCTGGGATTTCTACCACGGCGTTTGTTTGGAGTACTACGTGGAATCGGGCGATACTGACATTTTCAGACCGATGAACGGCATTTCTTGTGGCGGCTTCTCGATGGACAGCAAGGCGTTCTACATGCTGGACTACACAAACGGCGCAAATCTGTGGGTCGTCTGGAAGGACGAACCCGACAGCCTCTACTGCTATGAGGGCGTTGGAATGCGCGCACGTTCAGATTACCTTTCGGTATACAAACGTGCATATGACGGGTTCGTACCGAAAGTGCCCGTTCCTTCGAACATAGGTCAGCTCGGTCTGCTGAAAACACTTTCCGAGTATGGCGACAGCATCTGTGTGATACCCTCCAGAGACGGGCTGAGGTATAACGAAAACGCCTTAAAAGGTACGCTCGCCGGGACGGTCATGGACGTCCTGGAGAACGGCTCCGCAGAATACGCAGGCGTAACATGGAAACGCGCTCACATCGACCGTTACAGCGTTGCGAACATCGACCTCCCCGAGGAGCAGAACTGGCTGCTTGAAAAGTCAGCGGATAAGCTGTCGATAACGGTGCGCATGTTCAACGCGGACGAAAAGTGGCGCGACGCAGATTATTTGCTGGACTATTCAGGCGAGTTCTACAGGAATTTCCGCGTGGATTTCACCAGAACGGATTCCGGCTGGGGCTGGGAATTTTCCCCGCTCTCCGGCGACCCATCGGACATGGATAACTTCTTCTCCCCGCTGACGGACCTCGATATTTTCCCGCCAGTAATGGACATCGGCGAAACTTCACCCGAGGTCTCCGTCGAGTACTACGCGGTGGAAAACGCCGGACTTACCGACATCTACGCATTGCGCACGATCAGAGGGGCTTCCGGCACAGTTTACGAGTACGATCTCTACTACCGCGACCCGCACACCGACTCCTACACCAAGCTGAATTACAGCGAGACCATGGATTTTTTAGTCGATGACAACGGCAGCGTTTTATCTGCGTCTATAGATGAATCTCAGCCGCGGCTGGCGCGCTACAAGCATGGCGTTGTAACGGCGTCTGGCGTGTGCGGCTCCACTATGGCGGTGCAGGGAGAAATCGAGCTGATACCGCACGGTGATTTCGTTGTCGTCGCATACAACGACCCCGACGGCGGAAGATATACCGTTCTTGAGCGTACGAGCCTGTTTGTTGCAGGCTGCTATCAGCAGCGTTTGCTGAAAATCACCGACGACAGCCTGGAGGTGCTGAACGAATACGACGGAAGATATACCAAAATAGAGTTTGACGACGAACTGCAGATACGTGCAGTCGAGAAAATAGCCCAGCAGCTATGGTTCAACTATGTGGTAGGCGCTCCTGTGGGTACAGGCGAGTATATGGTCATTACTGATGGATACATGGGCAGGGTCATTGCCGATCCGGAGCTTCGCACCTACCAGGGTATCCTGAATCAGTTCAAGGAAGTGTACACGGAAGAGGCGGCATTAGACGCGATGAGCCAGGTAATAGGTCACTCAGTCTGGGAAGTGGACGGCAGGACCTTCACTAACGATGGCGCGCGCGGTACTGACATTTCCATCTGGAGCGTGGGATTCTCCATTCCGGAGGAGACCAAAACCGACTCCACAGCAGTGCTGGATTTCACCATAACCTACGCGGATTTTGATACTGACGGTCCCAGCGACAAGCAGGATCACTACACGATAAACGCGGTCAAGACGGCGGACGGCTGGCGGCTGGACAGATTCTATTATCCGTATTAACGGGGTTTGGTTCTGAACCGCAAACCCGTATTACAAAAGGAATTGTAGCGCTGTATACTCAGCGCAGGCCGTACTCTGATCAACAAAAAGGACGCTTTTTCAGAAGGCGTCCTTTTTCTATATCAAAAGTTCTGCTGTCGGGCACAAAATCCAGGAGTGATTTTGTGTTATAGCCGGAATTGGTTCGCTTCAAATATGCCCTAATAATCTGAAGGCGTTATCTGTAAAGCCGCCGGATCTACTTGTCTGCTGAATTGTTTGCGAGCATCTTTGCAAGCTGTATCCCGATGAGAAGCAGGACAGGGAAAACGATAGCGGCGAGGATACCGGCGCGTAGCTCTCCGTTAAAGCACCCGGAAATGAACCCTGCAAGCGTAGGTCCGCCGGAGCAGCCTACGTCCCCGGCAAGCGCCAGCATTGCGAACAGAGCCGTACCTCCGCCCTTGACCGCAGCGGAAGCCTTGCTGAACGTACCCGGCCACATTATCCCGACCGAGAAGCCGCAAACCGCACAGCCGACAAGTCCCACAGCCGGAAGCGGAACCAACGAAATGCAGAGATACGCGGCAATGCAAAGCAGACAGCTCATTCTCATGAATTTGTCGAGGTCGAGCTTGTCGCCGAATTTACCGTACAGCAGACGAGAAAGCCCCATCAGCGCGGCAAAAGACATAGGCCCTGCGAGGTCGCCGATAGTCTTGCTTACGCCGAGACCCTGCTCCGCAAACGTGGAGGCCCACTGGCTCACCGCCTGTTCGCTTGCTCCTGCGCAGAGCATCATCAGCATCATTACCCAGAAAATTTTCCGGGTAAAAAGCTGTTTCAGAGTAAGTCCGGTCTCGCCCTCCTCGTGAAGGGAATATATCGGAGCCTTCGCGAACAGAATAATGTTAACAGCCGGAACCACAGCCCAGCAGACCGCGAGGATCTTCCAGTTCTCAATGCCGAACAGTGTGAAAAACAGCGTGGAAATAAGAACTACTCCGACATGTCCCCAGCAGTAGAAGGAGTGCAGAAGGCTCATAGCCTTTTCCTTGTTGTCGGTGGGGCAGGCTTCGAGTATCGGACTTATCAGTACCTCTATAAGCCCGCCGCCGATGGCGTAAATGAATACGGCGATCAGAATTCCGGCGAACGGGTCGGGGAACGCTTCCGGCAGGACTGTCAGGAGGACGAGCCCGGCTGCGGAGCATACATGCGCTATTATCGCCGAAGCTCGGTAGCCTATCTTGTCAACGAATCCTGCTGAAAGCATATCAATAACGAGCTGAATTCCGAAATTCAGCGTAATTAGCAGCGTTATCTGCGTCAGCGGAATGCTGTAGGTTTTCTGGAATGTAACGAACAGCAGCGGCAGGAAATTATTTACTATAGCCTGTACGATGTATCCTATAAAGCAGGCGTACATCGTGAGCTGGTATTTATTTTTTTTCATGGAGCTGCCCTTTCTTTTTGTCGATTTGTCGATTAATTATATCTGAATCCGGTTCAGAATTCAATCGCCAAAATCTACGAAAATTCCGGCGCATTCACAGGGTATTTTTAGTGAAGTTCACACTGCGGCGAATGCTTGACATCGCGGCGCTTTTGGTGTATCATATTTACATGGATAATAAAACCGGATTAAGATTCAGCTAAAGATGATATTTCCGCATGAAAGGGACATATGGATTCAAATTTGCTTAAATATATGGCGTTTATCAGGACGGTGGAATGCGGCAGCTTCACAAAAGCGGCGGAGCAGTTAAATTATTCGCAGTCCGGAATAAGCCGCATGATAAACGACCTCGAAACAGAGTGGCACGTGAAGCTCCTTGAGCGCAGCCGCGCGGGAGTTCGCCTTACCTCCGACGGGCTTACGCTGCTGCCTTATGCAAAAAGCGTCTGCGAGGACTACCGCCGCCTGCAAATGCAGATCGACGACCTGAAAGGGCTTCAGACAGGAATAATTCGCATAGGGACCATAGCAAGCGTTGCGGAGCACTGGCTGCCGCGTATAATCAGCCGTTTCAGGCAGGACTACCCGAATATCGACTACGAGCTGCTTATAGGCGACTACGGCGAGATAGAGCAGTGGATAAGCGACGGAAGGGTCGACTGCGGTTTCATATGCTCACCGATACAGCCTGACCTTGATTCCACGGTGCTGGAGCGCGACGAGCTGATGGCGGTGCTCCCGAAGGGACACCCGCTTGCGGAGCACTCCGCGGTACCCATCGAGGAGCTTTGCAGAGGTCCGTTCATGCTTCTTGAGCGCGGAGCTAGGGGAGAAGTTTCCGAGCTGTTCGAGCGGCGCGGACTTGTTCCGGATATCCAGTTCAAAACGCTGGACGACTACGCAGTGATGTCCATGGTTGAATGCGGCCTGGGTCTTGCGATACTCCCGGCGCTTATACTGAAACGCATTCCCTATAATGTGGAAATACGGAGCCTTGCCGAACCCGCCTTCCTGGATATCTGCTTTGTTATGAGAAACCACGAGACGGCTCCGCTGGCTGTAAAGCGGTTCGTTGACTACCTTGGGTACCGGAATTCACATAACTCTCAGATTAATTAGCAACTCCGGCACTTGACTTATTAAATAAAGTGTGCTAAAATATAAAGTTGGAAGCCTCTGTTCGTCAGAAGGCTGTAATTTACAGAAAGAGGGATTTTAAAATGACAAAGATAGATGTGTTCTCCGGATTCCTCGGAGCAGGTAAGACTACCCTTATCAAGAAGCTTTTAAAGGAGGCTTACGCCGGTGAGAAGCTGGTGCTTATCGAGAATGAGTTCGGCGAGATCGGCATTGACGGCGGCTTCATGAAGGACGCCGGCATACAGGTAACAGAGATGAACCAGGGTTGCATTTGCTGCTCTCTGGTAGGTGATTTCGGCAAGGCTCTGGCGCAGGTGCTCGAGCAGTTCCACCCGGATCGTATCCTTATCGAGCCGTCCGGCGTCGGCAAGCTGTCTGACGTGCTCAAGGCTGTCATGAACGTTCAGAATGACGACCTGGTGCTGAACACCTACACAACCGTAGTTGACGCGTCCAAGATCAAGATGTATATGAAGAACTTCGGCGAGTTCTACAAGAACCAGGTAGAAACTGCAAAGACCATCATACTCAGCCGTTCTCAGAAGCTCTCCGAGGACAAGCTCGCTGAGGCTCTTGCGATGATCCGCCAGCTCAACGAGCATGCTACCATCGTAACCACTCCGTGGGACGACATCAACGGCAAGCAGATCCTTGAGGCAATGGAGATCAAGAACAGCTTTGCAGAGGAGCTGCTCAAGGACGAGGGGATCTGCCCGGTATGCGGACATCACCACGATGATGACGACGATGAGTGCGACCATGACCACGAGCATCACCACCATCATGACGATGACGATCACGAGTGCTGCCACCACCATCACGACCATGATGATGACGAGCATGAGCACCATCATGACCACGAATGCTGCCACCACGACCACGACGAGGACGAGCACGAACATCACCACCACGACGGCGAGTGCGGCTGCGGACATCACCACCATCACCACGGTCACGACGCCGACGAGGTATTCTCCAACTTCGGCGTTGAGACTGCGAAGAAGTTCACCAGGGAAGAGCTTGAGAACGCCCTGTCCAAGCTGTCCGGCGAGGAATACGGCACAGTACTCCGCGCTAAGGGCATCGTTGCAGGCGCTGACGGCGTTTGGTACCATTTCGACTTTGTTCCCGAGGAGTACGAGGTACGCACCGGATCGGCTGACGTCACCGGCAGAATGTGCGTGATCGGCGCAAAGCTCGCCGAGGACAAGATCAAGGCGCTCTTCGGAGTTTAATTTTCCACAAAAGCGAACACCGCGCCCGGGGGCAAAACTCCGGGCACGGTACTATTTTAAGATAATGACAGGAGGAGCAAAATGGAGCTTCCGGTATATATGATAACGGGCTTTCTTGAGAGCGGAAAGACCTCGTTTATCCTCGACACGATAAGCGACAAGCAGTTCTCTAAGGGTCAGCGCACCCTTATAATTGCCTGCGAGGAGGGCGAGGTCGAGTACGCGCCCGATATCCTCAAGGCTGCAAAGGCAGAGGTGGAGTTCATCGAGGACGAGGAGGAATTTAATCCCGAGCACCTCAGCGAGTTGGTGAAGAAGCACCGCCCGACCCAGATAATGCTTGAGTACAACGGCATGTGGAGCCTCCGCACGATGGCGCAGAAGGCACCAAAGGACTGGATATTCTACCAGATCTTCATGTTCGTGGATCATTCCAAGTACCAGGTTTATATGAACAACATGCGCCAGCTTCTGTCCGATAATTTCTCGATCGCGGACATAGTAGTGTTCAACCGCTGCGAGAAAAACAAGGTCGACAAAAAGACGCTCCGCCGCAGCATAAAGGCTCTTAACCCGAAGATCGACATGATGTTCGAGTACACCGACGGCTCAATTGAACAGGGCTTCCAGGGCGACGACGAGATGCCCTACGACCTGAACGCAGACCCAATCGAGATAATCCACGACGACTTCGGTCTGTGGTATATCGACGTTATGAGCAACACCGAGCGCTATCTCAACAGAAACGTACGCGTAAGGGGCATGGTGTTCCGCGCGTCTAACGTCCCGAAGGGGTACTTTGTTATTTCCCGCCGCGCAATGACCTGCTGCGCGAACGATATCCAGGTAGTCGGGATTCTGGTAAAGGCTCCGAACGCCGCCGACTTCAAGGACGGTGCATGGGTGGAAGTAACAGGAAGGATCATCGCCGAGAAGCAGTCGGCTTACAAGGGCGAAGGTCCAGTGCTTAACGCGGCTGAGATAAAGGAAACCGAAGCGGCTCCCAGCGAGCTTGTATACTTTAGCTGATGAACGGAAAAATTTTCACTGTCAGGCTCTCAGCGGACGAAAACGCCGTTGAGATACTTGACCAGACTCTGCTCCCGAACCGGGTCGAGTACCTCCGGCTGGAAACCGCGGAGCAGCTTTACGAAGCCGTCTTTAAGCTCCGGGTGCGCGGCGCTCCGGCGATAGGAGTCTGCGCGGGATTCGGAATGTACGTCCTGGCTCGGAAAATATCGGACGATATTCTGCCGGAGCTCCGCAGGGCGGGGGAGTACCTCGTTTCGTCGCGGCCAACCGCAGTAAATCTGAGCTGGGCTGTAAAACGAATGCTAGCCTGCGCGGAACGCGGCTATAGTTCCCGGGATGAGCTGCTTTCCGCCCTCCGGAGCGAGTGCACGGCTATTTGCGACGAGGACATAGCCACCTGCCGAGCTATCTCTGAAAACGGGCTTTCCCTGGTGAAAAGCGGCGACGGAATACTCACCCACTGCAACGCGGGAGCGCTCGCGGCGGTGGAGTACGGCACCGGGCTCGGCACGCTGCTGCTCGGAAGGGAGCGCGGCTATGAGTTCCACGTTTACAGCGACGAAACGCGCCCGCTGCTCCAGGGAGCCAGGCTGACCTCGTTCGAGCTGAACCACGCGGGGATAGACGTGACGCTCATCTGCGACAATGCGGCTTCGCTGCTGATGAAGCAGGGGAAGATACAGGCGTGCTTCGTAGGCTGCGACAGGGTCGCGGCAAACGGGGACGTCGCTAATAAGATAGGAACGCGCTCGGTGGCGATAAACGCGAAGTTCCACGGGATACCGTTCTACGTGTTCTGCCCTGGCTCGACGATAGATTTCGGCTGCGCCACGGGCGACGACATCGTGATCGAGGAGCGCAGCGGCGAGGAAATAAAATCCATGTTCTTTTCCGAGCCTGTCGCTGAGCCGGAGGTCAAATGCTGGAACCCAGCGTTTGACGTGACTGACGCGGAACTTGTGACCGCGATAATCACCGAGCGGGGAATCGCGCGGTATCCATACACAGAATCACTAAAGCGGCTTTACGCTTCGGAGGGAATATGAAAATACGCTTTTACAACGCCAAAATACTTACCATGCAGAGCGAGGATATCATCACCGGCGAGCTTCACACCGACGGCGATAAGATCACGTTCGCAGGCTCTGAGAATATCCCGCAGGGCAGTTTCGACCGCGAGATAGACCTTACCGGCAAGCTGATAATTCCGGGATTCAAGAACGCGCACACTCATACCGCTATGACGTTCCTGCGCAGTTTTGCGGACGATCTCCCGCTTAACGACTGGCTCTATGAGCAGGTTTTCCCGCACGAGGCGAAGCTCACCGAGGAGGCGGTGTACGTTTTCACTCAGCTTGGCAACATGGAGTACCTTACGAGCGGAATAACTTCCAGCTTTGACATGTACATGAAGCTGGACAGCTACGCGAAGGCGTGCACCGATATGGGCTACAGAAGCGTTCTGTGCGGCTCCATCAACGATTTTGGCGGAACAGTTGAGGGTATCGAGGAGGAGTATAACAAGTTCAACCGCTTCGACCCGCTGATAAGCTACCAGCTCGGATTCCACGCGGAGTATACGACCAAGCGCGGAACCCTGGAGGGACTGGCGAAGCTGTCGCAGAAGTACAAGGCTCCGATGTACATGCACTCAAGTGAAACGAAGTCGGAGACCGACGGCTGCCGCGAGCGCTACGGGCTGTCCCCGACGCAGTTCTTCGAAAAACTCGGAATGCTCGAGTACGGCGGAGGCGGCTTCCATTGCGTATGGTTCGATGAGGAAGACATGCGTATCGCGAAGGAAAAGGGTCTGTGGATAGTCACGAATCCGTCGTCGAATCTCAAGCTGGCGAGCGGGATCGCTCCCCTCTGCGAGATGAAGCGCCGCGGGATAGACCGCATGGCGATAGGCACCGACGGAGCCGCAAGCAACAATTGTCTTGATATGTTCCGCGAAATGTTCCTTGTGACTGCATTGCAGAAGTACCGCGAGAATGACGCGGCGGCGTTCCCGGCGTTTGACGTGCTGAAAATGGCATGCACCGGCGGCGCGCTTGCGATGGGACTTACAGACTGCGACATGCTGGCTCCCGGAAAGCAGGCAGACCTTGCGGTCATCGACCTCATGCAGCCGAACATGCAGCCGATACACAATATTGCGAAGAATCTCGTTTACGCGGGAACAAAGCAGAACGTAGTCATGACTATGGTCGCCGGAAAAATCCTCTACGAAAACGGAAAATTCACGACGGTTGACGCGAACGAAGTCTACGAAAGGGCTGAGAAGCTCACACGCGAGATCTGCGGATAATACAAATAAGGCAATGCGCCAAGCGCTGCCTTTTGGCTATTGACAATCTCCTTATTTTATGGTAAAATAATAATAACAGTTATTGTTTTACATAATGGAGGGGAAAAATGAATTTTTCACGGCAGAGAGAGATAATATATGAACAGGTGAGAAATTTTCCGGTGCACCCGACCGCCGAGGAAGTGTACCGCGCATTAAAAAACGACAATCCGAATCTGAGCTTGGGAACAGTATACCGCAATCTGAATCAGCTCAGCGAAGCGGGAATGCTTCTTAAAATCCCGATAGCGGACGGCTCCGACCGCTTCGACGGCAGAACCGACCGGCACTATCACATGATATGCGAGAAATGCGGCAGGGTCTTTGACGTTGAGCTTGACTGCCTTGACGCGATACCGCAGACGGTGCTTCAGTCGACGGGGCATCACATAACCCGCGTAACGCTGAATCTGAAAGGCGTTTGCGCTGAATGCTCGGCTTCAGAACAAGGCTCCGAGCAATAATTACATCAGATTTGTGAAACAATTTCCTTTAATAAAAAACGCCGCAGTGAAAATAATATAACTGCAAGGGCGAAGTGAAAACGCTTCCGCTCCTGTAAAAGATACGGAGCGGAAGTTCCGTATAATAAAAAAGGTTTTATTAAAGGAGAACAAGATTATGGCTTCTAATAAGCAGACCAAGAGCGCACTCAATTCCATGAAGATGCAGGCAGCCAGCGAGGTAGGCGTTCCGCTGAACTCCAATGGCTATAACGGCGAGCTCACTGCAAAGCAGGCAGGCTCTATCGGCGGCCAGATGGTAAAGAACATGATCGCAAGCTACACTCAGCAGAACTCTGCTCAGTAATTACGCTGAATAACGCATAAACAAATCCCTCCGCAGCAGCGGGGGGATATTGTTGTTTACAGAATGATACATATGAGACCGCCGCAGCCTTCGTTGATGATGCGCTGTATCGTCTCCTGCAGCTTCATTCTTGCGTCGGCGGGCATGCGGTAGAGCTTGTTGTGGAGCCCTTCGTTCACCAGCTCGTGCAGTGACTTTCCGAAGATGTTGCTTTCCCATATCTTTTTCGGGTTTTCCTCGAAATCGGTCAGCAGGTATGCGATTAGCTCCTCTGACTGCTTCTCGCTGCCGACTATCGGGTTTATCTCGGTTGTGATGTTCGCGGACATCATGTGTATTGAAGGCGCGCTCGCCCGCAGCCGGACTCCGTATTTGCCGCCCTGCTTTACTATTTTCGGCTCATCAAGCTTTAGTTCGTCCATCGTTGGCATGACGATCCCGTAGCCGGTCGCCTCGACTTCCTCGAGCGCGCCGCGGACGCGTTCGTATTTGTTCTTTATCTGTGCAAGCTCTATCATGCAGGGCATAAGGTCGCTTTCGTCGTGGAGCACCAGACCGGTAGTCTCGCCGAGTATCTGGTAGAACAGCTCGTTTTTCAGAGTTATGTCGATGACTCCCGAGCCAGTGCCGAGGTCGATATCCTCCGGAATAACCCTTGAGGTGTACTCGCAGGCTGAGATCTCGTCGGCGCAGGACTTTATGCTGCTTATGCCGTCTATTTTTGCCGCGGCGGACTTTATCGTGCTGAAAAGCTCCCTGCGCAGCCAGTGGTCGCGGTCGAGCGCTGTGATCCATTTCGGCATTCTGACGCGTATCTCGCTGACTGGGAACTGCAAAAGAACCATTCCGAGAAGCTCCTTTATCTGTTCCTCGGTGAGGTCAAGGCAGTTTACCGCCATCACCGGCGCGGAGTATTTCTCCTGCATGGAGGCGGCAAGCGCGCGGCTTTCCGGGGAATCCGGCTTCTGGCAGTTGAGTATCACAACGAACGGCTTGTTGATCTCCTTCAGTTCGGAGACTATCCGTTCCTCCGCCTGCTGGTACTCCTCGCGGGGGATATCGGTAATGCTTCCGTCGGTGGTGACGACTATACCGATGGTGGAATGCTCCGTGATGACCTTCCGCGTGCCGACCTCAGCCGCCATGTTGAACGGGATCTCCTCCTCAAACCAGGGGGTCATGACCATGCGCGGAGCCTCGTTCTCAATGTAGCCGATGGCGCTCGGAACTATGTACCCAACGCAGTCGATTAGCCGGACGTTCATCTTGACGCCGCCGTCAAGCACGATGGTGACCGCCTTCTCGGGAACGAATTTCGGCTCGGTGGTCATGATGGTCTTGCCGGCGGAGGACTGCGGGAGCTCGTCGTTTGCGCGCTCACGCTGGAAATCGTCGGCGATGTTCGGGATAACCAGGGTGTTCATCAGCCGTGTGATGAATGTCGATTTGCCGGAACGCACCGGGCCTACGATACCGAGATAAATGTTGCCGCCAGTCCTGCGTGCGATGTCAGAATAAATTGAGTGATCCATATTTCACGCTCCTTAAACTATCGGGATAACGACCATGCCGGAAAGCTCCGCGCTGCGGTCGGCGATCTCGTTTTCTTCCATGACTGCTTCGACCGTGGTGCCGCAGCGTTTGGCGATGTCCCAGCAGCTTTCGTGCCCGGTGGTGTAGCAGATTCGGAGCGCGAATTCGTCGGAGCGCTCCTTCGGCTTATCCTGATGAACCGCCGCGCTGCTGATAACGCTGAACTGCCTTGAGTCTGTAAGCTCTGCGGAGATATCAGCCTGCACCGTGACGTCAACGCTGCCGTCCGAGCGGATAGCGAATCCGGTGTTGCTGACCGAAGCGCGGCAGCTTACAGAGGTGTCCGGGGTGACGTTCGCGGCGGGTATCGTATGCTCGAAGGCTTCCTGCTTCTCAGCGACGAACGGCGTACCGCCCGCGCATTTTCCAATCACCGTCATGCAGACCTGCCCGGTCACAAGCAGTCCGTTTTCGCCGTCAGGGCGGCAGGACACGCTGCAAAGTTCGCCGCGGCAGTCCCAGATAGAGTCGACTTCGCCGCCGTCGCATGCCACCGTTGATTTCACCGAGGCCTGGGAATCTGCGCGGCGCTGGTCGGTGGGTATTTTAAGCGAGGCAGTGGTAAGCTCGGTTTCGTATTCCGTCGAGTAGGCGTCGCAGGGAATCGCCACGGTGGATGTCTGGACGGCGCTGCACCGGCATTCCATCTTGAGTTCGCAGGAAATTACGCCGCTGTCGGATTTGGGAACAAGCTCGCAGTTCCTGACGATGAATTCCGGCGTGCAGGAGTGCTGGTCGGAAAGCCCCGGCATATCCAGTATCTGGCTGACCGGGATATCCGCAGACATTTTTTCGAGTTCGTCGCAGCCGCTGTGCTCGTCGGTGTGAACTCCATAAAGCGCGCTTATGCTGACCGTCCCCTTGACTACCGCCTTGTTCGCGATAACACGCAGATCGTCGATGCGCGGAACGGCGTCGCAGCTTATTATGTAGTCGATCCCGGGAGCGCCGGTCTCGATGTCCTCGCGAACGGCGAGCTGCTTGTCGGCGTAGATAGGCTCGGTGCAGCAGCTAACCTCCCGGGTGAGCACCTGCATGCCGTCCGGCAGAGCGGGCAGGGTGAATTTCGCAGGGCAGGTGACGGTAATGCGGCAGCTGATCGCTCCGCGGATATCGAGCCTCCTGCTGCTGACCGCGCGGCAGTTGCAGTAGTCGGTGCGGGGAACTACGGTGATACGGGGTTCGCCGCAGAGGTTTTCGGCTTTTCCGGCGATATCCACCGTTTTCGACCAGGTGTACCTCTGCTCGACGCAGTGCAGCGCGGTGCTGTTCTCAGCGAGGTACAGCACTTTGATGAGCACAACTCCGTCAAGCATTATCTTGTTCCCTGATACCGCAGCGGAGATCACTCTCGGCGACAGACAGCATTTAAGTATCCTGAAGATCTCCGGGTAATAGTCCGGCAGCACATGGTCAAGCTCAACGCCCTGCTCGGTCTGACCGTCGAAAAGGGTCTCGGTCATGAACACCGCGTCAGCTTTTCTGTTCATTTCTTCCATTGTATCCTCCTTCACGGGTGCGTAGGTATTGCTTTCAACAGCAATATATGCTTGTTCGGGGGCTTATATGATGAGTTGTACGGAAAAAATATCCGGGGCGAAAAAATGTGCCAAAAAGTATTTGATTTATAGAGAGATTTGTGCTATAATAAATATGTACGCACTCAATGACTATTATTGATGTGATATATCTGCATAATCTCACGTGTAACTGAAATAATATATACAAAAAATTGTTTCAGGAGGAAAAATCAGCATGTGCGATGAAAACAGGAATGAAGCTCCGTTTACTGAGGAGCAGAACCAGCAGATGATCGACAACGGAATGATAGCGACGGTCAACGCTCCGCATAACATACACTGTCTGTCGATAATCGGGCAGATCGAGGGACATTTTCTTCTCCCTCCCCAGACCAAGACCACGAAGTACGAACACCTTATACCGGCGCTCGCAGCAATTGAGCAGGACAGCACGGTGGAAGGGCTGATGGTGGTGCTGAACACGGTCGGCGGCGATGTGGAGGCGGGACTTGCGATTGCGGAGATGATAGCGGGAATGTCGAAGCCGTCGGTTTCGATAGTGCTCGGCGGCGGGCATTCTATAGGAGTACCGCTGGCGGTCAGCACCGACGTGAGCTTTATAGTTCCGTCGGCTACAATGACGATACACCCGGTCCGCACGAACGGCATGGTGCTCGGAGTTCCGCAGACAATGACGTGGTTCCAGAAAATGCAGGACAGGATAACGCGGTTTGTGACCGAAAACAGCCGCATGAAGCCGGAGCGCTTCCGTGAGCTGCTGATGGAAAAGGACGAGCTTGTAATGGACATCGGAACCGTCCTTGAAGGCAGCGAAGCGGTCAGGGAAGGGCTGATAGACCACCTCGGCGGGATATCCGACGCGGTGCAGTGCCTGTACTCCCTCATTGAAAAGCGGAAGCCCGCAGAAACTGAAAAGCCTGCGAAGTCCTCTGCAAAGGGGAAGAAATCGGACAAAGCAGAAAAGTCCGCCAAATCAGAAAAAGCGGAAAAGTCCGGAAAGACCACTGCGCACACAAAGCCGCTGAAGCCCTCTGCGCAGAAAACCGCATTCGTGCAGCTAAGACCCGCCGAGACACAGAGCCGCAGGAGCGCACTGAATTCCGCAGACTGGCACGGCGACAGATAACCCGCCTCCGGGCGGATACATAACGATACATAAGGGGAAAAATATGGACATAATTACGGTAATTATTCAGGCGGTGGTGCAGGGACTGACAGAATTCCTGCCGGTTTCAAGCTCGGGACATCTGTCGGTAGTCCAGCATGTGACCGGAGTCAACGGGGAAGCGGCGCTCGTGCTTTCGCTGGTGCTCCACCTCGGAACGCTTGCAGCGGTTTTCGTAGCCTTCTGGGGCACGATATGGGGCATGATAAAGGAATTTTTCCTTACTATAGGCGACATCTTTACGGGAAAATTCTCATGGAAGAACATGAACGGAAACCGCCGCATGATGTTCATGGTGATTATTGCGACGGTGATTCTGGTTCCGTTTTACCTGGTTGAGGGATTCTTCACCGGAAGGCAGGGCGACGGAGACATAGTGTTCGAGGGAGCTGCATTCCTGTTTACTTCGCTGATTCTGTTCCTTTCGGACAGATTTGGCCACGGCACGCGCACGGCGGAGCAGATGACCGTCAAAGACGCGGTTACGGTCGGGCTTTTCCAGGTCGTCGCTCTGTTCCCGGGTGTTTCCCGGAGCGGCTCCACAACGGCGGGCGGACTGCTTTCCGGTCTTGAAAAGGAGACCGCGGTTACGTTCGCGTTTATCCTCGGTATCCCCGCGATACTCGGCGGCAGCGTCCTGGAACTCGGCGACGCGCTGCATTCTGACATGGAGCTCGATTGGGTCGCTCTCGGAATAGGATTCGTCATCGCTGCGGTTGTTGGAATCCTCTCGATAAAGCTGGTCAGCTGGCTCGTCAAGAAGGACAGGTACAAGATATTCGGAGTTTACACCGCCGTTCTGGGCGCAGCCTGCGTGGCAGCGGGTCTGTGGGAGCACATTTCCGGAAACACACTCCATTCCCTCCTAATGGGCTGAAATCACGTAAAGGAAGTCGGATAAAATGGCTGAGAATAAGACAACAAGACCGCGCTCCGGTTCCTCGAAGGGCAGCACCGGGCGCTCAAGACCATCAAAGAAGGCTCTCGAGGCTGAGCAGCTCAGGCTCCGCGAGGAGGCTCTGAAAGCCAGCATGCGCCGCCGTCACATCGCAACGGTGATAATGTTCGCAGTCGGGATCGTCCTGACGCTCGCCGCAGTTATTCCCGCCGGGGAAGGCGAGGGCTGGCGCGGATTTTTCGACCTAATGCATGGGCTGTTCGGTTACTCCGCTTTCCTGGTCGGACCCCTTCTTATTTTTGTTGCGATACGTCTTTCCGCGTTCAAGGAAGGTCACAAGCTCGGCATGGACGTGCTCAAATGCGTTGGAGGCATTCTCCTGCTGTGCGCGGCGGTTCAGATTTTCTCCGTCGGAGCTGTTCCGGGCGAGAATTTCGGCGAAGTGATCGCGAATCTCTACAAGGACGGCAAAGAGTTCCGCGGAGGCGGCGTGTTTGCGCTGTTCATCGGCGGCTTGCTGCTTCTGCTGGGCAGGCTGGGAGCTACGATACTCATTATAATT
This sequence comes from Oscillospiraceae bacterium, assembly GCA_003531585.1. Classification (GTDB taxonomy): domain Bacteria; phylum Bacillota; class Clostridia; order Oscillospirales; family Ruminococcaceae; genus CAG-115. The sequence continues at coordinate 17,006 of DQFX01000042.1, read as the reverse complement.
CTGATCCTGGTATGCGTGCTTCTCTGCACCGGGATCACGGTTGCGGACTTCACCGACCGCATGGTGAAGCCAGTCCGCAATGCGAAGGATAAGGCGGTCGAGCACCACAACCGCATACGCGAGGAGAACCGCATAGCCGCGGAGGAGCTCCACATGCAGCAGGACGAAATAGAGAAAATACAGGCGGAGATAGACGCGGAGCAGCAGGAGAAGCGCTCCGTAGCCGAGCTGAGCCGCGCCGTGTTCAGCGTTTCCGACCCGGAGGAGCAAGAGCCGGAGCCGATGGTCGAGGATACGTCGGCGCATACTGAGCCTGAATCCTCTGAAAAGCCGCATATAATCGAGGTACCGCGACCCGATCCGGTGAGGCCCGCCGAACCCGAGCTTCCCGCCGAGCCTGACCCCGCCGAAACGGAGCAGCTTCTTGAGGAGCAGCACGAGGACAGCGTGGACTACATGGCGGAGATAAAGGACTACATAATGCAGAAGAACCGCGCGGTTCTTGAAGAAGCTGAGCGCTCCGAGAAGGATCCTCTCGAGGACGAGGACGCGGAGCTTGTTCCGATAATAGACGCGCTGCACCGTTTCAAGGAGGAAAACCCGGAGAACGCTCCGGTGAGCAGCATTCAGGATCTCCCGGAGAATTCGATAACAAGCTCCGAGGAAAGCGAGCTTCCGTTCGACCTCGACGATGTTGCCGACGAGCCGGAAACAGAATCGCAGCCGCAGAAGGACGCCGCAGTTCCGGAAACCTCCGCGCCGAAGGCCGCCGAGCCTGAGCGCCCTGAGAATCCGGTAAAGCCTGAGATAGTGGAGGTTCCGCGCCCGGACAGACCCGTAACGCCTCCCACCACGCCAGCACCGGAACGTCCCGCAATGCCGCTTAAAAAGCCGGCTCCGGAGGAACTGAAATTCAGCGATGTTTACACGCTTCCTCCGGTGAATCTGCTGAATCCGGTTCAGAAGAAACTGACTCAGGCTGACATAGACAATGAGATCGACCGCAACTCCAGGAAGCTGGTGGAAGCGCTCCAGAGCTTCGGAGTTCAGACCAAACTTGTAGGTGTGAGCCGCGGACCTTCCGTTACACGTTACGAGCTTCAGCCTGCGCCGGGAGTAAAGATATCCAAAATCACGGGCTTGCAGGACGATATCGCGCTGAATCTTGCCTCCGCCGGGGTGCGTATTGAAGCGCCTATCCCGAATAAGTCGGCGGTGGGAATAGAGGTTCCGAACAAGGCGCGGGACACCGTATTCTTCCGCGAACTGGTTGATACCACGGAGTTCAAAAAGAGCTTCGACAAGAAGCTCGAAACCGTTCTCGGCAAGGATATCAGCGGCGCAATGGTGACATGCAACATCGCGAAAATGCCGCACCTGCTCATTGCTGGAACCACCGGTTCGGGTAAATCGGTGTGCGTAAATTCCATCATTATGAGTATCCTGATGAAATCCACCCCGCAGGACGTGCGCCTGATAATGGTCGACCCGAAAAAGGTGGAGTTCATGATGTACAACGGAATCCCGCACCTGCTTATCCCGGTAGTCACCGACCCGAAGAAGGCGGCGGGCGCGCTGGCATGGGCGGTAAACGAAATGCTGAACCGCTACAAGCAGTTCTCCGACAACAACGTGCGCGACTTCACCGGCTTTAACGAGCTTGCAAAGGACCCGGACAGCGGGCTCATGAAGATGTCGCACATAGTAATATTCATTGACGAGCTGGCAGACCTGATGATGGCTTCCCCGAAGGACGTCGAGGACAGCATAGTGCGCCTTGCCCAGATGGCAAGAGCCGCCGGAATGCATCTTGTTATCGCGACCCAGCGCCCGACGGTCAACGTCGTGACCGGTCTGATAAAGGCGAATATCCCGAGCCGTATCGCGCTGATGGTGGCTTCCCAAACGGACAGCCGCGTTATACTTGACGTAAGCGGCGCGGAGAAGCTCCTTGGAAACGGCGATATGCTGTACATGCCTGTGGGACTTCCGAAACCGGTCAGAGTGCAGGGCTGCTTCGTTTCCGATAAGGAAGTCGAGCGCGTTGTGGAGTTCATCAAGCAGACCTTCCAGGCTGAATACGACGAGCTTGTCATGGAAGAGGTCGAGCGCCAGACTGAGATGGTGGCTTCCGCGCAGGACAGCAAGTCCTCCGGAAATTCAGACAGCGGCGACATAGACACAAGCGACGAGCGCCTGGAGGAAGCGATAGATTTCGTTGTGGAATCCGGAACTTGCAGCACATCATCGCTGCAAAGACGGCTCAAGCTGGGCTATGGAAGAGCCGCGCGGCTTGTCGATATAATGGAAGAAATGGGAATAGTCGGACCTCTCGAGGGCAGCAAGCCCCGTCAGGTTCTGATGACAAAACAGGAATGGGCTGAGAGGAAACTCCAGCAAAGATAAAGTGAGGGAATTAAAATGCCGTTTTTGCCTGTAAGCAGACAGGATATGGAAGAACGAGGAATAGAGCAGCTTGATTTTATCTGCTTCACCGGTGACGCTTACATCGACCACCCAACCTTCGGAATTGCGATAATTTCGCGAATGATAGAAGCGGCTGGGTTCACGGTCGGAGTTATCGCGCAGCCGCTGTGCGACGCCGATTACATGAAGCTTGGGAAGCCGAAGTACTGCTTCATGGTGAGCGGAGGCAACATCGACAGCATGGTGTCGAACTACACAGTTGCGCTGAAAAAGCGTTTCGACGACGCGTATTCCCCGGGAGGAAAGGGCGGCAGGCGTCCCGACAGGGCGCTCACGGTCTATTGCCAGAATCTGAAGCGTCTTTACCCGGACGTTGAAGTATCCATAGGCGGCCTGGAGGCTTCGCTTCGCCGTTTCGCGCATTACGATTACTGGAGCGACAGCGTAATGCCGTCGGTTCTGGTGAGCACCGGAGCGGATTACCTGATGTACGGCATGGGTGAGGTCACGCTGACCCAGATGCTGAACAATTTTAAGGCGGGGCTTCACTTGAAGGACATGCACGACCTGCGCGGCATATGCTACCTCACGGAGCCGGAGAACACTCCGATAGGCGCGGTGCAGTGCGACAGCTTCGAGATAGTCCGCGATAACAAGAAAGCGTACGCAAAATCCTGCCGCAAGCAGTACGACGAGCAGGACGAGGTGTACGGCAGGACGATAGTACAGCGCCACGGAAACATGATGCTGGTGCAGAATCCCCCGCAGCGCAGCGTAACGCAGGCGGAGTTCGACTATACCTACGAGCTGCCGTACATGCGCATGTACCACCCGATGTATGAGAAGGAGGGAGGAGTTCCGGCTATCCAGGAGGTGGAGTTCTCGATAACACACAACCGCGGCTGTTTCGGATTCTGCAACTTCTGTTCCATCGCCCTGCACCAGGGAAGAAAAGTGCAGACCCGCAGTGAGGATTCCGTTTATGAGGAAGCCGTGAAGCTCTCTGAGAATCCGCGTTTCAAGGGATATATCCACGATGTCGGAGGCCCTACCGCGAATTTCCGGCACCCTTCCTGCGAGAAGCAGGAGAAGTACGGCATGTGCAAGGGGAAAAAGTGCCTGGCTCCCACGCCGTGCAAGAACCTCATCGCCGACCACAGCGACTATATCAGGCTGCTGCGCCGCCTGCGCTCCATCAAAAAAGTGAAGAAGATATTCATTCGTTCGGGAATCCGCTACGATTACATGCTCCAGGACAAGAACAACGACTTCCTGGACGAGCTGGTGCAGTATCATGTCAGCGGTCAGCTCAAGGTAGCTCCGGAGCATGCCAGCAATAAGGTACTCGACCTGATGGGAAAGCCGCATATCGAGGTTTACGAGGAGTTTGAAAAGCGGTTCTACGCAGCCACGAAAAAGTGCGGCAAGGAGCAGTACCTTGTACCGTACCTGATGTCGAGCCACCCGGGCTGTACGCTTGAAGAAGCGGTGGAGCTTGCGGTGTTCCTTAAAAAGCACAATATCCGCCCCGAGCAGGTGCAGGATTTCTACCCCACACCGGGAACTATTTCTACGGCAATGTTCTGGACGGGGCTGAATCCGTACACGATGGAGCCGGTGTTTGTTCCGAGGACTCCGGAGGAGAAACGCATGCAGCGCGCTCTGCTCCAGTATTTCAAGCCGGAAAATCACGACATAGTTGAAAAGGCGCTCATCATGGCGAAGCGCAGGGATCTCATCGGAACCGGCAAGGACTGCCTGATAGCTCCGTCGCCGCAGAGAGCTGCGCAGCGCGGCGGAAGCTCCGAAAGAAGGAAGCCCGGCGCACGCAGCCAGCAGAGCGCCCCGAAGCAGCAGTACCGCAGTTCCGGACACAACGCAACTAACGACCGCGAGAGGGGGAAACCGAATGGCAGGAAAACAGCGCAGACAAAAAAGCATGCGGGAAAACCCCGCGGCTAAGATCATACTGGTAGTTTTCGCGGTTTTCATGCTGTTTTCGCTGGTGATATACGCCAACGATGTAATATTCAAGTTTGATTTTATCCCGTCAGCAGACGATATAATATCCTGGCTGAACGGCAAGTCGAACGCAGTCACTGTCGCAGACGGCGAGATAGCAGTGCATTTTATAGATGTCGAACAGGGCGACTGCGAGCTGATAGTTTCCGGTGATAAAACGGTACTTATTGACTGCGGCGAAAAGATACATTCCGAACGCGTCAAGAATTATCTGAAAAATCAGGGAATACGAAAGCTTGATTACATCATAGCTACCCACCCGCACGAAGACCACATCGGCGGCATGGCGGAGATCATGAAAGAATTCACGGTCGGAACCGTCATCATGCCGGAGGTTCCGTCGGATCTTCTGCCCATGACCCAGAATTTCGAGGACATGCTTGACACGATAGACCGCCGCGGTATTACTGCGGAGTATTCCAGGCTGGGAAGGACGCTCGACCTCGGAAACGGCGCCGTGCTGGAGTTCCTGGCTCCGGTGCATGATGATTATACTAATCTGAACAATTACTCCATAACCTGCCGTCTGGTACACGGAAACAAGTCGTTCCTGTTCACCGGGGACATCGAACGCGCCGCGGAAAGCGACATTCTCAACAGCGGCGAGTACATCAGAAGCGACGTGCTGAAGGTCGGACATCACGGCAGTACATCGTCGAGCACGCCGGCGTTTATCGAGGCGGTAAGCCCCGAGTATGCCGTGATAGAGGTCGGCGAGGGGAACTCCTACGGACACCCGAAGACGGAGGTAGTCAACCGCCTGCTTTCGCATGGCTGCTCGATCTACACAACGATGGACAATGGAAACATAGTGTTTACCTGCGACGGCGAGAACTTCAGAATTTACACTGACCAGCAAACTGCAGATTTCCGGCAGGATACGGAGGATGCCGCATGATAGTCGTTGACAGGGTAGAGGACGGCTTTGCCGTAGTTTATTCCGGAAACGTCCGGAAGGATATACCGCTGAGCGAGCTTCCGCAGGGAGTTCACGAGGGAAGCATACTGAGGGAAGTACCCGGAGGCTACGAGCTTGACGAGGCGGCGGAGCAGGAAAGGCGCAGGGCGATTTCTGAAAAAATGCGCAGATTGTTTAAGTAGACCCACAGAACAGGGCTTCAGGTAAAAATGAAGTCCTGTTTCTTGTGAAATTACACAAAAACCATGCGCTGACATCAGCAATTATAATTAAAACAACGTTTTTTTCTCAAGTCCCTTGTAAGGTGGAAAAAAAAGTAGTATAATAAAGAACGATGTAAAATTTTAATGTGAAGGATCGTGAATTAATTGGTAAGAAATGACTTACGTAACATTGCAATAATCGCCCACGTTGACCACGGCAAGACTACCCTGGTCGACGAAATGCTCAAGCAGGGCGGCGCATTCCGCGAGAATCAGGTAGTAAGCGACCGCGTAATGGATAACAACGCCATTGAGCGCGAGCGCGGAATCACAATTCTTGCGAAGAACACTTCCTGCATGTACAACGGCGTAAAAATCAATATCGTCGACACCCCCGGCCACGCTGATTTCTCCGGCGAGGTAGAGCGTATCCTCAAGATGGTAAACGGCGTTCTTCTGCTGGTAGATTCCTTCGAAGGAACAATGCCGCAGACGAGATTCGTCCTCCAGAAGGCTCTGGAGCTTGGTCACAAGATCATCGTCGTTGTCAACAAGACCGACCGTCCCGACGCCCGCAATAAGGAAGTCGTAGACGAGGTGCTCGAGCTTCTGCTCGATCTTGACGCTTCCGAGGAGCAGATCGACAGCCCTGTAATTTTCTGCTCCGGCAGACTGGGACTTTCCTCCTACGACCCCGACCAGATGGGCACAGACTTCAAGCCGCTTTTCAATAAGATACTTGAGCATATCCCGGCTCCCGAGGGCGACCCCGACGGCGAGCTCCAGGTGCTTGTATCATCCATCGACTATAACGAATACGTCGGCAGAATCGCCATCGGACGCATCGAGCGCGGCAGAATGCGCAAGAATCAGGACGTTATCGTCTGCGACCACCACAACCGCACCGCGCCGTTCAGAAGCAAGATCGTATCCCTCTACCAGTTCGAGGGTCTGAACAAGGTCGAGGTTGACGAGGCAATGGTCGGCGATATCGTGTGCTTCTCCGGTATCGAGGGCGTTACCATCGGTCAGACTATCTGCTCCGTTAACTGCCCCGAGCCGCTTCCTTTCGTGAAGATCTCCGAGCCGACGGTTGAAATGACATTCTCCGTAAATACCAGCCCGTTTGCCGGCAGAGAGGGCAAGTTCGTAACCTCCCGCCAGATCCGCGAGCGCCTGATGAAGGAGACACTCAAGGACGTATCCCTGCGCGTGACCGACAGCGATAAGCTGGACGCGTACAATGTAGCAGGACGCGGTGAAATGCACCTGTCCATACTCATCGAGACCATGCGCCGCGAGGGTTACGAGCTTTCCGTAAGCACGCCGCGCGTACTCACCAAGGAGATCGACGGCGTACTCTGCGAGCCTGTTGAACGCCTCGTTGCAGACGTCCCCGGCGACGCAGTAGGCGCCGTAATGCAGAGCATGGGTCAGCGCAAGGGCGAGATGATCTCCATGCACCCCATCGGAAACCGCACACGCCTTGAGTTCCTGGTTCCGTCCAGAGGTCTGTTCGGTTACAGAAGCGAGTTCATGACCGACACCAAGGGCGAAGGCATCATGAATTCCACGTTTGATTCCTACAAGCCGTACTTCGGCGATATCCCGAGAAGAACTGTAGGTTCCCTCATTGCCTGGGAGACCGGTCCTTCCATCACCTATGGTCTGTTCAATGCGCAGGAGCGCGGTACGCTGTTCATCGGCGCAGGCGTTCCGGTATACGAGGGCATGATCGTCGGCGTTTCTCCGAAGGCAGGCGACATTGTCATCAACGTGTGCAAGAAGAAGCACCTCACGAATACTCGTGCTTCCGGCTCTGATGACGCTCTGCACCTTATCCCGCCGAAGCAGATGAGCCTTGAGGAGTGCCTTGACTTCATTCAGGACGATGAGCTTGTTGAGGTAACACCGAAGAACATCCGTATGAGAAAGGTTATCCTTGAGCGCGACCTGCGACTCAAGAACGAGGCAAAGACCAAGAAGTAACAGAACAGCAGCCGCACGACATCACGCGCGGCTGTTTTTATGAGGTGAGTATGTACAAAGCGATATTATGGGACATCGACGGCACCCTGCTGAACTTTCTCAAATCAGAAAACGCGGCAATAAAGGAGTGCTTCCAGCATTTCGGGCTTCCAGAATGCACCGACGAGATGGTCGGAGTGTACTCCGCGATAAACGAAGGCTACTGGAAGCTCCTCGAGCGCGGGGAGATCACCAAGCCGGAGCTTTTCACGCGGCGGTTCCGCGATTTCTTTGGGAAGATCGGAGTGACCTGCGATGAAGCGGAGTTCAACGCGCTGTATCAGCGCACGCTTGGGAGCCACATTTTCCCGAACGACAACGGAATTGAGCTTGTCCGGTCGCTGAAAGGGCGCGTCCATCAGTACGCGGTGACGAACGGCTCCGCGGTCGCGCAGGAGCGGAAGCTGAGCGTATCCGGGCTTGACAAGCTGTTCGACGGTATCTTCATCTCGGATAAGGTAGGCGCAGAAAAGCCTGCCACGGAGTTTTTCGACCGCGTATTTGAGCAGATTCCCGAGAACAGGGAAGATGTGATAATCGTCGGGGACTCCCTGACAAGCGACATCAGAGGCGCAAACAATGCCGGAATAGCCTGCTGCTGGTACTCGCCGGAACCCTCGGAGCCTCCCGCAGATCTTCGTATAGACTACACGATAACCGACCTCAACCAGATAACCGAGATAATATAAAAATATCCCCGGAAGCGAACTTCCGGGGAATCTTTTACATCATCGGGGCAAACAGCCGAAGTATGGCACGGCCGATGCGCTTGAAAATATTGATGTGAATGCAGTCCGAGTAGGTTATCTCCTGGCAGACCTTGAGTGTTTCGAGGTAGTCGCGCTTTATATCGGGAATGCACTCGCATTTGTACATCCAGGAAGCGCACTCGAAGTGCAGGTAAAGGCTTCGGAAATCAAGGTTGATCGTGCCGACGACCGCCGCCTTGTCGTCCGAAACGAAGTTTTTCGCGTGAATGAATCCGGGGGTATATTCGTAGATTTTCACGCCGTATTTTACGAGCTTACGGTAGTGCGCGCGGGTCACGGCGAAAACGAACCACTTGTCCGGAATGTGCGGCGTGATGATGCGGACGTCAATTCCGCTTTTTGCGGCGAGAATGAGCGCCGTCTGCATTTCGTTGTCGATTACGAGGTAGGGCGTGGTGATGTACACATAGTCCTCGGCGCTGTTGATTATATTGAGGTAGACGTTTTCGCCGACCGGTTCGTCGTCAAGCGGGGAATCGGTGAACGGCACCACAAGGCCTTCTCCGCGGCAGTCCGCGATTTCCTCCGGTCGGGGCATGTACTGGCTGTATTCGTCGGGCTTGCTGTGGGTAAGGAAGTTCCACATTGCAAGGAACATCATCGTGAAGCTCCAGACGCCCTCGCCCTTGAGCATAACGGCGCTGTCCTTCCAGTGGCCGTACTTTTCGTATTCGTTGATATATTCGTCGGCGAGGTTAATGCCGCCGGTGAACGCAGTATGACCGTCGATGACAAGAATTTTACGGTGATCGCGGTTGTTCATTTTCGCCGACCATATCGGCCGGAATTGATTGAATACCCTGCACTTTATGCCCTTTTCCTCAAGAATTTCGTTATACTTGTAGGGGAGGGTAAACAGGCAGCCGATATCGTCGTATATCATGCGGACGTCAACGCCCTCTTTCACCTTCCGTTCGAGGATATTGAGGATAGTTCCCCACATTTTGCCCTCGGCGACGATAAAATATTCGAGGAATATAAAGCGCTGAGCCTTTTCCAGCTCCTCTATCATTGCGGCGAATTTCGCCTCGCCGATAGGAAAGTAGGTAGTTTTGGTGTTTGCGTAGACCGGATAGCCTCCGTAGTTGTAGAGGTACTTCGCCTGCTTTTCAGCGGCGGTGTTGTCCCGGTGGAGAGCGCTCATAAGCTCGTTGTTCTGCGGGAGCAGCAGCCGGGCTTCATCGTTGTACTGCGTCATTCGTTTTCGCAGACGGTCGCCGGAGTGGCTGTTGCCAAAGAAAACGTAGAACATCACGCCGAAAATCGGGAATGACAGGATAGCGAACATCCACGCCATTTTGTAGCTCGGGTTAATGTCCATATTATAAATGTACAGTGAGAGTATCACACCCAGAAGCACGAACGCGAAGTAGGAGTAAGTATACTGCGTGCCGAACGACAGGAATATTACCACCAGGTAGGTGAGCTGTAAGAGTATGCCGATAACGCATACCGTCGTTCGGTTGAATATCTTTTTAAGTAATTTTGTTAAAAAATGCATTTATTGTCTCCTTGCTATGGATAAAACCACCTCTTATATTGTATGCAAAAATTACGGATTTGTCAAGGGCACAAATCCACAAAGTGTGAAAAAAGCGGCAGCTTTGAAGCCGCCGCCTGAATATTTAGTTGTTTTCCGCCTCGGAGGTCTTTTTGGATCTGCCAGAATCCGGCACAACGTAGTAAACACGTTCGTCCGGCATAGCGAAATCCAGCTTGCTGCGCGCCATATCTTCGATGTACTCGTCCATATCGGCGTCCTCGTCGAGATATCTGCGGATCTCATCGTTGGAGTCCTCCACAGCGGAGGTCTGTGCTACAAGATCTTCATATTGCTGCTCGTAGTTGCTGATGGAAATATTGGTTGACACGATGGAAACAACAACGAACACCGCAACCATGATACCTGCGGTAAATGCGAGCATTTTAAGTATGCTGTGCTTTCTTCTGGGCGTTGTTGCTTCGTATGACCTGAGCCTTAATGACATGACCTGTTTCACTTCCCCTAGTATGAACTTTACGGCTTTCTTTATTATACACTATTTTAACCTTATTTTGCAAGGGTTTGCGGAGCTTTTTTTCAGCGCTCAGGCAAATTTTGTTGATTTCCCCAAATACGCCAGCCCACACATGTGCAATAGCGCCAAAAAGTCTGCTGAAAATTCTGCCGAAAAAGCGGAAAACCGCCGACAGAGCCGACCGAACCGCCCCCGCGACCGCATTTTCAACGATGTTTAGGAGCCTTCCGAGCGTTGTAATGTAGGTGAAAATCCCCGCGCCGAACCCGAGCACGGTGTATATCCTGATGTAGTTCCCGAGGGAAAGCGACAGCTTGGTAACAGCGCCGGCGGCGATGACGAAAAATACGATGTCGCAGACGAACGTCACCACCTGGAAGGGAAACATAACGCGAATTATTCGCAGTATTTCATATACGACTGCAAAAATCAGCCCGGCGGCGAACGCGATCATGAAGCAGTCCGGAATCGAATATGCCATAGCGCTCACCTGAAAAGCTTTCCGAACATGTTTTCGGAGCTGCTGAAGCTGTTGTAGCAAAGGCTCTTTATATCTCCGAACATCGACAGATCGCCGGTTTCTGCCTCCAGCGCCCTGACATGGAGATCCCTTCCGCGGACTACCAACTCGCCCATTATCGTGTTGAGAACTATTTTTGTCTCAGAAAAGCTGTCGATGTCCTTTACGCCGGAAATGCGGAGCTCCCGGCGGTTTTCCATAATAACGTTATGCGGCTGCGACGAATTCTGCATAAAGCACCTCCTGCCTGATTTGTACAAGTATATTCAGGCAGGAGGCGTAATATTACAGGTTCAGACGACCTCGTAGAGAGCGGCTGCGTCCTCTTTTTTCGTGAATTCTTTGACATCAAGCACGCGCACCTTGAGCGGCTTTGCTCCGATGCTGATCTCGATGATGTCGCCTTCCTTGACGTCGTAGGAAGCGCGGGCGGGCTTACCGTTGACGGAGACCTTCTCCGCGTCACAAGCCTCGTTTGCAACTGTTCTGCGCTTTATAAGTCTTGAAACCTTGAGGTATTTGTCTAATCTCATTTCAAACCTGCTTTCTGTAAAACAATAGCGGCAGGCAAGCAGCCCGCCGCGTTTTGTCAGTCAAATCGGTTCAGATCAATTACTCGCTTACAGCGTCCTTGAGAGCTCTGCCTGCCTTGAATGCAGGAACCTTTGTAGCAGCGATCTCGATCTTCTCCTTGGTGCGGGGGTTGATACCCTCTCTAGCTGCACGCTCGCGTACCTCAAAAGTACCGAAGCCTACGAGCTGAATGGAATCGCCCTTTGCGAGGGTCTCTGTTACGGTGTCTACGAAAGCTGCGAGAGCCTTCTCGGAATCCTTCTTGGTAAGACCAGTCTTCTCAGCAATAGATGTAACTAATTCTGCCTTTGTCATGTTGTTTGAACCTCCAAATTAATTATATAATCCAACGGTTACTGACCGTCAAATATCACTTTCATAAGCTCTGCGAGTTCGTCCTCTGACATCTCGTCGAGCTTTTTGCCCTTTTCCGCCGCCATCTTTTCGGCGCGGCTGAAGTTTATTATAAACGCATTTGAAGCGTATGTCAAGGCTTTTTCGCCGTCGATTTTCAAAATTCTGTCCAAATTACAAAAATCGAGCAGCATTTTTCCGCATGTCTGTTGATTTTGCGAATTGACCTCGAAGCCGTTTGCCTCCAGCATATCAAGATTCGCGCGTATCCTGTCTGCAAATTCCTTTGCTGAGTTCATCGGATATCCGGCTCTTGAAGCGCGCTTGCAGATCTTTTCTCCGCGAAGCAGGGCAGGGAATGTGTTAGGTACGCTCTCCAGCGTCTCAGTAAAGGTATCCTGGTGCTTGGATTCACGTTTCAGCGCGTCCCAGTTCTTGAGGACTTCCTCGCTGCCGTCCACCTTGACCTCGCCGAAAACATGAGGGTGACGATAAACCAGCTTCTGGCAGATATCATTGCACACATCGTCGAAATCGAACGTTCCGTTTTCACGTTCGATCTGCGCATGGAATACTATCTGGAGCAGCAGGTCGCCAAGCTCTTCGCGAAGCATTTCGGGGCTGTTCTTGTCGATGCCCTCACATACCTCGTAGGTTTCCTCGATAAGATCGGTGCGAATACTCTCGTGAGTCTGAACCTTGTCCCAGGGGCAGCCATTTTCGGATCTCAGAATTTCGATGATTTTCCTGAGGTCGTTGATATCGTATTTGTCCTTGAAGTCAAAGTTTGCCATAATATACACCAGCCTTTTATTTAAGCCCTTTTGAGGCGATACCTTCTATATATTACCCTATTTTCGCGCTTTTTTCAAGGGGTTTTATAAATTTTTTCCGACAGATTTTATTAATCGGCGCTTTTTACGAAAATCTAATGTTGAAATTAGTGATATTCCATAAACAATAGCGCCTGCAAACACGGCTGTAATGACGTTCAGAGGCGATGGCAGCGCGTTTTTCACCACCTGGAACACAAGCGCGGCGGAAACTCCGCAGAGCAGCGAGCAGAACAGCGGACGCTTCACGCAGGCGAAAACACTGATCTTCCCGCCGAGTTTTCTTCGTAGAATCAGCGACCCGGCGGCAGCCATCACGATGTAACCCGCGGCGGTAGAAACAGCGGCGCCGGAGATATTCAGCGCGGGAATTGATATCAGCAGCGGATTCAGCAAAGCCTTGAGAGCAACAGCGCAGCACATGAGAATAAGCGGGATATGTGCCTTTCCGATAGCCTGGAACACTCCGAACATAGCCGAAGCGATTATCATGAAAAGACCTCCGGCGCACAGAACCGCGAAGGCTCCGGCACAGGCGCTGACCTCGGCTGTGCGGCTGCGGTACAGCATGGAGAGCAGCGGTTCCGCGAGGACGGCGGCACCGACGCATGCCGGGAATCCGATAGCAGCCGCGGCGCGGAACAGCGTACAGCAGCCCTGCGCCGCTGCGTTTTCGTCTTTGCGTTCCCATGCGGCGGCGATTTCCGGCACGGAGGTCTTTTCTGTCATGCCAGCAAACGAGGGGATCAGCATGAACATTGTCATTGCGATCCCGGTGTAGCTTCCGTACATGAAGTTTGCAAGTCCGGGAAGTCCTCCGGCGGCGGGTAGTATATCAGAGAATTCGCGCTGGAAGTATACAGCGTTCATTTCAGCGGAGGCTTTCAGGGTGCGGGTGACGGTCAGCAGGTCGATGAAGGATACGCAGTTCATTACTAGGGCAGAAGCCGCGACCGGTATTATCTCGCGTATCAGCCGGAATCCGATGACGCGTTTCCTGTCTGCCGGAGTGCTGTCCGGCGCGGGGTATGTGCGGCGCTTTCGGTCGGATATCAGCAGAGAGATAAGACCGCACAGTTCGCTCAGGGAGACCGCCGCGATTGCTCCGGCAGCGGCATAGGGAAGCGCGGCGGCGTAGGCGGAGGAGTAGTCCGCATATTGCATGCCGAAAACGTCCAGCCCGTTATCAAACCGGTATTTTGCATAGAACACCACCCCGTAGCTGAGGGCAAGTCCGGCGGCGGCTCTGGAAACAGCCTCGGCGACTGCGGCTGCTGCGGAAGGAACTACGTCTGAAAGCCCCTCGTGATAGCCGCGCAGCACGGAAGCTATGCAGCATATCATGACTGCGGGGGAAATGGCGATTACCGCCGGAGTGCTTTCCGGAGAGCATGCGATGTGCTCAGCAAAGAATGCGGAAAACAGCGCGACCACAAGCGTACCTGCAAGTCCCAGTACGGAGAACAGCGCGAGAGCCGTCCGGCGGGTGCGGAGCGCGTTTTCCGGGCGTCCTGCGGCGATGTTCTGGGCGGTGAGCCTCATCATTACAGCGGGGATACCCGCGGCGGTCAGGGCGAATACCGGGGAGTACAGTCCGTACGCGGTGGAGAAGTAGCCCATGCCGGTTCCGCCGAGAATGTTCGCGAGTGGTATTTTGAATACTGCGCCGACTATCTTTGTGATAGTCATGGAAGCGAACAGTATCGCGGTGTTTTTCATATATTTCTTGTTCATCGGAGTTCCTTTCGTTGTATATGGCGTGTCCTGGTAAATTGTATTTGCGATACTGCGTAAATATTACATCAATCCGGTGTGACCAAAAAGGCTGCGGATTCATACAATAAAGCAGCGATAGCATCGCAATTCTAACGAAAGGAGTTTATCCGAATGAACAAGATAAACGAGTGCGAAGCGGCACGGAACGTAGGTTACGCATACGTTCCATGGCAGCGCATGGAAAAGGTGTACCCGCCGAACAAGGCGCTGTGTGTGGGCACGATATTTCCGGAGCTGAATATAACGATCGACGAGTACGAAAGGGGGCTTTGGAATGGGAAATAACATGTATCGCCGTCCAGGACCGCCTCCGCGTCCGCCGCGCCCGGAGTCTCAGCGCACAAACAGCGCAAGCTGCGAGGAGCTCCTTCGTGCGATAGCCGAGGCGGATTTCTTCGCGCAGGATCTGAAACTCTACCTGGATACCCATCCTGACGACAAGCGCGCGGTCGAGATGTATGCGGAAGCGTGCCGTCAGTACATGGCGTGCAAGGCTGCATTCGAGGACAGCTTCTACCCGCTGACTGCAAGCAGTGCGGGCAGGGACGGATGCTGGGACTGGCCCGAAGGCGTCTGGGCGCCGTTCAAGTAAGGAGGCGGAGCGATGTTTGTTTTTGAGAAGAGAACGCAGATCCCGGTCTGCATAAAGAACCGCAATCCCCGGCTTGCGGGTATAATACTGGAACAGTACGGCGGAGCTGATGGCGAATTAAGCGCGTCGCTGAGGTACCTTTCCCAGCGGTTCACAATGCCGGATAACATGGGCAAGGGGCTTCTTACGGACATAGGCACCGAGGAGCTGGGGCATCTTGAGATAATCGGCAGCATAGTAGGACAGCTGACCGACGGAGAAGGGGCAAAGAGCTTCGATAAGTATGGGAACGGCGATTACTACGCAGGGCATGCAAACGGAGTTTACCCGGTCAATGCGGCGGGAGTACCATTCAGCGCGGCTTATTTCGCGGTGAAGGCCGATCCGATCGCCGATATCGTCGAGGACATGGCGGCGGAGCAGAAGGCTCGCGCGACTTATGACAATATACTTCGTCTTTCGGACGACCCGGACGTCAACGAGGTGATCAAATTCCTGCGGGCGCGTGAAGTTGTACATTTCCAGCGTTTCGGCGATGCGAAGCGTACTATTTTAAGCAAAAAAAATAAGCGATTTCTTAAGTTTTCGGGAAATCTGCGTTTTCCAGAAAGATACATATAATCGCTTGATTTTTCAGCAGTAATATGCTATACTTTAATTAAGGAAAGTAATTCCAATGGCAAACGAGCAAGAATTACTTGACGACCGTAAGGAAAAGGAAGAGATAATCAAAAATTTCCGGCTGATGGACGATACGTTCATGAGCAAGGTGTTTGAGGACAAAGCCTGTGCGGAGCTTCTGCTCAGGATAATCCTCGGTCGGGACGACCTGACTGTGCAGGAGGCTGTAACGCAGTACGAACTGAAAAACATTCAGGGACGTTCCGCCAAGCTGGATATCTACGCTGTTGACAGCACCGGAGCAAAATACGATGTTGAGGTACAGCGCAGCGACAAGGGAGCAGTTCCGAAGCGTGGACAGTATAACAGCAGCCTGTTGGACTGCAACACGCTTGATACAGGAGATAACTTTGAGAAGCTCCCCAAGACTTATGTGATATTCATAACGGAAAACGACTATTTCCATGCCGGACTTCCGATGTACACAATAACGCGGTGCGTAACCAACATGGGTAATGTCGTATACGGCGATGAATCGAGCATAATATATGTAAACGGCGCAAACCGTGATGATTCCGCAGTAGGGAAGCTGATGCAGGATTTCTTCTGCAAGGATCCGCATAAAATGAACTATGAGCTTCTGTCCAGACGGACGGAATACTTTAAGGAAAGCAAGGAGGGTGTTGATACCATGTGTAAGTTAATGGAAGATTATGCTGATAAAAGGGCTAGAAAAGCTGCTGAAATAGCGGCAAATGAAAAGTCTATTAGCATTGCATTAAAACTGTGGAACAACGGAATTAGGGACTTACAACAGATTGCTGGGCTAACGGATCTTCCTCTTGAAATGGTCAAAGAACTCTTTAAGGGCAAAATTGCATAACATTATTCGCATTATGATTTATCCAAGTAACAACAGTAAGGTTGGTGTTATACCATGTGCAAGTTGATGGAAGATTATGCTGACAAGAGAACAAAGTCGATTGCAGTTGAACTCTGGAAAGATGGAATCAGGGATATCGAAAAAATCGCAAAACTTACCAAGCTTCCTCTTGATGAAGTGAAAAAGCTGTTTGAAGGTAAGTCTGCTTAGCCCTTTTTGATTGAAGCAGGTGTTGATACTATGTGTAAACTGATGGAAGATTACGCTGAAAAGAGGGCTATTCGTGCAGCGAACGAACGTTCAATCAGCATGGCAATGGAGTTATGGAACGATGGCATGCGCGACATGGAGAAAATCGCCAGGCTTACGAAACTTCCTCTTGATGAAGTGAAAAAGCTGTTCGATACTAAATCGGCATAACACAACACATAAAAAGAGAAAGGTGCTGTAAAAAAAATCAACACCCA
>DQFX01000004.1 GCA_003531585.1 Oscillospiraceae bacterium | reverse complement strand
TTCGGAAGCACACTACACCGCTATACATTTGTCATTCCGCTATAGGTGTTCAGAATATCATCCGCGATCTCCCGCTGCGTTCTCCGCGTATCCATCGCGAGCTTCTGAATATGCCTGTGCGCCTGGTTCTCCGTGAGGTTCAGGTACTGTATCAGGCAGCATTTCGCGCGGTCGATTATCTTCGTGTCCTCAAGCTGCTTCGAGAGCTTGGAGCGCTCCTGCTCCAGCCGCTGCATGTTCTCCTTCGCCATCTGAGCCATTCGGATAGTCTGCACCAGCGCCTGCTTCGTGAACGGCCTCGGGAGCACATACGCGCCTGTGAACTTGATACGGTTCTGCACCTCGTCGGCGATCTCCGTCTTTGCCAGCACTATGATAACCGCGCTAGTGCGGTCGTGGATCTCAGCGACGTAGTTCAGACCGAACTCACTGCGAAGCGGTGTGGATACTATCACCACATCATAGCCGGAAAGATCCTTCGCTGCCGCTTCCTCATCATCAAAGCAACAGGTGATTTCTGCGCCGGCGTCCTCCAGCGCAGCCGATATCGTGCCGCAGATCATCTCGGTTTTGGCGTTGATAAATACCCTGGACATCAAGGATCCCCCTTCCCGCGGCGTTCCCGCCGATCAAAGATTGTTGACGTAAAGCTGCTTGTAAGGGCTTGCGGAATTCGGAGTGAGCTTGAAGAAATTGGAGCTGAGCAGCGTGTCAGTATCATTGCCGAAGTGCTTCGTGAAGCGCTCTACGTAGTGTCTGATGGACTCCTTCTCCTCTGCGGTGGCTACTGTACAGCACACCTGAACGGGGAGTCCCTTCGGCATAACGTCGCTGCGAATAAACATCTCTCCGCCGTGCATTCCGGTGCCGCAGAAGTGACCTACCGGGCAGCCCTCAACGCCGATACCAAGCACGATGATGATACCGCCCGCCTGGTACTCGCCGAGGAAGTCGCCGACCTTGCCGCCGATAACGATGGTCGGGAACATATCCTGATAGCTCTTCATGTGGATACCGACGCGGTACCCGGCGTTGCCCTGGACATATATCTCGCCGGAGCGCATCGCGTAGCCGGTGGTGTCGCCGCTGTTGCCGTGAATGATTATCGCGCCGTCGTTCATTGTGTCGCCGGTGGCGTCCTGAGCATTTCCGTGTACGCTTATCTTAGCACCGTTCAGGTACGCTCCGAGGGCGTTTCCGGGGGTTCCCTTTATGAGTATCTCCTTGCCGGAAAGACCCGCGCCGATGTATCTCTGCCCGAGAACGTTCTCAAGCGTGAATTTCTGCTCGTCAGAGTCCCTGATCATTTTATTCAGCTCTGCATACGGCATATTCTTTGCGTCAATGATCATCTCTTTATTCCTCCCAGCTTATCTTCCCTGCGCGCCTTGCTGAACATCATCATCTGCGGTCTCTCTTTAAGCATATCCATGTCAACGTCGGAGAGGTCTATGCGCTCCTTTATCATGGAGGTGTATATTCCTGCGCGCTTTACGTCGCCCATCAGTATGAATCCCTTGAGCAGTCCGTCCTTGAATACCAGCTTTTTATAATTATTGCCGTGTTCCTCAACATATTCCTCGCCGTCGTAGCTTCCGGCGGTGATGATGTGCAGCCCGAAGAATCCTATCGCGTTCATCGGTATCGCGTTCTCGTACTTTGTCTCGGCGCCCGCCATGTTCCTTCCGGCTACCTCGCCCTGCATGTACGCATTCGGCAGCAGCGCGAGTATCCTGTCGGTGTCGGAGGAAGCGTCGTGGCTGACTGTGCAGTCGCCTGCGGCGTAAACGTCATCGATGGTGGTTTTCTGGGTGAGGTCGCAGATTATGCCGCGCTCCACCTTGCCGCCCGCTTCGGAGACAAGCTCGGTGTTCGGGCGTACGCCCACCGCGATTATAACCATGTCGAAATCAACTGCAGCGCCGTTCTTCAGCTTTGCGGAGTGCTCGCTGAACTCGTCAACGGAGGTTCCGAGAATAAACTTTGTTCCCTTGCTCTCGATGTGCTTCTTCATGATGGAGCCTGCACGGACGTCCAGAATGGACGGCAGGATACGGTCAGCCATATCGACTACAGTGATGTCCGCCTTGTACTCGTTGAGCGCCTCGGCAGCCTTCAGACCGATAAGTCCCGCGCCGATTATCAGCACCTTCATTCCGGGCTTGACCTCAGCCTTGATGGCCTTTACGCTGTCGTAGCTCATGAACGTGTGGCAGGAGGCTATCTTCTCCATTCCGTTCATCGGGGGAACGAACGGCTTCGAGCCTGTAGCCACCATCAGCTTGTCGTAGGGGACCGTGCTTCCGTCTGCAAGAACGACATTCTTCGCAGCCGGGTCTATCTTAGTCACGCGGGTATCGAACCTGGTCTCAACGCCGTTCTTCTCGTAGAAGTCCGCGCTGCGGTAGTATATGTTCTTGTCTGTGACTTTCCCCATCAGCCAGTAGGAGATGAGCGGGCGGGAATAGGTGTGGTACTTTTCGTCGGAGATAACGGTTATCTTTCCGGTCTTGTCTATCTGACGGATACCCTCGATCGTTCCGACTGCCGCAGCAGAGTTGCCGATAATTACGTAGTTCATATCCGTCACCTCACCTTTCCTCGAAAACTATAGCGTTGTTCGGGCAAGCCTTTACGCATGCCGGCTCGCCGTGGCTGTTGCGCGTGCAGAGGTCGCACTTGCGGATCTTGTGTCCCGCCTCGTCGATGACGATAGCGCCGTAGGGACATGAGAGAACGCAGGTGTAGCAGCCTACGCACTTCTCCTCGTCGCAGACGATAACGCCGTCCTGCACTGAGAGTGCGTCCGCGATGCAGCCCTTTACGCAGGGGTGAGCGTCGCAGTGGCGGCACTGGACCGCGAAGTTTATCTTGTCGCCTTCTTCTATCTGGATCCTCGCGACGGGCTTCTTCCCGCCTGCGAACGCCTTAATCATATCGGGAGCACCGCTGTTCGCCGCCGCACAGGTGAATTCACACAGATGGCAGCCAAGACACCAGTCCTCGTTCACATAAACCTTTTTCATTGTTATGACCATTCCTTTCGAGCAGTGTCAGGGTTTATTCACCTGCGTGCATGATTCCGAGTATATCAAGTTCCTTCTGGTTGAGTCCTATGCCGCGGAGCATGAGTCTGTTGCCGCGGAGGGACTCCAGCGAGTTGATACCCATACCGCCCATCATTTCCTTGATCTCGTGATCCCACGCGTGTACGAGGTTCACCAGGCGCTTGTACGCGATATCCGGATTGAGGCGCTTAACAAGGTCTGCGCGCTGAGTTGCGATGCCCCAGTTGCACTTGCCAGTGTTGCAGCTCCTGCAAAGGTGGCAGCCCATCGACAGCAGAGCCGCCGTTGCGATATAAACTGCGTCAGCGCCGAGCGCTACAGCCTTTACGACGTCCGCGCTGCTTCTGATCGAACCGCCGACAACGATGGAAACATTATTTCTGATACCCTCGTCGCGGAGCCTCTGGTCAACGCTTGCGAGCGCAAGCTCTATCGGAATGCCCACGTTATCGCGGATACGTGTCGGAGCCGCGCCGGTGCCGCCTCTGTAACCGTCGATGGCGATGATGTCCGCGCCGCTTCTTGCGATACCGGAGGCGATAGCCGCAACGTTATGTACCGCCGCTATCTTTACGATGACCGGCTTCTTCCAGTCGGTGGCTTCCTTCAGCGAGAGAACAAGCTGGCGGAGATCCTCGATGGAATAGATATCGTGGTGCGGAGCGGGGGAGATAGCGTCTGTGCCCTTGGGTATCATACGGGTCCTGGATATTTCTTCGTTTATCTTCATACCCGGGAGGTGTCCGCCGATACCCGGCTTAGCGCCCTGACCCATTTTTATCTCGATAGCGGCGCCGGTGTCGAGGTATTCCTTGAACACGCCGAAACGTCCGGAAGCTACCTGGCATATCGTGTTGGGGCCGTACTTGTAGAAATCCTTGTGCAGACCGCCCTCGCCGGTGTTGTAGTAGGTTCCCAGTTCCTGAGCCGCTCTCGCAAGAGACTCATGCGCGTTCTTCGAAATGGAGCCGAATGACATCGCGGAGAACATCACCGGAACGTCCAGCTCGAGGTACGGATTGTGCTTGAATTCAGCCCTGCCGTTCTCGTCGTAGTGGATCTCCTGCTCCTTCTTGCCGAGGAAGGTCTTGGTCTCCATCGGCTCGCGCAGCGGGTCGATAGGCGGGTTTGTTACCTGGGAAGCGTTCAGCAGTATCTTGTCCCAGTAAACCGGGTACTCGCGGGGGTTGCCCATCGCAGAGAGGAGCACTCCGCCGGAGCCTGCCTGCTTGTAGACCTCGTCCATTACCTGCTGGCTCCAGTTGCCGTTCTCGCGGAACTCGTTCTCGTTCTTTCTTATCTTGAGCGCTCTTGTCGGGCAGAGCGTCACACAGCGCTGGCAGTCAACGCAGTTCGTTTCATCGGATACCATTCTGTCGAGGTCGGGGTCGTAATGATGCACCTCGTTGGCGCACTGGCGCTCACAGACGCGGCACTTTATGCAGCGGTCAGGGTTGCGGACCACCTCAAACAGAGGATTCATATAGTTAATAGCCACTTGTGATCTTCCTTTCAATTCTGCTCTATCGCTTATTTATCAAGTGTTACGATTATCGGTTCGCCGCCGCGGGGGCTCCAGATCCTGTCGACGTCCGGGGACATCGTTCTGATGGAGCATTCCTCGCTGGATACGTAGACCGTATCGCCCTTTTCAGCAGCGACCATCGAACGGAGCTTCAGTCTGTCGTTGAGCGCCATGATTCCGTTGTTGAATCCGAGGATTATTGAAAAGGGTCCTGTGATGAGCAGGCTGGAATAAACGTTTCTGAAATGGCGTATCTTCGCCGTTTCCTCCGGGCTGAACCTGCCGGATTCAAGCTCGCTCCAGAACGGAGCCGCGATGACCTTCGCAACGTCGTCAAGGGGCATTCCGAGGCGGCGGTGGAGGTAGTCGATGATGTAGGTGATTACCTCGGTATCGGTCAGCAGGTTGCACTTGTAGCCGAACATTTCGATGAAACGTCTGTTCGCGTCATAGGAGGAGATCTCGCCGTTATGTACTATCGTGTAGTCGAGCAGCGCGAAGGGGTGAGCGCCGCCCCACCAGCCGGGGGTGTTCGTCGGGTAGCGGCCGTGTACCGTCCACGCCCAGCCGTCGTACTCGTCGAGACGGTAGAATTCGCCGACGTCCTCAGGGTAGCCGACCGCCTTGAATACGCCCATGTTCTTGCCGCTGGAGAAGACATAAGCGCCGTCGATCTTGTCGTTTATCTTGATGACGCAGCGGGCAACGTAGGTGCGCTCGTCGAGCTGGCTCTCCTGGAGCTTTGTGGGAAGAGGGTTAACGAAGTAGCGCCAGATAAGCGGCTCGTCGGTGATGTTCGGGTGCTTTCTGGTGGGAATACGCGAGAGGTTGATGACGTCGAAATGACGGTCGATGAACGCCTCGGTCTTTATCCTCGCCTCGTTGGAATCGTAGAAAACATGGAACGCGTACTGATCCTTGTACTCCGGATAAATGCCGTATCCGGCGTAGCCGCCGCCCAGACCGTTCGAGCGGTCGTGCATACAGGCAATGGAATTCACGATCACACTGCCGTTTGTCCTTCTGCCGCTCCTGTTGATAAAGCCCGAGATCGCGCAGCCCGCAGGGATCCTTGTTTCTCCCTCTTTCATTAACATAAGCTCACTCCTTAATAAGTACTGAAAAAAACCGGATCCGGCAGAAGATCCGCCGGACGCCGCGATATTCGGCGCAGCGCTGAGCCGGTTTGATCATACGTTATATCCGCGGTGAAATGTGCTGAGGTGAAATTTCTGCCATCGTCAAGTTGCAGATACTTCACTGCCGCGGCAGCACTGCCTGCGGCTTTGTTCTCCGGCACAATTCGTTTTGTCCGCTTGAATTTACGTTCATATTATATCACCATATCACTGGTTTGTCAAGAGGCTTTTGCAAGTTTCTTTCCGGCAATCTTTCATTTTGTTGTATATTCAATTCCATTATTGCTTTATATTTCCGATTAGTCTGGACTATCTATTGCGCTTAGCTCCGCTGTACGGTGCGTTTTGAAGCCTGGAATATTATTTTTGCAAGAATAGGAGATTCCATATTTCAAAATTTCTGGTGAATATGCCAAAATGCAAAAATTCAACGATTTCCTGCACAATTTTTAAATAACACTTGAAAAATCTGCTGAAATGGAGTATAATAGTACAGTATTATTAATTATAGTATCATATTCATAAAGAAAGGAACGCTATATCATGGCAGTAGAACTCAAGACGATCCAGCACCTGTGCGAGCTGTCCAAGCTCAACTACGACGAAGCCGGACTTGAAAAGGTCATGGGCGAGATGGGCGATATCATCGACCTGATGGATACGATCAAGACCTTCGACCTCACCTACGACGATACCAAGGACAACAACAGCATTTCCCTGAGCGAGGTAAGAGAGGACGTACCGCAGCCCTCGTTCCCGACGGAGAAGCTGCTCTCCAACGCAGAAAACCGCGATAACTGCTACGTCGTACCCAAGGTAGTTGAATAAACAGGAGGTAATTATGGATATCACCCGCGCAAAGATACGCGATCTCCGCAAGGCGCTGGATTCAAAGCAGATCAGCGCCGCAGAGCTCTGCGGAGAATATTTCAGAAATATAGAAGCCGGCGACGGCAAGGTACAGTCCTTCATCACCGTTACCAAGGAAAGGGCGCTCGAGATGGCTGAAAACGCACAGAAGCGCATTGATTCCGGCGATGTGAGCCCGCTGACCGGTATCCCGCTCGCCATCAAGGACAACATCTGCACCGACGGTATCAAGACCACCTGTGCAAGTAAGATGCTTGAGAATTTCATACCGCCGTACAATGCGACCGTTATCGAGAAGCTCAACGCAGAGGGCTACGTGCTCCTCGGCAAGACCAGCATGGACGAATTCGCGATGGGCGGCTCCACTCAGACCTCCGCGTTTGCAAAGACCAAGAACCCCTACGACCTTGAGAGAGTTCCCGGCGGTTCCTCCGGCGGAAGCGCTGCGGCTGTGTCTGCTTCGTTCGCTCCCGCTGCGCTCGGAAGCGACACCGGCGGCTCCATCAGACAGCCCGCGTCCTTCTGCGGCGTGACCGGAATCAAGCCCACCTACGGCAGAGTTTCCCGCTACGGTCTGGTGGCTTTCGCAAGCTCCCTTGACCAGATAGGCCCCATCTGCTCCGACGCCCGCGACTGCGCAGTTATGCTCAACGCCATCTGCGCGCACGACCCGCACGACGCGACAAGCTCCCGCCAGTCGGTTCCGGATTTCACCGAGAAGCTGGGACAGTCCGTCAGCGGAATGAAGATCGCAATGCCCAAGGAGTTCTACTCCGACGACATCGACGACGAAGTAAAGACCCACGTAATGAACGCCGCAAAGACGCTCGAAGCCCAGGGCGCAAAGCTCGTTGAATGCTCCATTCCCGGGCTGAAGTACGCTATCCCGGCGTACTACCTCATCGCCTGCGCCGAGGCTGCCTCCAATCTGTCGAGATTCGACGGTATAAAGTACGGCTTCCGCGGCGAGGGCCGCACCTTCGAGGAACTTATCCGCGACAGCCGCAGCAAGGGCTTTGGCGAGGAAGTAAAGCGCCGTATCCTGCTCGGAAACTACGCGCTTTCCTCCGGCTACTACGACGCTTACTACAAGAAAGCGCTCGCCCTCAAGCAGCAGATAATCAAGGAATACAACGCTGTATTCGACCTTGCCGACGTTATCCTCACCCCGACCGCTCCGACTCCGGCGTACAAGATAGGCGCGCAGGACAACGATCCGGTCAAGATGTACCTCGCGGATATCTGCACCGTTACCGTCAATATTGCCTCTCTGCCGGGTATCTCCACGACCTGCGGCTACACCGCCGAGGGTCTCCCCGTGGGCATGTCCGTCATCGGCAGACGTTTCGACGAGCAGACTATTCTTCAGTGCGCCGACGCATTCGAGCAGACCTTCGCTCCGACTGCGCCCGCCAAGATTTAAGGAGGTACAGGAATGAGCGCATATTTTCCTACGATAGGACTTGAGACACACGCAGAGCTTTCCACAAATTCCAAGGTATTCTGCACCTGCTCCGCTGAATTCGGCGGAACTCCGAACTCCCGCTGCTGCCCCGTGTGCAGCGGACTTCCCGGAACCCTCCCGGTGCTGAACAGGAAAGCCGTTGAATACATCATCAAGGCTGGCTACGTGATGAACTGCGACATTTCGCGCTTCACCAAGTGGGACAGAAAGAACTACTTCTACCCCGATCTGCCGAAGGCTTACCAGATCTCCCAGATGCCGCGCCCGGTGTGCCTCGCAGGCAAGGTAAAGATAAACGTCAAGGGCGAAGAGAAGGAGATACGCATTAACCGTATCCATCTTGAGGAGGACGCGGGCAAGCTCGTCCACGACGATGTTAACCGCATTTCCCTCGCGGACTACAACCGCTGCGGCGTTCCGCTCATCGAGATAGTCACCGAGCCGGATTTCCACTCCGCTGACGAGGTCGTGGCTTACCTGGAGAAGATCATGCTGCTGTTACAGTACGCGGGTATCTGCGACTGCAAGATGGAGCAGGGCTCTATACGCTGCGATGTAAACATCTCCATCGCGCCGAAGGGCAGCAATGAGCTCGGCACCAGAACGGAGCTGAAGAACCTGAACTCCCTGAAGGCTATCGCAAAGGCGATAGAAGTTGAGATTGAGCGCCAGGAGGAGCTCCTCGACAACGGCGAGCGCGTAATTCAGCAGACACGCCGCTTTAACGAGGCTCTGGGCGAGACCACTGCGATGAGAAGCAAGGAGGACGCCCACGACTACCGCTACTTCCCAGACCCGGATATCCCTCCGATAATCCTCACCGAGGAGGAGCTTGACGAGATACGCAGCTCCATTCCGGAGCTTCCAGAGCAGCGCGTTGCACGCTACGTCGAGCAGTGCGGCATCAAGAAGCAGGACGCGGATCTCATCGTATCCGACAAGAAGATCTGCGATTTCTACGAGGAAGCAATCCAGGCGTACGACAATCCGAAGGCGGTCGCAAACTACGTGACCGGCGAGCTGCTTCGCAGAAAGAACCTCGGGGAAGTCGACATGGACGACCTGAAGTTCAGCGGCAGGGAGTTCGCACAGCTTGTTGAGTTCCTCCAGACGGACAAGATCTCACAGTCCAACGCGAAGGCTATTCTTGGCGAGATGATCGAAAACGGCGGCACTCCGAAGGATATCGCGGACGCGCAGGATCTGTGGATAAAGGAGGACAGCGACCTCCTCGCAAAGACCGTCGACGAGATAATCGCGAACAACCCGAAAGCAGCCGAGCAGTACCGCAGCGGCGACCAGAAGGTATTCGGGTTCTTCATGGGTCAGGCGAACAAGGCGCTAAAGGGTCTTGCATCGCCGAAGGCTATTCAGGAATATATCAAGAAGAAGCTTTCCGAATAATATCAAAAATCCCCCGGCTCCTGCCGGGGGATTTTGCAATTTAAAACCGCCCATTTTGTGGGCGGTCGTTTTTTATTCAGCGATCTCAGCGGACGAAGTTGCCGGAAGCTCCACCGGCTCGGTCTGCTCGGTGGGGATCAGGTCGTCGCTTGACGCCGGTGACACCGCCGAATCCGCAGTTCCGGAAGGTGCCGTAGTCGCAGCCGACTTGGTATCCTGTGTCGTTACCTCTACCGGAGTTTCCTCTACGGGTATTTCCTTGGTGGTTCCGGAAGGCTTCGTGGTTTTATCGGGCTTGGCAGGCTTGGTCGGCTTGGTCGGCTTAGTTGTCTTTGCGGGTTTGGAGGTCTTGGCGGTCGTTTCGGCTGTCGTGTAAACAGGCGGAACCTCGTCAGCGGGCTGGAAATTCTCCGCCTCAAACGTGCCTGTCGCAGAATCGCCGTCCCACAGACCCGCTTCGGTCAGGGCGCGGTGCATTTCCCACAGGGCAATACGGTAGGCGTACGGACCGAGGTGTACGCCGTCGCCGGAGTGCAGGCACTCGCGAAGCTCGTTCTTCTCATTCTTGAGGTATCGCCCGAAGTCGAAGTAGTGTACGCGCTCCGGGAAATTCTCCTCGAGATACTTTTTCATGGTATTGTTGAAGCTGTCGATAACGCTGTTTCCGCAGAACTTGCTGCATACAGGAGTTATCGCCGCAACGAAAACGTCGGCGCGGCTTCCTTCGAGCGTAGCCTCGATGACCTTACGGTAATTCTCGCAGTATGTAGCTTCGTCCACCATGTTGACGTCGTTCATGCCCATCGAGAGGAACACGTACCGCGGATTAGCGGACTTCAGCACTTGATCATAGGTTCTGCTCTCCCAGCCTCGGTACTTGAACGTATAGTCAAAAAAGCTGCGGGAACCGAGGTTTCCCTTTGCTGCAACATGCTCGTGCGGAACTATCCCATACTCGGAAAAGCCGCTGCAAATGCTGTCGCCTACGAACAGCGAGTAATCAACGAAGCTCAGCTCCTCGCCGGTAAGCTCGAACTTATCGTGAACCGCCTCGTAGAACATATCAAAGTCGTTGTTCATGTCCCGGACCTCGGCGGTTTCCTCCGTGGAGCCGCTCACGGCTATCTCAGGCAGCGAGCCTGACGGTATCTCCGGAGCCTGCGCGCCGTCCGGAACGTCCGTGGCTGTCTTATCATTCTGTTCCGTCTGGGAAGTCACCGAGGAATTCCCGCCGGAAACGAGGTCAGCCATCAGATCAAGGCTGTTCGGGTCGCTGGGGTTGTGGGGGTCGTTCTGTATATCAGTCGAAGCGCAGCCGCTCAGCAGCATTATAGCCGCGAGAGACGCGAGAGCCGCGCAGGAAAATCTGTATCTCATCTATATTCAAATCCTTCCGGATACGATTCGTCAGTACCGCGTATTCCGCAAAATTCGGCAATTGAATGGTATATTCGCGGTAAAAAACACAAACAGACGCCCGGGAGTAACACACGGGCGCCTGGATAATTCAACAATAAATTACTTGCCGTGCTTCTTGCTGCCGGTGTGCTTTTTAGCAGCAGGCTTTGCAGCAGGTGTCGGAGCCTTGGTCTCAGCGGGCTTAACGGCGGGTGCGGCAGCCTTGGTCTCGGCGGGCTTAGCAGCAGCGGGAGAGGGCTTGGTCTCAGCCTTCTTCTCTGCGGGCGCAACGGGCTTTGCAGTAGGAGCGGCCTTCTTCTCTGCAGCGGGCTTCTCAGCCTTCTTAGCGGGAACAAGAGCCTCAAGAGCCTTGAACTTTGCAGCATCGCCATCGACCTTTACAAGACCGTCGGTGAGCGCGGCGTCAAAGGAAACATCGCCGCTGAACAGCTTCTCGATGTTCTCAGCAGCGCCGGTAACGTTAGCCTGGAGGTCATCGTAATGATAAGGAGCAACGTCAAGAACGCCCTCTCTTACTGCAACATAGAAGTCGTCCATATCGTCGATGAATGTAAAGTTTACAGCAACGGTATCCTCGTACTTCTTAGCCTTTGCCTTGCTTCCCTTCAGATAACCTTTGATCTTTTCAGCAAACTCGATATTAGTCATAACAAATTCCTCCTGTGGTATGCTTCAGACGGAGCGCCCGAAGCCAGGTAAAATTACCTGCCGATTTATTCCAAACAGCGAACCTGGCGCCGTTTTATTCATCTATTGTAGTATACCATAACTCCGCCTTTAATTCAATAGTCATTTTCTATAAATTTACAAGAAAAACAACTTGATTTTCAGATGAAAATATAAATATCAACAATCAGATGAACGATCAGACTCTTCTCTGGGGTATCTCCCTGCCATTTTTATCTATGAAAAGGCGCGGGTGCTCCTTGATCTCCTCGACCTGGGGTCTGTGCGTCAGCATTTCAAGGCGGACTCTGTCGCGGTACTCGGGCTTTACAAGATAATATACGTAGCTTTCGATTACGTTAGGCTTTGAGAGTACGCGACCCTCTATCTTGAAATTATTAAAGCCCATGTCAAGGTATCTTCCGTAGACATCGTTGTTGGAAACAAACGTGCTGTAATGTGTTATCTGATAGAAATTGTATCTGGTATTGGGGCAGTTGAAATTATTTGCGTCCTCCATCGGGTCTTTAACGCTCCTTACTGCTCCAAGCTGCTCATAAATAGTCTGCTTGCTGCACTTGCGCTGGCTCTCGCCGAGCACCTCATAGTGCTGCTTTCTGCGCTTGCAGTGCGGAGTGCAGTACGGATTTATAAGGATCTCGACTCTTGAGCGAAGCTCCTGCGGGATCTTGTCCAGCTTCTCGAAATCATTGTTCCAGTTGTAGTCAAGAACAACCAGCTTGTAATCCTTCTTGAACTCCTCCATAAGCTGATCGTAGTCTTCAATCTGCTTTACCGTCGAAGAAATCAGCGGGAACTTGGGGTAATTCCTGCGCACGTAATCTTCAAGGAAGGGCTTGTTCACGATGAGCTCATTAAAGCCGTTCTCGGCAATGGCGCAGAGGTGATTGCAGAACTTGTCCTTCAGATCCTTCTCGGTAAGAGTCGGGTTTGTAAAGGTGTATCTTATAGGGACGTTTCTGTCATTAAACGCCTTTATCGTGCTTTGAATCTGCGTCTCAAGCGCCAGGCCGCCAAGGGCGCGCCCACCGTTCCAGAGCGCAGACGGAAAGCAGCCGTAGCAGGAAGCAATCTCTATATCGTCATAAAAAAATTCCGGGTGATTTTTTATCATGTCAATGAGATACAGGTTCAGGTCCTTATGTACCCATATATCAGGAATATGAAATTTAGCTTTCATTAATAAATGCTCCTTAATTTAAAATTGATGAATACTGTTTTAATTATAACTCAATATTCCCTTATTGTCAACACATTTCAGCAAATTCTAATGAATAAAACCGGGATAAGGCGGCAAAATATCAACATCAACCGAAAGGAGATAAAAAATGGCAGTAGTACTGATCAGAGCCACTATATTGTACATTATAATCACCTTCTCACTGAGACTGATGGGAAAACGCCAGTTAGGCGAGCTCCAGCCGTCGGAACTGGTGGTGACGATACTCATATCCAACATCGCGGCAATACCCGTGGAGGATTCTTCGGTGCCGATGATACTGGGGATAGTTCCGATATTCACGCTGGTCTGCCTTGACGTGATCGTATCGGCGGTAATGCTGAAGTTCCCGAAGTTCCGCAAGCTGATGATAGGCAGCCCGCGGGTGATAATGTCCGAGGGAGTCATCATGCAGAAGGAAATGAAGCGCCTGCGCTACACCGTCGACGACCTCGTCGAGGCAATGCGCGAGGAGCAGATATTCGACATAACCGAGATATGGTACGCCATCGTAGAGACAACCGGAAAGATACACTTCCTGAAAAAGAAGGACTGCCAGAACGCGGAAAAGGCGGACGTAAACTGCGGCGGCTCCTCAAGCGACCCGCCTGCGGTGATAATCCGCGACGGCAGGGAGGACGAGGAGCAGCTCCAAAGCATGGGGCTGGGAATGGGCTGGCTGAAAGAGCAGCTCCGGGAACGGAAGCTCTCAGTAAAGGACGTGTTCCTGATGACTGCGGACAAGAACGGTCAGCACACGATAATCGAACGTCAGAGGGGGCTTTGAATGAACCGTCTTGTTGTAAGCATACTGCTGCTGGCAGTGATGTCGGCGGGGTGTTTCTGGTCGGTGTTCATCACCATTGATAAAACCAACGAGCTTTCCGGCTACATTGACCAGGTGGAGCAGGCGCACTCCGAAGGGGACAGCGAAGCCGCCGTGAAATACGCCAATCAGCTCCACGACGCGTGGGATTCGGTGCTGCACTACAGCATTCTCGTCAACGACCTCGGGCACGCGATGGAGATAACGTCCTGCATAGCCGAAATATCCTCCTTCGCCGAGGAGGGCGACGATGAGCTGTACGCCGCATGCGACCGTGCACAGGCGCAGCTTGAGCTTTTCCGCGAAATGCAGACTCCCACGCTCTGGAAAATACTCTGACAGTTTCGGAGCGCATTCGGCGGATAAAATTACTGGCTGGCTGTGAGCCAGCCAGCATGACTAAAAAGTCTGCACGAAAAAAGCGTTGGCGGAACACTCGCCTTTAAATTATAGTTCCCCTGTATAATTTCTCCTTGAATCTTGTTGGAGAAGCCTCCGCAGGTCTTCCTGTTTTTTCCGCACGCCTCTTTAACATCATAATCACAAAAAAATAATAAAAAATTGTTGCAAATTGTTTAGGTTTGTGTTATACTAACTTTGACTGCATAAAGTCAGAGTGCAGCAACTTTATTTTATCGAAAGGTCGTGATGTTAGGGTTGGAGAAAAAGGCAGAAGCAGTTCCTGGCGGCGGCAGCTCCAGACTGGCTTTATATGGCTTTAACAACCTCACAAAAACACTTAGCTTCAACATTTATGATGTGTGCTATGCAAAAAGTGAGAGGGAGCAGAAGGATTATATCGCGTACATAGACGAACAGTATAACTCCGAAAGGCTCACAAAAATTCTCTGCGACGTCACCGAGAAGATCGGCGCGACCGTCCTGAATATTTCAAAGCAGGACTACGATCCGCAGGGTGCCTCTGTCAATGTCCTCTTCGCCGAGGGTTACATTGACCCCGACCACGTAGACGAGTCCTGCAACAAGGGCGCCGGCTACTTCAACAGGAGCGGTATCCAGCCGAATACCGTTCACGCACATCTTGACAAAAGTCATATCACGGTGCACACTTTCCCGGAATATCACCCGGACAAGGCTATTTCTACCTTCCGCGTGGATATCGACGTCGCCACCTGCGGCGAGATCTCCCCGCTGAACACGCTGGATTACCTCATAGGCAGTTTCGACTCGGATATCATCACGATTGATTACCGCGTCCGCGGCTTCACTAGGGACGTCTCCGGCAAGAAATGTTTCATGGATCATAAAATGACCTCCATTCAGGACTTCATCGATCCCCAGACCCTGACGAAGTACGACGCTATAGACGTCAATGTGTACCAGTCGAATATATTCCATACAAAAATGCTGATCAAGGAGATAGAGCTTCAGAACTATCTCTTCAATTCCGATGTTTACGAGATCCACCCCCAGCAGCGCCTTGAGATCACCAACAACCTGCGCCGCGAGATGATCGAGATATTCAGCGGAATGAACATCTATTGAGGTGAGCGTAATGCAGCTTGATCACACCCGTGCGCCTCTTTACGAGGCAATGAAGGAATATCAGCTTGACCGCGTTGTCAAGTTTGATGTCCCCGGGCACAAGGGAGGCCGCGGCAACAAGGCGCTGAGGGACTTCCTGGGCGAGGCGTGCATGAGGAACGACGTGAACTCCATGAAGCCACTCGACAACCTCTGCCACCCCGTTTCCGTCATAAAGGAGGCTCAGCAGTACGCTGCGGACGCCTTCGGAGCGGAAAACTCCATCTTCATCGTCAATGGAGCCACCGGAGCAGTTCAGGCGATGGTGATGTCGGTATGCAAGGCGGGGGATAAGATAATCCTCCCGCGAAACGTCCACCGGAGCGCAATCAACGCGCTGGTGGTCTGCGGAGCGATACCGGTCTACGTGAACCCCGGCGTCAACAACGACCTCGGCATACCGCTCGGAATGACCCCGGAGGAAGTTGAGGCGGCTATCCTCGCAAATCCTGACGCGAAAGCCGTGCTGGTCAACAACCCGACCTACTACGGCATATGCTCCGACCTGCGGAAGATCGTCGAGATAGTTCACAGGCACGGCATGAAAGTGCTGGTTGACGAAGCGCACGGAACGCACTTCTATTTCGGCGAGGGACTTCCGCCCAGCGCCATGAGCTGCGGCGCGGACATGGCTTCGGTATCGGTGCACAAAACCGGAGGAAGCCTCACCCAGAGCGCGATACTGCTCCTGGGGAAGGGAATAGACCCGAACTACGTACGGCAGATAATCAATCTCACACAGACCACCAGCGCAAGCTACCTGCTGATGGTGTCCCTCGACCTGGCGCGGCAGAACCTCGCACTCCACGGCAGGGAGTTCTACGCGAAAACGGTGGAGTTCGCGGATTATGCGCGAAAAGAGATAAACGCCATCGGCGGCTATTACGCCTTCGGCGAGGAGCTTTGCGACGGCAAGGCGTTCTACGCGTTCGACAAGACCAAGCTTTCGGTGCATACCAGGGCGATGGGTCTTGCGGGCATAGAGGTCTACGACCTGCTCCGGGACGAGTACGACATACAGATAGAGTTCGGCGACATCGGCAATATCCTGGCGATAATCACCGGCGGCGACCGCGCGCTCGAAATAGAGCGGCTCCTCGGCGCGCTGAACCTTATCAAGAAGTTCCACGGGAAGTCCCCCGCCGGGCTTTACGACCACGAGTACATCGACCCTATCCTTGAGATGTCCCCGCAGGCGGCGTTCTACGCCGAACAGGAGACCCTACCGATAGAAAAGACCGCCGGAAGGGTGTGCAGCGAGTTCGTCATGTGCTACCCGCCGGGGATACCGATCCTGGCTCCGGGCGAGCGTATCACCCAGGATATCCTGGATTATATCGCGTTCGCGAAGGAAAAGGGCTGCTCCCTCACCGGCTGCCGGGATATGAACGTTGAGTATTTGCAGGTTGTGAAGTTCAGCGCCGGGAACGACCGGCGCTGAACTTCCGGTTTTTCTTTGATTTTCCGGAGTGGAAAATCAATTTCGCCTTCGGCGAAACCGAAAAACCTCGGATTTGTTGGTCGGCTTAAAATGTTCAGCGCCGGGAACGACCGGCGCTGAACATCCGGTTTTTCTTTGATTTTCCGGAGTGGAAAATCAATTTCGCCTTCGGCGAAACCGAAAAACTTCGGATTTGTTGGTCGGCTTAAAATGTTCAGAGCCGGGAACAATCGGCGCTGAACATCCGGTTTTTCTTTGATTTTCCGGAGTGGAAAATCAATTTTGCTTTCGGCGAAACCGAAAAACTTCGGATTTGTTGGTCAGCTTAAAATGTTCAGTGCCGGGAATTATCGGCGCTGAACGTTAGAAAGGAAATCCTATGGAATTATGGTTTACAGAGAACCATACGGACAACATACGGTTCTCCATAAAGATAAAACAGCACGTCTACAGCGAGAAGAGCCGCTATCAGCAGATAGATATTCTCGACAGCTACGAGCTTGGCAGGATACTGGTGCTTGACGGATTCATCATGCTGACGGAAAAGGACGAGTACATCTATCACGAGATGATAACCCACGTTCCGATGGCGACGAATCCCGATATAAAACGCGTTCTTGTAATAGGCGCGGGCGACGGCGGAACTATCCGTGAACTTACCCGCTTCAAAAACGTCGAGCACATCGACATGGTGGAGATCGATCAGCGCGTCGTTGAGGTCTGCAAGGAGTATCTCCCACAGACAGCGTGCAGGCTGGACGATCCCCGCGTGCATATCTTCTACGAGGACGGTCTGAAATACGTCCGCGGTAAAGATAACGAATACGACCTGATAATCGTGGATTCCACTGACCCGTTCGGACCCGGCGAGGGGCTGTTTACAAAGGAGTTCTACGGCAACTGCTACAAGGCGCTCAATGAGAACGGCATACTTGTGAACCAGCACGAAAGCACGTTCTACGACGAGTACGCCGAGATAATGAAGCGCGCCCACAGCCGCATTAAGAGCTTCTTCCCGATATCGCTGGTTTATCAGGCGCATATCCCGACTTACCCCTCCGGACACTGGCTGTTCGGATTCGCGAGCAAGCGGTTCCACCCGGTCGCGGACCAGCACGCGGAATGGTGGCTGGCTCAGGGGCTGAAAACCAAGTATTACAATCAGTACGTCCACAGCGGGTGCTTCGCGCTGCCGAACAACGTCCGGGACGTACTCCGGGAAACAAAGCCCGCAACATGACGGAGGTATAATATGCTGATAGATTTTTCCGACATCGAAGAAAAGCCGCTGGAGCATTTCAAGGGCGGCGAGGGTACGTTCTTCGCGAGAATGTTCACCGACCCTAAGGTCAAGATAATGCGCGGCAGACTGGAGCATGGAGCGTCCATAGGACTCCACACTCACGAGGGCAACAGCGAGATAGTGTTCATCCTCGAGGGAAAGGGCAAAATGCTGTGCGACGGCAGATACGAGGAGCTTTCTGCAGGAAGCTGCACCTACTGCCCGGAGGGTCACGAGCACAGCCTTATCAACGACAGCAAGGGCGACCTGATTTTCTACGCGGTCGTACCCGAGCACCACAATTAAATTCGGAATTCGTAATTCGCAATTGAATGTGTCCGGCTTCGCCGGACGATATCTGAATACAGGAGGAATTTACTAATGAGCAGAGCAATGATAATCGGCGCGGGCGGCGTCGCAGGTGTGGTAATAAACAAGTGCTGCCAGAACAGCGACGTTTTCACGGAAATCATGATAGCAAGCCGCACCAAGGCTAAGTGCGACGCATTCAAGGAGAAGCTCCAGCCCACCACAAAGACGGTCATCACAACCGCGCAGGTGGACGCGGACAACGTTGAGGAGCTGACCACGCTCATCAAGAGCTACAACCCGGAAATCGTAATTAACGTAGCGCTTCCGTACCAGGATCTTCACATCATGGACGCGTGCCTTGCGGCGGGCGTTAACTACCTCGACACCGCAAACTACGAGCCGGAGGACACCGCGAAGTTCGAGTATAGCTGGCAGTGGGCTTACCGCGAGCGCTTCGAGAAGGCGGGGCTGACCGCTATCCTCGGCTGCGGCTTCGACCCGGGCGTTACCGGAGTTTTCTCTGCGTACGCCATGAAGCACCAGTTTGATGAGATAAACTACATCGATATCCTTGACTGCAACGGCGGCGACCACGGCTATCCCTTCGCCACCAACTTCAACCCGGAGATCAACATTCGCGAGGTGTCCGCGAACGGCAGCTACATTGAGGACGGCAAGTGGGTCGAGACCAATCCGATGGAGATAAAGCGCGTCTACAACTTCAAGGGCGTAGGCGAAAAGGATATGTACCTGCTCCATCATGAGGAGCTGGAGTCCCTCGCGCTGAACATCAAGGGCATCAAGAGAATCCGCTTCTTCATGACATTCGGTCAGAGCTATCTTACGCACCTCAAGTGCCTCGAGGACGTCGGAATGACCTCCATCAAGCCCATCATGTATGAGGGCAAGGAGATAGTTCCGCTCCAGTTCCTGAAGGCTGTTCTGCCCGACCCGGCTTCCCTCGGCCCGAGAACAGTCGGCAAGACGAACATCGGCTGCATCTTCATCGGCAAGAAGGACGGCAAGGAGAAGCACTATTACCTCTACAACATCTGCGACCACCAGGAGTGCTACAAGGAGGTAGGCTCCCAGGCTATCAGCTACACAACCGGAGTTCCGGCGATGATAGGCGCGGCTATGGTGCTTACCGGCAAGTGGAAGAAGCCAGGCGTCTACAACGTCGAGGAGATGGATCCGGATCCTTTCATGGAGAACCTCAACAAGTGGGGACTTCCGTGGGAGGAGGACTTTGATCCGGTACTGGTTGACTGATCACCGAACATCGCATGCAGGCGGGCGTTTGCCTGCCTGCGTTCTTTCGGAGCGGCGTGAAGAAATGCTAGAAGCGATTGATAAATCGGAATTTAACGCACATCTAAAAAACGAGAATTCACAAAAACGTAGCCATAAAACGGTAATGAAAGGACGTATAACTTATGA
>DQFX01000067.1 GCA_003531585.1 Oscillospiraceae bacterium | reverse complement strand
ATGCGATGAAAGCCGACGAAGTAAGGCTGTATTCCTTACGAGGAGGTTTGAAGAAGCAGGTGGTGTGCTATACACATTTTCACTCAAACGAGGTTTTTAGAGGTGACCAATACAATTTATCGAAATTTAACGTCGTCAGCTCCATACAAAGCACAGCGCCGCGAGTTCCCTTATAATATAATTCGGGAACACCAGCGCCCGGGTCGCCGAGGAGTAATGACCGGCTGAAAGTCCCTCACGGGCGGCGTAGATATCCGCGCGGTACTGGTGGAAATCGTTGGTGACTACTGCAATGCCGTCGGTCACGCCCAGCTCACGGAGTATCGGCGCGGAATACTCGAAATTCGTGCGGGTGGAGTGCGACTGAGTTTCCGTGTAGATCCTTGATTCGCTCACGCCCTTTTCGACAAGCCAGGCTTTCATGGCGTCCGCTTCGGGAATGAACTCCCCTCTGCCCTGCCCGCCTGTGACTATCACGGGCGCGGACGGGTTCTGCTCAATGAGCGGGAGAGCGCTCTCCATGCGCGAGACAAGCTCGTTGCCGGGAGTGTTCCCGTGAACCTGGCAGCCCAGTATCATCACCGCGTTGACCTGTTCCAGCGGTCTTGAGGAATACCTCGCCATCTGAACTCCGCAAAAACCGAGATACCCCGCGAACACCGCCGCTGCCGCGCAGAGCGCACACAGCGCCGCCCTCCCGGGAATGCGCTTCCAAAGCCACTTTACGCCCCTTGCAATGTGCGGGAAAAGCAATGCCGCCGCAGCGATAAGCAGGCTCAGCAGAACTCCCAGGAAAGTCCCGGCATTGAAGAATCCCGGCAGGCAAAACCACACGAGAAATCCGGCAGCAAGCGCCGCAGTCACTATCTGAGCCGGGTGAAAACGATGTTTTCTCATGTTACCTCCGATAAAGAACGCGCCCGCTACAAACGGGCGCGCTGATGTTTAAAGAGCCATTCCGATGGCGAGAGCCTTCATATTCGCGTCAATGAGGTTCGCCTTTTTCGGGGGGATCATCTTCTCGAGCACGGGACGCGCTGCCTCCAGAACCGCAAAGCCGGTTTCCTTCAGGAGCTTGCCGACGAGGATTATGTTCGCCATTCCGGGCAGACCGTTCTCAGCCGCAAGAGCGGTCGAAGGTATGCGGAAGCTGCGGATATCGGTGCGGCTGCATTCCTCGGTGACGAGGGTGCTGTCGATTATCGCGATCCCGCCGGGCTTCACAGCCTCAATAAACTTATCGTAGCTCGGAGCATTCATCGCAACGAGGATATCCGGGTCGGTGACATACGGAGAGCCTATCGGCTGGTCGCTCACGCAGACGGTGCAGTTAGCGGTGCCGCCGCGCATTTCAGGACCGTAGGAAGGCAGCCACGACACCTGCTTGTCCTGATATAAGCCGAGGTAAGCCAGCAGCTTCCCTGCGAACAGTATCCCCTGACCGCCGAAGCCTGCAAATATCGTTTCAGTCGTCATCTTATCGCGCCCTCCTTGAATACGCCCAGAGGATAATACGGCACCATGTTGTCCTTGAGCCACTTTATAGCCTCCACCGGAGAAAGTCCCCAGTTGGTCGGGCAGGTCGAGAGCACCTCGATGAGCGAGAAGCCCTGCTTGTTCTTCTGGAACTCGAATCCCTTGCGTATCGCCGCTTTAGCCTTGCGGATATTCGCCGGGTCGGTAACGGTTACTCTCTCGGCAAGCGCTACGCCGGAGAGCGTGGATACCATCTCGCACACCCTGACCGGGAAGCCCTCTACATCGGGATTTCTTCCGTAGGGTGTTGTCTGGGTCACCTGACCCGGAAGGGTCGTCGGAGCCATCTGACCGCCGGTCATTCCGTAGGTCGTGTTGTTTATGAATATTACGGTGATATTCTCGCCGCGGGTCGCCGCGTGAACCGTTTCAGCAGTGCCTATCGCCGCAAGGTCGCCATCGCCCTGATAGGTAAACACGAACTTGTCGGGATTTCCGCGCTTTACGCCTGTAGCCACCGCCGGAGCGCGTCCGTGAGCGGCCTCTATCATATCGCAGCTGAAATAATCGTACGCCATTACGGAGCAGCCTACCGGGCAAACTCCGATGGTCTCGCCCTCGATACCCATTTCGTCGATGACCTCAGCCACCAGTCTGTGCACGATTCCGTGCGTGCAGCCTGGGCAGTAATGGAACGGAACGTCAGTCAGCGCGTGTGGTTTCTTGAATTCCGGCATATCACTCAGCCTCCTTTTCGCTCAGGAGCTTTATCTGCTCGAATATTGCAGTCGGCTTCGGAACGACGCCGCCGGTGCGTCCGTAAAACTCCACGGGAATTCGGCAGTCCAGCGCGAGTTTTACGTCGTCTATCATCTGACCCATCGACATCTCCACGCACAGAACGCGCTTTGCATTCCGGCACGCTTCGCGGACTTCCTGAACAGGGAACGGCCACAGGGTTACCGGGCGGACAAGTCCCGCCTTGATACCTGCTTCGCGGGCGCGGTCAACCGCCGCCTTTGCAAGTCTTGCGACCGAACCGTACGCTGCAACCACGATATCCGCGTCCTCGGTCTTGTAAAGCTCGGCTTCGTGTAGCTCCTTCTTTACTGTCTCGTAACGCTCGAAGCGCTCGATATTAAGGCGCTCAAGCTCCTCGGCCTGTAAGTAGAGCGAGTTGACTATGTTGTGCTTGCGCTTGTTGCCGTGACCGTTTGTTGCCCATGGCTTCTCGGAAGCGTCGTGGTGCTGTATCTCGCCGACCTTGAATGTGACCGGTTCCATCATCTGACCGAGCAGTCCGTCCGCAAGTATCATAGCGGGCATACGGTACTTATCGGCTTCGTCGAAGGCTCTGCCCATGAGATCTGCCATCTCCTGAACGGTGGAAGGCGCGAATACAAGTATCTGGAAGTCGCCGTGACCCAGCGCCCTGGTAGCCTGCCAGTAGTCGCTCTGGGATGGCTGAATGCCGCCGAGTCCGGGACCGCCGCGCATTACGTTTACGATAACGCATGGCAGGTCGGAACCCGCCATGTAGGAAACGCCCTCGCTCTTAAGGGAGATTCCCGGCGATGAACTGGATGTCATGCACCGTACGCCGGAGCTTGCGCAGCCGTATACCATGTTGATAGCCGCTATCTCGCTCTCCGCCTGGAGGAAAACGCCGCCGACCTTCGGCATGCGCTTCGCCATATAAGCGGAGATCTCCGTCTGAGGTGTGATGGGGTAGCCGAAAAAGCACTTGCAGCCGGCGCGTATCGCAGCCTCGGCGAGAGCTTCGTTGCCCTTCATAAGGTTTCTTTCCATCACTTTTCACCTCCGTCCGGAATTATCGTGATCGCGCAGTCGGGACACATCATCGCGCACATTGCACACGCAATGCATGCGTCATCGTCGATACAGACGGCGGTGTAATATCCCTTTGCATTCAGCTTTTCATGCGAGATCTCAACGATCTTCTTAGGACATGCGGTGGTACACAGCGCACAGCCCTTGCAGGCTTCAAAGTCCACATTCATCTTAGCCATTTTTAAATCCCTTTCCAGATCCGGTAAGCCCGGACGACCCGCATTCCTGCGGATTTCTGCACTCCGGCAGTTTCTATTCTTCCCAGAATGGGCGCACGTAAACGTCCACCGGGTAGGCTCCTTCTACGCCCAGACTGCGCTCCGCGGCGGTCAGCGCAAGCGGTACGCCTGCCTCTGACGCGCATTTTAAAGCATAATCCGCCGTGACTTTTACATCATCGGCGGTAGTCTGTGAGCCTAGGTTTGAGCAGTTTACAATGCCCTTTGCCCTGATACGCGACACCTGCTCTATGTCGTGCAGAAGCTCCACTGCTTCACCGGGAGTTCTTGTAAGATAGCGGTAGCGGTTCACGACGTAATACAGCTCGCAGCCGAAGTTGCCAAGCACTGTTGCGTACTGCCCCAGCGCGACCGCGCCGGTGTCGTCCCCTCCGACGTCGATGATAAGGCGGTCGCAGCCGTTGATGACCGCCGCC
This sequence comes from Oscillospiraceae bacterium, assembly GCA_003531585.1. Taxonomy (GTDB): domain Bacteria; phylum Bacillota; class Clostridia; order Oscillospirales; family Ruminococcaceae; genus CAG-115. The sequence goes on along the minus strand of DQFX01000067.1, from coordinate 14,759 downwards.
ATGTCAAAACCTAGCGAGGGGATATCGAGGTTTGTATTCGCAAACTGCGGCGCGACCAGCTTTATCCCGAGAGAGCCGAACAGCTCCGAGAAATCCGCGGTGCGGAAGTAGGGATTCACGATATCAAGGTCGATTATCGTGACCCGCTCCCCTTCCTTAGCGAAATCAACCGCCAGGTTCACCGCGAGATTGGTCTTGCCGGAGCCGTAATGACCCGTTACAGCAATTATCTTTCCAAGATTATTTATATCAGCCATCAATAGTAGTAATATCCGGAGCCAACGGAGTCAGCGATGCTGCTGCCGATACCCACCATGCTTACCGCGAACACGATAGCAAAAATGATCCCCACTGCCAGACTGATAGCCTGTATGATGATCATAGCCTGGCAATAGCGCTTCTTATTAATAGGAGTATCCGAGCTTACGCCCCATACGATACAGAGGATAAGGCTGATGATACCGAACCATGTGGTAAGGATAATCGTGCCGACCCACTGACCGAGCGTCATGGGGGGATCGTTCACGGGCTGAACATTATTGTTGAACTGCTGAGCGTTCGAACTGCCGTAATTATTGATCTGCGCCGGCTGGGGTGCGGTGTAGCTGTTCTGCTGGCTATAGTTGGGAATGCTGTTTGCTGAAGGCATTACGTCATTCTGCTGTGAAGCGCCCATCGGGGTGGTCTGCGGGGTCTTTTCAAGCTGAACAGCAGCCGGCAGCGGTTCGCCGCAGGAAGGGCAGAACGCTCCGTCGCCTGTCACTAATGTGTTGCATTTGGTGCATACTCTCTGCATGTCAATTACCTCTTTTCGTTAAGTTCGGAGCTAACCAGAAGCTCCCTATATAACATATACGAACAGGTTCGTTAATATGTACAATTGTATTTTATCATAATAATCTTCGGTTGTCAATAACAAACAACGATGTCACAGAAATTTCATTAAGCGAACACTTTTCGGCAACAAATACCGCGACATGTGAGCATTATTTACTTTTCCAGCCACTGGCTCATTCCGGCGCCAAGCATCTCGTTGGGACGGTCGCGGAAGCCGAACTGCCTGTAAAACGGCTCGCGCTCCTTTGCCGACATGAGATACACCACGATCTTCTCGCCGGGCTCCAGCGTGGAATAAAGGTAATCCATAGTGCGGTGCATCATCTGCTTGCCGATCCCCTGGTGCTGGTACTCGGGAATCACTATCACGTCCGTGATGAAATTCGCGTAGCCGCCCTCGGAAAGCACGCGTATCATTCCGACGCACTTTCCGTTGTCCCTGACCGTTGTAATATGGAACGCGTTATTGAGTACGTTCCGGCAAATGCGGTCGGAAAGCGGCATGAAATTCACCAGGCGGCGCATTTTCTTATATTCCTCCAGCGTTGGCGCTTTATCTATAAATTCAAGTGCCATGTTGACTCTTCCTTTCTTTATTTCAAGCTAAAAGCCGCCCGGTCTCCGGACGGCTCCTTAAAGCGCGTTATGCCTTATCTTCGCCAGGTTCTGCCGTACTATCCGCTTCGTGGTTCTCAGCGGGAGCGCTGCCCTCTGTCGGCGATGTCTCCGTCTTGGTTTCCTCTGACGGGGCTGTCTCGGCGATATCCTCCGGCTTCTTCTTGGGATTGCCGTCGATGTCGATTTCGTCAGCCATCAGCTTGTAGAAGTCCGGACCGTCGATCTTCTCGTGCTTCATGAGGTACTGTGCGCAGCGTTCGAGCAGGTCGCCGTGTTCGGTGAGTATCTCCTTCGCCTTCTCGTAGCCGGTCTCGATGAGCTCGCGTATCTCGCCGTCTATCTCAGCTGCAACATTCTCGGAGTAGTTGCGCCCCTGAGAATAATCTCTGCCGAGGAAGACTTCCTGGTTCTCATGTCCGTAGAGTATCGGACCGAGTTTTTCGGAGAAACCGTAGCGCGTTACCATGTTCCTTGCAACAGACGTCGCACGCTCGATATCGTTGGAAGCGCCTGTGGAAATATCGTCAAGTATCAGTTTTTCAGCAACACGGCCGCCGAGGAGAACTATGATCTCCTCCTCCATGTAAGTCTTGCTTACGAAGGATCTGTCCTTCTCAGGAACGTGCATTGTGAAGCCGCCCGCCATTCCGCGCGGAATGATGGACACCTGATGTACCTTATCCTGCGACTTGCAGAAGTAGGTCGTGATAGCGTGACCGGATTCGTGATAAGCTGTGAGCTTCTTCTCCTCCGGAGTTACGACCTTGGACTTCTTCTCAGGACCTGCAACCACCTTGATAGTAGCTTCCTCGATGTCCGCCTTGGTTATCGCGCGGCGGTTAGCACGCGCAGCAAGCAGAGCCGCCTCGTTTACAAGGTTCTCGAGGTCTGCACCGGTAAAGCCTGCGGTTGTTGCCGCGATGGTCTTGAGGTCGACGTCGGGGCCGATGTTCTTGTTTCTTGTGTGGACCTTGAGTATCTCCTCGCGGCCCTTGATGTCAGGGTAGTTTACGACGATCTGTCTGTCGAAACGTCCGGGTCTGAGCAGCGCCGGGTCGAGGATATCACGGCGGTTGGTCGCCGCCATTACGATGATGGAGTCGTTCTCGGTGAAGCCGTCCATCTCAACGAGGAGCTGGTTCAGGGTCTGCTCGCGCTCGTCGTGACCGCCGCCGAGACCTGCGCCTCTCTGGCGTCCGACTGCGTCTATCTCATCAATGAAGATGATGGAAGGTGTCTTTTTCTTAGCCTGCTCGAACAGGTCGCGGACTCTCGACGCACCAACGCCGACGAACATCTCAACGAAGTCCGAACCGCTTATCGAGAAAAACGGAGCGCCAACTTCGCCGGCAACCGCCTTTGCAAGCAGAGTCTTACCTGTTCCGGGAGGGCCAACGAGCAGAACGCCCTTAGGAACTCTCGCGCCTATCTCGCGGTACTTGCCGGGGTTCTTCAGGAAGTCGACGATCTCCTCAAGCTCCTGCTTTTCCTCGTCTGCGCCTGCAACGTCGTCAAATGTGACCTTCTTTCCGGTGTTCTGGCGCACGTTCGCCTTGGAGAAGCTGGACATCTTTCCTCCACCGGTGCTCTGGCGCATTACTATGACCGTAAAAATGATCATCACGCCGACCAGCAGCAGGTAAGGGAGTACGTTTGTCAGGAACGTATTATCGGATATCGGGATATAATCCTCGACAAGCGGGCTGTCCGGGTTCGCCTCGTTGTATCTCAGGCGGTAGTTTGCCGCTTTTCCGTCGGAAGTGTATCCGGAGTTGATATCGTTGATGAAAATGCTGACATTCGGCACGGTGTACTGATGAGCCGGAGCGCCTGCAGCCTCGCCCTTGAGCTTATAGCTCAGCGCGCCGCTTCCGAGATCGAGCTGATACTGTGCAACGTTCAGGTCGTCGAACTCAGAGATAACGCCGGAATATGTGACCGTAGTGCGCGAGGAATTGCTCGCAATGTTAAGTACAGACACCAGTCCGAAAATCAGAAGGAAGATAATTACCAGATAAATAATTACACCTTTTAATTTGTTAGAATTCATTAATACCGCCTTTCCGGAAGATATTTCCTTGATACGCAATATATAGTATACCCGATTTGAAGCATTTTATTTTCATAATTAATTTGTGCCACAAATGTGGGTAGTTGTCCCTTATTCTATTTGGACAATGAATATTATATCACACTTTTAATCAAATTGCAAACTATTTCGGTGAATATTAGCTGAAAATTTAGGTGAAAAACTGTGATTATTAATTACCTTTCGTGCTTGCGGTAGTGCTGCTCCGCATATTCAATGTAGGCAGCGCCGCGTCTTACCACGAAGAATTTTCCGCGGCAGGGATTGAATTTTCCCTTTCCGGAAGCGATGATTTCCCTTGCAGTGTTGATTCTCAGCGCGCTCGGCTCAATTCCTCCGCTCTGGAGTATCAGCTTTATTGCGCGGCTCTGCACCGGCTTCGGGAGCTTGGCAAGCTTCTCTGCACTCCAGGCTGGCTGTAATTCCCAGATATCCTCCTCGCCGGGAGTTCTCAGCCTGACCGTAGTTTCAGCCTCGGAAAGCGTCTGACGCGCCATGTCGTCCAGGAAGTCGCTGTCATCCCGGAGCGACTGCTCCATGCGGTTCATCGTGGAAAACAGCGAGCCGTTAATTTTCAGCATTTCCGGGAGTATTATATGCCGTATCTTGTTGCGGGTGTAGTCCGTGGAAAGGTTCGTTTTATCCGTGACCCACGACAACCCGCGGCTCTGGCAGTACTCCTCGACTTCCTCCCGGGTGCAGAATATCAGCGGGCGGATTATATTCCCGCGCACCGGCGGAACTCCGCACAGACCCTTCAGACCTGTGCCGCGCATGAGGTTCAGGAGCACCGTTTCGGCGCAGTCGTTGGAATTGTGCGCCGTAGCCAGCTTCTTTCCATCAGAGACCTCCGCAAAAAAATCGTACCGCACCCGGCGCGCGCACTCCTCCAGGCTTTCGTGCTTCTGCTGCATAGAAGCAACGTCGGCCTCCAAAATCCGGAGCTCCACGCCAAGCCGCTTACAGAACTCCTCGCAGAAATGCATGTCAGCGTCGGATTCCGCGCCGCGCAGATGGTGATTAACATGACACGCTGAAACGGTTATCCCAAGCTCCCCGGAAAGCTCCGTCAGGGCATGGAGAAGCGAAACGCTGTCCGCCCCGCCCGAAAGCGCGGCAACAACAGTGTCCCCCTTTTCTATCATTTTGTACTCGGCAAGCGCCGACCTGATATTATCCAGAAAGTCCATTCCGACCTCTTACTGCCCCTCCTGGCGCACCAGCTCCGCATTTGTGAAGCGCGTGAACTCGCCGTCCCAGCCGAGCGGGACCGTACCAGGTTCGCCGTGACGGTTCTTTGCCACGATGCATTCGCAGGAGTGCACGTTGGGGTCTGTTTTGTCATAGTAGGAATTGCGGTAGAGGAACATAACGATGTCCGCGTCCTGCTCGATAGAACCGGATTCACGCAGGTCTGACAGCATGGGGCGCTTGTCAGGGCGCTGCTCCGGACCTCTTGCGAGCTGCGACAGCGTGATGACCGGAACGTTCAGCTCCTTCGCCATGATTTTCAGGTTACGCGTAATGTCGGAGATCTCGACTACTCGGTTGCCGTTGTAGTTCTTGGTCGACGACATGAGCTGTAGGTAGTCGATGACCACCAGTCCGAGATTCTTCATTCTGCGGAGCTTCGCCTTCATCGCCGCCACCGTGATTCCCGGCGTGTCGTCGATGTAGATGTTGAGCCTTGAAAGCACGTCCGAAGCCCTGCCGATATCCTTCCACTTTTCTGGAGGGATCGTGCCGGTTTTCATTGCGTCCGATGTCAGGGAGGCCTCGCTGCTTATCATACGGCTGACTATCTGCTCTTTTGACATCTCAAGGCTGAACACGGCAATGGAAGTATCCTGGTATTTCTTTCCGACATTCGTTACGATGTTCATTGCAAACGAGGTCTTGCCCATACCTGGACGAGCCGCAAGGATTATCAGGTCGGAGCGGTTCAGACCGTAGATCCTGCGGTCGAGATCCATGTACAGCGTGGACAGTCCCGTGATGGTCTGCCCCTTGCCCTCCTTCGCCGCCTTGTAAAGCTCGTCAAGAGCTTTGATTCGGTCAAGGACGATTCCGCCGATGTGGGTGAGTCCCTTTATCTCAGCGCCGCTTCTGATATCGAAGATCTTCTGCTCTGCGAGGTCGATGAGGGTATTTGCGTCCTCGGTGCCCTCGTTTACAGCGTCGATGATGTCCTTGGAAGCAAATATCAGGCTTCGCGCCATGTACTTATCAACGACTATCGCCGCGTATTTTCCGACTGTGGAGATACTCGGAACTGCGGTCATTATCCGCGCGAGGTACTCCTTCGCCTGCTCCGGGGTCTCGAAGATGTTCTGGCGCATTACAGCGTCGAGCACCGTGACGATATCTATTTTGTCGCCGGCGAGATACATATTCAGCATTACGCCGTAAACCGAGCGGTTCAGCGCAACATAGAAATGATCCGGCTGGAGAACGGTCGCAAGTTCGGACATTGCGCTGCTGTCCATTAGGACGGCGCCAAGCACCGACTGCTCCGCGTCGATATTGCACGGGACGTTGATCCCCGAGAGATCATACTCTGCCATATCAGCCCTCTGCTACGCTGACTGTGAACTTCGCGGTAACTCCCGCATAGAGGCGCGCCTCTGCGGAGAAATCGCCGAATCCCTCGATCTTGAGGTTAACGGAGATCTTCTTCTTGTCTACGTCGCAGCCAAGCTCCTGCTTGATCGCCGCGGAAATCTCCTTTGCGGTAACTGTTCCGAAAAGTCTGCCGTTCTGACCCGCCTTTGCAAGCACGGTGATTTTTTTATCCTGGAGCTTCGCGGCGATCTCCTTCGCGTTTGCGATGTCAACGTCGATCTTGTGCTGAGCGGAATCCTTCTGCCCCTGAAGCAGGTTGAGGTTCTTTGCGGAAGCCTCCTGCGCGAGTCCCTTTTTAATAAGGAAGTTCACGCCGTAGCCGTCCTTGACCTCGTGAACCTCGCCCTTCTTGCCTGTGCCCTTAACGTCCTGAAGTAAGATTACCTTCATCTTGAATACCTCCTGTATCAGTCCTGCGGAAGATTGTTGTAGTACTTGTCGATAGCGTCGTAGAGCTTTTGTACTGCCTCTTCCTTGTCAATATTGTAGAGCTGTGCGCCGGCCATTGTGAGATGTCCGCCGCCGTCGTCCTTTTTGTTTCCTATATTCTCCATGAGAACCTGCACGTTGACCTTGCCCAGCGAACGCGCGCTGAAACTCCAGCCGTTATCTATCGGATAGACAGTCACGGAGGCGTCAACGCCGGTTATATTGAGCATTTCGTCCGCCGCCTGGGAGCATACCACACGGATATCCTCGAAGGACTCGCCTACCACGGATATCGCGAAGCCGCGGTACATCTCCGCAGAAGCGACCACCTTCGACCTGCGCATGCGGGACTTCATGGAAGTCGCAAACAGCTTCTTGACGAGTATCGTGTCCGCGCCGTACTTCCTGAGCCTTGCCGCCGCCTCGAACGTAGCTTCTCCGGTACGCATAACGAAATCCTTCGTGTCGAGGGTTATGCCCGCGAGCAGAGCCTCAGCCTCCAGCGGAGTGAGGTTCCCAGCGTCGCCGAAGTATTGCAGGAGGTCGGTCACCATCTCCGAAGCCGAGGACGCGTTCGGGTCGACCCAGCTTATTACTGCGGGGATCTCGTTATCCGCCTTGCGGTGGTGGTCGATGACTATAACGCGGGTCTGATCCGCCTTTTCGTACAGCTCCACGCTGTCGACCTTTTTCTCAATGTGCGTATCAACTATACACAACAGCGAATTTTCACTGAACCGTATCGCGGCGACCTTAGGCTCGATAACGAGCGGCGGGTCGTACTCCGAGAACCTGCCCAGGAGCTGCTCCGAAAGATTCTTCACGTTGCCGTTGCGGTCAAGCTCGCGGCTCACGCAGGCATACGCCTGCTTTCCCATCCGGCGAATCGAAGCTGCAAGTCCGATCGCGGCGCCCACGCTGTCGTAGTCCCCGTAGGCGTGTCCCATTATGTAGACTGCGTCTGCGGAGTTTATCAGCACCTTAATGCGGTCGGCGGTTATTCTGGTTCTTACGCTGCCGCCTGTGCGCTCGGTGCGCTGGGTCTCTGCGCCGTAGTAGTCGTACCCGGCTTCCCTGCCCTTGCTTACCGCCGCCTGGTCGCCGCCTCTGCCGATGGCCTTTTCAAGCGCCTGCCATGCGAGGCTCTCGCTCTCGGAATGGCTGTCGGAATTCCTGCCCATGCCTATTGACAGCGTAACGCAGGAACGGTCGTTGACCTTTATCTGGTGCGCCAGTTCGAGCAGCTTTATACGTTCGTCCACCATCTTCTGCGCGAAACGCTCCTCAGTGACGATGATGAACTTATCGCCCGACATCTTGCGGAGCACGGCGTTTTTATCCTTGAAATACTCCTCAAGCAGCCTGTCTATCTGAACCGTTACGAATGTCTTGTCGCTCTCGCGGTTGGAGCCTGCGATGTCATCGTAGTTATCGACTGCAACGATGATAACCACCGGCTTAGACCTGCGGTGCTCCTCCTGGAGGGACTTGAAGCCCGTGATGTCGCGGAAAAACATGATGTGTACCGGGTCGGTCGCATTCGCTACGTTTTCCTTGATCAGGCGGCTGCTTGAGTCGCCGTCGTCGGAATTGTACTTTATCTCACGGGAGCAGACGCGGTACCATCTGCCATTCTTATAGACCTCCATGCCCTCGCCGGAAAGCATTGAAAAATGCTCTGTAGTGATGCTGTCGATGCTGCTTTCATCGTCATTCGGACGGAAAAAGCAGGAGCCGAACGCGTCGTTGCACCAGAGTATACGCCTATCGTTGTTGACAAGCGCAACAGGGAGCGGGAAGCTCATCAGCGCCTTATGGTTCGTGTTGTCGATTATCTTGTCAACGCGGTCATAGTATGCGTATTCGTTGACCCTGATCTGGAGCAGCTTGCCAACTGCGATACCGCCAGACAGCAGAAGAAGCGGCAGTGTTATCCAGAATAGCTTCGGCGAGTATCTGAGCATGAAAGAGTCAAGTGCCACAAGAAGCACCGTAAGCGCAATGACTGAGACGAGCAGCAGCTTGCTCCTGTAAAGATTCTTCACTAAAAGACCCTCCAAAAACGAGTTACTTAGTCAAAATGCAGTCCAAAGCGGACGCTGAACTCAATCAGCCTTTCCCTGGACTTCCATTATAATTGGAAGTATCATCGGGCTGCGCTTGGTCTTTGAATAGATGTAATCGCTGAGCGCGTCGCGCATAGCGGACTTGATGTTGCCCCACTCGCGGATATTTCTGTCGCGGCAGTTATCCATTACCTGCTTCATGAGCTGCTTCGCCTCGTCTAACAGCGCTTCGCTCTCGCGTACGTAAACGAAACCGCGGGAAACGATGTCAGGCCCTGCAAGCACGTTTCCGGTCTCGCGGTCGATGGTCGCTACGATTATCATTACGCCGTCCTCGGCAAGGTGTTTTCTGTCGCGGAGTACTACGCTTCCGACGTCGCCGACGCCGTAGCCGTCCACCATTACCCTGCCCGAAGGAACCGTACCCGTAAACTTCATCTCAACGCCGTCGGTTTCAAGCACCTGACCAAGATCCGCAATGAAGATATGATCCTCAGGTATACCCATGCCTATCGCGAGCTTGCTGTGCTTCTTCAAGTGCTTGTATTCGCCGTGTATCGGGATAAAGAACTTCGGCTTCGTCAGCGAGATCATCATTTTCAGCTCGTCCTGGCAGGCGTGGCCGGATACGTGAACCTCGTACATCGACTCGTAAATTACCTCGGCGCCCTGCTTCATCAGCTCGTTCACAACCTTTGTCACCAGCTTTTCGTTGCCGGGTATCGGGGTCGCGGAGATGATTATAAAGTCCATCGGTGTTATGGTGACCTGCCTGTGGTCGCCGCTGGACATTCTGGAGAGCGCTGAGAGCGGCTCGCCCTGGCTGCCGGTGGTGCAGATAACAAGCTTCTCCGGCGGGTACTTGTTCACGTCCTCAATGTCGATGAGCATTCCCTCCGGAATGCGGACGTAATTCAGCTCGACCGCCTTTGCGATGACATTCTGCATGCTTCTGCCGGAAATAGCGACCTTCCTGTCGTGGATTATCGCCTGGTCGATTATCTGCTGAATGCGGTGGATATTACTCGAGAAAGTCGCGATTATGATGCGCTTTCCCTCTGCGGAATTGAACAGGTTCTTAAAGCTCTCGCCCACCGAGCGCTCGGATTTGGTGTAGCCGGGACGCTCCGCGTTGGTGCTCTCGGACATCAGCGCCAGTACGCCGCGGTTGCCAAGTTCTCCGAAGCGCGCAAGATCAATTATGCCGCCCTCTATCGGGGTGTAGTCTACCTTGAAGTCACCGGTGTGCACGATAACTCCCGCGGGGGTGTGGATAGCAAGCGCGCACGCGTCCGGAATGGAGTGGTTAACGCGAATGAACTCCACGGACATACAGCCCATGCGGACATTCTGGCGGGGCTCCACAACATTGAGCGAAGCCTGTGAGAGCAGGTTGTGCTCCTTGAGCTTGCCCTCTACCAGACCCAGCGTAAGGCGGGTCCCGTAGATAGGAACGTTGACCTTCTTTAAAAGATACGGCAGGGCGCCTATGTGGTCCTCGTGGCCGTGGGTGATAACGATACCGCGGAAGCGGTCTTTGTTCTTCTCAAGATAGGTGAAGTCCGGTACTACCAGATCAACGCCCGGCATGTCCTCGTCCGGGAATGCAAGTCCGCAGTCAACGATGAACATATCGTTGCAGCACTCGTAAACGTAGAGGTTCTTGCCGATCTCGTTAAGTCCGCCAAGCGCCGTGAACTTCACGGGAGCATAGCGAACCTCCCTGGGCTGCTTCTTCTGCGAGGTGCGCTGGCCGTTGTCGCGTCTGGAGCGCTCCGGGCGCTCGGAACGTTCCTGGCGCTCAGCGCGCTCGGCTCTGTCGGAACGCTCCTGAACCGGCTTCAGGACTGCCTTCTGCGCGTTCTCCTTTTTCTTCACCGGTGTGAATCTCGCGCGGTAGCGCTTGTCGTTCCTGCTCTTCTCAGCTGCGGAGCGCTCCTGCTTCGCGGGCTGTTCCGGCTTCTTCTTGGGGGCTATGTTCTCGGTTTCTGTGAGCAGCTTGTTGTTAGTCAATAATCCCATTAATTACGATCCTTTCTCCGTTGCAGGAACTATATCCGGGCTGCAAAAAGGCGCAGTACACCGCCTGTTGTATCAGATCAGGAGCCGAACACGGCATGAATAAGTAAGCGTCCGCACATTGATAAAGAGGAGCGTCCCGCTCCGGGCAAATGACTGCCGGGGGCGGAATGCATGCGGCGAAGCCTTCCGGCAGAACGGAGCCGGCAGACAGCGCCATGTGAGTAAAACGGCAACGCGGAACAAACCCCTGCGCCCCGGCGAATGGTGCCGTTTGGCAGAAGGTCAGCCATCTTTTCCGGAGCAAATCGCGCCGGAGATCATCGTTTCATGCTGTTCAGATGATATATGTTAACTGCAAAAAATTACCTATATCTATATTTGACCGGCAGGGCGCAAATATACACATACGCCGACCGGTTTAATACCTTGAAGGACATCAGATCCGGCAAAAAATCCACATTTATTTACCGGACATATGTATTTATTATACCGCTTTTCTGCCCGATTGTCAAGTAGTAGATACGATTAAATTATCTACATAAGCAGTATTAGGAAACCGTAACGTATAAAGTTTCTTTCATTTATAGATATCTTGATGAGTGCTTTTGTTCTCCGCACTCAGCCACTATTAATTTCAGAGGACGCTCCCATTTCAAGCAAAAATCCGGCGCTGGATAACCAACGCCGGAAATTTTATTTATCTTGCGAATCCGCTTTAAATCAAGCCTTGAGAGCCTCTTCTACGAGAACTGCACAAGCAACGGTAGCGCCAACCATGGGGTTGTTGCCCAACACATCAGCAAAAACCACATCATCATTTATCATATTTTGTAATCTCTATATTTCCCTTAATAAAGCCATTTGTAAACAATAAACCCTGATGGTACGTCCTCTATTTTCATTTGTTATCATTTCTAATCGCCCACAAAAACTTAAAAAAGGTGGACGTAATGTGGACGCGTTTTGAAATATTAGGTGCTTTTATTGCCCTTAACATTCTCGTTAATGTCATATATATTATTTAAAGCAATTCTACCTTCTTCAGACATTTTTTCAGAAACGTGCTGATAGATTTGTAATGTTACTGTTACGTTCTTATGCCCAAGTCTTTGTTGAACATATTTAATAGGTGCGTTATTCTCAGCAAGCATTGTACAATGAGTATGTCTTAATGAATGAAAATTAAATTTAATACCTAATTTCTTTGTAATTATGGCAGTTGTATGTTGCATAATTCTAGGCTGAATAAATTCACCATTCTCTCTTACTGTGACAAAATCAATTAATTCGCCCGATTCAGTATTGATTCTCTTTATGTTATCATTCGTACAATAGTTATGGATATATAAATTACCATACTTTTGTTTGTCTATTATTTGTCGTTCCTTCTCTCGTTTTAAAACACCTATAGTCTCATTATCTACATCAATAATTCTTACAGACCCATATTTTGGAGCAGTAATATACCAATAGCTTTTTGACAAAGTGTTATTTTTGTCTTTTTCTTGCCATTGCACTTGTTTATTGATTATAATTGTCTTTTTTTCAAAATCAACACAATCCCATGTGACAGCAAAGGCTTCACCCATTCTCATGCCACATCTATATCCAAAAAGCAACGGGATATATGCAGTACTCCCTTCTGGGAAACGTTCTAAAATTTTTGCCATATCCTCTTTTGAAATTATGTGCCTTTCTCCTATCCTAGTGGGGGTATCAGGTTGAGCGTTTTTTAGTGGGAGTTTCAATGCTAATGCAGGACTATTAGCAATAAAACCTAATGGTTCAACAGCATAATTGAAAGCTGAAGTTAATATTCCTTTAATAGAAAGCAACGTGTTTCTGCTATAGCCCAAATTAAATAGATTATTAATAAGTTTCTGAAGTGTTGCCGAATTAATTGCTTTCAAGGCATAATACCCAACGTTAGGTTTAATATGATTATTTATCTTTTTAGTGTATCCTATTACAGTATCAGGCTTTAAATTTACCCTACAGTACTCTTTAAGCCAAAAATCAAAATAATCAGACACACTCATTTCAGTTGGAATGAAATTCAATCCAGTTGTATTATAGTCTAAATAAGCTTTATTCCCCGCTAATTCAGCTTCTTTTTTAGTTTTAAATCCGCTTTTAGATAGGTGTTGTCTTTTCCCATTTACTCTAGCTATTTCAAAACGATATTCCCAACCACCATTTCTTTTACGATACATTATTTTAGGCATAATTATTTCCTCCTATATAATTTACCATTATTTATAAGGTAGTAAAATATTATACATCAAAATAAAAATTATGTCAAGTTTATTTTGTATAATAGAATAAAAATCGTAAAAAATAGGGATACTAGATTTTACTCTAGTATCCCTATTTTTAATCAAAATTTTCTTGCTGTCTTATTTCCCAAACTACATACTGTAATTTGTCTAATTGGTCTTTAATTTTATCTGTAGTTGAATACTTATTTTCTTTTGTTGCAAAATATCCTATTTTTAAATAGACGGTTTCATTACTTTTTTCTATTATTTGAAAATTATATATTAATCGCCCTTTAAATATAATATCAAAATATTTTTTATTTTTAGATATCATATCATGAATATTATTTCCACAAAATAAATACCTTTTACCGTTATGTGCAACTATAGAATATGTATACATAAAATCATCATTCCTTATTAAAGATTAATAATTTAATTATACATTTTATTCTTTCCGATGTCAAGTATATAAAACAATAACAAATAATTCTTAACTATATTTTAACAGTTTAATTTATATAAAATATATTATTCCCAAAGCAGCATCGTGAATCCGATTTTTCAAGCTTGTCCATTACATTACCTCCAGCTCGTTGATCCTGACGCGCCAACCCGCACGCTCCGCGAGCTTGTCCGAGTACTCCTCTTTGGTTGCCGCACCTTCCGCGATTTTCGCGGATATGTAATCAGTGTCAGAAAGATTGCGCTTGAGCCTGGATATCTCTGCCTGTGCCGCTATCCTCGCACGCTCAGGAGCTTTCTCCTCATCAGAGCGGAGCACCGGAACGCCTCTGACAAGCTTGTAATTATACAGCCCGTCCGCGTCAGCAAGACCATGCTCTAAATAGTGTCCCTGCGCATGGTGATACTTGTCACCCTCGCCACGGTCTATTTCCGTCCAGCCCTCACCGCTGATAAACGCGTTGGAATTTATGTCAACGATAACGCCATCATCGACTTTTACGTAAACTATGTATTCTTCCATGTTAGCCTCCTTAAAGTTCCGCAGAAATATCAATATAGCTTTCAGAATCGTGGAACTGCATGAAACATGGTTCAATACTCGTTGAACCTTCCGGTAAATCAAAAGAAACGCCGATTGCATTCTGCATATACGAGATATCGCTTCTTGCAGTTGTGCATTCTATTGCGCCTACTCCAAGGCTTGTCGGAGTGTTGGCGTAAATTTTACCGTTCAGAGTCACCGTCGGGGAAATACGCATCGTTGTTGGCAGTGGAATAACACATCGTGCAAGCGTTTTATTGGTGAAACCGCTGCCTATCCAGCCGAAAGCGTTTTTAAGCCTTATAAAATACCGCTGGCACTTCGCAAGCTCCGTTGCCGGGTCGGGCGGGACGAACGGCGTCGCCAGTGAACCGCCCTCCAGCTTCGCCCATGCGAGCTTCAGGGAGTTCCCGGCTTCGGTGCCCTTGTTGAACCCGATGGAGACTGCGGAAATGTACTCGCCCTCGGAAAGGTCAACCGATACTTTATTTATCCCATTGTGAAGCACGGAAGTGTAATAGCTGTCGACGTAATCTCCAGAAGCATTCACAGTGCGGATTCTTGCCGACCAGACCCCTGATACTTCCAGGACGTTCAGAGAGAGTGTGTATTTCCCGGGAGCAAGCGGGAATTCGTTGTTCTGCCAGAACGCATGGGTATTTGAAGTCAGCGTTGCTGTAGCAGTCAGGCGGATTCCATTGGTTTCCGGAGCAGCTTTGCACTTATCAGTGGAGATGTACCACCTGTCCACGGTGTAGCCGGTGGAATACTCGTTCTGTCCTCGCTGATTTACCCGGAAATCCGGATTG
>DQFX01000040.1 GCA_003531585.1 Oscillospiraceae bacterium | reverse complement strand
AGTCCGGTGGACTGTTTCGGAAGAACATTACACATCTAAATTATAGTTTACCTCCGAATATCATTACTATCGCCATTTCTTCAATATACATGATACACAAATTTGTTCCCCGATATTATCGATATTTGTATAAAATCATAAATTTCACTTGAAAATTTTTACGGAATATGTTATAATTATAACATAAGGAAAGGAAGCATGACATTCTGCAAAGGAGTGGACCATTATGACAGTTTTCACCGGCAAAAGCGTATATGACGCCGCTGTATGCGGCCTTATCTGCATTCTCAGAAAGCCGAAGCTGTCCGCAGAACGCATGCACGTCGACGATATATCCACAGAACTAAAACGCGTCGAAGCCGCACGTATCGTTGCCACAGAACAGCTCCAGCAATTGTATGAACTGTTCCTGGACGAAATCGGCGAATCAAACGCCCAGATATTCAACATTCACATGATGATGCTGGAGGACGAAGACTACAACGGTTCCATAGAAGGCATGATCCGCTCCGAGCAGGTCAACGCAGAATACGCCGTTGCACGCACTTCCGACGTATTCGCCCAGATGCTCGAGGCAATGGACAACGAATACATGCGGGCGCGTTCCGCCGATGTCCGCGACGTTTCAAACCGCCTCCTCTCAATACTCACCGATACCCCCATGGATTTCCCGTGGGTTCCGGAAAACTCCGTGGTGTGCGCCGACGACCTCACCCCAAGTGAAACTGCAGCTCTCGAACGCCGGAACATCGCCGCGCTCGTGACCGCTCACGGCTCCGCGATATCCCATACCGCGATACTTGCCCACAGCATGAATATTCCGACGGTTATCGGGATAGGCGACGAATTCCTTGCGAATATACGCCCAGGGGAGCAGGCGTTGGTAGACGGATTCTCCGGCGAAGTTATCCTCGAGCCGGACGCCGGGATTCTCAGCAAGCTGACCGCTCCGCAGGAAAAATCAACGGATACCTCCGAGGGAACGCACACAGCAGATGGAACGCATGTTTCGATATACTCAGTGGACGATCCGTGCGCTCCGCTTCCGGAATATGCCGACGGGATCGCAGTGTTTGGCTGCCCGCTGCTCAGCGACGAAACGAAGCAGTATGAATACTACCGCGCTATCGCAGAGCGCACTCCGGACTGCCGGGCTATCATCAGAATGCCGGTTATAAGCCCTAAAGACCCCGACCGCCAGATCAAGTACGACCAGCAGATACGCGCCGTATTCCGTGCGGCGTCCCACGGAGAGCCTGGGATATTGTTCCCGATGATAACCAGCGTGCCGGAAGCGCGGAAAATCCTTGCGGCGTGCGATGACGCCAAAATGGAACTCCGCGCGGAAGGAGTGAAGTGCTCCGAAAACGTCAAGATAGGCTTCATGGTGGAGATACCCGCCGCTGCGATTATAAGCGACTGTCTGGCTCCAATGGCGGACTTTTTCATCATCGACAGCGATAGTATCGCACGGCACACTCTCGCCTGCTACGAGGAAGACTGTTTCTCACCGGATTTCGCAGACGGTCAGCTTGAGGCCGTAATGCGGCTGATAGGAAACAGCGCCCGCAACGCGGTGAAGAACGGAGCGCGAATAGGAATCTGCGGCTCCCTTGCTGGAGACACCTCGCTTACCGGGGATTTTCTCAGAATGGGTATCGACAACTTCTGCGTTACGCCGGACAGGCTCGCAGAGGTAAGAAAGCGCGTCACCGAAGTAGACCTCGAAGTATAACCTTAATCATACAGCCACAATTCGATAAAAAAGGACGGCTTTTGCGAAAAGCCGCCTTTTTTTGGCCTTGTGGATCCTGACGTCATGGACTGCTAGCTGATATCTTCGCTGTCGTGACGCTCCCAGGTGCGGTCGCTGATAATGTACCGCGGACGTTGCTTTACTTCCATGTAGATTTTCCCGATGTATTCGCCGATAACTCCCACCGAGATGAGCTGAACTCCGCTTAGGAAGCAGATAATGCATGTTGTGGAAGCCCACCCCATTACGGTTTTTCCGAGGATAGCCTCCACCACCGCCCAGATTATCCCGATGAAGCTGATGAATGCCACGATAACTCCCATGCCGATTATCATTTTGATGGGCTTTATCGAGAGACTGGTTATTCCGTCGAACGCCAGAGCCAGCATTTTGCTGAGCGGATAATGGGACTTTCCCGCCGCGCGCTCGCTGCGCTCGTAGTAGACGCTGGTGCTCTTGAATCCAACAAGCGGCACCATTCCGCGGAGGAAAATGTTGACCTCCTTGAATTTCGCCAGCTCCTGGAGCGCCCGGGAGCTTATCAGCCTGTAATCTGCGTGATTGTATACCACCTCGGCTCCCATAGAATTCAGCAGTTTGTAGAAGCTCTCCGCGGTGAAGCGTTTGAAGAAAGTGTCGGTGTCCCGCTTGGAGCGCACTCCGTAGACTATCTCGCAGCCTTCGAGATACGCCTTGACCATTTCGTCCATCGCGTTGATGTCGTCCTGACCATCGCAGTCAATGCTTATTGTGATATCGCACATATCCTTTGCTTCCATGAGACCCGCCAGCACGGCGTTCTGATGTCCGCGGTTGCGGCTCTGGGCAATGCCAATGTAGTGTTCGTCCTGGTCGGCGAGCTGCTGGATTATGTTCCAGGTATCGTCCTTGCTGCCGTCGTTTACGAACATCACGCGGCTGTCGCCGGAAATAAGCCCTTCGGAGGCAAGCTGGTTTATTTTCGCAAGGAACTGCGGTGCAGTTATAGGAAGCACCTCCTGCTCATTGTAGCAGGGGATAACAATTATTAATCTGGGAATCATTTTGTCCTCTTTTCGTATTGCCGAAGTAACTATAGACATTATATCATTCCGGGTGTTCTGTGTCAAGTAATTAAGTCAGAAAGTAAGCAGACGCAGAATTCAGGACTTGACAACCGCCCTCAAAAATAGTATCATATTAGTGTAAATTAATTATTCCAGGAGGACATAAAAATGACTATAATTCTTGCAGCGGACAGCGACTGGGCAATCGGCAGAGACGGCGGACTTCTTGCGCATATCCCGGAGGATATGAAGTTCTTCAGAGAAACCACCGCGAATTCCACGGTAGTTATGGGTCGAAAGACCTGGGAGAGCATAGGCGCTAAGCCGCTTCCCGGGAGGGTAAACTGCGTGATCTCCCGCAGTGTGAAGCAGCTTGACGGCGCGCAGGTATTCGGAAGCGTTGAGGAGTTCCTCGGGTTCGCTGAAAAGGCGGAGGGCAAGGTGTTCGTGATCGGCGGCGGCGAGATATACCGTGAGCTTCTGCCGTACTGCGGCGAGGCGTTCATCACGAGGATCTACGAGAGCTTTAACGGTGATGTGTTCTTCACAGACCTCGAGCACGATAGGGATTGGGAGATCGTCGAGACCTCTCCGGTTATGAGTTCCGAGTGCAGGAATATCAGATTCTTCCACTATATCAGGAAGAAGTGATACCGCAATTTTGATTTGCTGAGAATATGGGCTGGCAAATTGTTGTTTGTGGGTGCATTATTCTTCCCGAAACACTTCATCGGACTGTTTCGGAGGACAAGCACGACTATATGTTGCCTGCGGGGGAAACCTCTAGGGCGATACCAAAATGTAGTCTGCCACGCAAAAAACTGACAGGCAAAATACAAGAAAAGAAAATCAACAAAACGGCTTGAAAAGAACGCATAAAGTAACACTTATTCAGAGCTGTTTTTTTCAGACCACTGAAAACGGCGCGGATTGAATGTTTCCGCGCCGTTTTTGCAGGTAAGCCAACTGTTTGGTTGACAAAATCTATTTCGTTCGTTTCGTCCGTTTAACAGCAAAAAAGCGCCGAAAGTGATTGACAGCCACTCTCGGCGCTTTTTCTATTCACGTGCATTACATTGCACTCACAAACGGCTCTGTTACGCCGTTTTTCCCGGCTGTTGACGGTTTATTTCGGTTTCTTCCACCTTATTTCAAGCCACGTGTTTCCTGTCAATTAACATCTGCCCGTCATTATAAATCCGCACGAAACGCACATCATTCCGGATCCGCTTATTCCCCGAGCTTATCGCTCGCGGAAAACAGGCAGAACGTATACACCGCGGGCATTGCCAGCACGATGATATCTCCGAAATTGAATATTCCCTTCGAAATGCTGCATATCAGCGAGATTATCGCCATCACGGTCATGAATGCGCCCGCAGTGAGCGCGCTCCTGATCACCTTCATTCCGTGACCCTTCACGGCGCGCAGCCCGCACACGCACATCACGCCGAATCCCAGCGCAACTATCAGCATGCTCATCAGGTTGCCCAGGTACCCCATGAATCCGCCCCCGCGGGTGATAGAGAACATCGCGAACCGGAAAAACCAGCTATTCCCGTTGAAAAGGACCTGAATGTTCAGTATCACGGAAAGCACGGCTACAAGCCCGCTCAGCAGTGAAAGCGCAGTTATGGTTTTCTTCATTCCGTCACCCCATCAGAGCGCCTTGAGCGCACGCTGACCTATGTCATTGCGGTGATGAGCCTTTTCAAATGTAATGGCGTCGACCGCCTTGTAAGCCTTGTCCAGAGCTTCGCGGAGGTCAGCGCCGGTCGCGGTCACGCCGAGAACTCTGCCGCCGGCGGTGTAGTACTTTCCGTTTTCCAGCTTGGTTCCCGCGTGGTAAACGTATGCCAGGGGAGACTGTCCTTTCTCGTCCAGACCGGAGATCTCCTTGCCCGTCTCGTACTTCTCAGGGTAGCCGCCGCTTGCGATAACCACGCACGCGCAGGACTTGTCGCTCCACTTGATGTCGAGCTGATCCAGCTTTTCTTCCCATACAGCTTCCATGATGTCGACAAGGTCGGTCTCAAGCAGCGGAAGAACTACCTGGGTCTCAGGGTCGCCAAAGCGGCAGTTGTACTCTACGACCTTCGCGCCGTTCGGGGTCAGCATAAGCCCGAAGTACAGGCAGCCCTTGAACGGACGTCCTTCCTTCTGCATTGCGGCGATGGTCGGCTTGAAGATCTTCTCCATGCACTCCGCCTTGAATGCATCGGTGTAGCAGGGATTCGGAGCTATCGTGCCCATTCCGCCGGTGTTCAGACCCTCGTCGTTGTCGTTGGCGCGCTTGTGATCCATGGAGGATATCATCGGCTTTACGGTCTTGCCGTCGGTGAACGCCAGCACTGTGACCTCCGGACCGGTCATGAATTCCTCGACAACTATCTCGCTGCCGGATTTCCCGAACTTGCCGTCAAGCAGCATGGACTTTACAGCCGCCTCAGCCTCTTCAAAATCCTTCGCGATGATAACGCCCTTGCCGAGCGCCAGACCGTCGCACTTGATAACGGCAGGGTAGCTGTTCTGCGCCTTTATGTACTCGATCGCCTTGTCAGCGTCGGTGAAGGTCTCGTAGCCCGCAGTGGGGATACCGTACTTCTTCATCAGCGCCTTTGAGAACACCTTGCTTCCCTCGAGGATAGCGGCGTTGGCGCGGGGTCCGAAGGTCCTGAAGCCCGCTTCGTTGAGCCTGTCCACCATGCCCATTACAAGGGGATCGTCGGGAGCCACGAAGACAAAGTCGGGGTTCAGCTTCTTTGCGAGGCCGAGTATTCCGTCAAGGTCGGTCGCCTTGACCGGGAAGCACTCAGCCAGCGCGGAGATACCGCCGTTTCCGGGCGCAGCCCAGATCTTCTCTACCTTTGGAGACTTTGAGAGCGCGGTGATTATCGCATGTTCGCGTCCGCCGCCGCCTACTACCAGAATATTCATAAAACATTACGTCCTTTCGAAATAAAAATTATACTACTATTTTAACATAAACCCGGACGTTTTTCAAGGTTTTTTCCGAATTTACGTGATTTTACGCTAAACTATTTGACATGCGCCCCGGCAGATGATATAATTACAAGTGTAAGAGCAATATCAATATACGAATTGTAAAACAACCCGCCGATAATACTCATCGTAGCTGGGGAAATACATGAAACGAGGTACAATTATGCGTAACGTGACAGTCGCAGCGATACAGATGTCGATTCCGGAAACGCCGGAGAAGTCAGTCGAAAAAGCCGAAAAGCTGGTCAGGAAAGCCGCCGCAGAGGGCGCAAACGTGATTCTCCTGCCGGAGCTTTTCGAAAACTGGTATTTCTGCCAGGAGCGCCGCTATGACAGCTATAAATTAGCATTGCCGCTGGAGGAAAACCCGGCTGTAAGGAGATTCCAGACGGTGGCGAAGGAGCTTTCCGTGGTGCTTCCGATAAGCTTTTACGAGCAGGACGGCAACGTGCTTTACAACAGCGTCGCGATGATAGACGCCGACGGCTCCGTGATGGGCGTTTACCGCAAGACCCATATCCCGGACGACCACTTCTATCAGGAGAAGTTCTACTTCACCCCCGGCGACACCGGATTTAAAGTGTGGGACACCCGCTTCGGAAAGATAGGCGTGGGGATATGCTGGGATCAGTGGTTCCCGGAGGCGGCGCGCTGCATGGCTCTGGACGGCGCGGAACTGCTGTTCTACCCAACTGCGATAGGCTCCGAGCCGGTGCTCGAGTGCGACAGCATGCCCCACTGGCAGCGCTGCATGCAGGGTCACGCGGCGGCGAATCTCGTTCCGGTGATCGCGGCTAACCGTATCGGCACCGAGACAGTCACCCCGGACAGCGAGAATCAGCAGCAGTCCTCGTCGCTGACGTTCTACGGAAGCAGCTTCATCGCCGACAACACCGGAGCGCTTGTGGAGTGCGCCGACCGTACTTCCGATACGGTCCTGCTCCACACCTTCGACCTCGACGAGCTGCGCGATATGCGCCTCAGCTGGGGCGTTTTCCGCGACAGGCGGCCGGAGATGTACGGCAGGATAGCAGGGATATCGGGTCTGAAATAAGGAGTTACGATGAGAGTACTTGACACAACGCCGAAGCAGGACGGCTTCTATATGCCTGCGGAGTTTTCGGAGCATTACGGGTGCATTCTGATATTTCCGGAGCGCTCGGATTCCTGGCAGTACGGAGCCTACGCCGCGCGAAAGGCTTTTGTGAAGGTCTGCGAGGCGATAGCGCAGAGCGAGAAAGTCACCGTCTGCGCCAGCGACAGGCAGTACGAGAACGCCCGCAGAATGCTCCCGCCGCATATCCGTGTGGCGGAGATGTCCAGCAACGACAGCTGGGCGAGGGATTACGCCCCGACTTTTGTAACAAACGGTCAGATTATACGCGGAGTAAACTGGAGCTTCAACGCCTGGGGCGGTCTTGAGGACGGTCTGTACTTTCCCTGGGACAAGGACGACCGCATGGCGCGGAAGCTCTGCGACCTCTACGACAAGAGCATGTACGACGCCTCCGGCTTTGTGCTGGAGGGCGGCTCGATTCACTCCGACGGCGAGGGGACTATACTCACGACGGAAGCCTGCCTGCTCAGTGCCGGAAGAAATCCCGGACTCACGAAACAGCAGATAGAGGACAGGCTGAAAGAGTACCTCGGCGCTGAGAAGGTCATCTGGCTGAAGCGCGGAATCTACAACGACGAGACCAACGAGCACGTAGACAACATCTGCGCGTTCGTGAAGCCCGGCGAAGTCGTCCTCGCGTGGACGGACGATACCTCCGACCCGCAGTATGAGCTGTCGCGCTCCTGCCTGGAAATACTGGAAGGCTCCACCGACGCGAAGGGCAGACCGATAAAGGTACACAAACTTTATCTTCCGAAGCCGGTTACGATAACCGCCGAGGAATGCGACGGACTTGACACGATGGATTTCGAGCCGACCCGCACTCCCGGCGAGCGGCTGGCGGCAAGCTATGTCAATTTCTACATCTCGAACGGCGCGATAGTGATGCCGTTCTTCAGCGATCCTGCTGATGAACCCGCCCGTGCAAAGCTCCAGGAGCTGTTCCCGGAGCGCAGGGTCATTCCGGTGTACGCACGGGATATCCTGATAGGCGGCGGAAATATCCACTGCATAACCCAGCAGATACCGGCGTTTTCAGAGGAGGAGAGCCAGTGGCAGGAGTGATCGCAACCTGCGGAAAGACCTGCTCCGGCAAGTCAAGGTACGCGCGGGAGGTACAGCGCATTTCCGGGGGAGTTATCCTTTCCTGCGACGAGATAACCCTGATGTTCCCGGGAGCGGAGCACGGCAGGATACTCCCGCTGGTGAAGCAGTACCTGCTGAAAAAATCCCTCGAGATAACCGCCGCCGGCGCTGACGTTATCCTCGACTGGGGACTGTGGCAGCGCTCCGAGCGCGACCAGCTCCGGAGCTTTTATAAGGCGCACGGTGTGCCGTTCAGCATTGTGTACATCGAAGTTCCGGACGAGCGGCGCCGGGAGTTCATCGTCCGCAGGAATTCCGAGGTTGTATCCGGCGCGGAGCAGGCGTACCTCATCGACGAGGGGCCGGAGCAGAAGCTGAATTCCCTGTTTGAGCCGCCGTCAGCCGACGAAGATGTTATACGGCTGTAATTCCCGGAATCACGGCATTTTTTAGGTTTCAGATAAAATAACGTCCCCTTTCCAAACCGGAAGGGGGACGTTTCTATTGCTTACAGTAATATTGCAGTGAAAATTTACTTCTGGTTATCCTCGAGCCACTTGGCTGCCATCATCGGGGACAGCACGAAGTCGAGTATTTCAGGAGCGCCGTCGTAGACTGCCGCGGCGCTGTCAGCACCTTCTGCGGAGCCGTTTTCCGCAGCCTCGCAGATATCGTATGTTACCTGCGGACGGTACTTTATGCGGCAGATGAGGAACTCCGGCGGGATATAGTCGATCTGGGAAAGCTCCTCCAGCCAGAGGAACGGGGACATTCCGCCGATGCTCACATCGTCGATTATCCAGCCGCCTGCGGCGTAGGAGTCGTTAGCGCAGAGGTACAGTGAGAAGCGGAACTTCTGCTCCTTGCCCTCGTCGTTGAGCAGACCTATCGAGAAGTTCTTCAGCATGAAGCTGTTGATCATCCTGGATTCGTAGCCGCAGCAGGGGCAGGTGCTTCCGTAGCCGTAGAGCTTCGCGTTGATGTCCCGGGCGAAGTAGTTCTTGTAGAGGCGCGGGTCCTTTATGCCGGAAATGCGCTTGACCTCTCCGCGCAGGAACTCGAACTCCCTGCGCTGAATGGTCGGAACCGGCTTGTAGTAGTAGGGGATCTGATCGGCGAGCACCTGGTTAGGCTCCTCGGTGCTGGAATAGAGCGAGGAGAGCGTGTTCCCGAGCGTTCCGGTCAGCACGAACTCGATATACTTCGCGAACAGCGGCTTTGACAGACCCTCGCGGAGCACGATGTACTTCGCGGTCTTGCTGCGCTGCTCGGGCGCGAGTCCGTCGGCGGGATCGATGATGGCGATTATCTTGCTGTTTTCGTTCAGCAGAGCCACCTTGTCAAGCCCGAGGTCGCAGGTGTATACCTTCGCGATGGATTCGCGGATAAAATCGGCGTTTTCAAGCGAGGGCATAACGGAGAGGATATCGTCGGCGTCGTACTCGTATCTGCCCGCAGAGTATGGGAAGTCGAACACGCGGTTGTTGAACATTCCGCTGCCGATGAGCACGTAAACGTCGCCGATTATCTCGAGCAGGTCGGTGTTTGTGATGTTCGGCGGTATCATGAACTGCTTTCCATAAGCGGAGAAGCGGTAGCGCTTGTTGATATCCAGCGCGAGCGTTATCTCGCCGCCCTGGCTCTTTATCTCGCGCAGGAAGGCGAGCGTGTCCTTGCCGTTGGTGAAGGAGTTCACCAGCAGGGTTATTACCTGGTTGTATATCTGGTGGTTCTCAAAACGCATTTCGTGCTTCTGGATAACGTCCATAGCGGTTTTGAGGTTGCCTATCTGTATCTTGGAGATCTCGAAGTGTATCTCAGTTCCGCCGGAGGTTATGATGAACTGGAAGTACTTCATGTCGATGCGGTAGCTGTCGCCGAACATCTCGTCGATTATCCGGAACGCCTCGGTGAGCGCGTTTTCGTCTGCGACCGCGCCGTTTACGATGCAGGTGTTGAGCTTCAGGCTGATGATGTTCATGAATCCGTCGGACAGACCGTAGTCCTTTATCTTCGGATTCTTGTCGGAGGTCATCAGGTATTTCACGCCGTCCTGCTGGAATGCATACGCGTACTCGGAGCCCTTTTCGTTGGTCTCCTGGCGGTACCAGTTGTACTTTGCGGCGAAAACGTGGTCCTCGTCGCTGCCGAACCACTCCTTCATCTGGTCGAGGTCTGCGAGCAGAGACTGACCGGCGGCGCCGCTGTCGTGATCCTCGATATCGGTGTCGTTACGCTCGTTGAAGTAGCCGCGGGCGCGAAGGTCTGTGAAGGATACCGGCTCCTCGGTCTCGGGGAACTTGATGGAGATGCTCTCCGCGAACTTCTCGCGAAGTCCCCTTACAAGGCCGCTTGTATTTATATAGTTGTAGAAGAACTCGAAAACGTACTGTGCCGGGCGCAGCATGTAGCGCTCGGGATTATCGGGGCGCTTTGTGAGCTGAAGCACGAACAGCCTGCGGTACTGGTCGACGATGTCGAGGATATCCTCCTCGATCTCGGTGGATACTTCCTCTATGCAGTCGTGGCGGATACCGGAACGGTTGTTCGTGATGTAGCGGTTAGGAACGCTGACGAAGAACGCCGAGAGCTGCTCCTTGAGGAAGTCCTGGCGGCTTGCCTTCACAAGACCGGTCAGCTCGAAGGTGGAGAAGTAGTTGTACTTGCTCATCAGCACCTTCGCAGCCTCGCGCTTTGCACCGGAGATAGCGAACGGTATCAGGTAAACGAAGCCGTTCTCCTCCATGTGGATAAAGTCCGCAACTGACTTGCCGTTCTCGCTGAAGCGTATCTTCGGGAGGTCGTTCTGGTCGCGATGGTAGTTCTGGATCTTATATACCACCTCGGGCTTGCCGAAGTTGATCACGGCGATGTTGAACGTACGCTGCGGGCACTCCTGCTCGTCGGTGGACTTGAGGTGCTTTTTCTTGAGGAATGCGAAGCACAGGTCTATCATGTTGATATAGTCGCCCTTGGCGGAGGTCATGTTCACAAGGTCGTCGTGAAGCTTCTTCTGATCCGCCTCGTCCAGCGCGAACACTACCTCGGTGTGCTTGAACTGCTCAGCCGTAAGCTCCAGCTCGCGCACCTTGAGCACTCCGCCGTCGTTCACAACGCGGAGCTGGTAGTTATTCGAGCGCATCTTGAACCAGTCTACGTTCGCGAAAACGCTCTTGGCTCCGAGACCGAATCTGCCTTCGCGGTCCTTGCCCTCCTCGCTTCTGCCGACGGAGAGGTAATAGAACACCTGCTCCAGCGTGAAGCCTGTCTCGTTGTATGTAAGCTTTACCTGACCCTCGTCGAGGAACTCTATCATTACCTTGATATCGCTCTCGTCGTAGTCGCACCCGAATACGTTCTGAAGCAGCTCGCGTATGATGGATTCGCGCGGGTAGTCGCTTACCATGCCTGAAACATTTATCGCGCTTCTGCCGGTGTACATATTGTTGAAATAGTCCTTGAACGGAGTGCTGTCAGTTTCGCCTGAATACAGCATAAGCTGTATTTTCTGGAGTACTTCGTTCATGCCTTCCTTATCTCCGGCGGTGTGCCGTTCGAAGAAGTCACCGAGTAGCTTTTCGACCTGCTCGTTGTTCTCGCTCATAAATACGCCCCGTTTCTCCGCACTTCAAATTTGCTGTATATTCGCCCGGCCCCGTGCGGGGAGGTCGGGCTGTGGATACGGATCACATTCCGTCGTTGTAGATCCTGATGAAATCCCTGAATGAACGCACGCTGTCCTGCTCGCGCACTCTGTACTTCCAGATGTTGTAGAGCACCGGGTACTGTATGCAGTCGTTAAGGGACTGTATGTCGTTCTTTATCATGAGGTGGTAGTGGCTGCCGCTGTGCAGCTCGTTGACGCGCTGCTTCGCCTGCTCCAGACCCGCGATAGCTTCCTCGCCGAAGGGCTGTGCTGCCGGGTCGGCGTCAAGGCTCTTTGATATTTTTTCCACCATGTCGGCGGGAACCGCGGAGAGCGCTCCGTCAGCTGCCTGGCACAGTCCGGAGAGCTTGTCTGCCGCCGCTGCGATCTCCTCGGGGGAGGAGTCCTTCTCAATGCCGTAGAACCTGCACACCTTTGCAAGGAGCTTTCCCGCGAATTCCGCCAGATGGCGGGCGTTGGAGAGGTTTCCGGCGCCGAGCAGCTCGTAGTCCGCCTTGACCTTCTTGATGAGGTCGTAGCAGCTGTCGACTTCGCTTGCGTAGCTTTCCGCGTAGCGGAGGTCCGCCACCAGCTCGGCGATGTATTCGCCCTTTGCGGGAATATCCAGAAGGACGTTCCGCGCGGGAATATCGCCGCAGAATGCGTTCGGAAGGCTTGCGTAGAGCACCTTGCCGAGCATGCGGCTGTCGAACAGCTTGTTGCTGTCGCGGAAGAAAACGAACCTGCGATCCGCTTCGTGAGCGGTTCCGTGGCGGGTCACGCGGCGCTCAAGGAGCACTGCGGAATCCGGCAGCTCGTAGCTGAACACGTCCGTTATGCGGTCTAAGCCGTCGCCGACTGCGCTGATATCGTCCATTGCGATGACGAACTTCGGGTAAACCGTGCTGTCGTCGACCTGGAGCTTGCGCAGGATATCCTTGTTGCTGAAAAGCTCGCTGCGGGCGGTCTTTACGCGGCTCTCGGAATACATCGCGGACAGCACCTTGCGGAGGTAATCCACGGTGTTCCTGTCGCAGCAGTAGATCATCGCGCGGCTGTTTTCATCGGAAGCCACCTTGTCCGCGAGGTTCAGGAAGCAGTCGAGCTTCTTGTCCACTGCGCGAAGCTCCGCAACGTCAGACGGAGTGTAGGTGGACTTCTGGTACAGCCCCTTCATGTCCTCGACGTCGTAGTCCTCGAAGATATTTCCACCGTACTTGTAGGAGGGAAGCCCGGTGCGGATATCCGAGCGGCGACGCAGTCCGGCGAGGAACGCGTCGTCGAAGCCGTAGTCCGCTGTCTCAACGTTGAGCGCGCCGGAGCATATATGCTTGTCGCCCGCAAGCAGCAGGGGAGTATCGTAACCCAGCGGAACGCCGTTCACCGTGAAGTCGAGACCGTCGGCGCAGGAGGCGTTTGCCTCCTCTGCGAGCGTGGATTTCACGAATTCTGAAAGCGCAGCGCGTTCCTCGCCGTTCTGCGCGGGGAACTGCGTGAACATCAGCAGCCGCTCGGACTTCCACGGAATGCGCTCGGAAAGCTTCCGGCAGTCGGGGGCGGAGAGGCTCTGCTCGTCGTCGACTATTATGAGATCCCACTGGAAATCAGCCGGGACCTTTGTTTTCAGCCCGTTTGCAGCGTCCAGCGCGGCGGGGGGGCAGAGGTAGAGATTAGAGCTGTCCCCGGTGAAGAACACTATCTCGTTCGCAGCGCCGTTTATCACCTTGAAGTCTGCGCCGATACCGGTCATCAGTATGCGGTACCAGCCGTATATCTCCCTTGCGGAAGTCACCACCAGTATGTTGGGGGTCTCTTTTTCTGCGAGCACGTCATATATGCACAGCCCGGCCTTAGTCAGCTTCCCGGAGCCGAAACTGCAGCACACCAGCGAAAAGCCGAATTTACGCAGCTTTTCAGCCGGAGCAAGATCAGCCGCCGTAAGCTCCATTCCCTCGAGGGGTATCCATTTCACACTATTGCCACTCACCAAGCGCACCTCCGTAGTTAGGTTTATTCGGTTTATATGTCACCGCCGTAAGAAACTGTAAAATTTCCCCGGTCATAATGATCCATGCAATCATTATACTACAAAAACCTGAATATTACAAGCCGTTGCCATGAGGTGGAGGTTAAAAATCACGGCGGCGATTTTTGTTGATTATGCACAAATAAAAACCTGTGATTAATCCTTTACTTTTGCGAAGATACATGATAAAATGATAAGTAAAGGATTACATGTCCGAAAATTCAAACGAACAGGAAGGTACTAACACATGACTGAACAGGAGATCAGGGAAGCAATATGCGAGGTCGGCCACAAACTGTGGCAGCTCGGCTTCGTGGCGGCTAACGACGGCAACATCTCCGCGCGCCTGCCGGACGGCAATTTCATTACTACCCCAACCGGCACCAGCAAGGCTATGCTCACGCCGGATATGCTCATCAAGATGAACGCCGACAACGAGGTCGTAGAGCCAGCGAGACTCCCGGGGTACAAGCCCACCAGCGAGTTCAAGGTACATCTGCGCTGCTATGCCGCGCGCCCGGAGGTCAACGCCGTAGTCCACGCGCACCCGCCGACAGCCACCGGATTCGCCATCGCGCATATCCCGCTTGACGACTACACCATGCCGGAGGCTATAATTTTCCTGGGAAGCGTTCCGATAGCTCCGTATGACACCCCCGGTTCGGTGGGCGTTGCGGACAGCATAGTTCCGTTCCTCGAGAACCACGACACGATACTGATGGAGAACCACGGCGCGCTTACCGTCGGCGTGGATATCATTCAGGCGTACTACCGCATGGAAACGCTGGAGCATTTCGCGAAGGTGAGCCTTGTGGCGCGTCAGCTCGGCGGCGCGAAGGACCTCCCGATGGATAAGATACAGGAGTGCTGCGAGATAGGAAAGTCCTTCCCGATAAGACACCCCGGATACAGAAAGTACCACTGAGGAGAATCCGTGAACATAAGAAAGGCGGCAGAAGCGGATATAGACGCCGTAACAGAGATATACGACCATATCCACGATGAAGAAGAATCGGGCAGTATCGGCTGGCAGCGCGTGGCATATCCCGTGCGCGCCACGGCTGAGACCGCGGTTTCCCTTGGCGAGCTGTTCGTGCTGGAGTACGCCGGCGCGAGGCGGGGATAGTTCCGTGTACGTTCAACTGGCTTACCGGAGTGCAGCTCGTCTGCCTTGAGAAAAAGATCTAAGGCAATACCGCACAAAGATTGTGCGCATATTGCGCAGTCAGATTTTTCGTCAGATTGTACAATGAGGACGCAGCAAGGCTGACGCCTTGCAAGGACGAATTGTACAAAATGACGGAAAATCTGCAAGCAAGATGCGTACAAAATACAAAATATGGTCTTTGTGCGGTGTTGCCCTAATTCCAGGAGTTTTTTATGCCAAAGACCGTATTAGTATTTGATTTCGGCGCTTCAAGCGCACGCGCAATGCTCTGCCGCTGCGAGAACGGCGGGTTCACACTTGAGGAGATCCACCGTTTCCCGAACGTCCCCGTGACCGAGGACGGACACCTCCGCTGGGATATCGACGAGCTGTGGGAGCAGATGAGGACAGCGCTCAGCTTCGGCGTGTTCAACGGAGGCTTCGACGCGATAAGCATTGACACCTGGGGCGTGGATTTCGGACTGATAGGTCAGGACGGACAGCTCCTGGAAAAGCCGGTTCACTACCGCGACCGCCGCACCGAGGGCATGGTCGAGGAGGTGTGCGGCAGTATCCCGGCGGAGGAGCTTTTCATGCAGAGCGGCATACAGCCGATGAGCATAAACACGCTGTTCCAGCTCAACTACCTTGTGAAGCACGAGAAAAACGCGATATTCCGCGCGGAAAAGCTGCTTATGATGCCCGATCTGTTCGCGTACTTCCTGACCGGGGAGTGCCGCAGCGAATTCACCGAGGCGACCACCACCCAGCTCATCGACCAGAAGACCCGGGGCTGGAATATCCGGCTCATCGAGGCGCTGGGGCTTCCGAAACGTATCTTCGCGCCGCTGATACAGCCCGGGGAGCGCTACGGAATGCTCAAGCAGGAGCTCGCAGGCGAGCTTCGCATAGAGCCGGTTCCGGTGTACGCCTGCGCTTCCCACGATACGGCTTCCGCAGTGCTTGCGGTTCCCACGCAGGAGGAAAAGTTCGCGTTCCTGAGCTGCGGCACCTGGACGCTTTTCGGCACGGAGCTGAAACGTCCGGTCGTAACCGAGCAGGCTCTAAATATGGGACTTACCAACGAGGGCGGCTGCGGCGGCACCACAACGCTGCTGAAGAATATCATGGGTCTGTGGCTTATCCAGGAGACCCGCAGGTGGTATAACTCCACGAGGTGCGCGGGCTACAGCTTCGCCGACCTTGAGAGCATGGCGAGGGGAGCGGCTCCGTTCCAGAGTTTCATTGACCCAGCCGCGCCGGAGTTCGCCCTTCCGGACGACATGCCGCCGAAGATCCAGGAGTACTGCCGGCGCACAAATCAGCCGGTTCCGAAGGAGCCGGGCGAGATAATGCGGTGCATTTACCAGAGCCTGGCGTGCGAGTTCGCGCTGACCCTCCGGGAAATGACCGCGCTGACCGGACTTGAGTACGGTCGTATCCACATGATAGGCGGAGGCACCAAGGATAATCTGCTGTGCCAGCTTACCGCGGACGCTGCGGGTATTCCGGCGGTCGCAGGTCCCACGGAGGCGACCGCGCTGGGCAACGGTATCTCCACGCTCATCGCGCTCGGAGAGATACCGGATATCGCGGAGGCGCGGCGTATCATCACGCAGTCCGGGCTTACGCAGGAGTTCCTTCCGCAGGAGCATGATATGTGGTCGGAACAGCTTGAGCGCTATAGAAAGCTCACCAGGAAGCCGGAATAACGTCAAACCCCGCCGGAACGGGCTTCGGCGGGGTTTTCTATGCGCTGTTTTGCGCCTGTCTTGCACGCCTGCCCCCGATCTGTGACAAAACAGGAGCTTTTTTTGCATATTTCTCTTGACAAGTGCGCTGTTGTTTGGTATAATTAAGCTGTATCTAATATAGAAATTGTGTGCGCTGCCACGGGGCGGCGTCCGAAAGGAATGTTCCAGGATTTGAGTAAGGTTCGCATGACTGTAGCAAAGGCTATGACAGAATGTCTCTCAGCCGAGGGTATATCCACCGTTTTCGGTTATCCCGGTGCCGCTATCTGCCCTTTCTACGATGAATTATATAAAACAGATATCCGTCATATACTCGTCCGCCACGAGGTCAACGGAGGCCATGCCGCAAGCGGCTACGCCCGCATTACCGGCAAGCCCGCAGTCGCCGTCGCGACCAGCGGTCCCGGCGCCCTGAATCTCATCACGGCGATCGCAACGGCGTATATGGATTCCGTGCCGATGGTGGTGATCACCGGTCAGGTGAACTCCGACCAGATAGGCAGAGATGTTTTCCAGGAAGCGGATATCACAGGCTCCGCAGAGCCGTTCGTAAAGCACAGTTACCTTCTCAAGCGCCCTGAGGACACCGCCGAGGTGTTCAAGCGCGCGTTCTATATCGCGGGCACCGGCAGAAGAGGCCCGGTGCTGATAGACGTTCCGTTCGATGTTCAGAAGGCTGAGATAGACTTTGAGTATCCTGAAACCGTGGATATCCGCAGCTACCGCCCGAGCAGCACCGGCAACGGCAACCAGATAAAGCGCGCGGCTGCTGCGATCGCAGAGTCGAAGAAGCCGCTTATCCTTGCCGGCGGCGGGCTTTTCACCGGCGACGCCGCGGCTCTTATGCGCGATTTCGCTGAAAAGACCGATATCCCCGTGGTTTCCACGATGATGGGTCTGGGCGCTATCCCGACTGATTCGCCGCTGTTCTACGGAATGCTCGGCATGCACGGCTGCAAGGCGGCGAATACCGCGGTAAACTCCTGCGACACGCTCATACTGATGGGCGCGAGAGTGGGCGACCGCGCTATTGCGGCAATGAAGCAGCGCGACGACATGACAGTTATCCATATTGACATAGACCCCGCCGAGATCGGAAAGAACCTCGACGTGGATATCCCGATAGTCGGCGACCTCACGCTCGTCCTGGGGCAGCTTCTCGAGGCTGTGAAGGGCGGCGCGGACAACTCAGGCTGGAAGAAGCAGCTCGACGGGTTCCGCGAGGATAAGGCGATAGAGCCGGCTCCCGCGGGTTATGTAAACCCGAAGGAGTTCATACACGCCCTGGACAGACAGCTTCCCGACGACGCTGTAGTCGTTGCGGACGTAGGTCAGAACCAGATCTGGACGGCGCGCAACATCACCATCAACGGCGGCAGGTTCCTGACCTCCGGCGGCATGGGCACGATGGGCTACTCGCTGCCGGCGGCTATCGGCGCAAAGCTCGCTGATCCGTCAAGGCAGGTCGTTGCGATCTGCGGCGACGGTTCGTTCCAGATGCAGATGATGGAGCTTGCAACGGCTGTTCAGCACGATGTTGCCGTAAAGGTCATCGTGATGAGGAACAATTACCTCGGAATGGTGCGCGAGCTTCAGGAGAAGGCGTACGACAACCGGCTGATGGCGGTTTCCATCGACGGAAGCCCCTGCTTCACAAAGCTTGCGGACGCATACGGTATTGCAAACGAGCTGGTTGACAGCCCCGAAAAGATGGAAGGCGCGATAAAGCGCATGCTGGAGTCCGACAAGCCGTACCTCATCGAGGCGGCGGTAGAGGACTTCGAAAAGACGATTCTGTGACGGGGGTGGGCATATGAAGCATACAATTTCAGTACTGGTCGAAAACCATGCCGGAGTCCTCGCCAGGGTTGCCGGACTGTTCGCGCGCAGAGGCTTCAATATCGACAGCCTTGCCGTGGGCGTCACCGACGACGAGCGCGTATCCCGCATTACGATAGTTGCCGACGGAAGCGCGTACACCCTTGAACAGATCGAGAAGCAGCTCAACAAGCTCATCGACGTTATCAAGGTCAAGACGCTGCATAGTGATTCGGCGGTCACACGTGAGCTTGTGCTCATAAAGGTTAGTTGCACGCCCAAGCAGCGCCCTGAGATAATCAGTATCGCAGACATAGCAAAGGGCAAGATCTCTGATATCTCGACCAACTCAATGACGATCGAGCTTTCCGACACGAAGCAGAATCTCGACACATACGAGGAGCTGCTGCGTCCCTACGGCATCAAGGAAGTGGTCCGCACCGGCACCATTGCCATGCAGAAGGGCGAAGCCGCCGTAAGGGTTTAAATTCGTATAACCTCGCTCACAAGGCGTCGTATAATATTCTTCAAAAGGAGATACAAAACAATGGCACAGATTTATCATCAGGAAGACTGCAACCTGTCCCTGCTCGACGGCAAGACCGTTGCTATCATCGGCTACGGCAGCCAGGGTCACGCACACGCTCTGAACCTCAAGGAGAGCGGTGTTAATGTCATCATTGGTCTGTACGAAGGCTCCAAGAGCTGGAAGAAGGCTGAGGACGCAGGCTTTAAGGTTTACACAGCCGCTGAGGCTGCTAAGAAGGCAGATCTCATCATGATCCTCATCAACGATGAGAGACAGGCTGATCTTTATAAGGAAAGCATCGCTCCGAACCTCTCCGCAGGCAAGATCCTTGCTTTCGCACACGGCTTCAATATCCACTTCGGTCAGATCGTTCCGCCGGCTGACGTTGACGTTATCATGATCGCTCCTAAGGGCCCGGGTCACACTGTACGTTCCGAGTACCAGATCGGCAGAGGCGTTCCCTGCCTTATCGCAGTATATCAGGACGCTTCCGGCAGAGCTCACGACATCGGTCTTGCATATGCTGCTGGTATCGGCGGCTCCAGAGCCGGTGTTCTTGACACCACATTCCAGTGCGAGACTGAGACCGACCTGTTCGGTGAGCAGTGCGTACTCTGCGGCGGTGTAACTGCCCTGATGAAGGCTGGTTTCGAGACCCTGGTTGAGGCTGGTTATGATCCCCAGAACGCATACTTCGAGTGCATTCACGAGATGAAGCTGATCGTTGACCTGATCTACAAGGGCGGCTTCAAGATGATGAGATACTCCATCTCCGACACCGCTGAGTACGGCGACTACGAGATCGGCAAGAGAATCATCACCGAGGATACCAAGAAGGAAATGAAGAAGGTCCTTCACGAGATTCAGGACGGTACATTCGCACGCAACTGGATCACCGAGAACAAGATGGGCAGAAGCCACTTCAACGCTTGCCGCCGCATCGAGAGCGAGCATCAGCTTGAGAAGGTCGGCGCTGAGCTGCGTAAGCTCTATAGCTGGACTGACGATAT
The DNA here is from genome assembly GCA_003531585.1 of Oscillospiraceae bacterium. GTDB lineage: Bacteria > Bacillota > Clostridia > Oscillospirales > Ruminococcaceae > CAG-115. Next base: position 242 of record DQFX01000040.1, on the reverse strand, counting down.
CGACGTAGCTTCCGGCACAGGCGCTGCTGCAAAGGCTTCCGATAAGAAGGCTGCTCCCAAGGCTTCCGCTAAGAAGCCCACTGCTAAGAAGACCACCAGAAAGTAATTGACTTTCTCAATACATTTCAAGGCTGCCGAAAGGCAGCCTTGTTTTTGTGTGAGATATGGTCATGGTCTCGGAGAGAAACTGAGAATTTGGGTTTATTATGTTGCTGGGGGAAACTATAATTTAGCGGCGAGTG
>DQFX01000010.1 GCA_003531585.1 Oscillospiraceae bacterium | reverse complement strand
AGGGAAAATGGGTAGAGTGCGCCGAATGCGATGAAAGCCGACAAAGTAAGGCTGTATGCCTTACGAGGTGGTGCAACACGATGTTGCAGAGCGAAATAACCAAGTGACGGCATGGACGCCGTCACATCAGAAATTTCGCTTGTTGACAGACGAAGATGGCGCGCACTGCACATTTTCGCTCACATGAGGTTTTTAGAGGTGACCTCAAGTGAAAATGCCGTGAAGAGGTGAGGGACAATTTACTTCTTCTTTTTCCTGACAATAACCGCCGCTGCAGCTCCTGCCGCAACTACTGCTGCGCCAATTCCGATTCCAGCTGCTGCCGGGAATCCGCCCTTATTCTCGGAATCACCCTGCTCCGCGCCGCTCTGCTCGCCGGTTGTCTGACCCGCCTGCTCCGCGCTCTGAGCCTCTCCAGTTACGCCGGAAGTCTCCTGCTCTGCGGAATGCTCCCGCTGAGCCGCTGTGTAAACTTCCATTCCGGTGACTTCCGCGCCGTCTACATTATAAGTGCCGTCGGTCACTGTAACATTCAGATGATGCTCGCCGTTCTCAAGACCCTTCAGCATGAAATTGACCTCGCGCATTCCAGTGCTCAGAACAGTATACGCGACTTCCTCGCCGCCATCAAGCGTGTAGGTCACGGACGCGTCCTTTCCGCCGCCGGTGATGGCAATTCCTGTTCCGGTGAAATCCACCGCGAACGAACAGCCAGCCTTCGCCGAGGACAGCGTACGCTTGTAATTCTTGAAGCTGGACATTGTGTTGTGATTCCACTCGCCGGTGTAATCAAACATCAGATCAGTATTGTCAAAGCGGGTGATGTAGGTCTCCGCGCCCTCAGCCGGAGCTATCACGAGATCGTCAAACCCGTTGCGGTCATAGGACGAGAAGAACGCCGCACGGCCAGCACCAAGGAAACTTCCCTCTGCTGTATAGTCGCACACCTGCTCGCCGTTTATCCAGCACTTAACGTTGTTGTCGACCGCCTCTATCTTCAGCTCCACAGGCGCGGAGGTGTCCGCTGTGCTCTTTCCGCTCCGGAGGACGTCGCTGTTTTCCCACAGGCTCCAGTCGCCGCTCTGCGTGAGTTTGAGCCAGTAGCCGCTCGCTCCCGCATGACCCTGAATGTAGCGCAGACCAACGCCGGTGTAATTCCCCGCCGCATTGTCTGAATCGGCAAATATCACCTTCGCAGAAACGCTGTAGTTATACCAGCGGTCGTCGCCGAAATTCGTGGTCGGGTCAGGAGTCCAGCCCCACTCATTCGCCTTCTCAGCGGCGGTTATCTGCTGAACCAGAACGCCGTCGTTTACCTCGAACGCTCCGCCCTCGTCGGTCGTGTAGCGCGGGGCGTTTCCGCGGGAGGCAAGGAAATCATCGCCGTAGCCGGCATAGCTGAAATCGTCGCTATACGGAAGCTCCAGAATAGTGCGCTCAGAGCTTTCCGGGTTCTTGTACTCCGTCTCCGGAAGGTCTACCGTAGAAACTGTAAGTATAGAATAGGGCTTCACAGTTACGGAGTAGGTGTACTTCCCGCCGTTTTCCTCCGGTGTAACGCTGCCGATATTCTTAAAGTAGTTCTCGTTATACGCGCCGCCGTCAGGTCCTCTTGTTTCCCAGAGGTGGACTTCGCTCCCGGCGTTGGCAAGCTCCGATACCTCAAACTCGTAGGTCAGCGGCTCGGCGGTGGTGTTTGTGATGACCGTCGAATAATCCGACTTGTCGGGACTGCACGTGGTCATGTAGCTGTACTTTGCATCAACTATCGCGTGACCGTCGCCGCCGGGAACTCCGTCAGCGTAGCAGGCGCCGTCAACGAAGCTCCAGCCCTTATCCATAAACTGCGTGAACTGAAGCATGGTATAGAATCCGCTGTCAAGCGTGTAGTAACCGCTCCACGGGTCGCAGGCGTTGATGAACTGCTTCTGGCAGTAGCACACGCCGTCATAGTACGCGGCAACCACCGGCTGGAACTGGCACAGCGTCATGCCGCCCTGCGGATACATTGAAATGTAGCGGTTGGCGATGTCCAGCGCGCCGTTAATCCCGGTCAGACCGGAATTGCCCTCGTCAAACCGCCACGCGCCCTCGGAGTACGCCATCGGAGAGCTTCCCTCGCTGAACCACAGCTCCTTGCCGTACTCCCGTGCAAGTTCCTGCGCATGGTCGGTGGAGCTGCTGGTGTAGTGGCTTCCGAGAACGTCGATGTTGTCGGAAAGCGTGGCGTCGCCGTCGCGAAGCCCCTTGAGGACCTCAGCCGCCGCCTGCCAGGTGCAGACCTCCTCGCCGGCAACTATTTTAATAGCGGAATAGTCGTAGCGGGAATCTGGCTCGCTCTTGAGGTGCTGCGACAGGTACACTATCCAGCCGTTGTCGCGGCCGCGCTCGTTCTGGGTCGCGGAAACGTAGTCGAACTTGATGCCGTAGGTGTCGTACGCCGCGTCGAGCGTGTTCTTATACCACTTGTAGCGCGCCGCGTAAACGTCGTCGGAATCGGAGATCCAGCGTGGTTCGCTCCACCACAGCATGTCAAGCGTGAGATCCGGGTTTATCGTCTTTGCGTCCGCTGCGAGCTGATAGCCCGCGCCCCTTGTGACATCGGCGGTCTCGTCCTCGCTGCGCATTACGGAAGGCTCCGTACCGGAGGAGGAGTTAATATCCGAACCCATTTCGAGCTTCAGGTGTGCGACCTCAAGACCATTTTTTCCAAAGATATAGTTCATTATCTCCCAGTAGGCGTCCGGGTTTTCCGCCTTGTAGTCGAGAAGCAGGCGTGAGGAGTTGTTTCCGCTCACCATGCCTACTCCGCGGTAAAGCATGTTTTCGAGGGTGTTGGCATTGTCGCCGTTTATCACTATGTTCAAAGGATCCGCCTCCGTTTCCGCCGTCTCCGCACATGCGGGAAGTATTACTGAATTTGCCGCTGTGACCGCGCATACAGCCGCCGCAGCCAGTTTTTTAATATCCATTTCAATGCTCCTTTCGATGAGTTTGCAATTCATCTGTTGATTCAAGTATACTGCACCAGGAGCATTTTTTCAAGATTAAATATTTGCCGTATCCTTAAAATATGAACATCACAGCGTTCTTGTTCTGCGGTACTCTGTCGGGGTGGTTCCCTCGTATCTCCGGAACACCGCGCCGAAATAGGTAGGGTCGCGGTATCCGGTAAGCTCCGCGATCTCCGCCACGCTCCGTCCGGTGGAGCTAAGCAGCCGCTTTGCCTCTGATATCCGCTTGCGTGCGAGGTACTCCATCGGCCGCATTCCCGTCTGCCCACGGAATATCCGGCAGAAATGCTGAAGCGACACCCCGGTTATCCCCGCGAGCTGATCAAGCGTGATATCCTCGCTGAAATGCCGTTCGATGAACTCCACCGCGCGGTCTGACTGACCTCCCGGGCGCTTTGCGCCGCCGAGAAGCACCGAGCGCGCCTCCAGGATATATTCGTACACAAGCAGGGAGCAGCGCTCACCGCCGTTCAGCGGGTCTGACGCTGCGGAAAGCAGCCTTGCAAAGATCCCATCGCATCCGGAAAGCTCCGTGCCGCTGCGCTCGTTCCAGTCCCCAAAGCCGAGATTCGTCATAAGCTCGCGAATGCAGGCTCCGCGGAAAACCACCCAGGCGGTCTCCCACATGTCCTGCTGCGGGTAGTACTCGTGCGGGACTCCCGGAGCGACGAGAAATATGCTCCCCGGAATTTGCGGGAGCTTCCTGCCGTCTATCTCAAGCACCCCCGCTCCGTTTCTGGTATATAAAATCTGGTAGGATACCAGTCCGGAACTTCGAACCACGTGGTACTCCGGGTCGGAGATACCCACGCCGGAAACATAGAACGGAAGCTTCATCTGAGCGCCGAGCACCGGGTAAATGCTGTTGTTCATATCATCACCTCATCAATATTTTAGCATTTCAACGGTTGGTTGTCAACTGGTATCCCCTTTACGGCTGAAATTTTGCAGTATCTTCCCCGATTCTATAAAAATTCTTTCAGTATCATGGCGCAAATTGTGAAAATCGTGAAACACACTTGCAATTTGAGAAAAAATGTTGTATAATATAGCTTGTGTAAACCATTACATAAGTTCAGACCAATGAAACCCGGGCTGAAAATGTAATACGCCACGTAAGATACGTAAGATACGTAAAATTAAGGAGAAATCTATGAAGCACAGAAGAATTTTAAGCATACTGCTTGCGGCTGCGACAGCGGTCAGCGTTGCAGGCTGCTCCAAGAATGAAACCAGCGGTTCTGAAAGCAGCGCTCCGGACGACAGCAGCTCCCCCGCGGGCGTGCAGACAGCCTCCAATGTGTCCGCAAACGGCTGGGAATTCAACCAGGTAGCGATGGGCGGCGGCGGATTCGTCAGCGGCGTTTTTGCGACCAGCCAGGAAGGACTCTACTACGCCCGCACCGACGTCGGCGGTGCGTACCGCTACAATAAGGACACCCAGCTCTGGGAGTCCATGTCCTACGGCATAAGCGAGGACGACCAGGGATTCCTCGGCATCGCTGGTCTCGCCTACGGCGACAAGGATCCGAACCGCGTTTACCTCCTCGCAGGAACAAGCTACCTCAGCGGCGGCAGGACCGCGCTGTTTATCTCCAATGACTACGGCAGCACCTTCACCCGAACCGAGCTAACCGACTACATAAAGGTAGACGGCAACGGAATGGGACGAGGCAACGGCGAGCGCCTCGCGGTCGACCCCAAGAACAGCGACATCGTATACGCCGCGGGAATGAGCAGCGGCGGTCTGATAAAGTCCACCGACGGCGGCCAGACATTCACCTACCTCGACCTCGGCGTTGACACCTCCACAAATAACAACAACGGTATTTGCAGCATACTCATCGACCCGCAGTCCGGCGATGATTCCTCTTGCTCCACGATTTACGCTGCGCTCTCCAGCAAGGGGGACTACAACCTCTTCAAATCCACCGACGCGGGCGCTACGTGGGCTCCCGTTGAGGACGCCCCGAAGGGTCTGATGGTCCAGCGCATGAAGTACAACGGCGACGGAAAGATCGTGCTGACATACGCTTCCACCGAGGGTCCGTGGAACAATCCCCGCGGCAACGGCGGTATCCGCCTGCTGAACATCGCGGACGATTCCGTTTCCGATATCACCCCTGAAAAGAATGGCTACGGCGACGTTGTTATCGACCCAGCCAACCCCGACAGAATGGTGGCAGTGACCGAGAACGTATACGACCAGCAGGCAAACGGCACATTCGGCGACGACTTCTACGTTACCACCGACGGCGGCAAGACCTGGAAGAACATCAACCTTGATATGACGATGTCCGGCGGCGATGTAAGCTGGCACAACGAGTCCTCCATGCACTGGTGCAGCTCCCTCGCTATCGACCCGCACAACACCGGAAAGATCATGGTGGTTTCCGGCAACGGTATCTTCTCCTGCGACAACATCTGGGACGAGCATCCCGCGTTCTACTTCTTCGCAGAGGGCATTGAAGAGACTGTTCCCTACGAGCTTGTCAGCATTCCCGGCGGCGAGCTTGTGACAGTGGTTGGGGACTACGACGGATTCACGCAGGATGACGCTGCCGAGTTCGGAACGCGCCACAGCAGCAATGCAGGTTCCATGACCGGACTTGCGGTCGCAGCCGCCAACACCGACGTGTGGGTAAAGGCTGCGAACTCCGAAACCGGCAACGACTTCTGGTACTCCGAGGACCGCGGCGTTACATGGAGCAACAAGGTGACGGCTCCGGTGAGCGGTCAGAACGGCCACGGCGGCTCCGTTGCGATCTCCGCTGACGGCTCGACATTCTACTGGGCGCCGGACAACATGGCGTTCGTGTTCTGGTCTGACGACAAGGGCAAGACCTGGAACCAGTCCGAGGGCGGACTTTCCGCAAAGCGCCTTATCGCCGACCCCGTAAACCCTGACTACCTCTACGCAGCAAGCGGCAGCACCTTCTACTACAGCGACGACCGCGGCAAGACCTTCACTGCAAACAGCGATCTTTCCGTGTTCACATCAACAAGACCGGTAGTAGAGGCGGGCGTTGAGGGCAAGATCTACTACCCTGCAATGGGACTTCAGGTCTCCACCGACCACGGCAAGACCTTCACTCGTCTCTCCACGGTTTCCAACTGCCAGATGGTAGGTCTTGGCAGAGGCAAGAACGACGGCGACCCTGCCGTTATCTACATCTGGGGTCAGCCGACCTCCGACGATCCGGTAGGTCTCTACTGGTCCACCGACGAGGGCGCAACATGGAGTCGTATCAACGACGACAACCACCAATTCGGCGGAACCGGAAACGGCAAGTTCGTCTACGGCGACTGGAACAAGTACGGCAGAGTTTACATGAGCACTCTCGGTCTGGGCGTTGTTTACGGCGACCTTATCGAGGAATGATCAGAATAAACGTAAATCCACCGGCATGACCGGTGGATTTAGACCGTTGAAAAGTCCCTAAAGTGACTTTTCCGACGAACATCCCAGCCGCGCGCATGTCTTGGCGGCTTTGCTGCCAAACCAGCGTAAGACCGAAGGTCGTCGCCTAGACACTTGCTGGGATAGAAGTATTTTTTGACCCGGCAAAGGCGGGGGATTTTTGCGTTTTAGTTTTATATGAACAAAACCTCCGCTTTTCGGCGGAGGTTTGTTTTAATTTAACCCGTGCTTTACGCGGTCTGCTTCCTCGGCGCGCTTGGCGTTGTTGAAGCGGTCAAGCGTACCAACAAGGTATCCCGTGATCCGCCTGATACGCTCAAACGGCTGGTCGTTGAAATGGTATGTCGCGTTGACGTACTCTCCGTCGACGTCAAAGTCGATGGCGGTTATGTTGCGGTTCGGGTATTTTTTCAGCGCGGCTTCCGTGTAATAGTCGATTTCCTGCTGGGGGAGCGTGCCTCCGGTAACGTTGATTTTCATGAGTATCACCTCTTATCTGTAACAATAGTATATCACTATATCTTGCGTTTGTCAACCGGTTTTTGTACAATATCTCTGTATTTCTTTCCGGATTGCAGCCAGTAAACAACTACGAATCCCACAACCGTGCACAGCATTCCGGCGGCAGTCTGGACGGCTCCGGCGCCGTGTGGGAGCAGTTCCCGAAGCGAGCCGAGCATGAACCCGAGTATCACGAGGTAAGTTCCGCGGGGGTGGAGGCCGAGAAGCCTCTCAAGCACCTTAGCTGTCAGGAATACGCCGACTGCGGCTCCTGCCGCAAGCGGAACAAGAGCCAACAGTTCAAATTCTCCGAGCTTTTCCATAACATCATCGTAAATCCCGAGCATAAGCAGAAAGTGCGACGCGCTTATCCCCGGGAGCACCAGCGCCGCCGCAATCAGAAGTCCGCCGAGAAACTGCATTATCACCGCAGCGAATCCGGAGGTGTCGGGCGAGAATATCCTTTCGGGGAGCATTGAGATCAACATTACAACTCCGACCCCGGCGAGGATAAGCGCAGTGGATCCGGCGGTAAGCTTCCTGATCTCAGCCTTGCGGAAAATCATGGGAATTCCGCCCGCGACCGCCCCGAGAAACAGGAACCTCAGCGGAACTTCCACAGGGGTAGTCAGCAGGAAAGTTATCAGCCTTGCTATGAGAAGTGCCCCGGCGCAGGCTCCGACGGCGAATTTCAGGAGCAGCAGGAGATTTTTCCTCGGTTCGGAGAAGGCGCGGCTGACCGCCGTTATCAGGTCGTCGTAGATTCCGAGGATCATCGCCGCGCTTCCGCCGCTGACGCCGGGAATGGTCATTGCGCCGCCAACCGCAAGCCCGCTCAGAATTGTCTTTAACGTATTCATAAATGCTCCTTTCGCTTAATCGCGTATTCTATATATTATAGTATGTCCGGGGTTGATTAAGAACCTCGTTTTCCGATTGAAATTTCCGTGGAAATGTTCTATAATCTTTATGAATGGAGGGATAAAATGAGAAGATCAGACAGGGAGATCACAGACGAACAGGAGCTGCTTCAGGTAATATCCGAATGCGACGTATGCCGTCTTGCGCTGAACGACGAGGAAGTGCCGTATATCCTGCCGCTGAATTTCGGCGAGGAGGTCAGCGGCGGAAGGCTTTATCTGTACTTCCACGGCGCGGCAGAGGGCAGGAAGTACGACCTGATTAGCCGCGATCCGCAGACCGCGTTCGAAATGGACTGCTCCCACAGGATAGTACTGGACGAGAGCAGGGGATACTGCACGATGGAGTACCGCAGCATAATAGGCAGGGGAGTACTGACCGAGGTTCCGGAGGAGGAGAAACTCCACGCACTGACGCTGATAATGAGGCACTACCACCCTGAGCATACGGGTTTTAACCCCGCCGCCATACCCAGGACCCGGGTGCTGAAGCTGGAGGTCACATCTATGACCGGTAAGCGCCGTATGACTTCAGCAAAATAATTTCTCCGCAAATAAAAAAAATTTCAAAAAGGACTTGCAATTTCTGTGATTATGTGGTATACTTGATTAGTATGATATCACTTGTACATAAATGTACATATTTATATGGAGGAATATTAACCAATGGGTATTTTCGAAATAATCAGCGCAATAGTTCTTATAATTGCATGCGTGTTTATCGTTATCGTTGTTCTTATGCAGGACACCAAGACTCAGATGTCTCAGACAATCTCCGGCAACACCGGCGATAACTACTTCGGAAAGAATTCCGGCAGAACCAAGGAAGCTCAGCTCAACAAGGCTATGATCACGGCGGCGATCATATTCTTCATTCTTGCGATGGTTGTTAATATTGCAAATGCTTACTTCGGCGGTTCCAAGTCTGACGACACATCAAGCTCCGTTACTTCTTCCGTTGTTTCCGAGGTTTCCACCTCCGAGGGAACCGCTGAGGATTCCGGCATTGCTGAATCAGGCGCGGCAGGAAGCACGGCTGAGTCCTCCGGAACAGCTCAGGCGGGCGAATCGTATGCTGAAAGCACAGCTTCCACTGCTGAACAGTAAAAAAACGGGACAGGCATTACCGCCTGTCCTTTTTGTTAATAACAGGTGAGTTCGTGGATAAAATATAGTAAACCGATGAGAAAGGATAAAAATGAACAAGCTGAAAATATCAATACTGCTCATGCTTTACGACGCAGGCGAAAAGGGACTGACCGACAAGCAGATCGCCGACCGTCTGGATATCAATAAAAAGGGATTCAAGAAGCTGGAGACCGCGCTTTCCGAAATGAAACAGCACAACGACATTGCCTACAAGAAGGGCATGTGCTGGATAAAGCACCCGGAGCAGTTCTTCAAGGCGGAGGTCACCCGGGTAACGCCGAAATCCGGTTTTATCAGGCAGCTTGGAGATATGCCGGTCGAGTATTTCGTGCGCGGCCGCGACCTCATGGGGTCTATTCCCGGAGATATCGTGCTTGCAAAACAGACCGCCGAAGCTGACGAGCGATTCTCCGCCGAGGCAGTTGTGGTTTCCGTGCTGGAGGCGAACAATGGACTTCAGACCGGAGTTATCGTCGCTGAGGGCAACAAGCTGATGGTTCTTCCGGATAAGCTCTGCAACGACCCGCTCGTTATTGCGAAGGTGTCCAAAGCGGCTGCTATGCATGTCGGCGATAAGGTAGTTTTCTCAATAAAGAAGCGCGGCGAGCGCCACATGGATCATACCGTCAACATCGTGGATGTGTTCGGCTCCTGCGATACCGCGAAGGCAGGCGCGGACGCCTACATGCTGTCCAACAATCTGCACGTGAACTTTCCGGACGATGTGCTGTACGAGGCTTCCAAAATTGACATCGACGAGCCGGACCCCGACGAGGTGCTCCGCCGACTGGATCTCCGTGGAGAGCCGATTTTCACCATCGACGGTGCGGACACCAAGGACATCGACGACGCGGTGAGCATCGCAAAGACCGAACGCTGCTACAAACTGGGAGTGCATATCGCGGACGTTTCACACTACGTTACAAAGGGCAGCAAGCTCGACGAGGAGGCGTTCTACCGCGGAACCTCGATCTACTACGCCGACCAGGTGGTCCCCATGCTGCCGCGCCAGCTTTCAAACGGAATATGCTCGCTGAATCCGCAGGTGGACAGACTGGCGTTTTCCTGCCTGATGGACGTCGGGTTTGACGGAAAACTGCTGAGCTACCGCTTCGAGAAATCCGTTATCAGGAGCCGCGTAAAAGGCGTTTATTCCGAGGTCAACAAGATAATCGACGGCACCGCCGACGACGAAATAAAGACGAAATACGCCCGGGTGATCGACCGTATCCCGATAATGAAGGAACTCGCGGATATCCTTGTAAAGAACCGCGTCGACCGGGGCGCTCCCGAGATAGATACCTCAGAGACCAAGATAATCACTGATGAAAACGGCGTGTGCATTGACGTTAAGCCGCGCACCACCGGAATTGCAGAGGGGATCATTGAGGAGTTCATGCTGATGGCGAACAAATCTGCGGCGGCTCTTGCGATGAAGGAGAAAATACCGTTCGTTTACCGTGTGCACGAGGCTCCGACGACGGAGAAGCTCGACCAGCTGCGGGAAACGCTGACCGCGCTGGGGATAAATCCCGGGGCGCTCGGGGCGAACGCTCCCGCCTCCGAGCTTGCGCGGATACTCCGCGAGAACAAGGACAGCGACCGCGCGATGGTGATTAACAGGATAGTCCTGCGCACGATGATGAAGGCGCGCTACAGCGAGGAGCCCCTCGGACATTACGGCCTGGTAATGCCGGAGTACGCGCATTTCACCTCGCCTATACGCCGCTACGCCGACCTCTCGATACACCGCATACTGACCGACTATGTGTACTCCCTTGACCACGAGAAGCTGTGCAGGAAGTACGCTGCGTTCTCCGCTTCTGCGGCGCTCCAGGCGAGCAACACGGAGCTTTCAGCGGTACGCTGCGAGCGCGAGTGCGAGAATTTCTACATGGCTGAGTACATGAAGAACCACGTCAACGAGGAGTTTGACGGAATGATTTCCGGCGTCAGCGCGGGCGGCGTGTACGTCGTACTGCCTAACACCATTGAGGGTATGGTGTCGGCTGCGACCATGCCCATGGGCGACTACGAGGTACAGCACGGCGTTATCCTCACCGGAGCGATCGACGGCAGCATATATACTGTTGGCGACAAGGTTCGCGTGAAGTGCGTCAGCGTGAACGTCAACGGCGGGTTCATCGACTTTGAGTTCGTTGGAAATCCCGGAAAACCTGCGAAGTCTGAAAAGGCTGATTCTTAATAGTAAATCCCCGGAGTTCTGCTCCGGGGATAATTCTACAAATAAAAAGAATCCACCGGTCATGCCGGTGGATTCAGCTTGTAGAAAAAGTGTCTTTTGCCCCAGCTTCGACGGGGGATAATCTGTTTATTAGCCCTTAACAGCGCCAAGAGCAACGCCCTTAACGATGAACTTGGAGAGGAACAGATAAACGATAACAACCGGAATGATGGATAACAGGATCATCATGTAAACTTCACCCAGGTCGCCGTTCTGAGAGTTGAGCTTAGAACGCAGAATGGACATCATAATAGGAAGTGTCCAGTTGTCAGAGGAGTCAATAACCAGCGCAGGTGTGAAGAAGTTGTTCCAGGACGCAACGAATCCGAAGATAAGCTGTACTGCGAACGCAGGCTTCAGCATGGGGACAGCGATAGCGTTGAACGTTCTGAACTCGTTGGAACCGTCAACACGGGCAGCCTCGATTACCTCAAGCGGCATGGAGCTTTCGATGTATTGCTTCATGTAGAAGAATATTGCCGGAGCAGCGATCGCCGGAATTATCAGCGGCCAGTAGGTATCGTTCAGATGAACCTGGTTAACGAGCTGAATGAAACCTGCTGCGGAAACCTGTGTTGGGATCATCATTACAGCCAGAATGAATGTAAAGATAAACTTCTTCCCCTTGAAGTCGTAAACATGAATGCCGTACGCAGTCATTGCAGAGAAGTACGTTGTCAGGATAGCGCTGGACGCAGCAATAAAGAAGCTATTCCAAAGACCGCGAGGAAGCGAGAACAGAGCGTTATCAGTGATAGCAGTGATAAAGTTATCGCCAAAGTGTGTGCTCGGAATCAGTGTGAAACCTGCCTGCAGTTCTGCATTTGAACGTGAACCGTTGATGATCAGCAGATAGAAAGAGAACAGTGAAAGGAAAGTTACAAAAACAAGGAAGATATAAGCGAGCACTCTCGTTACCATCTGCTGTGCACGATAGCTCTTGGATTCTTCCTTGTACTTTGCTACATTAGGATTAGCCATTCTTTACAGCCTCCTTTACCTTCTTTGCCTTTTTCTTCGGCTTGTCGTCGCTTGTAACCATTGTCTTGAATACGATCATGCTGAGCGCACCGGTCAGTATAAAGATAACAACGGAAACAGCACCGCCCATACCATAGTTCTTGGAACCGCTGCCTATCAGACGGTTAAGATACATGATAAGAGTCATACAGCTGTTATTCGGGCTGCCGGAACCAGCAGTGATGATCTGCGGGACATCGAACATCTGAAGACCACCGATGAGAGATGTGATCGCAACATAAAGCAGAATCGGCATCAGCAGAGGAAGTGTGATCTTGAAGAACACCTGACCAGAAGTAGCACCATCAATAGATGCAGCCTCAAACAGGCTCTGGTCGATACCCATGATACCAGCCATCAGCAATATCGTAGTATTACCGAACCACATCAGGAAGTTGATAAACGCGATTATGCAACGCGTCGATACAGGATTCCGGAAGAATTCGAATGTATTATTCGTCATTGCGAGGATGATCTGATTTATAGGTCCAACATTTGAGAACAATGTGAAGAACAGCATTGAGAACGCCGACGCCATTACCAGGTTAGGCATGTAGATAACTGTCTTGAAAAAAGTCTGGCCTTTGATGTTAAGTCTTGCGCTCGTAAAAATGACTGCAAGAAGTAACGAGAAAACGAGCTGAGGGATAGCACCAATGATCCACATGATCATTGTATTGCATGCATAGTTGACTATGTTAATAGATCCGCTCTTATTAGGAGTGAACAACTTGATGTAGTTATCAAAACCTACAAAGTTCGGTCCAATCTGTGCAAGTCCATCTCTGTAGTTTTCAAAAAAGCTGTTGTAAAATGTGTTGAAAAGCGGTATCAGCTGGCAAGTAATAAAAACAATGAGGAACGGTATTATAAATATGTAACCCCATTTTGCATAACTGATCGACTTATGTTTCTTATCCATTCCTAGGTCCTCTCCTCTTAATTTTCCTAGTAAAAAAGAGGTGAAGCAAGACTGCCCCGCCTCTTTTTTTAGGACTAGATTACTTTGTTAAAACGCCAACTTAAGGAGTTACGATTGCAGGATACTTGTCGTTTACAAAGCTGTAGAAGTTAGCAAGAGCCTCGTCCTTGGAAACTTCGCCAGTGAAGTAGTCGAGCATGTACTTAGGCAGACCCTCGCTGAGGAGCTGATCGTACTGAGTCTTGTTCTCAAACTTGATGTTCTTAGCAAGCTCAACGAAGATAGCGGTATCGTTCTGGCCGCCGAGGAATGCGTTGCCATAGTTCGGATCCTCAGCAAACTTCTGGTTTACGTTGGTGTTGTTGGTGAACTGGCTCTCGTTCTCAACGAGCTTGGTGCAGATGTCCTCGTTAGCGGTGAATGCGTTGAATACGTCTGCGAGCATCTCGGGGTTATCAGAGCCCTCTGCTGCGAGCAGCCATGTGCCGCCCCAGAAGTAAGCCTGCGGACCCTGGATAATAGCCCAGTCGCCAGGGCAGCCCTTATCGGGATCCTGTGCGTTGCCCATGGAGAAGTTGTAGTACCAAGCCGGGCCGAAGAAGCACATTGTCTTGCCATCCTTGAACATCTGAGCATTCTTCTCATCGCCCCAAATATCGGAGGTCAGAGTGTACTCGTTCTGAACGAAGTCGTAAGCCTGGTCGATCCACTGATTGAATACATCGTCGATAACGAGGTTGTTATCAGCGTCTACCCAAGGAGATGTAGCGTTGTTGGAGAAGGTTCTGAAGGTCTCAGCATAGGAAGCGGTCATGTAGTAACCGAGATCCTTAGCCTGCTTAGCAACTTCGTTGAACTTTGTCCAGTCGGAAAGCTTAGCCTGAACCTCAGCGGGCTCGGAAGTACCGAGAACAGCCTCTGCGATGGAGCGTCTGTAGATCAGAGCAGCAGGGCAGCACTGGAAGGAAACACCCTTGAGCTGACCGTTTCTTGTATCGGTAGCTGCGTCTACGGTGTACTTATACTCAGTGTCGAGTGCAGAAACGCCGATCTTGGAAACGTCCATTGTGTAGTCGGAGTTTACATACTTGATGATGTAGTCAGCCTCTGCAAGGAACATATCAACCTTGTCGTCAGCAGCTGCGGAAGCCTGAGCCTGGAGAGCAGCGTCGAGCTTATCCTGGTAAACGCCATCGTCAGAAGGATTGATTACCCAGTTAACGGTGATTCCCTCAGGAACGGTGTAGTACTTCTCGAAGAAGCCCTTGAACTCCTCGTTCCAAGCGTAGATGTTGAATACCTTGCCTTCGCTCTCGCTTACGGTGATACCGGTACCAGCAGTCTTAGCGGAATCATCAGCCTCAGCAACGGGTGCGCTGGACTCGTCAGCAGGTGTGCTGGAATCAGCAGCAGAGCTGTCAGCAGCGGAGCTGGAATCAGCCGGTGTGCTGGAGCTTGTTGTGTTGCTGGAGCAGCCAGCAAAGGACAGAACTGCAGCAGATGCGAGCAGAGCTGCTAAAATTCTTTTCTTCATAGATTTTTCCTCCCAAAATAGGTTTCATTTTGTTCCCGAGGGAACTGAATTAATCATCAAGGTTCTCGGGTAATTATACTCTGTCTGAAGCGTTTCAATCACCGCCCCTTGATTACATTTGTAAGTTTATCATAAATCATTTCATTTTTCAACCCCTTTTTTAGAACTTTTTGAACAGAAAAAATGGGAAAACGTTTTCAATTTTCACCTCTTGTTCATATTCACAATACAAAGGCATGAATTGTTGATTTCAGTTTATTTTTTTTGTTAACTAAATTTATCCGCTAGTTAATGCGATTTCCTTGACGTTCATGCCTTGTTGTTACTTTGCTGTTACCGAATTTGTAACCGTTTTGTAACCGGTTTGTAATCATTCATTTGTGCAAATCGCCGAAAAATCAGCAAAACCGCAGTGTAAACGATATCATCGCAATTTTCCTGTATTTCCTATTACAATCACGCTCGCGGGTGTTCCCTGTTCCATTTATCGCCCACTCCGATTTCACATCAATTACACACTATTTATGCATTTTCGACAATCCGCCGATTTTCATGTTAAAAACAAAATGTCCCCGCAGCCGTAGCCGCAGGGACATATAAATTCAGTTATCAGACGGGGTGAACCTTGTTGGTCTTGTCAGCATGGTCAGCGTCGATGCCTACCTGTCTGTCGCGGCGCTTCTCGAAGAACTTCGGAGCAACCTTCGGGAACATTGCGTAAGTGAGCACATCCTCAACGGAAGCGTTCTCAACGTACTGCTTGACCTCTTCCTTCATTGTGTCGAACTCGGGCTTGAGAAGGTCGGCAGGGCGGCAGGTGATGGGCTCCTCTGCGCCGAGGATCTTCTTCTGGAACTCAGGATCGATTGCGACAGGAGTCTTGCCGTATTCGCCCTTAACGAGACCCTTGAACTCCTTGGTAACAGTCTTGTAGCGCTCACCTGTAATTACGTTGAACACAGCCTGAGTACCAACGATCTGTGAGGTAGGTGTAACGAGGGGCGGGAAGCCGGAATCCTTACGAACACGCGGAACTTCCTGAAGAACAGCCTCGAGCTGATCAGCCTTGCCAGCCTGCTTAAGCTGAGACAGCAGGTTGGAGAGCATTCCGCCCGGAACCTGATAGATCAGCGCGTTGGTATTGGTAGCCAGCATGGAGGGATCCAGCAGGCCGTTGTCGATGTACTTTTTGCGGAGCTTCATGAAATAGTCACGGATAGAGTTCAGCTTCACGAGATCAAGACCTGTGTCATACTCTGTGCCCTGGAATGTAGCCACGATGGACTCAGTCGGAGCGTGGGAAGTACCCAGTGCGAGCGGGGACATAGCGGTATCGACGCCGTCAACGCCTGCCTCAACAGCCTTGATGATGCACATGGAAGCAAGGCCGGAAGTATAGTGGGTGTGAAGCTGGATCGGGATCTTAACGGTAGCCTTCAGATCCTTTACAAGGCTTGCAGCCTCATAAGGAGTCAGCAGAGCTGCCATATCCTTGATGCAGATGGAATCTGCGCCGGCATTCTCGATCTGCTTAGCGTAGTTCATGTAATACTCATGGGTGAATACCTCGCCGAGGGTGTAGGAAATAGCTACCTGTGCGTGACCCTGCTCCTTCTTGGCTGCCTTGATGGCGGTCTCGAGGTTGCGGATATCGTTCAGTGCGTCGAAGATACGGATAATGTCGATACCATTTGCGATGGACTTCTGAACGAAGTACTCTACCAGGTCGTCAGCATAGTGACGGTAACCCAGCATGTTCTGACCTCTGAACAGCATCTGGAGCTTGGTGTTCGGCATTTCCTTTCTCAGGATACGGAGTCTCTCCCACGGATCCTCGTCCAGGAAGCGTATGCAGGAATCGAAGGTCGCGCCGCCCCAGCACTCAGCGGAGTAGAAGCCGATCTTGTCCATCTCGGAGAGGATAGGACGCATTTCGTCCATAGACATTCTTGTGGCAAGCAGGGACTGGTGCGCGTCACGAAGAACGGTTTCAGTTATCTTTAATTTTGCCATTTCTGTTCTCCTTAATAATTACGCGTTCAGTGTAGCAACAACAGCGCCGGTCTCAACAGCGTCGCCCTTGTTAACGTTAACGGAAGCAACAACGCCGTCCTTATCGGAAACGATGTCGTTCTCCATCTTCATAGCCTCGAGAACTGCGATAACGGTGCCGTTTGTAACCTTATCGCCTACCTTGACCTTAACGTCGACGATAGTGCCGTTCATAGGAGCGTTAACGGTTGCGTTGCCCTGTGCGCCAGCGGGGGCAGCAGCCTTCTTAGCGGGAGCTGCCTTCTTGGGAGCGGGAGCAGCAACGGGGGCTGCGGAGCCGTCAGCCTCGTCAACAGTTACATCGTATGCATTGCCGTTTACTGTGATGGTGTATCTTTTCATGTCAAAAACCTCTCTATGTTTTAATTAAAATACGAAATTAACGTGCTTTCTGGTGGGAGCAGCTACTCTCTTGCTGGAGCAGAGGTCAACAGCGGAAGCAACTGCCTGCTTGGTATCCTCAGCAGCGATAACGCCGTCGATCATGCCGAGGGAAGCAGCCTTGAACGGAGTGGTGTCAGCCTCTTCGCCCATGAATACCTTGACAGCCTCGGGGCTCATCGGAGCGATAACAGCCTTCTCCCATGCGTAGGAAATGTCAGCGCTGTCGAATGCAGCGTAAGCCGCGCCGATTGCCTTGCCGGTGATGAGGTTGATCTTGGTCGTGGTAGCGGAAGCGTAAACCTGAGCGAGCTTAGCGGCGTCGCGTACGGAGCCTGCAAGCTCAGCAGCGCTGGAAGCCTCGAAGCCCTCGGTGTTTATAACTGTAACTACCGGAATGGAGAATACGTCAGCGAGCTGAACGAATCTTGCGATCTTAGCGCAGTCAGCAGCGGTGAGCTTTGCAGCCTTATCGGTAGCTACGAAAGCTACGGTTGCCCAGTTAACGCTTGCGAATGCGGTGTAAGCAGCGGTGCCGAACTCAGCACCGAGCTCTACAGTGGAGTTCTTGTCAGCGAGAGCCGCAACAAGGTCAGCGCCCTTCATGGAAGCGGAAACCGCAGCGTCGTTCTCTGCGAAATCATCGTTGCCTGCGAGGGAGATGTTATTTGCAGGAAGGATAGCAGCCAGCTTCTTAGCCTTTGCGATAGCCTCTGCGTCGTCCTTAGCAAGGATATCGGCAACGCCGGACTTAGCGGCGTTTGCAGCCTTGCCTGCGCCCTCGAGCTTGCCGTCGGGTGTGTTGAACGGAGCGTTCAGGAACAGCTCAGCCTTCTCTGTCATGATCGTAACGTCAGCCATGGAAGCGATGACGGCAGCCGCGCCTGCGCATACGCCGGTGATGACCGCGATCTGCGGAACTACGCCGGAAATAGCAGCGGAAGCCTTGATTATGTCGCCGTAGTCAGCGAGTACTTCCATACCCTCGTTGATGTCGCCGCCCTTGCTGTCGAATACTGCGACAACGGGAGCGCCGTTCTTTGCAGCGAGCTCATACAGCTTCTTGATCTTGAGAGCCGCGCTCTTGTCAACTGCGCCGCCCTTAACGGAAACGTCCTGTGCGTAAGCGTAAACAGTCGCTCCGTTTACTGTGCCGTAGCCGGATACTACGCTGCCTACAGCTCCGTCAGCCGACAGGAACTTGTCGAGCTCGTTAAAGCTGTCCTCGTCGAAGAGGGCATTCAGTTTCTTTCTTGCGTCGCTGTCAGGAACGTTCTGTTCCATCTCAGCCAGTGTCTTTGAAAACGCCATTTTTTCTCCTCCATACCTGCTATTGAGATCGGTGCAGACATAGCTGCCCCGTCTTAATTAAAATTTATCCACAATAATTATACTACATTGAATATGAAAACTCAAGCGAAAATCTGAGATTTTTGCATTTTTTATCTTATGCATTAAAACCATCGCATGAAATGGTTAAAATTTTGTCAATTTCAACAAATCTTTATAATTCTCAAATCATCGCTTGAATGCGAAAATCATTTGCCTCTCCTGTTCTGACCTTTTCCGACAGAAGCACGAAGAGAACGCAGCTCGTCCTTGGTCAGGTCGCGGTAGGCGCCGGGCTTGAGCATTCCGAGCTTCACACCGCCGATGGCGATACGGCGCAGTCTGCCGACCTCAAGTCCTACTGCGGTGCACATGCGGCGTATCTGGCGGTTTCTGCCCTCCTTGATGACGAAGCGGAGCACAGTTCTTTCCGGGGATTCGGACAGCACCTCCACCGTGCATGGGAGCGTCTTTACGCCGTCGTCAAGCTCCACGCCGGACATCAGCCGGGAAAGCTGATCCTCGTTTACCATTCCGTCAATGGTAACACGGTATGTCTTGGGAACGTGCTTCGACGGGTGCATGATGTCGTTCGCGAACTCGCCGTCGTTCGTGAAAATAAGCAGACCCTCGGAGTTGCGGTCGAGCCTTCCCACCGGGTAAACCCGCTCGGGAACGTCGGTCAGCAGGTCTGAAGCTACTTTCCTGCCCATCTCGTCCGCCATGGACGTTACGTAGCCGCGCGGTTTGTTAAGCATGATGTAGCGCTTTTCTGCGCGCTCCGCAGCTATCTCCTCGCCCTCGACGCATATCAGGTCGTTATACGGGTCAGCCTTATCTCCCAGGGAGCAGGGTCTGCCGTTGACCGTGACTACGCCGGCGGAGATCAGTTCCTCCGCCTTTCTGCGTGAGCATCTTCCGCTGTCTGCAATGATCTTCTGAATTCTAACCTTTTCCATATTTATCCTCTCTATGTACGCCCTCCCGGGCGGAATCAGCGCATCACTGCGCAATTTATCTACACATATATTCCCAGTTTTGACAGTATCGTTTCAAAGAATCCCGGCTCGGTGTCGTCCGCCTCCACGGCTGAATCAGCCAGCAGCGGGCAGGTGCACACGACCTTCCCGTCAAGCAGGAACCTGATCTCCCCGAGCTGGTCTCCCCTGCCGACGCTCCCGTAAACGAACCCCGGGAGGTAGACTTCCCGGGCGATCCTGGTGCGCTGCTCCGGAGTGAGCGCCAGTGTGCGCGCCTGCGCGTAAACTCCAACGCTCTGACCTGTTCCCGCGACGGCGACCCTGTTCGTGCAGGAAGTCTCCAGCGGGTACGCCTTCACCTTCGTGAAGCCGTAGTCCAGCATTTTGGCGTGGTCGTTCCAGTCGTCTCCGGCGTTGAGCGTTACCGCGACCAGGGTAACTCCGCCGCGCTCAGCCGCAGAAACCAGGCACCTGCGCGCGTTGTCCGTGAATCCGGTCTTGACGCCGATCGCGCCATCGTAGCGCCTGAGCATTTTGTTGGAGTTGTACAGCGTACGTTTATACGGCGGATTCCCGAACTCCACCTCCGCCGACTTACACGCCGCCACCTCGCGGAACACCTCGTTCTTCATCGCGAACGCCGCAAGTTTTGCGAGATCGCGGGCGGTGGTGTAGTGCCCATCGGCGTCAAGACCGGAGGGCGTGACGAAATGCGTGTTGGAAAGTCCCAGCTCCTGCGCCCTGGAGTTCATCAGCTCCACGAACGCGCCTATGCTTCCGCTTACCGAGACCGCCGCCGCGTTTGCCGCGTCGTTCCCCGAAGGGAGCAGTATCCCGTAAAGCAGGTCGCGCCGGGACACCCGGTCGCCCTCGCGCAGACCCATGGAAGTCCCCTCGACAAGTATCGCGAGCGGATCCACGGTGAATTCCCGGTCGAGGTCGCCGGCTTCAATGGTAAGCAGGGCGGTCATGATCTTCGTGGTACTTGCCATCGCGCGGTGTTCGTCGGCGTTCTTTTCCCAGAGCGCCGTGCCGGTGTCCGCCTCAATGACTATCGCGCTGACCGCCGAAATGTTTTCCGGAGCCGCTCCGACCGTCACGGAGATTCCCGCGGCCGCCGCCAAAGCGGCGAGTACCGCCGTGAATTTTCTTAATTGTCGCTTCATATCTGCACCTCTCTGATGTAATTTCTTCCATCATAGGGTGCGCAGTATCAGCGGATTTTATTCAGCGTCGTCAGATTCGTCTGCGGAATCGCTGTTTTTCTTGCCGACAAGATCCCTTATCTTCCCGATAACGCCCGGAATAGCCTCTACAACGCCTTCCAGCGGGCTGGTCTTGCCTGCGCCGCCGAGCTCCAGCAGTTCAACGTCGCCGTCGGTCTTGATCACGATGAACGCCTGCGGCTTTACCGTAACGCCCGCGCCTGCTCCGCCTGCGAACTTCTCAGCCGCCTTTGTGGGAAGGTCGCTGCCGCCGGAAGCAAACCCGAACGACACCTTAGAAACCGGGATTATAGTAGTTCCATTAGGCGCGGAGATAGGATCGCCGATGATGGTGTTTACGTCCACCATCTCGCGGATCTTCTCCATTGAAACGCCGAGGATTCCTTCAATTGCATTTGACATGATAAAACTCCTTTCAAGTCTTTATATTAATGTTACTTTCTTAGCTTATCAACTGCGGCTGCCGCGTCCTTGCGGGACATGTAGTTCCTGATCAGCCTGCCTGCGACCCAGAACAGGAAAGCCAGCGCCGCTATCACCGTCAGCCTTGCCGTGAAACCGCATTCCGTGCGGGTCTGCTCGCTCTGGAAATTGCAGGTCACATTGAACTTCGGGTCTTTTAGCGTAAAACAGCCGTCCAGGAACGCAAGCGCCGCTCCCGCCGCCATGTTGGTTTTTCCGAACTTTATCGCAGCGTCCGCGGCGTCGTCTCCTCCAACCGAGATATCAAGCCGGAAACCGGTGACGCGGGTCGCTTTAAGCAGCCTTTTCAGCGGCTTTCCGAGGCTGTCCCAGACCAGCTTGACCAGCGCGAAAATATCGCTGAGCGTCAGCTTCTGACTCTTGGGTTTGTCAGATTTGGGAGGCTTCCCGGATTTTCCCCGCTCCGTTTTCTGCGATTTTTGCGTTTCCTGCGGTTTATTCTGCTCAGCGGACTTGCTTTCATTCAGCGTCTGCGGGTCCGCAGTTCGTCCGCCGCCGGGATCTTCCGATTTCTCAAGCTCAGCGGCGGACTTCACGTCCTTCTCAGCCTTCTTGTCGCGGCGCTTCTGCTTTTTGGTTTTCGCCGGAATTCGCACCAGCGTTACGAAAAGCCAGCTTATTTTCAGCCGGAGTTCCCCGGGGTCGGAGTAGTCGAACCGCACCTTTACCGAGGTCATGAGCAGAATGAGAATGACTGCCACAACTGCACCTGCAATTATCCAGCCCATTTCCTCACCTCCGCTGCAAACTCGCTCAGCCACTCAGCCGCCTAGTCGCTTAATCGCTGCCGCTGAAATTCATCTCGTCGAACTCCTCAAGATCTATCTGGTCGGTGCTGTCCGGTATCGCCGGAAGCCCCTTTATATCGGTAAGCCCGAAGCACCGCAGAAAGTTCTCCGTAGTCTTGTAGGCTATCGGACGTCCCGGCAGGTCGAGTCTTCCGTACTCCTCGAGTAGATCGCGCTCCACAAGACTGTTCACAACGCCGGAGCTGTCGACTCCGCGCACCTGCTCCACAAAACTCTTGGTGACCGGCTGGTTGTACGCCACCACAGCCAGAACTTCCATCGCCGCCTGGGACAGCGGTACCTGCCGGCGGGTCTCCAGCGCGGTTTTGATATACGGCGCAAACTGCGGCTGAGTCATCATCTGGTAGCTGTCGCCGAGCCGGTTTATCCGGAACGCGCTTCCGTTTTCCGTGTACCGGTCGTTCAGGCGGTCTATGATTTTGAGTACGGTATCCTTTTCGATCTCGCATGCCTCGGAGAGTTTCGCTGCGTCTATCGGCTCGCCGCACGCAAACAGCACGGCTTCAATTACCGCCATTCCTTCGCTGAATTTCACTGCTCCGCTCCCTCCGTTTCTGCGGGTCGTTCATCGTCGGACTTTCTCCGCAGCCTTACGCTGTTTCCGTCCTCAGATATGAATATCCTGCCCTCTTTCGAAAGCTCAAGTAGCGCAAGAAATGTCGCCACGGTGCGCGACCGGGGCTGTCCCATGTAAAGCTCGTCCATCTGCACGGTTCCGTTCCTTCGCAGGCTTTTCAGCACCGCCACAATTCCGGTGAACACCGTAACGTAGCTTTTCGCGACGATCGGGCGTATCGACCTCGGGCGGTAGCTTGCCTTCCTGCGGGTTCGCTCGTTGAGCGCGCTGTAGGCAAGCATGAGTTCCTCCGGCTGGTGGAGCTTGTGGTAAGACTTGTCGATGTCAAGCTCCATAGGTTCCCTGACGAAAACTACGTCGCCGAGGTAGCGTTTTTTCAGGCGCTCCGCCATGGTCTTGCACAGGGCGTACTCTATGAGCGCTCCCTGGAGTTCGCGTTTCATCTGCTCGGCTTCCTCCCGCGGAAGCAGCGCCGCAGACTTTATCATTATGAGCCGCGCCGCCATCTCAAGGAAATCGGAGGTGATCTCCAGGTCAGCCTCCGCCATTCTGCTGAGGTACAGCATGAACTGATCGAGCAGCACGCTTATCTCGATGTCCTGGATATTCAGCTTGTGCTTCTGTATCAGCGCGAGCAGTGCGTCCAGAGGTCCTTCGAATATCTCAAGCTTGAAGCTAAGTCCCTCCATGCGTCACCCGAGGAAGAACGAAGCCTTGTCGAGCAGCCACATGATACCGTTGCAGGCAAGTCCGAACGGAACGGAGAGCACTCCGAACATGAGCAGCGCAAAGAATACCCAGTAGATTATCTGCTGATTCTTCTGCATGAAGTAGACCGCCCTGCCCGGCAGGAAGCTCGCCAGTATGTTGAAACCGTCGAACGGAGCGATCGGCACAAGGTTGAACACCGCCAGGTAAACGTTGATCTGCGCGGTGTAGTAAAGACCGAGGGCGATGTAAGCGCCGGTGGTGGACGTGAGGTTCATAAGAACAAGCTTGTACGCTATTATCATGATATAGCTGAGCAGGATATTCGCGAGTGGACCTGCAAGGGAGGTCAGCGCCAGCGCCGCGCGGGGCTTGACCTTATTGCACCTGCGTATATCCACCGGGGTGGGCTTCGCCCAGCCTATGCGGAAGAGCATCATCATTACCGCGCCCATCACGTCGATGTGAGCGAATGGGTTCAGCGTGAGCCTTCCCTGACGTTCCGCGGTGTCGTCGCCAAGGATCTTCGCCATAAGGCCGTGGGCGCACTCGTGTATCGGGAACACCACGAAAATGATGACAAGCACCGAGAATATCGACAGAACAACGCTAACCACCTGGGATTCAGTGACACTGCCGGAAAATAAGAGCATGAATAATTCTATAAGAGGTCCTCGAAACATAAAATCTCCTTATAACTTTAGCCTGTACACAAATATACAGTATATATTATAGCGCAGTTCAGCGGATTTTTCAAGTATCCGGACAAAAATAATTGCGCATTCCGGCAGAAAATGCCCAAATGCGCAATAATATGCGGTTTTATGAAGACGGTCAGGTCTCACTGAGCTTCCCGGGTGAAGGTGTAGGTATGCTCGGAGCCGTCTGCGCCGTTCAGTGTGTAGGAGATGGTGCCGTCCTGCTCGCTGAATGTCAGTTTCAGCAGCGACTTCCCGTCGGGTGCCTTGACGTTCACACCGTCGGAGGTGCGCTCGTATTTAAGCGTTTCGCCGGTGGCTTCCCCGCTGGACTGGGTAAAGGTGCGGTCGGTGAGGGTCACGCGGAGCTGAGTTCCGTCCTCGGTGGTGCAGACCCAGTTCCCTTCTATCTTCGCGGTGTCTATCGAACGGCTGCATGCCGTGCAGACCATCAGAACGACCGCCGCGGCAGCAAGCGATTTAATTAATTTTCTCATGTAGATTCTCCTGTTCAAAATCATGTCCGGAGAATATTGTACCACAAAACCCGCCGTATGTCAACAGAAAACAAAAGCCCGGCGCAAAGTCCGGGCAGATGTATCGGTTTTGAACTGAATTACTCAGCAGCCTCAGCGGTAGCGGCAGCCTGTGCGGTTGCAGCAGCCTCTGCGGTGGAAGCAGCAGCGTCAGTGTTTCTCATGAATACGTACTTGTAGGTAACGTCGCCAACAGCTACGCCGTATGCTAAGATGTCGCTTTCAGCGTCGTAGGTTACGGGAAGCTCCATGCCGTCTAAATCAACGGTGATGCCATTCTCGGTTACAGTGTAGGAATAGTTGCCTTCAACACCCATAGCCAGGCTGTTGTAGGAGTTCTCGTCGATATTAACGTAGATCAGGGTATCCTCAGCGGAAACATTGTTTGCAGCTGCAAAATCAGCAACGCTCATTGTATTGGTGCCATCGTTGATTGCAGCGAGAACCCAGTCGCCGTACATAGCGGAAGCGTCGAATGCGGAAGCCTCAGCGGTAGCGGGAGCAGCAACCTCAGCAGTCTGTGCAGCCTCTGCGGTAGCAGCAGCGGTGGAAGCAGCCTCTGCGGTCTTTGAAGCCTCTGCGGTGGAAGCAGTGGAAGCGTCGGAAGCAGTGGAAGCGTCGGAAACAGCACTGGAGGACTCGGAAGCGGAAGAAGTGTTATTGCTGCAGCCTGCGAAAGACAGAACTGCTGCGGCAGCTACGATAGCTGCGGTGATCTTTGTGAACTTAGTCATAGTAGTTTCTCCTCAAAATCATATATCTGTTATTTGTTGTAAGCATCTGCCAAAAAACAGCAAATTCACAACATGAGGAATTATAACACACAACTAGTCGCTTGTCAACTACTCCGCATATACTTTTGGCTGAAGGCACAAAGTTTCTCAACCGTTGTTTAAACTTTACTGTTCAATTTTACAAAATTATGAAATGCAACCATGTAACCGTTTACAAATTACAAACGTCACCTATTAAAGGAAACTGTTGTCAGTTTTCCGCCGGTTTCGGATTTGTTCCGCGCTTTACAACTGTCGTATATCCGTCCGCCGTGAAAGTAAGTGTGTCGTCCTGCGGCGAATAAGTCATCAGAATAACCGCGCCGTCTGTATCCCTTATCTCCGCGCCTTCATCGGTTATACGGTAGCTCAGCGTTCTGAGAACTCTGTCGCCGCTGGTAATGTCAACGCCCTGCGCCGTGAAGATCATCATCTTCTCTTGATCCTCGTCGTTCTGCGCCGCATATTCCCAGTAATCCTGACCGTTTACGCTGATGACGCTCCAGGTGCCGTATATCCAGTCGGCTATGAAGTCGACCTCTGCGGACTGCGGATATTCGCCGCGTTTGAATACGGCAAAATTGTCCGCCTCATCTATCATAGTAAGGGTGTCAGCCGACGGGTCATAGGTCAGCGTCAGGGATTTCTCTCCCCAGCTGTAATATATATCAGCTCCTGCGTCCGTTATGGCATAGCTATACTCCTGCTCGATACCCACAGTTCCGTTTCTGACCAGGACTTCCTCGCTGTTGAAAATAAGCTGCAACTGCTCCGTAAGCCCGTTCGCGAACGCGTAATCCCAGTAATCCTGCCCGTTTACGCTGACGGCGCTCCATGTTCCGTAAATCCAGTCGGCTATGTACCCGCCCTGCTCCTCTGGCGCGGACGTATCCTGCGTAGCTTCCGTCTGCGCGGCGGTGGTTTCTGCCGGCTCAGGAACCGCTTCCGTCACTGGAGCTTCCTCCGGCTGCTCTGTCGGCGCTGCGCTGGTTGTGACCTCCGCCGTGGAGCTGTCGGTCTGCGAGGAGCTTTCACTCTGGCTGGAAGCATTTCCGGTGCAGCCTGCTGCGAGTACTATAGTAATAAGTACTGCGGCTGCCATGTATTTTTTCATATTATCACCCCATTGATATTGTATCACATTTCGTGCTTTTTCGCAATAGCGGAGTGATTTATTTTTTCCGGTGTATTATCCCGAAAATTCCGGGAACTATATGCACATACCCCACATTATAAAGGTCACCTCTAAAGAAAGGACACTGCACAATGAAAGACATGTTTTGCTTCCAGTGCCAGCAGACCGCCCACAACACCGGCTGCGAGGGCAAAGCGGGAGTCTGCGGCAAAAAAGCCGACACCGCGAACTACCAGGACGAGATAATCGGAGCGCTCATAGGGCTCGCCCGCGCCGCTAAAAACGGCAGACCCACGGAGTCCACCGACGCGCTGGTTGAAAAAGCGCTGTTCACCACCATCACCAACGTAAATTTCAACAATTCAACGATAAAAGCCATCAAGACCGAGGTCGAGCAGGAAAAGCACCGTATCTCCTCAGAAAAGTTTGAGGACTACTCAATGCCGGAAATCTGGGACGGCAACGCGGATATCCGCTCGCTGAAATCACTGGTTCTGTTCGGGCTGAAGGGTATGGCGGCCTACGCCTACCATGCCCGGGTGCTCGGCAAGACCTGCCGGGAAGTCGACCAGTTCTTCTATGAAGCTCTGTACCACCTCGGCGAGGACGAACCGCAGGACGTGCTGCTTCCGCTGGTGCTCAAGACCGGCGCGGTGAACCTCAAATGTCTGGAGCTTCTCGACCACGCCAACACCGAAGCATACGGCGACCCTGTCCCTACGGAAGTCCCACTCACAATTGAAAAGGGACCGTTCATAGTGGTCAGCGGCCATGACCTGCACGATATGAAGCTGCTTCTGGAGCAGACCGACGGCAAGGGCGTAAACATCTACACCCACAGCGAAATGCTCCCCGCCCACGGCTACCCGGAGCTTAAAAAGCACCCGCAGCTCAAGGGAAATTTCGGCACCGGCTGGCAGAATCAGCAGTCGGAATTCCACAATATCCCGGCTCCGGTGCTGTTCACCACGAACTGCATAATGCCGCTGCGCGAGAGCTATGCCGACCGTATTTTCACTACCTCCGTCGTGTCGTACCCCGAAGTAACCCACATCGGCGCCGACAAGGATTTCACCCCGGTTATCAGGAAAGCGCTTGAATGCGGCGGCTACGACGAGGACAAGGAAATGACCGGAATGAACGGCGGACACAAGGTCATTACCGGATTCGCGCACAACGCCGTACTGAAGCATGCCGAAAAGATAATACAGCTTATCAAAGCCGGAAAGATACGTCATATTTTCCTGATCGGCGGCTGCGACGGAGCTTCCCCCAGCCGCAGCTACTATTCTGATTTTGCGCGGCTGACTCCCCCGGACACGCTGATACTCACCCTAGCCTGCGGAAAATACCGCCTCAACGACATGGATCTTGGTGATATCGACGGGATACCACGAATTCTCGACATGGGGCAGTGCAACGATTCCTACAGCGCCGTGCGGGTCGCCTCCGCGCTCGCCGAGGCGTTCGGCTGCGGAGTAAACGACCTGCCGCTCACGCTGGTGCTTTCATGGTACGAGCAGAAGGCAGTATGTATTCTGCTGTCTCTGCTTTATCTCGGGCTGAAAAATATAATTCTCGGTCCGACTATCCCAGCGTTTGTTTCACCGGCAGTGCTGGAAGTGCTCCAGAATGAATTCAAGCTCCGGGCGGCGACTGCTCCGGAAGACGACCTGCGCATGATATTGGGATAATCGCCAGCCTTTTGTAAACCCGGAATTTCAGAACGTCCGCCGGCTCCCTGCCCTGACAGAGAAGCCGGCGGACGTTTTTTCCGCTGACGTATAGTGGCTGTGCAGTCATTACGCCTGATTTTACCCAAAATTCATTGATAGTAAATTGTGGAGTTAATTAATAAGCATAGAAAAACGGCTCTATCTGTGGATAGAACCGTTTTTTATTGAGATATTTACTTATCCGGCATAATCAGATTTTCTGAGCCCAAACAATATTGTTGCAGCTGCGGCAGCGTGCAGTTCCACTTCAAAAACGCTGCCTCAAGGTTTCGAGGGTTTCATGATTTCTCGATATATTCAGTTGGATTTGAAATCTAGCAGGCATCTCCGCATATTTGCCCACGATTTTAATTGCGCTGCGTCAGTCGCCTTTTTTCTCCTCGCGAACTAACGCAGGCTCCTCAGATACACTGCCGTCTTCATAGCCGTCAAGGAACAGCGACGTATCTCCGGCGTACTCCCTGGTCTCCTCAGGCATTTTCTTCTTTTTCAGGCGCGAGGATACGAACTCTGCAAACAGCAGGTAGATAACCGCGAACACCGGAACGCCAAGCAGCATTCCCGGAATTCCGAACAGACCTCCGCCTATGGTGATGGAAACCAGCACCCAAATCGCGGGAAGTCCCATCGAACCGCCGAACAGGTGCGGCTTGATAACGTTGCCGTCGAGCTGCTGGAGCACCAGCACGAACAGCTCGAACCAGATGACCTTCACCGGATCAACCAGCAGTATCAGGATACCGCACGGAATAGCTCCGATGAACGGACCGAAGAACGGTATGAGATTTGTGACTCCGCAGACTACTGCAAGCAGCATGGGGTACGGCATTCCCATAACGAGGCAGCCTATCGCCATCGCAACAAAAATTATCAGCGCGTCCACGAGGTTAGATATTACGTAGCTCTTGAAAATCGAATTGGTTCGGGAGCCTACATAAAACACCCGCTGACATATATTGTTCTTCAGGAACGCGAAAAGGATCTTTTTTGTCTGAGCCAGAAGCCTCTCCTTGCTGAACAGAAGATATATCGCAATGATAAGTCCGATCACGACATTCTTCAGACCCGTCAGCAGCCCCGCCGCAAACTGGAATACGCCGCTTGAAACGCTGCTCATGATGTCCCCGGCCATCGGCTGAACCATCTCGGATATTTTATTTACGATCGAGCCTATTTCAGTAAAGCTGTCGGAGATAAGATTTGCGATCTCCGGATTGTTCGCAAAGAAATCCTCAAGGAATGCGTCCAGCTTCTTGATGTACCCGGGCATCTGGTCGGCGAGGTCGACCACGCTCTTTGCCACGCTCGGAACTACAGCCACGCAAATCCCCACGACTGCCGCAAGAACTATGATATACGCGATAGTCACCGAAAGCGCGCGTGCCGCGATCTTACGGCGGCGTGACTTCTTCTCCATCGAGGGGCCATGCTTCTCGAGCGTGCGGACCACCGCGGTGGAACCGACCTTGGATTCCGCCAGTTTCTGCATCACTATGCCTTTTTCAGGCGGCGGATTCTCAACGAGCTTGTGGAAAAAAGTGCGCTCGATCCACATCATGAGCGGATTCACGATATACGCTATTACGATACCGCAGATAAGAGGTGCTGAGACGCTTCCTATCCATGAAAATCCGCTCTTGAACGAGTCGAATTTAAATACAAATACTACGAACAGAACCGCCAGCATAATGACGATGAGCGAATAAACCGCGATGGTAGTGTATTTCTTGTTCCATTTTATCTTCAAAAGCGTGTCCTCCTGCTAAAAGCAATCACATATCATGCTTATTGTAACATATTTAAATACACATGTCAACCGGAACATGTGAGAATAAGTTAATTTTTAACTTATTCACGTATATTTCACAATTGTTAGGCTATATTATCCTATGTACAGAGATTTACAGGGATCAGGCGGGAATGTTCACATGTTCAGCTATATTATGCCCGGATATCTTCAAAAGGAATCAATCACGCTGTATAATTATTAGAAAAATCGCAGCGGAAAATGTGCATTATTAACAAAACGAAACATAGCATATGCCACAAAATGGGGTTATTGGGCTGTTATTAAGGTCAACCGGCGCCCGTTTTTCCATTTTATTCCTTGAATATGTAATATTTATCGTTTTGATTTCTGTTAGGTGTCATTTTCACCCGCGCCATATTGTAAAATAGTATAAGGTGCAATACATTTTTTATTGGAATGGATTTCGCATAATTTTTTTATCAAGTAAGGAGAGTCCACATGTTTAACAACCGAACAACCGACGGAAGAAACAACATCTGCGGAATCAACGTTGCAAAGCTGCGCAAGGCATTGAAGATTTCACAGCGTGAGCTTGCAGACAGACTGCAGGTCATCAATCTGGATATCGACAAGAACGCAGTTCAGAGAATCGAGTCCGGTCAGAGATTCGTCACAGATATTGAGATAATCTCTCTGGCAAAGGTTTTCTCTGTCACCGTTGAGGATCTGCTCAAGGTTTAAACGTTTTATATTAGGGAACCTCTAAAAACCGGT
>DQFX01000032.1:1131-42169 GCA_003531585.1 Oscillospiraceae bacterium | reverse complement strand
CCGGTGGACTGTTTCGGAAGCATTCTACACAGCTAAATTACAGTTTCCATCACCAACGTGGTTTTTCATGCGGACAATATGCGCTTCTCTTCGCCGCCCGGAGTTCGACATAACAGCCGCATTTCTGGCAGGTACCACTGACCAGAAAATCGCACATGCGGCATTCCGAAAGCCTGGCGGCGTAGTCCTCGGCGGAGGCTCTCTGCGAAGCCGGGAGAGCGGCTATACGCTGCTGAATCGCTTCCATGAGCTGGGATTCGTCTATATCCTGGAGCAGGCAGCGGTGGCAGGGCTTGCGCTCCATCACAGCTTTATCGTGAGTGCAGCAACGGAGCAGGGCGGGAGAATTATCTCGGCTCTGCCGTCGGAAACAGTCACAGCGAGTGTCTTTATGGCTACCCTGTCAGGCTCCTCGAAGGTGTTGAGCGCGTGTACATCGTCGGTGAGTACGCGTCCTTCTGCGGACTTTATCCCGGCAAATGCCGCTGCGATATCCACCTTGAAGCTCTCGGAAAGCGAAGCGTTAGACAGAGTTACGAACACGTCGCCGTCAGCATTGACGGAAGCCGACTGGCTCAGCGAGGGAACTCCCTCGGCTGCGTTGGAGTTCTGAATGTGGCTGTATATCAGGTCGGAATCCTGGTGCTGCTTGTAGAGGTCGAATACGTGGTAGGTCGGGGTCTTGATGGTCTTTGAACCCTCGGTCAGCAGTATGGATTGCAGAACGTTCACCGCCTGCGCGATGTTAGCCATCGGTATACGCGCGGAGTGTTGATTGAATATATTCAGGTTTATCGCTGCAACAATGGCGTCCCGCATGGTGTTCTGCTGATAGAGGAATCCGGGGTTGGTTCCCGGCTCAACGTCGTACCAGGTGCCCCATTCGTCGACGATAAGACCTACCTTGTGCTCCGGGTCGTATCTGTCCATAATACCGGAGTGGCGGATTATCATTCCCTCAATGCCCAGAGTGGAACGTATCGTCTTATAGTATTCTTCTTCATCAAATTCGGTGGCGCTGCCCTTGTGCGACCATTCGCCGGTTGGAACGGTGTAGTAATGCAGGGACATTCCATTCATATTCCACGGCGTTATCTGCTTCATCAGGACCTCAGTCCAGTTGTAGTCATCTGCATTGGAGCCGCTTGCGACTTTGAAAAGCTGGTTTCCGCTGTAATTGCGGCAGTATGTAGCATAACGGCGGTAAAGGTCGGAGTAGTATTCAGGGCGCATGGAGCCTCCGCAGCCCCAGCTCTCGTTTCCTATGCCGAGGTACTTCAGCTTCCAGGGCTGCTCCCTGCCGTTGCGCTTGCGGAGCTCCGCCATCGGGGAAACTCCGTCGAACGTCATGTACTCCACCCAGTTGGAAAGCTCCTCAACGGTGCCGCTGCCTACGTTGCCGCTGATGTAAGGTTCGCAGCCGACCAGCTCGCAGAAGCGCATGAATTCGTGGGTTCCGAAGCTGTTGTCCTCGACAACGCCGCCCCAGTTGGTGTTGACCATCTTCTTGCGCTGCGACTTCTCGCCGATACCGTCGCGCCAGTGGTATTCGTCGGCGAAGCAGCCGCCCGGCCAGCGCAGCACGGGAAGCTTTATCTGTCTGAATGCGTCGACGACGTCGGTGCGGAAGCCCTCTGTGTTGGGAATGTCGCTGTTTTCGCCGACATATATACCGTCATATATGCAGCGGCCGAGGTGCTCCGAGAAATTTCCGTATATTTCGGGGTTGATGTGGGATTTCTTCTCAAGCGGGTTGAGGGTGAGGCGGAGTGTGTTCATATGAGATATCCTTTCATGATTTATTTGATGATTTGATTATAGCAGATTGACAGCCGTATTTCAATGATGTATAATATCAATAAACTGATATATCCTACTATACTTCTGCCGGAGGTGCTGCATGAAACTTCACGCAATGGGAATAGGCTACCGTCATGATGAGAATTTCCGCATATTCCGCCCGGAGGGCTCCGGAGACAACCTGCTTGTGATATTCCGGACGCCGGCGTTTGCCGTTGTGGGCAACGTGCGGGTGGAGCTTCCGGCGGATTCCGCGGTGTTGTATAAAAAAACCGCCATCCAGGAATACGGGGCGGTTGGTGTCGAGTATGTTAACGACTGGGTGCATTTCGAGTGCGACGAAGCTGATACATTCTTCGGGCGGCTTGGGATAGGCTTCGGGGAGCCGGTTTTCGGAGTTCCGGCGTCGGCGGGAAGCATACTTGAGCTGCTCAAGCTTGAGAGCATATCCGATACGCCGAAAAGCCGTGAATGCACCGGATTACTGATAAGGCTGCTTATCGCGGAGGTATTCGGCGGCGGGAGCGGCGCGGCTGTATCGCCGCACAGCGACGGGCTGCACCAGCTTCGCGCGGAGATATACGGCAGTCCCGCGGGAAACTACACGATAGAGGAGCTTGCGGCGCGCATGTCGCTGAGCGCGTCCTATTTCCAGACGCTGTACCGCGCGGAATTCGGCGTGAGCTGCTACGAGGACGTGCTGCGCGCAAAGACCGGGCTCGCGGAGTACTACCTCGCAAACACGGACATGCAGGTGCGGGAGATAGCGGCGCTGTGCGGGTTCGAGAACGACGTGCATTTCATGCGGCAGTTCAGGAAGCGCACCGGATCCACCGCGCTGGAGTACCGGCGCAGGGCGAAAGGTCAGCAGAGGGTATAGGGAGTGCGGTTGATACGCGCGAGCATGCTCTTGGTCATATAGAGCTTGTGAGTACGTCCGGTGGGGTCTGCATAGTAAGTCAGGCGGGTGGACATGCGGTCAGCGGGGACTTCAACGCGCAGGGTGAGATCCTTCATGTGAAGCACGAGCTTCTTGTACACCTTCAGCAGGCACGCCGGGCATTCGATGAAATCGCCGTTAGGGGTGGAGAAACCGCTGGTAATGTAGAGCTTTCCGCGTTTTAAGCAGAGATCCTTGGTGCGGGTGGAGTAGCTTGCCTCGATAACGCAGCCTGCGTTGGAGTTATAGCAGCCGAGCGGGAGTTCCTCGTTTATCTCGCCTGCCGCGGGGAGGTAGAAGTAGTATTTCGAGCAGTGGCTGTCAATGATCGAGGTATCGCCGGAGATGATCTTGCTGCCGTTCTGCTTGAGTATCACGCAGCCGAGGTCGACTGCGATCTGCGCGAGCTGGGTGAATACTTCGCGCTCCATGTAGTAGGTCATCTGTTTTCCCATGTGTAATGCTTCCTTTCAGTAATTTCAGATTTCCCGCGCAGATTGGTCAGAATGCGGTGATATGCGCGGAGGGGATAGCTGATTTTTATTCAAAAAGGGTATTGCAATTCTGCGGGGAATGTGCTATTATATATTGGTGCCTTGAGGCACGAAAAATCAAATACGGTGTTTTCTTTGTCCAACCACCGTTAAAAAACAAGGAGTTTTTTTATGCCTAAAAACGAGATCTTTCAGACCAAGAACCTTGTACGCCTGGCGCTTGTCGCTGCGCTGTACGCCGCGCTTACCCTGGCGCTTCCGGGGCTGAGCTTCCCAGCTATCCAGTTCCGTTTTTCGGAGATACTGGTGCTTCTGTGCTTCTACCGTAAGGATTACAGCATTTCGCTGATACTTGGGTGCTTCATTGCGAACTGCTTCAGTCCGATGGCGCTGATGGATATGATTTTCGGTACGCTGGCTACAGCTATTGCGGTCATTCCGATGTTCTATATCAAGAATATATGGTTGGCTTCGCTGCTTCCTGTTGTAAGCAACGGAATCATCATTGCGATAGAGCTGCTGGTTTGCTACGGAAGCGAGCCGCCCGTATGGTTCAACATGCTGACTGTTGGCGCCGGAGAGCTTGTGGTAGTCACCATTATCGGGTGCGTACTGTTCAAGCTGGTGTTCGAGCGCAGCAGCAGACTGATGAACGTGATCGGCGCGAACAAGCCGAACTACTTCAAGAAGAAGCCGGCTGAGATCTGACGGCCGTTATAAAATGCCTCTCCGAAAGGGGAGGCGTTTTTATTTGGAATTCCGGTGCCGCTTGCGGCGGATCATGCGAATGTGGTCACTTTAACAGGGAGTTCCACCTGCGGTATTCCGGGAAATGCGCCTCAAGGAATGCGTAGAACCTTGTGGAGTGGTCGCGGTGCCAGTAGTGGGCGTATTCATGCCACACCACTGAGAGAACGGTCTGGCGCGGGTAGGGCGCGAGCCGTATGTTGATGGAAATGTGACCCTTGGCGGGAGTGCAGCTCCCCCAGCGGGTTTTCATATCCTTTATGGTGATGACCGTCGGCGGAGGCGTCAGCCCTGAGTTTATCAGGGATCCACGCACCTCGGCGTTCAGCTTTCGGCAGAGTTCGACAAAATTGTCGGCGGTCCAGCGTTTCAGAAGCTCTTCCGCGCGCTCGGGAAAGCGTGTGAAAACGCGCATTTCCTCCTGCTCCAGGACAGCGGCTTCCCGGCTGCTGGAGATGACCCGCACGGGGTATTCCCCGCCGAGCCAGCGGAATATATCCGCGCGTATTTCAGAGTGCTCCTCGCGTTCGCTGATACGCTGCTGTGCGCGGCGTATGAACGCCTGCTCGGAAACGATGAACTCCTCGACGCGCTTTACGCTTACCCGGGGGCTGGCGGAAATGCGAAGGGAACCGTCCTCCTTCACGCGGAGATTTATATTTTTGACGGGCTTGCGCGTCAGCTCGTAGAGCACCTCGCTGCCGTCGGGGAATTTAAGGGAAGTCATTCAAGAATGTACTTTCTGATAAGCGGGTAGATGGAACGGTAGCCGTCCTCGTTGATGTGCATGCCTTCTATCGTGTATTCGGCGCGCAAATCGCCGTTTTCGTCCTTCAGCGGGGCGGTGACGTCGATGTAACTTGCCCCGAAGCGGTCTGCGAGCATCTTTACTTCCTCGTTGGCGCGGGCGATCTTTTCATTGCTGCGTATAAGCAGACAGGGCTTCATTTCTGGGGTGGCGGCGCTGTAGTTAACGGGGTAGTACGCCATGAGGTACATTCTGACCTCTGGCACAGCCTTTTTTACCTTGTCAAGTATCAAAGCGTAGTTGGACATTATCTGCTCCATGCTTCGGGAGGCGTCGCTGAGGTCGTTCGTGCCGATGTTTATGAATAGTTTCTTCGGTGCAAGGTCGATTATGCATGTATCGACGGCTGCGATGAGTTCGTCGGTGATGAAGCCGCCCACGCCGCGGTTGTAAACCGTTACTGGGAGACCGTCCTCATGCGCGAATTTTTCCACCGGAAACATTTCCATAAGCGATGAGCCTGCAAAAAGCACGCAGCCTTTTTCAGCGGTAAGATTGAGCTTATGGTAACGCTCCAGCTTGTATTCTTTAGTCCAGGTGATTTCTTCACTCATGATTTTAATCCTCGACTGATAATAGAAAATCGTTAATTTATTATAACACTATGTAAAAGAAAAGTCAATGAAAAATGCCGGTAAATGGAAATTAAAAAGAAATTTTTTGTTTTAAAAGGTTGTCACAGCACAAATAAAGACCATAAGTGTGCAATAAAAGGCGAGCTTCCCATGTGATCACAATGAGAAAGGCATATTTGAGATGCGGGGTGCGCGTCATTTTTCGGTTTTGCGAAGCAAAACGTCCGTCCCAATCCGGGACGAGCGGGAAAAACGGCGCAGACCAAATAAGAAAACCGCTTGAAGAAGACGGCATACATCCACAAATCGGAGAAGCGGGGTGCGCGTCATTTTTCGGTTTTGCGAAGCAAAACGTCCGTCTAGTCCGGGACGAGCGGGAAAAACGGCGCAGACCAAATAAGAAAACCGCTCGAAGGAGACGGCATACAGCCACAAATCGGAGAAGCAGGGTGCGCGTCAATTTTCGGTTTTGCAAAGCAAAACGTCCGTCCCAATCCGGGACGAGCGGGAAAACGGTGCAGACCAAATAAGAAAACCGCTCGAAGGAGATGGCATACAGCCACAAATCGGAGAAGCAGGGTGCGCGTCATTTTTCGGTTTTGCAAAGCAAAACGTCCGTCCCAATCCGGGACGGACGAGAAAAATGATGCAAACCAAATAAAAAAACCGTCGAGGAGACGTTTTTTTTATTTGGTGCGGGTGACAGGACTTGAACCTGCACGGTGAAGCCACCAGAACCTAAATCTGGCGCGTCTGCCAATTCCGCCACACCCGCATATAAATACTGACAGCATATTGATTATAGCAGATTTCCCGGGCAATGTCAAGCGCATGGAACAAAAAAAGCAGGTATCAACGAAATTGTACTGGACAAAATAACAAAGCTGTGATATAATATATACTGTATATTTATCTCCACGCACCGGCAAGGCGCGCGGACAGCAATGCACAAATGAAAGGAAATACAGCAATGAAAGTAACAAAGGACACAATAATCGGCGATATTCTCGACATCAACGCAGAGGCTGCTGCTCCCATCTTCTTCGGAATGGGCATGCACTGCCTTGGCTGCCCTGCTTCCCGCGGCGAGTCCGTTGAGCAGGCATGCATGGTGCACGGCGTGGACGCTGACGAGATCGTTGAGCAGCTCAACGCAGCTCTCGGCGAATAATGGTGAAACTTACCGGCAGGCTCAGCGCCGCCGCAGCTCTCTGCCGCAGAGGGGTCATCGTCTGCGACGTGGGGACTGATCATGCGCTGCTTGCCTGCTACCTTGCGCAGAACGGCGCGAAGGAGGTCATCGCTTCCGATGTGAAGGAGGGACCTCTCTCCGCCGCACGGCACACTATCGCAGAACAGGGTGTGACAAATGTCACCGCAGTGCTTTCCGACGGGCTTGACAGGATAGACTATGCCGATGATGTAGTAATATGCGGAATGGGCGGGGAGCTTATCATGAAGATAATCTCCGGATGCCGGTTCCTGTCGGAGGATACGCGGTTCATTTTACAGCCCATGACAAAGGCGGATACGCTCCGCCGGGAGCTTTACCGCGGCGGCTTCGATATCATCGAGGAACGCGCCGTCAGGGAGGGCGACCGGTTTTACACCGTCATGCTGGCGAGATACACCGGCGCGGCGCAGGAGCCGGACGAGCTCTTTTGTCTGTGCGGCAGGATAACCGATCCGGACATGCTCCGCCATATAGCGGGAAAGCTGCTGAAAAACGCGGCGGGAATGGAAGCTTCCGGAGCAAACGCAGAGCAGGCTCAGCACCTGCACGTGCTTGCGGAGCAGATATGCGCCAAAGCGCAGGAATACACACACCTTAACGGAGGAACACAATGGCGGCAACAGTAGGTCAGGTGCTGGAGTTCCTTAACACCATCGCACCGATGAACACGGCGGAAAGCTATGATAACGTGGGTCTGCTGACCGGAAATTCAGCAGAGAACATCACCGGCATAGCCTGCTGCCTTGATATAACGCAGGAGATAATCGACGAGGCGCTGTCCAAGAACGCAAACCTCATCGTATCTCACCACCCGGTGATATTCCACCCGCTCAAGAGAGTGATGGCGGGAACTCCGGTATATTCGCTGGTTCGCAGCGATATCAGCGCCATCGCAGTACATACCAACTTCGATATGTGCGAAGCGGGCGTAAACGACGCGCTCATGGAGCTCCTCGGCTGGCAGAGCAGCGGAGTTCTCGAGCAGACCCAGCCTACCGGTCTAGGGATCGGCGGTATTGCGGATCTTCCGCTCGGATTCACCGCGAAGGCTCTTGCAGAGCACTGCAAGAAATCCCTCGACCTTGAAAGCGTGAAGTACTGCGAGGGCGACATTCAGGCTATAACCCGCGTGGGCGTGTGCTCAGGCTCCGGCGGAGACCTCCTTGCAAGGGCTGCCGCGCTCGGCTGTCAGGCTCTCGTGACGGGCGACGTCAAGCATTCCGTGTGGGTAGAGGCTCATAACCTCGGCATGGCGCTTATCGACGCCGGGCATTACGGCACGGAAAAGTGCGCGTCCCATCGCCTGGCTACGCTCCTCAGCCGCGCTTTCCCGGAGATACCGGTATTTACAACGGACGCAGAATGCGAGCCGTGCAGCTATGTTTAAAATCCGGAATTCATAATTCGGAACTACTGCGCCGCTGACGCGGCGGTTTTCCGATTGTATCAACATAAACTGCCGCGAAGCGGCACCATAATTCCGAATTCAAAAAAGTGGGGTGGTTGAATTGTCACTTGACGGAGCATTTCTTCATATCGTAACGAACGAGCTTCAGCCGCTTATCGGCGCGCGAGTGGACAAGGTGTATCAGCCCTCCCGCGAGGAGATAGTCGTTTCCCTGCGGACATTCCGCGACGGAGGAAAAAAGATCGTGCTATCCGCGAACAGCGTCAGCGCGCGTCTGAACCTCACGGCGGCTTCGTTCGAGAATCCCCAGCAGCCGCCGATGTTCTGCATGCTGCTGAGAAAGCACCTTTCCGGCGGAAAGCTTATGGCGATACGCCAGGACGGCTTGGAGCGCGTTATCTCCCTCGATTTTGAATGCACCAATGAAATAGGCGATATCGTGACGAACACTCTCATCGCTGAGATTATGGGACGTCACAGCAATATAATCCTTGTCCGGGACGGCAGGGTCATCGACAGCGTGAAGCGCATTACGGACGACATCTCCTCCGTGCGGAGAGTGCTCCCGGGGATACAGTACGAGGCTCCGCCGCGACAGGCCAGATTGTGCCTGCTGGAGTGCGCTCCGGAGCAGGTGCTCGACGCCGTGAAGGACAGCCCGGAGCGGCTCTGCAAGAAGCTCACCGCCGTGCTGGAGGGCGTGTCCCCGATACTCACCCGGGAAATAGCATGGTACTGCGAGAAAGACACCGACGTCACCTGCAATGCGCTAACCGAGGGCGGACAACAGCGCCTGCTGATACTCCTCTACCGCATAAAAGGAATGCTTAACGGCAGTCCCAGCGAGTTCACGATAGTTTCAGAACCGGGCGGAAAGAAAAAGGATTTCTGCTTTATCGGCATCACGCAGTATTCCGGCTCGATGACTACCGCCCGCTGCGAGACCGCAAACGGACTGCTGGACGAGTTCTTCGCTTCGCAGGACAGGTCCGAGCGCACGAAGCAGCGCGCCCACGATCTGCTGAAGCTCCTGATGAACAGTTACGAGCGCATTTCGAGGAAGCTCGAATTGCAGAAAAAAGAGCTTGAGGAATGTTCGGAGCGGGAGGTTTTCCGAGTCCGGGGCGACCTGATAAACGCCAACATCTGGCGGCTCGAGAAGGGTCAGACCAAAGCGGAGCTGGAGGATTTCACCACAGGCGAACCGGTCGAGGTACAGCTTGACCCGCGGCTGACCCCGGCGCAGAACGCGCAGAAGTACTACACCGAGTACCGCAAGCTTGACACCGCAGAAAAGAAGCTCACCGAGCTTATCGCAAGCGGAAAGCAGGAGCTTGTCTACATCGACAGCGTGTTCGACGCGGTGAGCCGCACCGACAGCGAATCCGACCTTGCGGAAATACGCAGGGAGCTTCGCGAGCAGGGCTACCTCAAGGGCGGCGTAAGGGCGGACGAAAAGGTGAAAAAGACCTCAGAGCCGCTGCATTTCCGCTCCACCGAGGGCTTCGAGATACTCGTGGGCAGGAACAACCGCCAGAACGACCAGCTGACGCTGAAAACCGCGAAGGCCACTGATATATGGCTGCATACGCAGGGGATAGCGGGTTCGCACGTTATAATCCGCACTGAGGGCAGGCAGCCCGGAGAACAGACCCTGTTCGAGGCGGCGCAGCTTGCGGCGTTCCATTCAAAGGGGCGCAGCGGTTCGGGAGTTCCGGTGGATTACGCTGCGGTGAAATTCGTCAAGAAGCCCGCCGGCGCAAAGCCCGGAATGGTGATATTCACGAACAACCGCACTCTGTACGTCACGCCGGACGAGAGCCTTGTGAACTCGCTTAAAGCGAAATAACGCTAACGCGTAAATATATCCGAAAACGAAAGGACAACATTGCAATGAGAAAGGAACTTGCAAAGACCTACGCCCCGAAGGAATTCGAGGATCGTATCTATCATAACTGGGAGGAAAAGGGCTATTTCCACGCTGAGATTGACCCCAAGAAGAAGCCCTATACCATCGTTATCCCTCCGCCAAACATCACCGGACAGCTCCACATGGGTCACGCGCTTGACAACACTCTCCAGGATATCCTTATCCGCTGGAGAAGAATGCAGGGCTATTCCGCGCTGTGGCTTCCTGGCACAGACCACGCTTCAATCGCGACCGAGGCGAAAATAGTCGGCAAGATGAAAGAGGAAGGGCTCACAAAGGAGCAGATAGGCAGAGAGGAATTCCTCAAGCGCGCATGGGACTGGAAGCGCGTTTACGGCGGACGTATCGTTCAGCAGCTCAAGAAGCTGGGAAGCTCCTGCGACTGGGAGCGCGAGCGCTTTACCCTTGACGAGGGCTGCTCCAGAGCCGTTCAGAAAGTGTTCATGGATCTCTACAACAAGGGTCTTATTTATCACGGCGTAAGAATGATAAACTGGTGCCCGAACTGCAAGACCTCCATCTCCGATATCGAGTGCGAGTATGAGGAGCAGGACGGATTCTTCTGGCACATCAACTACCCGCTGGCGGACGGCTCCGGCTTCGTTGAGATCGCGACCACCCGTCCTGAAACGCTTCTCGGCGACTCAGCGCTGGCTGTAAACCCGAACGACGAGCGCTACAAGAACATCGTCGGCAAAATGGTTAAGCTCCCGCTGACCGACCGCGAGATACCTATAATCGCCGACGACTATGTTGACGTGGAGTTCGGTACCGGCGTTGTTAAGATCACCCCGGCGCACGACCCCAACGACTTCATGGTAGGTCAGCGCCACGACCTGCCGGTTATCTCCATGATGAACGACGACGCGACTATCAGCGCCGACGTAGGCGGCAAGTACGCAGGCATGGACCGCTACGAAGCAAGAAAACAGATGGTTGCAGACCTCGAAGCGCAGGGTCTGCTTGTAAAGGTAGAGCCGCACAAGCATAACGTAGGCTGCTGCCAGCGCTGCGGCACCACCGTTGAGCCGCGCGCGTCCCTCCAGTGGTTCGTTTCCATGAAGGAGCTAGCACAGCCCGCTATCGACGTTGTAAAGTCCGGAGAACTGCGCTATATCCCGAAGCGTTTTGAAAACGGCTATCTCTACTGGATGGAGAATATCCGCGACTGGTGCATTTCCAGACAGCTCTGGTGGGGTCACAGAATTCCGGCTTACTACTGCCAGAACCCTTCCTGCAAGCACACCGCTATCTCCCTCGACCCGCTGGAGAAGTGCCCGAAGTGCGGCGCTCCCGTAAAGCAGGACGAGGACACACTGGATACATGGTTCAGCTCCGCGCTGTGGCCGTTCTCTACCCTCGGCTGGCCCGACAAGACCCCTGAGATGGATTACTTCTATCCGACCAACACGCTGGTAACAGGCTACGATATTATCCCGTTCTGGGTTGCGAGAATGATATTCTCCGGTCTGGAGCACACCGGTCAGAAGCCGTTCAAGGACGTTCTTATCCACGGTCTGGTTCGCGACGAGCTGGGCAGAAAGATGTCGAAGTCCCTGGGCAACGGCGTTGACCCGCTGGAGATAATCGACAAGTACGGCGCAGACGCGCTTAGACTTACCCTCGTTACCGGCAACGCTCCCGGCAACGACATGCGCTGGACTGAAACCAAGGTAACGAACTCCAGAAACTTTGCAA
The DNA here is from genome assembly GCA_003531585.1 of Oscillospiraceae bacterium. Taxonomy (GTDB): domain Bacteria; phylum Bacillota; class Clostridia; order Oscillospirales; family Ruminococcaceae; genus CAG-115. The sequence goes on along the minus strand of DQFX01000032.1, from coordinate 30,535 downwards.
ACAAGCTCTGGAACGCTTCCAGATATATCCTGATGAACCTCCCTGAGGACTTCGGAACTCCGGTTCTCCCGGAGAACCTCCCCATCGAGGACAAGTGGGTGCTCAGCCTGTTCAACGACACTGTGAAGAACGTGACCTCCAACCTCGAGGCGTTTGAGCTTGGCGTTGCAGTTCAGAACCTCACCGACTTCATCTGGGACGTTTACTGCGACTGGTACATCGAGCTGACAAAGCCGCGTATCGCTGAAGGCGGCGATTCCGCTCTTGCAGCGCAGAACGTGCTGGTTTACATCATGCAGGGTATTCTTAAGCTGCTGCATCCGTTCATGCCGTTCATCACCGAGGAGATCTGGCAGTCCATGCCCGGCACCGACAGCGAGAGCATAATGATAGCTAAATGGTGCGAGTATGACGAAAAGCTGCACTTCGGCGAGGCTGCCGAGGAGTTCTCCCGCGTAGTCAACACCATCAAGGCTATCAGAGTACAGCGCAACGAGCTGAACGTACCTCCGTCAAAGAAAGTAACTATGACAGTTGAGACCCAGTTCGTACAGCTCTTCACCGACTGCCGCAGATTCTTTGAGAAGCTTGCGGGCGCAGGCGAGTTCACAGTAACTGAAAAGGTGGATTCCACCGAGGGCATGATGACCGTTGTTACCGATTCCGCGCGTGTATTCATGCCGATGGGCGAGCTTGTCGACAAGGACAAGGAGCTTGCACGTCTCGACAAGGAGAAGAAGGCGGCGGAGAAGGATATAGAGTTCCTCTCCAAGAAGCTGAACAACCCGGGATTCCTTGCGAAGGCTCCCGCGCAGCAGATCGAGAACGAGCGCACAAAGCTTGCTAAGGCAGAGGAGAAGCTCGCGAAGATCAACGCTTCCATCGAAGGCTTAAAGTAATGGAGATACGCCGCATGGAGCCGCAGGAAGCCGACGAGGCGGCGCGGCTCTATGTCAGGAGCTGGCAGGCGGGATACAAAGGTCTGCTCCCGCAGTACTACCTTGACCTGCTCTCGCCGGAGCGCTGGAAAGACAGCTTCGCGGGGCTTCCCGGCAGCTTCGTGCTGACCGAGGGCGGAGTTATCGCGGGGCATTCCTGCGCACGGCCTGCCGCGGACGAAAAAATGCCCGGCTGGGGCGAGGTGCACACGCTGTACGTCCTGCCGGAATACTGGGGCAGGGGATTCGGCACGGCTCTGCTGGATAATTCGGTCAGGTGGCTGAAAAATCAGGGCTTCGACCGGATATACCTCTGGGCGCTGGACGGAAACGTCCGGGCGCGCAGGCTCTACGAAAAATACGGCTTCACGCCGACCACGGACACGCTCCTGTGCCAGGTCGGAAACGCTGAAGTAACAGACATACGATATATTTGGAATAATGCGCGAAGCGCACTCCAGAATTCCGAATTCCGAATTCATAATTCCGAATTTAATTAAATGGGGGCATTATGGCAAAGATGACTTTGATAGTCCTTGCGGCGGGCATGGGAACGCGCTTCGGCACAAGGATAAAGCAGCTTGAGAAGCTCGGCCCGAGCGGCGAGCTGCTGATAGATTACTCGGTTCACGACGCGGTGAAGGCAGGCTTTGACCGCGTGGTGTTCATAATCAGGCACGACATTGAGGAGCTTTTCAAATCCACAATCGGCGCGCGGGTCGAGAAGCGCATAGCCACTGAATATGTGTACCAGTCGCCGGATCAGCTCCCGGTGCGCGGCGGGGATTTCCCAGGAAGGACTAAGCCCTGGGGTACCGCTCAGGCGCTGTACTGCTGCCGCGATGTGATAGACGGACCTTTCGCCATCGTCAACGCCGACGATTTCTACGGTCAGGACGCATTCCTGCAGCTTGGCGGGTTCCTAAGCGATTTCACCGCGGACGCATGTTCCGTGGGATTTCTGCTGAAAAACACACTGTCCGATTTCGGAACGGTAAACCGCGGAGTCTGCAAGACCGACGCGCAGGGACTTCTCACCAGCGTTGAGGAAACAAAGGCGATAGGCAGAGCCGCCGACGGCGTTATTTCCGGAACTTTCGCGGGAGAGAAGCGCATACTCAGTGAAAACGACACCGTTTCCATGAGCATGTGGGGCTTTGGCGCGGACTTCATGCCGCGGCTTGAACGCAGGCTCTCGGAGTTCCTGGAAAAGCTCCCGTCTGGCGAGCCGAAGGCGGAGCTGACCATCGCCGACGCAGTGGACGCGGAGATACACGGCAGCGGCTTCCGGGTGATGAACCTTGCGACAGACAGCCGCTGGTTCGGCATAACCTACGAGGCGGACGCGGACAACGCCCGCGAGACCCTCAGGAACTGCGTCAGCGCAGGAGTTTACAATTCCCCGCTGTGGGGCTGATATTTCACGCAGCACTAAGGAACCACTGATTAAATCACGCCTGACGGCTTGCTGCGTATCTTGCTTGCATATTTTCCGTCATCTTGCACAATTCGTCCTAGCAAGGCGACAGCCTTGCGTCGTCCTCATTGTACAATCTGACGAAAAATCTGACTGCGCAATATACGCACCAGATTTAATCAGTGCTTCCCTAATCAGAGTCAGGAGCGGTCACTATGTTAATTGTTCCGATAGATAACGTCACCGAAGGAATGGTACTGGCGAAGGATGTTGCCTCAACGTCTGCAAGGGATTACAAGACCCTGCTGATGAAGGGAACGCTCATCACCGCCGACATGATAAACCTGCTGAAAAGCAAGGGCATCAAGAACGTAACCATAAAGGGCGAGCGCACCCTTGACCAGGAAATAGACAAGCCGCCGGAGGAGGAATCCCTCGAGGAAGCCACAGATGTGATAAAGAATCAGCACATCGGCAAGGCGCTCGACGAGCTGAGCACGATTTTCGAGCATAACGGCGAGATACAGCAGCTTTCGCAGAAAGCGATAGAGCAGGTCGACGATATCGCGGACGATATCCTTGTAGATATCGGAAACGACTCCACCTACCTCGGGAACCAGATGATCGCGCTGCAAAACTATGACGACTACACCTACAAGCACTGCCTGCGCGTCGCCATGCTTTCGACCGGTATCGCTAACGAACTTCATCTGTCCCAGGGCGATATCAAGGAGGTCATACTTGCGGCGCTGCTGCATGATATCGGCAAATCCAACATCGACCACGAAATAATAGTCAAGCCGGGAAGGCTCACCGACGAGGAATTCGATAAGATAAAGCAGCACCCGTATATCGGATACCGGATACTCAAGCAGACCGGGGGCTACAGTGCGAACGTGCTTTCGGGAGTGCTGTTCCATCAGGAGAAATTCGACGGCAGCGGCTATCCGACTGGTCTTGCGGGGAAGAAGATACCGCTTATCGCGCGTATTCTGACCGTTGCGGACGTGTTCGACGCGCTGACCTCGAACCGCCCCTACCGCCGTCCGTGGTCGGTTGCGGAGACCGAGGAGTACATGCTTGGCGGGTGCGGCGTTCATTTTGATTTCGACGTTACGGCGGCGTTCCTGCGGTCGTTCAATCCGTATCCGGTGGGTACTGTGGTGTCGCTTTCGGACGGACGTCACGGCGTCGTCGTGAAGAACAACACCAACGTCCTGCGCCCGGTCGTAAGGATATACGGCGAAGGCGCAGGCGAGGAGATAGACCTCGGCAATGATTTCCGTTTCCTCTCCCTGATGATAACCGGGATATACAGCGGAAATTACAACATATAAAGGAGAAAAGACATGGTCATTATCGAAATGGAAAACGGAAAGCAGATAAAGCTCGAGCTTTATCCTGACAAGGCTCCGATAACGGTGGAGAACTTCCTCAAGCTGGTCAGCGCCGGCTTCTATGACGGGCTGATATTCCACCGCGTTATCAAGGATTTCATGATACAGGGCGGCGACCCCGAGGGTACCGGAATGGGCGGCGCTAAGGAGAAGATCAAGGGCGAATTCCTGATGAACGGCGTTCCCAACGACCTTCGCCACGAGCGCGGAGTTATCTCCATGGCGCGTGCGCAGAACCCGAATTCTGCAAGCTCGCAGTTCTTCATCTGCCACAAGGATTCCTTTTTCCTGGACGGGCAGTATGCTGCGTTCGGCAGAGTTGTCGACGGCATGGACGCGGTTGACGAGATCGCAGAGGTTCAGACTGATTACAGCGACAGACCTCTCACCGAGTGCAAAATGAAGCGCGTTTTCATTCAAGACTGATAAAAAAAGCGGCCGGACGGCTCCTGTTTCAGGACTGTCCGGCTGTAGTTTTTTCAGTCGTTTCTTTGTGCATATTAACCATATGCCGCGATAAAATAAAGCATAATTTGTCCATATTCCGGGTAATAATTGACTTTTTCGCGGCTGTTGCTATTGACAAAATCGGCGTTTTATAGTATCATTAAATAATAGGGGTATAGTCTGTTTTTGGATTGTACCATAACGATAATAACGCGTCTGCAATTTATGCAGCGTGAAAGATAAAAGAGGTCAGAAAATGCAGTTTGGCAGTGTGGCATTCTTCAAGGTGCTTATCAAGACCGTTCTCTGCATAGTTTTCTTCGTGCCGCTGGTGCTGTGCGTGGTCTTTGCGGTGCTGCTCTGGAACAAGAGCGCCGAGGTCAGGGATATACAGCATGATAACGAGCGGCTGGAGTACTACGCCGCAATTCTCAGCGGAGAGCGCGAACCTACCGTCAAGGGGTTCTACGATGTTTACGCCCGCAGCGGGCTTTCAGACGAGGAGCTTATAGAATACGTCCTCCACGGAAAGGACGAGAGCCAGCCCGCAGCTAACATGAGCGGCGGCACCAGCTCTGACAGCTCCGCAAGTTCAGGCAGCTCCGGGAATTCCGCATTTCAGACCGTGGATACCGCCGAGGCGGAGTCCTCTGCTGAAAGCGAAGCTGACGCCGCAGAGACAAAACAGACGACGCAGCAGGCTTCGCAGCCGGAAAGCCCCTACGCTGACATCTACCCGGATATGATGGTGAATGCTCCGGCGGAGAGCGACTACGTCCGGGAGCTCGGCATCGTGTATCTCACATTCGACGACGGCCCTTCCGATAACACCTACAGCATACTGAGCTATCTCGAGCAGTACAACGTAAAGGCGACGTTCTTCGTTGTGCCGAACCGTTCCGAGGGCTGCTATGCCAAGCTGAAGGCTATCGCTGCTGCGGGGCACTCGATAGGCGTACACAGCGCTTCGCATGTTTACAAGGATATTTATTCGTCAGTGGATGCGTATCTTGACGATTTCCACGAGGCATGGGATATAATCTACGACGCAACCGGGATAAAGACCGAGATCTTCAGGTTCCCCGGCGGCAGCGTAAATGATTTCAACACCGAGACCAGGGATGAAATAATCCAGGAGATGACCCGCAGGGGATTCCGCTACTACGACTGGAACGTAGAAAGCGGCGACGTGGACGGCGCTACCTGGACTGACATGTACAATTCGATTCCCTTTGATATCGCAAACTGTTACCGCTCTATAGTGCTGATGCACGATTCCAACTCCACGCCGAACACCGTGCTGGTGCTTGGCGACGTGCTTCACGTGCTGGTAAGCGACGGATATAAATTCGACAAGATAAACAACGATACTAGACCTGTTCAGTTCACCGGGCCGTTCGCCTGAAGTTAGGCTGCACAGCAGAAAAAGAAAGGATCTAATATGGGTATCAAAGATAATTTTTCACAGGCGGTAAAGGAACTGTGGAAGAAGGACGGTCTCGAGGAAACCGGGGAAAAGACCGACAAGCCGGCGCAGCCGACCGAACTTGACAGATATCTCAACGCTCCCCAGGAGCAGTTTCAGCAGGAGCAGGCGCAGCCTCAGCAGATGATGGGGCAGACCGCACAGCAGTCTGCACAGCCTGTTCAGCCGGCTAATCCTTCGCAGCCCATGCAGTCTGCTCAGCAGGCTCAGAATGTTCAGCAGTCGGCGCAGGCTCCGCAGCAGGGTCAGAATACGCAGGGCTATCAGTTCAGCCAGCAGGCAGACGCGGGCGCGGCAGGAGCTCCGCTTGAAACTTCGTATTACCGTGACCAGAATGCACAGAATAACATGGGCGCGCAGAACGCTCAGAATATGCAGAATCCCCAGATGGCTCAGGGAATGCAGAACGCACAGGGAGTTCCGAACTACGGCGCGGCTAATAATCAGGGCTACGGCGGATTCGGCGGCGGTAACGGATATGTTCCGCCTGTGCCTCCCACGGCGCCGGGGCAGTCTATCGACGCTCCCAGCGACACCGATGAGGTTACGGTCATCTCCCGCAACACCATAATCGACGGTAACGTACGAAGCCTCGCAAATATGCAGGTCGATGGCAATATAAAGGGCAACATTGAGACCACCCGTGATATCGAGATGTCCGGCAAGGTGGTAGGCGATATCAAGTGCAACAACGCTAACATGAACTCCGCAGCGATGCAGGGCAATCTTAACCTCAAAGGCAAGGTGCGCATGGACCGCGACACAATACTTATCGGCGACCTCAGCTCCCAGTATGCCGACGTTAACGGCAGGATCCGCGGTAAGCTCGAGATCGGCGGCAAGGCTGAGCTCAAGCGCGACGCCATCGTGTTCGGCGACATAAACGCTTCCACCATCGCCGTAACAGACGGAGCCATCATTCAGGGTTATGTCAACACGACCTTCCTTTCGAAGGAAGACAGCCGCAGCGTATTCCCCGAGGCTATTTCCGTTGACAAGGCAGCTGAAAGCAAAGCGTGACCGCTGTAACCACGAAAGCACGAAAGGCAGTTAAACTGAATGAGCACCAAAAAGAATTCCAACAATATTCCACTTATAGCGACAATAGTTGTGGCTGTGGCAGCGATAGTGCTGGCAGTAGCCGCAATGATAATGATGAACAAGGCTCCCGCTTCCGATAATCAGAACAGCGGAACCGCTTCGCAGCAGCATTCCCGGGATACTTCCTATATCACACCGGAGTATCAGCAGGAGTGCGAATACGCGGCTCACGACCTGCTCAACAGCAGCCATGAGATACTCCGCCTGTTCGTGACCGAGGGGCTTTACCATGAGGACGAACCCTATGGAAACCTCCCGGAGGACGGCTACTATACCGTCAACAGCACCGATTACAACTCCCTAGAGCAGATCGAGGAGCTGGTGCGCTCCGTTTACGCCGAGGACGCCGCAGAGCAGATACTGAAGAACTCCGACGGCAAGGGCCTGAAGGTCTACGCGAACCGCGAGCAGCTCGTAAGAGTTGAGCAGCCCGAGTCCACTGCGGAGACCACCGCGCAGGCAACTCAGGAGAGCGGCGCAAAGTACGAGAAGGTATACAAGCTGGGCATAAGCTCTGATTTCGTCCCCGACGAGAGCAAAAGCTGGTCAAGCTGCGCTATAACTATAGACTACCTTGAAGAGGGCAGATGCGGACTTACCGTATACCTCGACGGCGTGGATTCCTCAAACGGCGTCACCGATGAGAACCGCGATTCCGTTCTTGAGATGACTATGGTTAAGCTGGACGACGGCTGGCGTCTTGCCGAGTTTGTCACAAGAGGCTGATATGAACAGAAAAAAAGGCGCTTTTTCCGCGTACGCGGTGGCGAGCCAGTTCGCGTTCGTGATACTTTCACCGCTGCTGGTGTTCATCGTTGGCGGACATTACGCCTGTGAGTACTACGGCCTCCCCGACTGGGTGATGGTCGTGTGCATACTGCTTGGGGTGCTGTTCATGATAGGCGGCGCGGTCTCTCACCTGATGAAGATGATACATCTTTACGGCAGGGATGAGAAAAAGCCCCCGCGCTATAACACCGACCCCAGGGACAACGATTACTACGACGACTACAGCCACCTGCACAAGTGAGGGATATCATGGCGAAAAAGAACGACATAACCGTCAGCGAAATGCGCGCTCTGCTGCCGTGGTTCCTCGCGGTGAACGCGGTGTATTTCGCGCTGCTGCTGGTGCTGTTCTTCGCGTGCGGTTTGAATTACACGATGCTTCTCGGCGGCGTGTGGGGCAATCTCGTGTGCGCCGGCAACTTCTTCCTGATGGGGAAGTCCGCGGAAAAGTCGCTGCGCAGGGGCAGCGGAAAGTCCGCCCAGAGCTACATGAACACTATGTACTGCCTGAGATATCTCGGACTGTTCCTTGCAATGACAGCCGCAGCGTTCGTTCCGTTTATTGATCTTATCTGCGCGGCGGTGCCGCTGTTTTTCCCGAAGATCATCATTACACTGAGAGGTCTGTGGGAGAACCGTACACGGCGCAGTAATGATACCGGGCGGCAGTGATGCAGACCGGAAAAAAGGTAAAGGAGGACTGATTAAAAATGCCAGCAGCTCTGCTTTTGGCATCAGAGGGCGGGTTTACCGTTACCGGACCCCACGTCATAACCAGCTTCGAACTGTTCGGAATGACATGGAATCTTACTGAGACCGTGTTTATCCAGTGGATCGTAATGCTTGTTCTGCTGGTGGTCATGCTGATCCTGACCCACAAGATGGAAGTCATACCCAAGACTAAGCGTCAGGCGGCGGCAGAGTGGCTCGTGACCTTCGTCCGCAACATGGTGGATACCACGATGGGACCGAAGTACAAGGGCTACACCACCTATATCGGTGCGCTTCTCTGCTTCCTGCTGCTGAACAACCTGATGAGCCTTTTCGGACTGAAGAACCCGACATCGGATATCTCGGTTACCGGAGCTATCGCGCTCATCACCTTCGCGCTGACCCAGATCAACCGCGCACGGACCGGTAAGCTCAAGGGCTTCCTGCATGCATTCATTGAACCTATGCCGTTCATGCTGCCGTTCAACATCATCGGCGAGATTGCGAACCCGCTTTCACAGGCGCTTCGTATCTTCGGCAACATGGTCGCAGGTATGGTCATCGGCGGACTGATCTATTTCGCGCTGGGCAACTTCGCGATACTCGTTCCGGCAATCACTTCGCTGTATTTCGACATTTTCTCGGCGGTTATCCAGGCTTACATCTTCACCACCCTGACGATGGCGTACATCTCAGGCGCAGAATGCGAGTGATCGCAGCTTTAGGCTAATTTCCCCTCGGGGATAGTATTTATATCAAATGGAGGAACTAACAATGACAGAACTAACAATGACAGAAGATATGCAGCTCTTATCCAGCGCCATCGTTCTTGGCGCGTCCGCGCTCGGCGCAGGCACAGCAATGATCGCAGGTCTTGGCCCTGGTATCGGTGAAGGTATCTGCGCGAGCAAGGCTGTTGAGGCTATCGGCAGACAGCCCGAGGCTTCCGGCGCTGTTACAAGAACCATGATCATCGGTGACGCGCTCGCCGAGACCACCGGTCTGTACGCGCTGGTTATCGCGCTCCTGCTCCTTTATGCAAACCCCCTGTTCAGCAACCTCACCGCACTGTTCAAGTAATGACAGCAAACGCATAAAGGGAGGAGTTGAACAAAATGCTGACACTTATCAGTGAAAGCGCAGCGCAGGTCAACCTGCCTCTTGTTACGATCGACCCCGGAACCATCGTGTTCACCCTGATCAATACGCTCATAATCTTTATCCTGTTCAAGGTTTTCCTGTTCAAGCCGGTCGGAAAGATCCTCGAGAAGCGCAACGAAATGGCAGCGGCTGAGATAGCCGAGGCAAAGCGCGCGAAGGAATCCGCCGCAAAGACCGAGCAGGAGTACATCGAGAAGCTCGCGAAGGCTAAGGAGGAGGCTGCCGACATCATGAAGCAGGCTACGCTCCGCGCCCAGAAGCGCGAGGAGGAGATCGTGAACGAGGCTAACCAGAAAGCCGCTGAGATCAAGGCGAGAGCCGAGGAGAACATCGAGCGTGACAAGCAGCGCGCAGTCAACGATATAAAGGACGAGATATCCGATATCGTGATCATGGCTGCGTCTAAGGTCGTTGAGAAGGAAATTTCCGCAAAGGACAACGAGGCTATCATCGCGGATTTCTTACAGAACGTAGGAACAGCGAAGTAAGGCTCGCCGGGAAAGGAATTTTTGTATGAACGACAAGGCTGAAAAGGTCTACGCCGACGCGTTCTTCACGCTGTGCCTGGAGGAAACTCCGGATACGCTGAAAAACACCCTCGGCGAACTCAGCGCGCTGGACGGGATATTCCGGGAACAGCCGGATTTCGTCAAGCTGCTGGGAACGCCCACCGTTACTATGGACGAAAAGCTCGGCATGATTAAGGACATCATCGCCGACGGAATTTCAGAGTACACGGGCAACCTGCTGTGCGTCCTCACGGAGCGCGGCAGAATGGGCTGCTTCAGCGGTATCGTGAAGAATTTCCGCGCGCTTTATAACGAGCATTTCAGAATAGCTGAGATCACAGTCACGGCGAGCGCTCCGCTGTCGGAGTCCGTCCGTGAAAAGATTGCGGCGAAAATGTCCGAGGTGACAGGAAAGACCGTATCCATCAAGGAGAAGGTCGACCCGTCCATCATCGGCGGCGTCGTTATCGACTACGGCAGCACACGCTACGACGGCAGCGTCCGCACAAGGCTGAACGAGCTCAAGAAGGAGCTAGGCGGCGTTATTGCATGACAAGTCCGCTCAATAGCAGAAAATAAACAAGAAAGGGATGTATTTAATGGATTTACGCCCCGATGAAATAACGGGTCTTATAAAGTCCCGCATCAAGAATTACAACGCGAAGATCCAGCTCGGCGACGTCGGCACGGTTGTTACCGTCGGCGACGGCATCGTGCGTATACACGGCCTCGAGAAGTGCATGCTCAACGAGCTGCTCGAATTCGAGAACGGCGTACAGTGCATGGCGATGAACCTAGAGCAGGATTTCGTAGGCGCGGTAATGCTTGGCTCTGACGAGGACATCAAGGAAGGCTCCACCGTCAAGAGAACAGGCTCCATCGTGTCCGTTCCCGTCGGCGAAGAGCTGCTGGGACGCGTTGTGAACTCTCTGGGACAGCCCATCGACGGCAAGGGCGCTATTCTCGCAAAGGAAACACGCCCCATCGAAAAGATCGCCTCCGGTATCATCACCAGAAAACCGGTAACAGTTCCGCTTCAGACCGGTATCAAGGCGATAGACAGCATGATCCCGATAGGAAGAGGTCAGCGTGAGCTTATCATCGGCGACCGCCAGACCGGTAAGACCGCTATCGCGATCGACACGATCATCAACCAGAAGGGCAAGGACGTTATCTGTATCTATGTAGCCATAGGTCAGAAGAACTCCACTGTTGCAGGCGTTGTTGAACAGCTTCGCGCAGGCGGCGCGCTGGATTACTCCATCGTCGTTTCCGCTACCGCTTCCGAGCTGGCACCGCTTCAGTACATCGCGCCCTATTCCGGCTGCACCATGGGTGAGTACTTCATGGAGAAGGGCAAGGACGTCCTCGTAGTTTACGACGACCTCTCAAAGCACGCCGTAGCTTACCGTACCCTCTCCCTGCTGCTCAAAAGACCGCCAGGACGTGAAGCATACCCCGGCGATGTATTCTATCTGCACTCAAGACTTCTCGAGCGTGCGGCAAGACTTAACGAGAACTACGGCGGCGGTTCGCTGACCGCGCTGCCTATCATTGAGACCCAGGCAGGCGACGTTTCCGCGTATATTCCGACCAACGTAATTTCCATCACCGACGGTCAGATATACCTCGAGAGCGAACTGTTCAACGCCGGTGTACGTCCCGCTGTAAACCCGGGTATCTCCGTATCCCGTGTAGGCGGCAACGCGCAGATAAAGGCGATGAAGAAGGTCGCAGGTACCCTGAAGCTGGATTACTCCCAGTACAGAGAGCTGCAGAGCTTCGCACAGTTCGGTTCCGACCTTGATAAGGATACAAAGGATCGTCTTGCAAAGGGCGAGCGTATCGTTGAGGTGCTCAAGCAGGATCAGAACTCTCCGCTGGAAGTAGAGGAGCAGGTAGTCATTATCTACGCTGTTATCAACAACTTCCTCAAGGATATCGCAGTTGACAAGATCAAGCAGTATCAGGATGACCTGCTGGATCACATCAAGTCCACCTGCCCGGATATCCTCACCAGCATAAAGACCGAAAAGGTAATGAAGCCCGAGATCGAGGAGCAGCTCAAGAAGGTTCTCGCTGACTTCGCCAAGGGCTACGCGGCTTAACTGCGAAAGGAGCATTTTATGAAGCAGGCTGCTTTTGTATTAGGCGTTATCGCCACTGTACTGTCCACCATCGCCGTTCTGGGCGTTTCCTGGCTGTACATCGAAAAGAAGGTAAGATATATCACTACCGACGACAACGTGCAGTGATATCTTACGCCGCAATGAATTTCCGGGGGTGATATTATAGCATCAGGAAATATGAAGGACATCAAGCGGCGCATAAAGTCCGTAGGCTCCACCCGCCAGATAACCAAGGCTATGGAGCTGGTGTCCTCTAGTAAGCTCCGCAAGGCAAAACAGCGCGCGGAGCAGGCTCGTCCCTACTTCAACGAGCTGTATAAATCCATGTGCGAAATTGCCTCGGCTAATACGGATTTCTCCACGGTTTTCACGCAGAAGCGCGAAATAAAGCACCGTCTGTTCATCGTGGTGGCGGGCGACAGAGGTCTCGCGGGAGGTTATAACTCCAACGTGCTCAAGCTGGCTGCCGCCGCCCATGCGGACGACGCTGAGAAACCGAAGATAATCGCGATCGGCAAGAAGTCCATCGAGTATTTTTCCAAGCGCGACTACGACATCGTGGGAAGCTACCCGAATATCGCCGAGAACATCAAGCCCGCGCAGGCTCAGGATATCGCCGATACGGCGATAGAGATGTTCCGCCGCGGCGAGGTGGACGATGTGCAGGTGTTCTTCACCATGTTCGTTTCCCAGCTTGCGCAGGAGCCGCAGCAGCTCGCTGTGCTCCCGATGAAAACGCAGAAGCTGGAGGGATACGGCGCGATGAATTACGACCCGTCCCCCGAGGCGGTGTTCGACAGAATCGTGCCGAAATTCACCGCGAGCCTTGTGCAGTGCGCTGTGGTAGAGGCGTATGCCTCCGAACAGGGCGCGCGCAGAACAGCGATGGAATCCGCAACGGACAATGCCGACGCAATGACCGAGAGCCTGTCCCTGCTCTATAACAGAGCGCGTCAGGCAAGCATCACGCAGGAGATCACCGAGATCGTATCCGGCGCGAACGCACTTGAATAATGTAATTCATAATTTAAATCATTTTTTGCTCCGGCTCTGCCGGAGGAAAAAACGCATCTGTCTCAGCAAGTGTGCGAATTTCAGGCGAAGCTGGAAATTCGTGCGCGCGGCTGAGAACCCCGGCGTGCAATGCACGAAGTGCATTGTGCGGCGAGTTATTTCCAACCACATCAAATGGAAAGGAAAAATCACAGTATGACAAATCAGAACGTAGGCACGATCGTGACAGTCATCGGTGCGGTTCTTGATATCAAGTTCCACCCCGACCACCTGCCCAATCTGCTTAATGCCATCGAGATCGACAACAACGGTCAGAAGCTGGTCGTTGAGGTCGCTCAGCATATCGGCGACGATATCGTTCGCTGCATTGCGATGGGTTCCACCGACGGCCTCGTAAGAGGCATGGAGGCTGTGGATACCGGCGCGTCTATCAAGGTCCCTGTCGGAAAGGAGACCCTTGGCCGTATCTTCAACCTGCTCGGCGAGGCGGTTGACAACAAGCCGCAGCCCGAGACCGAGGAAAAGTGGGAGATCCACCGTCCCGCTCCGAAATTCGAGGAGCAGGAGGCTTCCAACCAGGTTCTTGAGACTGGTATCAAGGTCGTTGACCTTATCGCGCCGTACCTCAAGGGCGGTAAGATAGGTCTGTTCGGCGGTGCCGGCGTTGGTAAGACCGTCCTCATCATGGAGCTTATCAACAACATCGCCAAGCAGCACGGCGGTATTTCCGTATTCACCGGCGTTGGCGAGCGTACCCGTGAGGGTAACGACCTCTACAACGAAATGACCGAGTCTGGCGTTATCAACAAGACCGCGCTGGTTTACGGTCAGATGAACGAGCCGCCAGGAGCGAGAATGAGAGTAGCGCTTTCCGGTCTGACTATGGCGGAGTACTTCCGCGATAAGGAAGGTCAGGACGTGCTGCTGTTCATCGACAACATCTTCCGTTTCACACAGGCAGGTTCCGAGGTTTCCGCGCTGCTGGGACGTATGCCCTCTGCCGTTGGTTATCAGCCTACCCTTGCAACTGAGATGGGCGCTCTCCAGGAGCGTATCACATCCACGAAGAAGGGCTCCATCACGTCCGTACAGGCGGTTTACGTTCCTGCGGACGACCTGACCGACCCGGCTCCGGCTACTACATTCGCACACCTGGATGCGACCACGGTACTTTCCAGAAACATCGCTTCAATGGGTATCTACCCGGCGGTAGATCCGTTGGAGTCCACCTCCAGAATCCTCACCCCGGACATCGTGGGCAAGGAGCACTACGAGGTAGCAAGAGCGGTGCAGTCCATTCTTCAGCGCTATAATGAGCTTCAGGATATCATCGCGATACTCGGTATGGACGAGCTTTCCGACGAGGATAAGCTGACCGTATCCCGCGCGAGAAAGATACAGCGCTTCCTGTCCCAGCCGTTCTCCGTTGCGGAGGCGTTCACCGGAATGCAGGGCAAGTATGTTCCACTGAAGGAGACTATCCGCGGCTTCAAGGAGATCATCGAGGGCAAGCACGACGACCTGCCCGAGTCCGCATTCCTGTTCGCAGGAACGATCGACGAGGTCATCGAGAAGGCAAAGAAGGGCTGATCGGAGGTAATATATGACGCCGTTCAGATTAGAGATAATCACGCCCGAAAAGACGTTTTTCGACGGTAATACGGAGCAGATAATCGCCCGCACCACCGTTGGAGATGTCGGTATCCTTAATGGGCATGAGCCTTATTGTGCAGCGCTTGGCATAGGGCAGATGCGGGTGATGATCGACGGTAAGTTCCGCCGTGCGGCGACTTCCGGCGGTATCATCAAGGTATCGAAGGAAAAGACCGTTATCCTGGTGCAGTCCTGTGAATGGGCTGAGGATATCGATGTTGCTCGCGCCGAGCATGCAAAGCAGGTCGCAGAGGATCGCATGAAGGCTGCGGCGGGCGATAACGAGTTCCGCCTTGCAGAGGCGAAGCTCAAGCGCGCACTCAATCGTATTGACGCTGCACATCTCAAGTAATTATAATAAAAAGGGGGCGAAAGCCCCCTTTTAGTTTTAGTGTTAAATATACGGAACGTCATACTGCGCCGCAGATATACGATCTGTCAATTCATATATTCGCCGCTGTATTCCAGCAGTGTAACGCTTTCAACCCCGTCGATGGCGTTGAAGCGGCTGAGGTAGGTGGTGTCGTTCCTGCGTATCTTGACTTCCACGGTCAGCTCAATTTTATTTCCGGTCTGGGTCTTGTTCTTCAGGCGGTACTTTACAGCTCCCAGTACGCCGTTGACGTTCATCTCGCAGGAGGCGTCATATCTCACGATTAGAAGGTAGCTTTTCTTTTCCTTGCGGAAAATGGTGATGAGTATGTACAGCACCGCGATAACGGCGGTTCCGAGCAGAGCGACCCAGTAGAGCTGGGCTCCCGCGGTGATTCCCGCTGCAATTCCCCAGAACAGGAAACCTATGTCCAGCGGGTCTTTTACAGCCGCGCGGAATCTCACGATGGAGAGCGCGCCGACCATGCCGAGCGACAGCACTACGTTGGAACTTATCGTCATGATGATGAACGAAGTAACAATGGTGGTAAGGATCACGAGAATATTGAAATTTTCGTTGTAAATAACGCTGCGGTTAAAGAAGCGGTACACGAGATAGATCACCGCTCCGCAGACTGCCGCAGTGAGCAGCGTAACAAGAATCGTAGCAATGGAAATGTTCGCAAGCTCGAAGTCGGTGCCGAAAAGTTCGATAGCGTCGGTTAGCTTTGAGCCGCTTGTCAGGAACTGACTGATCACGTCAACCATGGGTTAATACCTCCAACATTCTGTCTGTGCAGATCATATATTTTGATACTGACTGCTGCGGAGCGTTCAGCCCCTGCAATGCCGCCTGTATACTTTCGGGAATATAGCTGTCGAATTTAACTTCAAGTATGATATTTCCGCCGAGAACCGGAGTGTACTGTGCCTCCGGCGCGAACATATCCATTGTGTTGAAGCACGCGGAAAGCTGCTTGTCAAACGTAATGCGGACGTTTCCGAAGCGGGATATCAGCGCCTGGCGGCGGTAGTCCACTATCACCCTCGGGCGCAGCTTGGTGAGCAGGTCGGCGCGGTAGAATTCCCCGAAGGAATCCTCGTCGCTGTCGCTGTCCGCCATGAAGCCGCAGTCGCAGGAAAGCAGCGCCCGGTATTGTTCATCGGTAAGCCGCCGGGAGAGCTTTGAAACGTAGGAGGCGTCCTTGTGCTTGGATTCCAGGGTTATAAGCGACGGGTCCAGGTCGTAGGCGCGTATGCGGAATTTCCGGCGCGTTTCAATGCCGTTGACCTTCTGCCAGTAAGCCGAGTTGTAGACATCGTCGAAATAAAGGCTGGTGACGCGGTATTCGCCGTTGACCCCGTGCGGATCGACCGTCATGAGCGGCGCCAGGCGCGCTCTCAGCATGAGGTAGGTGCCCTCGTTTATTATGAATTTCAGTTCGTGCCGGAGCTTCCTCCCGCCGGACAGCTTTGTGCGGTCGCGGAGCTGGGGAGCGTGCACGCGCGTTTCCTCGCTTCCGAGCCTGGGTATAAGTCTTGTGGATTTCAGAAGCCGCATTCCGGCACCTCCCCGAGTAAATAATCGTTTACAAACGTATAATATAAGTATAACAAAAATACGACATAATTACAAGCCCGTTTTTTAGTATATTATCAAGCATATTATACTTTCAGTTATCGTATAAATGAAAATATCGGGAAATTTTCAAAAAACCCTTGACAACGCTTTTATAATACGGTATAATTAATTATTGTTGACAGTTATGTGCGGAAGAGCTATATCCAAAGGCAGATTCCGGTAGAACATACAACGATACTACCATGTTGAACAAAGGGGGGTCTATCAATGAAAAGAACTTACCAGCCCAAGAAGCTTCAGAGAAAGCACGAGCACGGCTTTATGAAGAGAATGGCAACCAAGAACGGTCGTAAGGTTCTCGCTCGCCGCCGCGCAAAGGGCAGAAAAAAGCTGACCTACTGATCTGACTGCAATGTCTGAATTCAAAAAGAAGTACATTGTGATCAAAAACAACCGCGATTTCAGCTTCCTCTTTAAAAAGGGGGAGACTATCGTCACATTTGCCTTTGTCTGCTATGTCAGGGAAAGGCGCGGGCGGTGCAACCGTCTCGGTATTGTTACCGGGAAGAAGGTCGGGAACGCGGTCAAACGAAATCGCTCAAGGCGGATAATAAGGGAAGCCTTCCGCCTTTTCGAGCCGATTTTGAAAGAGAAAACACAAAAGCGTTACGATTTTGTCTTTGTCGCAAGGAGCAAGACCCCGGAGCTTAAATCCACAAAAATCTACTCCCTGATGATGAAGAATATTCTGTCCAGGCTGTCATGAAGTATATTTTCCTTGCTGTCATCAAGCTGTACAGACTTACGCTGTCAAAGATCTTACCGCCGTGCTGCCGCTATTATCCAAGCTGTTCCGAATACGGGCTTACCGCTATTCGGCGTTTTGGTGCGGTGAGGGGCGGTTATTTGACGTTATGGAGAATTATGCGGTGCAACCCTTTCGGTGCAGGCGGCATCGACCCTGTGCCGCAGAAGTTCTGTTTCCATCCCGAGAGGCTGCCTGTGCCGCCGGATTTCGGGATACCTGACGACGACAGCGCAGACTACCTCAGCGAAGATATAAAGCGATCCTACAAAGATAATTAAAAAGTGAAGTCAACTGCGGCTTTATGCGCCGTGTTATCATATACCATTCCAAAGACGCCGGAGCCTATCCGGTCGGACGCACACAGCAGCGCGTATACCGATCCTTCCACAGCGCTGCGCCAAATGAAAGGACGTGGACACAATAGAGTTCCTGTACAGTATCATAGGCTACCCCCTCGGCTACATCATGTGGGCGATCTATGAGGTCATCTGCAAGAACACGGGCGCCAGCATCGGCGTGGCTATCCTGGTGTTTACCTTTATCGTAAAGCTGGCTATGCTGCCGCTGTCGATAAGGCAGCAGAAAAACACCGCTAAATCAGCAATTTTCGCACCTAAGGTAAGAGAGATCCAGCAGAAATACAAGAACAATCAGGAAAAGCAGCAGCAGGAGCTTGCGAAGCTCCAGCAGCAGGGCTACAGTCCGATGGGCGGCTGCGGCACCATGGCTATAACCTTCCTGCTTCTGTTCGGCGTACTGGACGTAGTTTACAAGCCCATGACCCACATCATGCACATGGGAAATACTGCGCAGATAATGCAGGAATCCTACTACGTTTCCATGACAAAGATATTTGTCGACGAGTACGGCAACACTCAGGAGCTTACCGGCGAAGCGCTCACGAAGCATGACGAGATCGTCCGCGACGCGAAGCAGATCCTTGAGTTCTACAACGACAACTGCCTCGGCGACGGCGAGGAGCCTCTCACCGAAGACGTGTGGGCAAATCTCGACGCCACCAGCAAGAACATGGTGAAGAAGGTCGTCACTAAGGCTACCCTGACCTCTTTCAACGAGGACAACGGCAACGACCTGTTCACCGAGAGCGACCTCTACTCCATCACCAAGGCGGAGCAGGCTGAGGTCGACGCTATCGGCGATGAGACCGAGAAGAACGAGTACAGACAGGCTCACAGCTTCTCTGCTTCCACAAGAAGCGCGGTTGAGACCGTACAGCGCAAGTACGGTTCTGTAAAGGCTACCGCAGACAGCGATACCCTCACCTACACCCAGGCGTCTACGCTCCAGAGAGAGCTTTACTCTATTGAGATGTACGGTCAGGTATCTGAAATAGATCCGACCGCTTCCGCTTACAGCCTCCAGCAGTCCGATAAGGACAACATGGCAGAACTCAACGACAAGCTCGAGTTCCTTGGAATCCCGCTTGGCAAGGATCCTGCAAGCGACCTCGGCTGGCCGATGATCCTTATTCCTATACTGGCGTTCGTGTTCTCTATGGCGCAGACCCTCATCTCGATGAAGACGATGGATACAAGCGCTGCCGGCGGAAATTCCGGCTGCATGAAGGCTACGTTCTTCATCATGCCTATCTTCTCCATCGTGCTGGTATTTACCGTACCTGCCGGCGCGGGCTTCTACTGGACGATAAGCTATGCGTTCGGTATCCTGCAAACATTGCTGCTCAATAAGGTCTACAGCCCTGCAAAGCTCCGCGCGCAGGCTGAGGCTGAGTACAACGAGCGTATGAAGAACGCCGCGAAGGAAGAAAAGCGCAAGAGACAGACAGAGGATCTCAACGCAGTTTCCGAGTATGAAGGCGAGAAGCTCACCCAGAAGGAGATCAACCGCAGAAAGCTCGCAGCCGCAAGAAAGGCTGACGCTGAGAAGTACGGCGAGGAATATCATGAGGATAACGACGACGATACCTGACGTATCACAGGAGGGTGAAATATGAAAAAGGAATTCACAGCAAAGACCCTTGATGAAGCAAAGGCAATGGCAGCCGCTGAGTTCGGCGTTGCTGCCGAGGAGATAGATTTCGACATTCTTGAGCAGCCCAGAAAGGGGCTGTTCGGAATGAAGGGCGTTGCAAGAGTCATGGCTTCCTACGAAGCCCCCGAAGCTTCTGTAGCTTCCGAGACGGCCGCAGTTTCCGAGGTTTCTGAAGCTGCCGAGCATTCCGAGCCAGCAGAGGAGACCCATGCAGAGGAGCCGGCACCGGCTTCCTTTGAGGACGAGGGCGAAAAGGACATACCGGAGCTTCCCGAGGATTTCGATATCGAGGGCAGCGCAAAGGTGCAGGCAGCGAAGAAGTACCTCACCGACGTGCTTCACGCTCTTGGGCTTGAGAACTTCCAGATTAACGCTGTCCGCCGCGACGGAAACGTTGTTCTTGACATCACCGGCGATAAGCTCGGCGTAGTTATCGGCAGACGCGGCGAGACTCTTGACAGTCTCCAGTATCTGACTATCCTCGCAAGCAACCGCACTGAGGAATCCTACTGCCGCATCTCCATCGACTGCAACGGCTACCGCGACAAGCGCCGCGAAACTCTGGAGTCCCTTGCAAAGCGCACTTCCGCGAAGGTCATCAAGCAGGGCAGAAAGATCGCTCTCGAGCCGATGAACCCCTACGAGCGCCGCATAATCCATAGCTGCGTTGCTGAGATTGAAGGCGTATCCAGCCATTCCACCGGTGTCGAGCCTTACAGAAAGGTCGTAATCTACGCCGACAAGCCCAAGTTCGACAGCCGCCGCGGCAGACGCGGAAATGGCGAACGCAGCGAGCGCGGGGAGCGCAGAGGTTCCGGAAACGGGAACACACGCAACTATCGCCAGTCCACTGGATTCTCCACCAGCTTTGAGCGCGAGTACAAGCGCCGCACCTATGAGCCGGACGAGACCGCAGACGCAGGCGAGTTCAGCAAGGAGACCGTTGAAGCTGAGAAGAGCGCAACACTCTACGGAAAGATCGAGCTTTGATTTATTAAATAGCTTACGGCAGCCTGAAAAGGCTGCCGTTTTTATATATCGGATTTATCTAGTATAGGCTGAATATCGGAGAGGTAATCCTCGAGAATTCCGCCGTTTTCGATCAGCACGTCTCCGATGTACTCCATTGCGAGGGCGTTGATCCGGTCGTATTCCGTTTCGGGCATTACGCTGCGGGAGCGGCAGAGCGCCTCTCCGCAGCCGTCCCGGACTGCCTTCAGCAGCGCGATATCATCGTGGGTGAGCGACTGCGCGAATTCCCTCCAACCGTCGGGAAGCTCCGTGAAATTCCCCGGTACGTCCATTTGCGGCGCTGGCGCGGGAGATTCGGCAGTATCCGGGTTTCCATAGCTCTCAGCAAATCCTGCGGTCTGTTCGTCGAAATCGTCCTCGGATATGCTGGATATGCGGTCGGTAAGCTCCTCGGGAGTTACCGTGTCGGCTTCCTCGACTATGAGCTTGCGGGTTGTCTCGTCGGACTCCTCGCGTATCTGCGACAGCTTGGAGACGTCGATTTCGATTTTTACGGGCTTCTGCGGGGCGGAGGGCGCTTCTGCGGGAGCCTCGTCATAATTATAGGAGCTGCGTTTTTTCGCCTGCTTTTTCGGCGGGAAAACTCCGTTTTTATCGCACCACGCGTTCACCGCGTTCGGGATAAGCTCCGAAAATTCAGGAGCGTCTGCGGCACGCACCAGCTTGTCACGGTTCAGGAAATCGTTCAGCACCGGGGTGATATTTGGTGAAATTCCGTAGCGGAAGCCAGTTCGCTTCCGGAGCACCGATTCTACGCTTTTCAGTATCCACCCGACGAAACTGCGGTATGGCGACGGCTCGAAGGTCTCGAGGCATGGCTCCCCGCGCTTGGTGGTGTACTGTTCGGTAGGGCTTATCCTGAGATTGTGGAAGCCGTCCATGCGGGAAATGTCGACATACGCGCCGTTGAACGGAGACCAGAAGAAATCCTTTCGCAGCTTTCCGCACAGCAGCTCGAACATAGTCACGCCGGATTTTTTAAAATAGCCGTCCAGCGCGGTCAGTGCGGACTCAAGAGCGCCCTCCATCAGCGGGCGGGTCTCGTCGGTCAGGAATATGCTCCCCCGGAGATTGTAGGAGGAGATACCCATGAGGTATTCCAGCTTGCCGGAGTAGCGGCATTCGAGTATATCCAGGTCATCCGGAGGGCGGGTGTCCAGGGCGGATTCAGCGGGACAGGCGGCGACACCGCCGATGTCGTTGTAGGCGCGGAAATCCTTGAGCCAGCGCGGGAGGACGGTGTCCAGAGCCGGGCAGAAGCCGCGGCAGCCCTCCCACACGGCAGAGAGCCGGTTGTACGCGTCGGCGGAGGACATCACGCCGATCTTGTTCAGGAGTTCGTAGCAGTAGAGAATGATGTAGGGCTTGTCGGTCTGGCTGTACACGCCGTTTCGGGCGGCTGTTCTCCAGGTGAAGTAGGTGCGGAGCTGGTCGGTGGACATAGCGCCGTATATCGGGCGGTCGATGTTGCAGAAACAGTTCCAGCCGAAATTGTCGGTGACGTCCTTCATGAACTCGCCCTGCTTTATCAGGGTTTCGCCGGCGTTTTTCTTGAGCATGAAGCCGGTGTAGAACGTGTGCGAAAGATAGCGCATTTCAGTTATTTTTGCGCGGATATCGGCGCCCTCGTCGTCGGTCTCGTGCGTTGACGGAGCATATGCAAGCTCGTCGGGCTGGAGGCGCTCCGGCTGCTGTTCCACGGGTTTCCCGGTGAGGTAATCAAGGTTTTCCCGCGGCGGGCGTGCCGGTATTTTCTCGCCGTAGTATCTTTCGTCCTCCTCCGCAGTTTTTATCGCTTCATTCACTATGGAGCTTATCTTGTTCTGTATGGAGCGCTTCACCGCTTCGCTGACCTTTTCCCGGACGGCGGGGTCGAACTGCTCGTGGGACGTTTCGATGGGATCCACGGGCTGATTTTTCAGCTCGATCATGCGGTGGAGCTCCTCTTGTATCTCCTCTTTCGATTTTGCGTTGTTGTCCATCATAAGGCGGAATTTATCAGCCACGGCGCTCACCCCTTTTGCAAAAAACGGCAGAATGCTCCGCCGTTTTGTCTTTAGTTTTCTGAATTTCCTGCGTTCTCGGATCTTTCAGGTTCGCCGGCCTTCTCGTCGTCGAATGCGATGAGCTTTTCCCAGTCCTCCGGAAATCCCAGATCCTTGAGCCGCAGTACGTCGGAATTTTTGTAGATAAGCCTTGAAATAGGCTTCACAACGCGCTGGTTCCATGCTGCGTGATCATGCGCGAGCTGCTTGAGCACGATTATGTACCCGAAAACATCAGGTTTCAGCTCGAGGTCAAGCCCCTTTGGAACGCGCGGCTCTACCTGGAACGTGTTTCCGTAAAGGCGGTTGTAGTGCGCGCAGTAGTTGCGGAGTTCGTTCAGGCAGAACAGCCAGTTGTCGAGGTCTGCGCTGGAACAGCCGTAGTAGCGGTCGGCAAGCTCCTTTTTGTCGCCGGAGTGCATATCCTTGTAGAAAAACGCCAGCGTGCCGAAGCTGAACAGCTCCATAACTACCCACAGCGGGAACGCTCCGCAGTATTTCGAGTTGTAGTGCCGTACGAATTCCCGGTCGTCGTTGACTTCTATGAGGTGCTTCACCTTGTTCATGAATTGCTGGTGGTTGTGCCGGAAGTCGAACGAGGAGGCGTTAAGGTAGCCCAAGGCGCCGTATTTCAGCGCGTGGTAGTTCGAAACGGCGGCGCGCATTGAGATCTCCGTTTCCTCAAGTGAGGCGAGCAGAATGCTCCGCAGCTTGCGGTCGGATTCGTACACACGCAGGATATTTTCAAATGTAGTGCCCTTTTCGTACTGCCCTTTACACACGGTGAACGGTGCGAAATAGTCCGACAGTCGGAAATAGTTGATGTAGGTCAGGGTCTGTTCAGCTAGCTTTTCGTCATTTATGACGCAGCCGCGGTCGCGCAGCTTCTGTACCTGTTCCTTTATGGTGGCTGGTATCTTCTGATTCATGTGGGCACCTTTCAAATAGTTGGTCGTGGTTGTCGGGTTATATCAGTCCATCCAGAATACTTCGCGCTCGTGCTTGCTCTTGCGCGTCATAAGCGCGGAAATGCTCGCTTTCGGGTCAGATCCATCGTAGCATATCTTTACTATCTGTTCGATTATCGGCGTGTCTATGCCGCGCTCCTGCGCTAATTTGTATGCGATTATGCTGCTGGTGTAGCCTTCCACGGTGCCGACTTGCTTTACTGCCTCCGGGGCTGGTATTCCCTTGCCGATGAGGTTTCCGGCGCGGAAATTACGTGAGTGCAGCGAGGTGCAGGTTACGATAAGGTCGCCTATTCCAGCCATGCCGGTGAAGGTCTTCCAGTTTGCACCGAGACCTACGCCGAGACGTGTTATCTCAGTCATTCCGCGGGTCATGAGGGCGGCTACGGTGTTGTCGCCGAGACCCATTCCGCGGGCGATGCCGCAGCCGAGGGCTATCGGGTTTTTCAGTACGCCGCCGAGCTCGCAGCCGGCAACGTCGTCGTTGACGTAAATGCGGTATTTCTCGTTTGAGAGCGTGCGCTGGATATACTCCGCAACGCCGTCGTTATTGCTTGCGCAGACCTCCGTTGTGGGAACCAGGCGTGCGATTTCCTCCGCATGGCAGGGACCGGTGATAACGCCGACCGGGTTTTCCGGAAGCTCCTCAGAGATTATCTGGGACAGCCTGTAGCCTGTAGCGGCTTCCAGACCCTTGCTGACGTTTATCATGATGGTGGATTTATCCACATAGGGCTTCACGGTCTGAATGGCTTCCCGGAAGAACGGCGAGGGGATAGCCACAAGCACGATATCTGCGCCGCTGACGCATTTCGGGTCTGTGGTGACGCCGAGGGATTCCGGCAGTTTTACGCCGGGGAGGAGCCGCTTGTGCTCGCGCTCGGTGCGGAGAAGCTCCGCTTCCTGCTCGAATTTCGTCCAGGTGACTACCTTGTGCCCGAATGTGGTGAATAATACGCCCAGAGCCGTGCCGTAGCCGCAGCCCAGAATAGTGATCTTTGCCATTGTGACAGCCTCCGAAATTTACTTTGCTTTTTCGCCGAGCTTCTTCTCAGTGTGAGCGGCAAGGCGCTTTATATTTCCGCGGTGCATGTAGATAACGAGCGCGGCGGTGAAGAATGCGATGAATGTGCAGACGATACCGGCGGGGTCGCCGTCCATGAAGTACACGAATCCGAGCGTGCCGAAGCCGTACAGCGAGGAAGCAATGCAGCTTCCGAGGGAAACGTAGCGGGTAACAGCCACGATGATTATAAACACGGCGAGCAGTAAGCAGCCGGTGCGCCAGTCCAGCGTGAAAATAGCGGAGATAGCGGCGAGAACGCCCTTTCCTCCCCTGAACCCGTAGTAAACTGGGAACACATGGCCGACTACAGCCATGAAACCTGCCATGTAGCCTACCCAGTTCATGTCGTTTTCGAGCACGGTGGTGTCAACGCCGCCGATGAACTGGAACGCGAGCCTGACCGCCCAAATCGCGAGGACTGCCTTTGCAACGTCGCCGAGAAGTACTATCCCGGCAACCGCCTTGCCCTGGGTGCGAAGGGTGTTGGTGAGTCCGGCGTTGCCGCTTCCCATCGTGCGGATATCCTTGCCCGTTTTCAGCTTGGTGACGATTATTGATGTATTAACGCCGCCCAGAAGATAGGGAACGACGATCATGATTATATAACAAAGCCACATCATTGTGTGTTATGTCCTTTCGTTTTTTTGGAGGCGCGGGTCAATTCTGCGCGTTTTCTTTTTCTACGGTCTCAGCGGTTCCGGGCTTTATCTCCGGATTCTTGCTGCGAAGCACCGCATACAGCACCCCGGCGTTTTCCCTGGGTTTTACCGGCATGGTTATGTCGCCGGAGGAAGTCACCAGCAGCAGGTCGCCGTCATTTTTCAGGGTTATCATTTTTATTGCGTCGTAGCGCAGCAGGAGCGCCCTGCGCGCCGTGTAGAACAGTATATGCTCCGGCATGAACCAGCGCTCCCCGAGGGCCTTTGCCGACGGGTAGGCGGATATAACGCCTTCGCGTTCGGCCTCCGGCATATTGCTGAGCTGCTCCTCCAGACGGCACCTTGCCACTCCGAAGATATCTACGAACGCCTTAACCAGCAGTGAAGCCACGGCGGCGGAGACCACGACGGCTCCTATAGTCCAGACGAGCCTGAACCAGTCCGCCCAGCTGCCGGAAAACATCAGCGGGATCCACGCCGCCGCGGCGAATCCCACGGCGATGAGCGCGCATTTAATGAGCATTCCGGTGCGGCGGCGTATGAAATCCGACAGGATCTGCTTCATTATTCTCCTCTTTCACGAATGGTCAGCTTGATCGGCGTTGCAGTCAGTCCGAAGGTCTCGCGGAGCTGGTTCTCGATATAGCGCTGATACGAGTAGTGGAACAGCTCGCGGCTGTTGCAGAAGATAACGAAATTAGGCGGGCATACGGAAGCCTGGGTCATGTAATAGATCTTCAGGCGCTTGCCCTTGTCTGACGGCGGCTGCACGCGTGAGGTCGCGTAATTCAGCATATCGTTGAGCACGCCGGTGGAGATACGCATGCAGTGCTGCTCGTGTACGAACTTTATCAGCTCGAACAGCTTGTCTATGCGCTGACCGGTCTTTGCGGAGATGAACACGAACGGCGCGTAGGACATGAACGAGAAGTCTATCTCCAGCTTCTTGCGGAAATCGTCCATAGTGCGGTCGGTCTTGTCCTCGACTGCGTCCCACTTGTTTACGGCGATTACGCACGCCTTGCCCTTGTCGTGGGCGTAGCCTGCGACCTTGCTGTCCTGCTCGGTGAAGCCTACCGTCGCGTCGATGACGATAACGCACACGTCGGCGCGGTCGACTGCCATGAGGGCGCGCAGAACGCTGAAATGCTCGATATTCTCGATGACCTTAGCCTTGCGGCGCATTCCGGCGGTGTCGATGAAGATGAACTTATCCTCGCCGCGCTGTATCTCGGTGTCTATCGCGTCGCGGGTGGTTCCGGCAATGTCGGAGACGATGGAGCGTTCCTCGCCGGCTATCTGGTTGATGAGCGAGGACTTTCCGACGTTCGGCTTGCCGATGACGGCTACTTTGATGGCGTCAGCGTCGTATTCGTCCGGTTCCTCCGGCGGGAGGTTCTCGAAAACGGCTTCCAGGAGGTCTCCGGTGCCGTGTCCGTGCACGGAGGAAACCGGTATCGGGTCGCCGAGACCGAGGTTGTAGAACTCGTATATTTCCGGAGGCGGAGTGCCGATGCCGTCCACCTTGTTTACGGCGAGGACTACCGGCTTGCCGCTCTTTATCAGCATGGAGGCTACGTCGCTGTCGTTGGCGGTGACTCCGGTGGTGATATCGGTGACGAATATGATTGCGTCGGCGCGCTCCACTGCGAGCATTGCCTGCTCCCTCATCTGCGCGAGGATTACGTCGTCGGTCTTTGGCTCGATACCTCCGGTGTCGATGAGCATGAACTCCTTGCCGAGCCACTCGCAGCGGCTGTAGATACGGTCGCGGGTAACGCCGGGCTTGTCGTCCACGATGGACAGGCGCTGACCCACCAGCTTATTGAAAAGTGTGGACTTTCCCACATTCGGGCGTCCTACTATTGCTACTACCTGCATATTATTTCTCCTGTTCTCAGTTTTTAAACCATATAACTATAGTATAGCATATTTCAGCGTTATTTTCAAGGAATTATATGTATATTTGACGATAACTCTTAAATTGTTTATAATCAGCAAAAATCCCCCCGGCTGAACCGGAGGGACTTCCCGTAAACTTGTGTTTAGTTACTGAATGAAGGCAAATTATGCTTCCTTAGCGATAACGACCTTATCATTGTAATAACCGCAATTGCCGCATACTCTGTGAGCGAGCTTGAGCTCACCGCACTGCTTGCAGCGAGAGAAGGACGGTGCAGATAACTTCCATACCTGTGAACGTCTCTTGTCGCGTCTTGCGCGGGATACCTTTCTCTTCGGAACTGCCATTATTGCACCCCCTTAATATAACATTTCATTTCCTAAGAGTTCATATAATGAACCCTTTTACAGTCACGCATAATATTATAACATGCGAAATCCGTTTTGTCAAGGGTTTTCGGACATTTTACAAAAAATATTCCGGGTTTTGTCGAAATAGTCACTTTTGCACCCGAATTGCCCGTCCAAAACAGAATTATTGACTAAAATCATCAGGCTGGCGCGGAGCGTTTCAGCCCGGCGCCAGCCTGAAAAAGTCAGCCAGAAATTAAACGATGAACTTCTTCATAGACTCGGGCAGCTCGGAGTTATCAGCGGAAATAGTGCAGGTGATAACGGTGTCGCCGGAGATCTTAGCCAGCTTTTCGAACAGCTCGCCAACCTTAGCGTAGTCTCTGCCGGTGATCTTGAGTGTAGCGTCAACGAACAGATCTGTGCAGTCGTAGTCGGAAGCCAGAATGCCGGAAACGAAGCCGTAGAATGCGTCAACGCCCTCTACTGCATAGTCCTCGATGTTGATAAGGCGAACCTTAGGGGTGATGTCGGTGTTGAGGGAAGAGCCCTTCTGGATAGCAACAACGTTGCCGTTGGACTTGTTCTCTGCCTCGTGGATAGCGTCGATAAGGATCTTGGTCTTGCCGGTGCCTCTCTTGCCTGTGATAAGCTTAATCATAGTATACCTCCATGAATAGTGTTGTATTATTGCGAGGAAAGCGCCGCTAGATCGCGGATCTCTCCATTTTTGCCTTTGTTGGATCAGAGACCGAGCTTAGCCTCGAGGTCTGCCTTCTGAGCCTCGTAGCCGGGCTTGCCGAGGAGAGCGAACATGTTCTTCTTGTAGCTCTCAACGCCGGGCTGGTTGAACGGATTTACACCGAGCAGGTAGCCGCTTATAGCGCATGCCTTCTCGAAGAAGTAGATGATGTAGCCAAGCTCGTACTCGTTAAGCTCGGGAGCCTCGAGAACGATGTTGGGAACGCCGCCCTCGGTGTGTGCGATAACGGTGCCCTCGTAAGCCTTGCGGTTTACAACGGACATGTTCTGGTTGGAAAGGAAGTTCAGACCGTCAACGTTGGTGGGGTCGTCCTTGAGGAAGAACTCCTTCTGGGGCTTTGCAAACTGCATAACAGTCTCGAACATTACGCGGGAACCGTCCTGAATGAACTGGCCGAGGGAGTGCAGGTCGGTTGAGAATACAGCGGAGGACGGGTAGATGCCCTTGTTGTCCTTGCCCTCGCTCTCGCCGAAGAGCTGCTTGTACCACTCGTTCATCATAGCGAAGCTCGGCTCATATGCGATGAGCATTTCAACGCTCTTGCCCTTGCGGTAGAGGATATTGCGGAGCGCTGCGTACTTGTAGCAGTCGTTCTTCTGGAGGTCGCAGTCAGCGTAAGCGGCGCGTGCGTCAGCGGCGCCCTTCATGAGCGCGTCGATATCGCAGCCTGCGCATGCGATGGGGAGAAGGCCTACTGCGGTCAGAACGGAGAATCTGCCGCCTACATCGTCCGGAACTACGAAGGTCTCGTAGCCCTTCTTGTCGGAGAGCTCCTTGAGAGTTCCCTTTGCCTTATCGGTGGTAGCGTAGATACGTCCCTTTGCGCCGTCTTCGCCGTACTTTTCAACCAGCAGGTCGCGGAATACGCGGAATGCCAGCGCAGGTTCGGTGGTGGTGCCGGACTTGGAAATGATGTTTACAGAGAAGTCCTTTCCTTCAACGAGGGAAACTACTTCGCTGAGGTATGTCGGGCTGATGGAGTTGCCGATGAAGTAGATGTCGGGTGTGTCCTTCTTCAGGCTGTTGTAGAGGGAGGACTTGATAGCCTCGATAACTGCTCTTGCGCCGAGGTAAGAACCGCCGATACCGAT
>DQFX01000032.1:0-904 GCA_003531585.1 Oscillospiraceae bacterium | reverse complement strand
CCGCCGATACCGATAACGATGAGGACATCGCTGTCCTTCTTGATCTTTGCGGCAGCCTGCTTGATGCGTGCGAATTCTTCCTTGTCGTAGTCGACCGGGAGGTCTATCCAGCCGAGGAAGTCGCTGCCCAGACCGTTTCTGTTAACGAGCTGGTCGTGCGCTGCCTTTACTGCGGGAGCGATGCCAGTGAGTTCATGCTCTGCAACGAAACTGTTTAAATATCTGTCGTTAAGTTTGAGTGCCATATCTAGATTTCTCCTTTCGCGGCGCGACATTTCTATATAATGTCAGGAACTGGTTTCCTGCTTGAGCCGCACCGGTTATGCCTGTATCTATTATACCTTATATTTATTTTTTTTGCAACAGATTTTCGGGCAAGCTGTTGAATTTGATTAAACAAAACGAAATTTCATTGCGAAAAATGTGCATGTTTAACAAAAAGCGGCGGCGCATTTGCGCCGCCGCTGAATCGTTTATCCTACGGACGCGACCAGAATACCAACTGTAAACAGCTTTTCATTTTCTGCGACTTCTGTGTAGCCGTCGTCCTCTAAAAACTGGAGTATAGTCCCGCCGTCCGGGGAGATATAAAAATACCTCTGGTTGTCCCGACCACCGTGTTTTATGGCGCCGATGTATTTCCAGCCGCCTTCGTTGAAGCTCTCCACGGTCGGATATATCGCGAAGCCCTCCTCCGGACCGGCGCCTTCGGCGGGTTCGTTCTCGGGGTCGAAGAACGGAAAGTATTTCCCGCCGCGCAGGACGAATTCCGCTGCGGGTTCTGAATAGTCCACCCACCAGCGTTTCCCGGCGTATCTGTAGAATGTGCTGTTGTTGTCCGCTATGACTGGCTCGCCGCCGACGTCAGCAGCCTCGTAAGTCATACAGCCTTACTTCGTCGGCT
>DQFX01000068.1 GCA_003531585.1 Oscillospiraceae bacterium | reverse complement strand
GCCCATTTTTGCTTTTCGCACCGGTTTTTAGAGGTTCCCTAAAGATACATTATATCCGTGAAAGGAATAGTTATGTTCAGAAGCAAAAGACAGCAGGAGATACTGGAATCAACAGAATCGAAGCTCGCGAAGATGTTCGAGGAGATGAACACTGAAAAGCGCCCGGACAACGGCAGGACCGTATGCGAGACGGAATGCACCATGGCGCGTATCCGCTCGTTTTCCGACTTTATGTATCTGATGAAGGTGCGCCCGCTTCAGACTGCGTGCTACTATGCGGCGGCGGTGCTTTTCCTGCTTATGCTGGCGGCGTTCTGGTGCACGGAGTGGCTTCTGGGCGCGGTATTCGCGGTGCTTTTCCTTGTCTGCGCAACGCTTCCGCATAACATGCGGATACAGTATTTCAACAAGCGCGCCGACAAGCTGGAGAACAGCTTCGGCAAGGTCGTCAGCGTGGATCTTTCCGAGGAGGATAAGCTCACGCTGACTATCAGCGCGCCCGATCAGGCGGAGTCCGACGGAGCCGCCGTCCCGGAACGTGCGGAGGCTTCCGCGAGGGTTTCCGAGGCGCTACGCGACAAGAACGCCCGCGTTATCGAGATACCATATAAAAATATCTACAGGGCTTACGAGTGCAGCCACAGCTTCTATCTCTTCCCAGTGATGGAAAACAAGGACGAGCAGCTCGACGCCATTATCTGCGATAAGACGCAGTTCATCTGCGGAACCCCAATGCAGGCCAGGGACAGGCTCGCAAGAGGCTGCGGCAAGCGGTTCAAGATAAAGGTCAAAAAAGCCTGAGGCGTTTTTACACAATGTGGTATGAAATGGCATAGCAGTGTTTTGTTATGTTTGCCAAAAATCACAAAAAAATTTGTTCAATTATTAGAAAATCAACATTATGCCTTGATTTATTAGGAATGTTTATTGTATAATGTAAACAAGAGTATTCTGACAAATAGCGTGCTTTCATGGTTCGTTTGATGGTATCTAAGGGTCCGGGCGCTGTTCTGCGTGCGGGCGGGATTGCTCTGTTTACTATTTTTATTGTAAGAGGATTGATGCGGTTGTTATTTGGAACTAAAATAGTTAAGACAGAAATTCTTGCCCAGAACGGTACCCTGCTTGCTTCGGCAGAGCGCAATTTCGTTTTCCCGAAAAACCTGGAATCCAGTGAGGAAAGTATTCTTATCATCAAGGGAAAGGATCTCCCGGAGCTTGAGCGCGGCACGAGAGTGGACGTTATCGCTTACTCCAAGGCGGGCGACCGAATAAAATACGCCGGTGATATCTCAATGTCGCACGACAGGCAGATGAATATTTCCCTGCTCAAATCCAACAGCACCAAGGTGCTCGAGGAGCGCAGGCGATACTTCAAGATAAAGGTCGAGCTGCCCGGCAGGGCGCTTTTCGTGGTTCGCGACGAGAACACCATTCGCTTTGAAGAGCCGGTTGCTGTAGAGATCCACGACATCAACGTCGGCGGTATCTTCCTGACCAGCGCGTACGAGTTCCACAAGGACGACAGCGCATGCGTCGATATCGAGCTGGTGGACGGTTATCACCTCAACACCATGGCTACCATACTCAGAGTGCAGACCGACAGCGACGGCGTGATCATCGGCTACGGCTGCGCGTTCGAGGCGCTTACCGCCGCACAGGAGGACGCTATCGGCAGATACATAAACTATGTGCAGCTCCTTATGCGCGCAAAGCAGGGCGAGCAGGACTAACGCATTTTCACACAGCGCGGCGATACCGCGTCAGGTGACAGATAAAATATTTTCAGGGGGATAAGATAATGGGCAATTTGAAGCTGAAGATCGTGCTTACCGCTGTCATGCTGGTATTCGCGATAGTTCCGGCGGTGATCGTCGGAGCAATAGGCACATTTTCCGTTATGGGATACGAAAGGTCTGCCAAGGAGAACACCCTCCAGCAGGTGGGTGAGTCCAAATCTGCCGGAATAAAGCAGGCGTTCAAAAGCTATTCCTCCATCGTGGGGGCTATCGCAAAGAGCGAGGCGGCTGTTGACGTGGCACACGGAATGGGCAGCGCTGACGCGGAGCTTGAAGCCGCAGTCGCTGCGGATCCGGATATCCTCGATATGATGATCCTCGACGACAGCGGTACCGTCATCGAAGCTGTCAACGGAAGCGAGGGCGGAGTTTTTGAGAACCTCCCGATGAACGATCAGGGCGTTATCAATATGCCTTCCGTTTCTGAAATGCTCAACTGGACCAGCTACGGCGACGCCATCTTCGTTGCTGACCCTATCCCTTCCGACAATGCTTCCGGCGAGGCAGGGTACGTTGTTGCCATCGTTTCCGCTGGTCCTGACAGCGCTGTTATGAAGGCGCTTTCCGGTCAGTTCGTTAACCTGAGCGGCGCAAGCTTCATGATCGTTGACAAGAACGGCGTTGCAGTCAACTACAAGCAGAGCGGCTCCATCAACAAGGAATTCGCAGGTTCTGCGCTCCAGAGCGATATTGCCCAGTTCTTCGATACCTCCAACTCTGGTTACAGCGACCTCAAGAACAGCAAGGACATCAAGTCCATCAAGGGTTCCGCGAGCGGCTCTACATACTTCGTAGGCCTTGCAGGCACCGACGTTATGAACTGGCGCTGGGTGGCCTCCGCTGACAATGCGGCGTTCAGCAAGTTCTCCACTACTACGAACCTCCTCGGCTGGGTCGTTGTTGCGGCTTCCGCTGTTGTATTCTCCATTGCTTCCCTTCTCGTTATCGGCAGGTTCCTCGGCAACATGAACGGCATGCTCAAGACCATGACCGAGATCTCCGAGGCAGAGGGCTCTACCGATATCCGCTTCAAGGTTACAAACAGAAGAAGCGAGCTTGGCGAGATCCAGACCTCCTTCAACGAACTGCTCGACGAGGTGTTCCTCAGCGAGGAGCGTCACCGCACTATCGCAGAGCTGTCTGACAACATGCTGTTCGAGTGGGATTTCCACAAGGAGAGAATGTACGCTTCCAAGAACATGCTCGCGAAGTTTGACATCGACACCGACAGCGCTACGCTTTCTAACGGAAAGTTCATCGACTCCCTTATGAGCCAGGACGACGCTGAAAAGTACAAGCGCGATATGAACGGCCTGCTCAAGAACAAGAGCGGCTACAGCGCTGAATATCAGCTCAAGACAAAGAGCGGCGCGGTGATCTGGGTATCCCTCCGCGCGGTTTGCATCACAGACCGCCTCGGCGAACCGCTGAGAGTTATCGGCGTCATGACCGATATCGACAACGAGAAGAAGCTCGAGCTTCAGCTTTCCGAGCGTGCAAGCTACGACTTCCTGTCACAGCTTTATAACAGAAACACATTTATCAGGAACCTCACGTCTGAGATCGAGCGCCGCGGCACAAAGCGCGTTGCTGTTTCCTTCATTGACGTCGACGACTTCAAGTTCATCAACGACCGCTACGGTCACACCATCGGCGACGAGGTCATCAGATTCGTGGCTGACACGATCCGCACCAAGGTCGACGACAGGGGCGGTTTCGCAGGCAGATTCGGCGGCGATGAGTTCGTGCTCTGCTTCACAAATCAGGATGATATCGCAAATATCGAGAATATCTCCATGGATATCATCAACGAGCTGTACGAAGGCTACACCACCGCTGACGGCGCAATGCACATCGACGTTAAGGCAAGTATCGGCGTGGCGTTCTGCCCTGAGCACACCGAAGATGTGAACGAGCTGCTCTCCTTTGCGGATACCGCGATGTACTTCGTAAAGAAGAACGGTAAGACCAACTACCACATCTACATTCCCGAGGACAGCGCAACGGACGAGTACATAGATCCGGAGGGCTTCTGATCCTTTGATTAATAATCAGCGAGGGCGGACATTTACTGTGCGCCCTTGTGATGTCTGAATAGTGCCGGGTTCCGGCATAATGCTACAGTTTCCGGGGGAGTTTTATGGCAAAGATAATTGCACTCACAAATCAGAAGGGCGGCGTCGGAAAGACTACCACCTGCTGTGCGATATGCGGAGGACTTGCACAGATGGGGAAGAAGGTCCTCGCGATAGACCTTGACCCGCAGGGAAACCTCAGCTTTTCGCTCGGAATAGACGACGAGGACGCATACACCATCTATGATGTTTTCAAGGGGAACTGCGATATTTCCGACGCTGTCCAGAAAGGCGGGATCTGCGACGTTATCGCTTCGAATATCCTGCTTTCCGGCGTGGAGCTTGAACTTACCGGCGTTGGGCGCGAGTATATCCTCCGGGAACAGATGGAGACTATCCGCGACGAGTATGACTACATAATACTGGATACGCCGCCGGCGCTGTCGGTGCTCACCATAAACGCGTACACCGCTTCCGATGAGCTTGTTATTCCCATGCTGTGCGAGATACTCAGTTTACAGGGAATTGCTCAGCTAAAGCAGACCATTTTCGCGGTACAGCGTTATTACAACAAGGAACTCAAGGTGGCGGGCATTCTGCTGAATAAGTACAATCCGCGGCTCACGCTGACGAAAGATGTCGAGGATCTGGCGAACGTTATCGCCATGCAGCTCGATACAAAGATATTCAAGAGCCGGATAAGCGCGAGCGTCAGCATTGCGGAGGCTCCCGCGCATGGCGAGAGCGTCATAACATACTCGCCGAAGTCAAAGGCGGCGCAGGAATACTTCGCGTTCATCTGCGAGCTTACCGGGGAAAAAGCCGGGGATAAGTCATGACCGACAGAATAACCGAGCATTATCAGGAGAATCCCGAGGGCGCAAGGCTCGTCAGTGACGAGGATATCCGGGGCGGTCAGAACAGGCAGGCTCCCGGGAAGAAGTCTGCGGGCTCTGCGGCGGGGAAGCCTGAAAAGGCGGGAAAACCGGATAAATCCGCTAATCCCTCTAAGACAGATAAGTCCACTAAATCCACTAAGACAGCTAAGTCTGCTAAGCCTGTTAAGTCTGGTAAAGCTGACGGCGCCGAGAAGGCGGGGGCTTCCAAACAGGCAAAGCCGGGGAAGTCCGCAGGGTCGGATAAATCGGGCAAGCCCGCGAAAAAAGCCGAAAATCCGGCGGAATACGATGAGAGCGGGGAGCAGTCCCAGAGCGTGAAAACCCCGAGCGTTATGCGGCTGGTGGAGGAACGCGCGTTCTCGGAAAACCAGGTTGTCGCCGCAGGGAAGAGCCTTATTCCCAGGCAGCTTCGCGGTATCGAGCCGCTTTCTAAGGTCATGCGCAGGGAAGCCGAGCTTCAGCGCGGCGAACAACCCGACGATGAGGTGAGCCGTTCTCCGTTGGTAATGCGGGAGCTTACCGAGATGGTAATTGCCGAGAATGTTCCCGGGATAATCAGGAGGTTCAACGCCTGCGACTGCGAGAAGTGCATGTCAGAACTGGCAAGGCTCACCGCTGAGGAGATCCCGGCGCGGTACATGAAAATGCCGGAGCTGGCAGACCTCAACTGGAGCGGTTTCAGCAGCGATGAGAGAATGCTCATTGATTCGCTGAAAAAGAACGCCGTAACGGTCATGATAAGGCTCATGATTGCGAATAAAAAGAGAAATTTCCATTGATCACAAAGCCGGTGGGATATCCCGCCGGCTTTTTTGCGCGATATGTGTAATATGCTACCGGAGTTGAAAATCGACAACAAATCTTAAAAAATTGTTGAATTATCCGGAGGTTTATGCTATAATAAATTATAAGTAACTGTATAGTAACAGGGGGTGTCTCGGTTGGATTGCTGTTTATGGCTCAACAGGAAAAAAATCAGCAATGCGGCTGAGATCATCGATAATTTCGACTTGGCTGCCGTTCGTGGATATTTCCTCGGGGGGAGCCTTTCGGAGTGGCTCCGGGAGCACGGCGGCACGGTCTACGCCGATCGGCTCGACAAGCTCAGGACGCTCGATCCGCAGGATCCTCAGCTTAACGACAGGCTCGCGGAGGTGTTCGGAGTAAGCGCCAGAGCTGTAACGGAGGTCTTTTGCGGGAACGCTCCGGATAACGGCGCCTGCGCGGGCAATAACGGCGGGTCACGGTGCGGCTCTTTCGGGAGTTTCTCGGGCGGCTTCCGGGGTGGCTCCGGAAGCTTCAATTTCGGAAGCTACGGCGTTTTTCAAGGTTCTGGCTTGGGAATCGGTTCCGGCGGACTTACCGCGCTTGGAAGCTACAGATTCAGCCTCTGGGAATGGGAGTGGGAATGGCGCTTCGCTGGGCGTGGGTCGTTCCGGGGCTCGTTTGGTTCGTTTGGTTCGTTAGGTTCGTTTGGCTCGTATCGGTTCGGTTCTGGGAGCTATCTTCTCGGCTCTTTCGGGAGCTTTCCGTGGGGGAGCTTTTCCGGCTCGTTTGGCGCGGGAAGCTTTGGAGGGTTCGGCTCCGGCGGATTCATCACCGCTGACGAGTACGACCGTATAATGTACGAGTGCCTGAGAAAATGCCCGCTGGACTGCTATGGATACGGTATACACATAGTCTGACATGAGGTAAGAGTTTGAACGCGTTTCATATTATTTCTACGGCTCCGTTTTTCGCGAAAAATAACGGGGCTTTTGCTTTAGAGGATTTCGACCTGTTCACAGCGGTCATCTCCGCGCTGGAATGGCGGAGGGACGGAAGCAGGATCTTTCTGTACTGCGACGCTCCCGCTGCGGATTATATCCGCAATGCCGGGCTTGAAAAGGTCTGGGACGGGGTGCGTGACACGCTCCCAGACGACCTTGACGGTATCGACCCGGAGATGTTCTGGGCTGCTGGAAAGCTCCTTGCACTGCGGCAGATGGACGCACCCTGCGCGATGATAGACACCGATCTTATCGTATGGAGCAAGCCGGAATTCGGGAGGGACATCATCGCGGCTCACCGTGAGGACCTCAACCCGGACGTTTACCCGCCGCTGGAGTACTTTTCGGCTGCGGGGCATATCCTGCCTGGGTTCAGCCGGGAGGTACTGCCGCTTAATACGGCGTTTTTCTACGTTCCGGACAATGATTTCAAGGAGTTCTACACATCGCAGGCTGTCGCGTTCATGAAGTCGGCGGAACGGTGCGGGGAGCGCCTGCGCTACATGGTTTTCGCGGAACAGCGCATGGCGGCTATGTGCGCGGATTACACCGGCACCGGCGTGCAGACCCTTCTCGACAAGGACGCGCTGTTTTTCCCGCAGGACAAGTACACGCATCTGTGGGGAGCGAAACAGCAGATGAGGGAACGCCCGCTGCTGCGCGAGGAATTCATCTGGCGGTGTATCGCGAGGATCCTGCGGGATTTCCCGGAATATGAATGGACCATCGACAGGATAAAGGGGGCGGCGAGATGATATATTTCGACAACGCGGCGAGCGCCCCGGTGCTGGAATGCGCCCGGAAAGCCGCAGAGCCGTTCCTGTGGGAATGTTGCGGGAATCCCTCGTCGATACATTCCGAGGGACGGCGGGCGGCTCTGGCGCTGATAGAAGCGCGGGAGAAATGTGCGGCGGCTGTCGGCGCGGAACCTGACGAGATAGTGTTCACTTCCGGCGGCACCGAATCCGACAACACGGCGGTACGGCAGGCGGCGGCGCTCGGGGCTTCCGCCGGGAAGCGCCGCGTTGTCGCCTCCGCGATAGAGCACCCGGCGGTGCTGAATACGTGCGCGGCTCTTGAGAAATCCGGGTTTGAGGTAAAATACATAGGCGTGGACGGCGGCGGCTACGTCGACATGGAACAGGCTCGGAAGCTCATTACGCCGGAAACCGCGGTGGTTTCCGTGATGGCGGCTAACAACGAGGTCGGGACGATCCAGCCGATAAGGGAGCTTGCCGCGCTTTGCCGGGAGCGCGGGGTGCTGTTCCATACGGACGCGGTTCAGGCGGCGGGGCATATCCCGCTTGACGTCAGGGAGCTTGGCTGTGATATGATGTCCGTTTCGGCTCACAAGCTGGGAGGGCTTCGCGGGGCGGGTCTGCTCTATATCCGCAGGGGGCTGGAGCTTCAGCCGCTTATCTGCGGGGGAGGTCAGGAGAACGGGCTTCGCTCCGGGACGGAAAATACTGCGGCTATAGTTTCAATGGGTGCGGCTATGGAGTATGCGTGCGGGGACATCAACGGGCGGTCTGAGAGAATATCGGCGCTTCGGGACAGGCTCGTCGCAGGACTGCTGGAGATTTCCGGGAGCAGGCTCAACGGCGGGATTTCGCCGCGGCTGTGCGGTAACGTCAACGTTTCATTTTCCGGGGTGGAGGGGGAATCCCTCGTGCTCGGGCTGGATATCCGGGGCGTGTGCGCGTCCTCGGGGTCGGCGTGCTCGAGCGGGAATGAACTTCCGTCGCATGTGCTCAGGGCTATGGGCGTACCGGAGGATATGCTCAAAGGTTCGCTGAGGCTCACCCTGTCGGAGTTCAACACTGCCGACGAAGTGGAAACGGCGATCCGGGCAGTCCGGGAGACAGTGGAAACTCTGCGGGAGCTTCGAGGGTGGGAAGGCTGATATGAAAATCAGATGGATATTCAACGCGCTGGCGGCGATGGAGGCAGTACTCTGCCCGGCGCTGTGCCTTATGTACGCATTCTGCGGGCTTGCCCTCTGGACGCAGACCGTATATTTCTGTCCGCTGCTGGGCGCGGTGCTGGCGGCGCTCCTGTTTTCGCGGGATAAGCGGCGGTTTATCTGGAAATGCGCCGGCTCGCTGTGCCTGTTTGCGGCGCTTTTCATTCTGGCGCTGAAGCTTGGCTGGTGGGGAGATGTATTCGCTGTGTTCAATGCGCAGTACACTGCGGAATACGGCGGAATGAACATGGGAGACGCGGCGGGTATTTTTCTGCTGTGGACGCCTACGGCTTTTGCGGCTCTTATCGGAGGGGTTATCGTAAGCGCCGGGGTGCGGCGTTCTGTCATTGAAAAGGAAAATCTGCGGGCTTCGGCTGGCGGTTTGCTGGAGGGTACTGATGATACGGGAACTTGAAGAAAAGATGTGGAGAGCGGCTCAGGCGCGCGACAAGGCGGCGTTTACGTGAATGCAGGCATGGTTTGCGGGGGGACACGGTGCACAGGGGCGGAATATGCGGAAATAATCGCTGATTTCGACTGCGCCGCATTCGAAATCGAGGAGTGACGGTGTGTGAAACGCCTGATGCGGTTCAGGTGCATTATGTCATCACCACCACGGCGGAGAAGCCTGAAAACTCAGACCTTTCCGGAAAGTTCCACATAACATCGACATGGCGGAATACCGGCGGCAGATGGAAGCTTGTCTTCAATATGGACAGAAATGTGCCGGAGCGGTAAGTTCCCTTTTTCGGGAAAAATCCTGTCAGACTATTGGTCACCTCTAAAAACCTTGTTTGAGTGAAAATGTGTATAGCACACCGACTGCTTCTTCAAACCTCCTCGTAAGGCATACAGCCTTACTTCGTCGGCTTTCATCGCATTCGGCGCACTCTACCCATTTTCCCTTTTCAAACCGGTTTTTAGAGGTTCCCTATTGACAAAGGCTGAAATCTGTGATATAATCACAAATAGAATATGTTGAAATGCGACGATAGGAAACAAAGCCCTGGCGAACTTCCAGAGAACCGGCGGTCGGTGCGAGCCGGCAGAACGGCAGGGTCATAGCTCCTCCTTGAGCAGAACGGCTGAACGGGCGGCCGGCAGGCGGGCAGTCTGCGGTCACTAATTAAGCTGTTACGGTATCTCCCGTTATCGAGAGGCACATTGTTTGATGTGTACGAGTGGACAGTCTTTTTGCGGCTGTCAATGAGAGTGGTACCGTGGAGTTTCAAGCTTCATCTCTTAAATGAGATGGAGCTTTTTTATTTTGCGGTCAAATGCAGTTCAACAGTTCGCTGTATTAATAGCGCGTGCGCGCGGGGCTTAGCCCGGAAAGGAAAGAGATATGACAAACGCAAGCAAGTACGCAAGAAGATATTTCATGCCGCCGTTCAGATGCATGGACTGGGCTGAAAAGGACTACATCGAGAAGGCTCCCAAGTGGTGCAGCGTCGACCTGCGCGACGGCAACCAGGCGCTCATTATCCCGATGAGCCTTGACGAGAAGCTGGAATTCTTCAAGAAGCTGGTCGAGGTAGGCTTCAAGGAGATCGAGATAGGCTTCCCCGCCGCTTCCGAGACCGAGTATGAGTTCTGCCGCGCGCTTATCGAACAGAACCTTATCCCTGACGACGTTACCGTGCAGGTGCTCACCCAGAGCCGCGAACATATCATCAAAAAGACCTTCGAGGCTCTCGACGGCTGCAAGAACGCCATAGTTCACCTGTATAACTCCACCTCCGTCGCTCAGCGCGAGCAGGTTTTCCGCAAGAGCAGGCAGGAGATAATCGACATCGCCGTTACCGGTGCAAAGCTCCTCAACGAGTACCGCGAAAAGACCTCCGGCAACTTCCGCTTTGAGTACTCCCCGGAGAGCTTCACCGGAACTGAGCCGGAGTTCGCCGCAGAGATATGCAACGCGGTAATCGATATCTGGAAGCCTACCCCTGACTGGAAGGTCATCATCAACCTGCCCGTTACCGTCGAGGAGAGCCTCCCGCACGTTTACGCACAGCAGGTAGAATATATGTGCAAGGTACTGCACAGCCGCGATTCACTTGAGATATCCCTCCACCCGCACAACGACCGCGGCTGCGGTATCGCCGATACCGAACTCGGACTGCTCGCAGGCGCTGACCGCGTTGAGGGCACTCTGTTCGGGAACGGCGAACGCACCGGTAACGTCGATATCGTCACCGTTGCGCTCAATATGTATTCCCACGGCGTTGAGCCGAACCTCGATTTCAGCAATCTGCCGGAGCTGGCTTCCATCTACGAACGGCTCACCAGAATGCACGTTTACGAGCGCATGCCGTACAGCGGTCAGCTTGTATTCGCGGCGTTCAGCGGCTCTCACCAGGACGCTATCGCAAAGGGCATGAAGTGGCGCGACGAGAAGGATCCCGAGCACTGGAACGTTCCGTATATCCCGATCGACCCGCACGATATCGGCAGAGAATACGAGGGTGATGTTATCCGTATCAACAGCCAGAGCGGCAAGGGCGGTATCGGCTTCCTTATGGAGCAGACCTACGGCATTATCATGCCGCCGAAAATGCGTGAACATTTCGGCTATGTTGTCAAGGGAGTTTCCGACCATCAGCACAAGGAGCTCCACCCCAGCGAGATATACGATATCTTTGAAAAGACCTATCTGGAGCCGCAGGGCAAGCTGAAATTCGTGGAGGCTCACTATACCCAAGGCGAGCATATCACTGCCACTGTCACAATGGACGTCAGCGGTCAGAAGCGCACATGGGAAGGCGTCGGCAACGGACGTCTGGACGCGGTTTCCAACGCAATCAAGACGGGGCTCGGCATAGAATTCCATCTTGAGACCTACACTGAGAACGCAGTAGAGCAGTCATCAAAGTCCAAGGCGGCTGCGTACATCGGAATATCCAAGCCGGACGGCTCCGTAAGCTGGGGCGCGGGTATACATACCGATATCATCATGGCTTCCGTACGGGCGCTGGTGGCTGCGGTCAATAATTCCGGGCTTATCTGATTATGAATAGCTTTAGGGCGCGCTTCGGTGCGCCCTTTTTCTTGACTTTAAATAGTTCGTGTGATATAATTAAATCTGAAAATGTAGTCTGTGAATGGAGTGCGTATGGATAAAATAAGGGTCGAGATGAAATGCAACGACAGATTTTTTAATGCTGGTATGGCAGCGACAGTCATTATTCTTGCGATTTGGTTTGCTGTAATGTTAACATATTTCTCGGTGGTCAGTCTGGTACTGTTTCTGATTTGTACGGGTTTGTTCGTCGGAATTGTAATAGCTTTCGAAAAGATACCGACAGTCGCAGAAGCTGACGGCAACGAACTCAGATGGAAGCACCTGCTCGGCTGGAAAACGATCAGATATGCGGATATTCTGACGATCAACTGCGAACCGGAGGAGCTGCGCGGTCGATACTCCAGCACGCAATGTATGAAACTGCATATAACCACTGGCGACGACGAATGTGAGCTGAGCCAGATAGTAAATACGAACAAAATGCTTCAGGACAGGCTTGACGGACAGGAAACGGATATTCCGGTCATGCGGCTATATGAATTTATTAAAGAAAAAACCGGAAAATAATTTTAACTTTTTCTGTTGAAAGAGTTGAAAAATTCGCGGGCTTGTGATATACTATATCTAGAAATTATATTGCAGAAAGCGAGTGATATATCAACATGAAGTGTCCTGAATGCGGCTGCGAGGAAAGCAAGGTAATCGACTCCCGCCCGACCGAAAATAAGGTGCGCCGCCGCCGTGAGTGTATCCAGTGCGGATTCCGTTTCACAACATACGAAATAATCGAGGATATCCCTCTTATGGTTATAAAGAAGGATAATTCCATAGAGCCGTTCGACCGCCAGAAGCTCGTCGACAGGCTTTGCAGAGCCGCTGTCAAGCGTCCGGTAAAGCTTGAGACTATTGAAAATATGGTGGACGAGATCGCCGCAGAGCTGAAGAATTCCCTTCAGCGGGAGGTCACAAGCGAGAAGATCGGCGAGATGGTTCTTCACAAGCTCAAGGCTATAGACGTCGTGGCGTATATCAGATTCGCTTCCGTGTATAAAGACTTCAACGATGTTGACGGTTTCGTCAAGATCATATCTGAACTCCAGGAGAATGCATGATCATGCTAAAGACCTGCTTCGGCGGGTCTTTTGTTATTTTATGTATTCGAAAACGTATATTTTGTGTAAAACTCGGAAAACTAATTGTGCAAAATTTCTTTGATTATTTTTGAAAAATGGGTTGACTTTTTCGAACAAAGAGAGTATAATATAAAAGCTGTCGCGAGAACGGCTTAAAAACATCACAAAGTGATTGAAAATCAAGAAAAAACTTCAAAAAAGTTTGAAAAACCTCTTGACAAAACGAAAACAAAGTGATATAA
This sequence comes from Oscillospiraceae bacterium, assembly GCA_003531585.1. Lineage (GTDB taxonomy): Bacteria > Bacillota > Clostridia > Oscillospirales > Ruminococcaceae > CAG-115. Next base: position 227 of record DQFX01000068.1, on the reverse strand, counting down.
TAAATAAGCTGCTTCGAGAGAAGCGACAAACTGTTAAATCAAATCTTGAAGGCTTGAAAAGCGGTTCAAAAAATAAATTTTAAAAACCTCTTGACAAACTTGAAAAGATGTGATATAATAGAAAAGCTTGCGAAACCAAGCAAGCGAAACTTCCGAGATCACATCTGAACGAAAGAAAATCAAGAAAACTTCAAAAAACTTTTGAAAAACCTCTTGACAAACTCGAA
>DQFX01000071.1 GCA_003531585.1 Oscillospiraceae bacterium | reverse complement strand
GCTATTGGAATAACCGCCGGATACGCTCGTCGATAGGAGGAGTGCCTCCGGCAGAGAAGCGCCGCAGATATTACTCGGATAAGACAGGCTAATCTGCGGCTGACACAATGGAATAAATATCCACTTTGCTGCGCTTCGTGGATATTTATTCCATTGTACTGTTGCTCAAAATTTTTGAGTGAAATGTGTAAAGCTATATTGACAATATCATTTTTCTGCCGTTTTGCAGTAAATGCCGAGAAATTTCGCGGGTTTGTTGGAAAATCTGCTTTTCGGGTATTGCAAATTCACCTGATTTGTGATATACTATATAAGATAATGGGTATTTTTATGAACAAAAGTACTTTATAAAACTAATTATATATTACAGGAGAGAATATGATACAGTACGACGAAACCAGATTAGCCATGGAAGCGCTTACTCCCCAGATCGAGGAGCTGAAGGGCGCGCTGAACCTTGAGGGACTGAAAATCAAGGTAGACGAGCTTGAGATGAAATCCACCGAGCCGAAATTCTGGGACGATCCAGAGAAGGCGCAGGCGGTTCAGCAGCAGATAGGTCAGTATAAGAACACCATCGACAGCTTCAACCGCATGAAAACGAACCACGACGATGTTCTCGCGATGATAGAGCTCGCCGAGGAGGAGAATGACGAGAGCGCCGTAGACGAGGTGAAGGAGCTTGCCGAGAAGGTAAAGTCCGAGTTTGAGGAGCAGAAGCTCGCAACGCTGCTCACCGGCGAGTACGACAGCTCCAACGCTATCCTGACGTTTCACGCGGGCGCAGGCGGAACCGAGGCTCAGGACTGGGTATCCATGCTGCTCAGAATGTACATGAAGTGGGCGGATCGCCACGGCTTCAAGACCGAGATACTCGATATGCTCGACGGCGAAGAAGCCGGAATCAAGAGCGCTTCTATCCATATTCAGGGCTTCAACGCATACGGATTTCTGAAGTCCGAAAACGGCGTGCACAGGCTGGTGCGCGTTTCTCCGTTCGACGCCCAGGGCCGCAGACACACCAGCTTCGCCAGCGTCGAGGTTATGCCGGAGATCGAAAAGGATGTTTCCGTTGAGATCCGCGACGAGGATATCATCATGGAAGTGTTCCGTGCGAGCGGCGCGGGCGGTCAGCACATCAACAAGACCTCCTCGGCAGTCAGACTTATCCATAAGCCCACAGGTATCGTTGTTGCCTGCCAGACCCAGCGTTCGCAGGTACAGAACCGCGATTTCTGTATGAAGATGCTGATGTCAAAGCTGGTTGAGATCAAGGAGCGCGAGCACCTCGAGAAGATCAGCGATATCAAGGGAGAACAGCTCAAGATCGAATGGGGAAGCCAGATACGCTCCTACGTGTTCATGCCCTACACTCTTGCGAAGGATACCCGCACAGGCTACGAGAGCGGCAACATTCAGTCCGTTATGGACGGCGATATAGACGGCTTCATCTATGCTTACCTCAAGGCAAAGAGCCTGGGTGAGATCTGATGCTCAATAAAAACGATGTCGTCACGCTGGAGATAACAGCACTCACCAACGAGGGCAGCGGCGTGGGGCATTACGGCACGGACGAGAACAGCCGCGGCATGGCGGTTTTCGTTCCGTTTACGGCGGTGGGGGACGTTATCTCCTGCCGGATAGTCAAGGTGCTGAAAAGCTACGCTTACGGGCGCTTGGAAGCAATTCTGACCGCTTCTCCAGACCGCGTTGAAAACTCCTGCCCGGTTTACGGAAAGTGCGGAGGCTGCTGCTTCCGGCACATTTCCTATGAGGCGGAGCTTCGCGCAAAGGAGGGCTTCGTGCGCGACGCGTTCGGAAGGATAGGCGGTCTCTCGCCGGAAATGCTCCCGATACGCGGCAGCGAAAGCGTCGACGGATACCGCAACAAGCTGCAGATGCCGCTTTCCAAGCAGGACGGCAGAACGGTCTGCGGGTTCTTCTCTGAGCGGAGCCACCGGGTGATACCCACGGAAAAGTGCGCGCTCCAGCCGGAGATATTTGCGGAGATCGCGAATTTTGTCACTGAACAGGCGGACAGGCTCCGCATTTCGGTTTATAATGAGGAAAAGCACGAGGGCGTGCTGCGGCACGTCTATTTACGCCGCGGGCACTACAGCGGGGAGATTTGTCTCTGTCTTGTCGCACGGAGAAAGGTACCGGAGTTCCAGAAGCTCGCAAAGAGCGTTACGGAGCGCTTCCCGCAGATCACCGGAGTGGTTCTGAACATCAACCGCGAGAAAACTAATGTGATACTCGGCGATGAGGAGATAGTCCTTGCTGGAAAGCCGGATATCAGCGACACAATGTGCAGCATTAAGGTGGAGATATCTCCGAGGGCGTTCTATCAGGTGAATACTCCGGCGGCCGAGGCATTGTACGCCCAGGCGGCTGAATTCGCCGAGCCGGAGGGAAAGCTGCTGCTCGACCTCTACTGCGGAGCCGGCACGATAGGTCTTTCGATGGCGGGGAAGACCCGCCGGCTTATCGGCGCGGAAATAGTTCCGCAGGCGGTTGAAAACGCCCGAAGGAACGCTGAACGCAACTCCATAAATAACGCGGAGTTCATCTGCGCCGACGCAGGACAGGCTGCAAAGCAGCTTGAAAGCGCCGGGGAGCGTCCGGACGTGATAATCCTCGACCCACCGCGAAAGGGCTGCGACGACGCTACGCTCACCGCTTGCGCGGGAATGCAGCCGGAGCGTATCGTGATGATCTCCTGCAACGCGGCTACCGCCGCCCGCGACTGCAAGCGCCTGGAAGAGCTGGGATACGCGCTGAAAAAAGTGCGCCCGTTCGACCTTTTTCCGCGGACGAGCCACGTTGAGTGTGCCGCGGTTCTAATAAAGAAATAAATGTTTAAATGTGTAAAACAAAAAAATCGGAGGCTATATGTTAACTGATATAAAAAAGGCTGCCGCATCAGGAATCCTGATATCAATAGGCGGCTGCGTACTCCTCGCCAGTACTAAGTCTGGCATGATGTGGGCGGGCGCAGTGCTGTTCTCACTGGGACTTTTCGCGATTTGCGAGTACGGCTTCAATCTGTATACCGGCAAGGTCGGATACATTGCCGAGCATTTTAAAGATTTCAAGTACATAAGACTTGTGCTGCTCATTCTGGTGGTGAATCTGCTGACTACCTTTATAATGGGGATCCTGGTCAGCTTCTGCCTGCCCGATATCGCGGAGTCCGCGCGGACAAGCTACGCGTCTAAACTCGCCGCAGACCCTAAGAAGTGGGTGCTTTCCTCGATACTCTGCGGTCTGCTGATGTACCTCGCGGTCGACCTGTGGAAGCGCGGTCAGAAGATCGGCGTTTTTCTGTGCGTCCCCGTGTTCATTTTCAGTGGGTTCGACCACTCTATTGCGAATTCTTTCTATAACGGCGCGGCGATCGGCGAACAGACTTTCACGCTTCGAAACCTGGCGTTCGTTGTTGTGGTAGTTCTTGGCAACGCACTTGGAGGAATGATCCTGCCCATGCTTACAAGAAAGTGGAGGAAAACTTCTGAGTCCTGACATTCCGAATTCAGAACGGCGGTGAGCTGATGACGCGAACGGTTAAATTTAAGGTTTGTGCAATGCAGTCCGGGTTTGCGGTGCTGTTTCTGCTGACCTTCTGCGCTATGCTCGCAATGCTTTCGGCGGCGGCTTTCGGTATCCCCGCCGGGATAATGCTCAGCATTGCCGGGGTCGCCGTAAAGCTGTTCAACGCGCAGTTCATCGTGACCTCGCTCACGCCGGAGCTGATGATATTCGGCGGACTTGCCGCTGCCTGCGGCTCCGCATTTCTCGGACTGGCAGCGGTCAAGGCGGGGTTCGTGATCTCAAGGCTGTTCCTGCGGGTGAAGCGCAGGTGCGATATCTGCCGCGGCTGGAAGCCGTACTGAGCATGGAGGGATTCTTGTGGAACGCGGAATAAACCGTTGGCTCATAATTACCGCAGTACTTGCCGCGGCCTTCGCGGCTCTGGCGTTCCTCATTCCCGGGGAGAGCCTCGGCTCCTCAAAGGAGGGTGACGAGTATTTCCCGCTGTGCGAGTACATCAGCGTCGACCTTCTCAAGACGGACGTCACCGTGATCCCCTACGAGGGCGACCGTATCCGAATGAAGTACCGCAATGATGTTCCGCTCACCGCGGAGCTTGGCGACAATTCGCTGACGATATCCGAGAGCGGGGAATTCGTGGTTTCGCTCTTTGCGAATGAGCACGAGAGCTACGGCATGTATCTGTACCTACCGCGGGAATACTACCGTGACATACTTATTTATACGGTATCCGGGGACGTGACGCTCGGGGACGTCGACAGTGAGAAAATAACCACCGTTACGAACAGCGGCGACATCACATCGGAAAACACCCGCTCGCTGTGCAGTTTTTCCACGGCAAGCGGAAACATTCTGCTTGATTTCTACAGCGTTATAACCGGAAGCGCGGTGCAGTCCCGCACGGGGAACGCCGAGATAGTGTTCCCGAAGGGGAGCAGCGTGGCGCTGGATTTTGAAACGGATATCGGCGAACTCAGAACCGATCTCATCAGCGGGAGCTTTCCGGGGAGCTACATGTACAGCTTCAACGGCGGCGGAAAGCTGATACACGCGTCGCTGGAGAGCGGCATACTTACCGTCAGGGAACGTACTGACTAAAAAAGGAGATGTTTTCATTGAGAACCTACCGGCAGCAGCTTACCATCAACTCCGACTCCAAAGAGCAGTTCCTGAATCTTTCCTTCGAGGTGGAGGAGTGCGTCCGCAGGAGCTTCATCAGCGAGGGCATATGCGTAGTCTACTCCCAGCACACAACCTCGGCGATATTCCTTGAGAACGACCGCGAGGATCTTTTCGAGGACTGGACGGAAATGCTGAGAAAGATCGTTCCCGACGAGAGCAACTATAAGGTGGATTACACCAGCGCCGGAGCGGCTCACATGAAGCAGATGCTCCTCGGCGCCAGCGTTACCATACCCATCACCGAGGGCCGCCTTGAGCTTGGTCCTCGTCAGTTCATCATGTACGGCGACTTCGACGGCTGCCGTGAAAAGACCGTGCTGGTCAAGATAATCGGAGAATGACCAGGGAGTGAATTTCAGCAGATGCTTTCAGTAATTATACCTTCATACAACGAACACGAGAACATAAAGCGCACCGCGTCAGTGATTGCCGGGATACTCAGAGAAAACGGTATTCCTTACGAGCTGATCTTCGTCGACGACGGTTCCAGGGACGACACCTGGCGGGAGATAACGGCGGCATCAGAGTCTGACCCTAATGTGCGCGGACTGGGATTCTCCCGGAATTTTGGCAAGGAAGGCGCGATATTCGCGGGACTGAAAAACGCCGCCGGAGACTGCGCAGTCTGCATTGACTGCGATCTTCAGCACCCGCCGGAGCTTATCCCGAAGATGTACCGTCTGTGGCAGGGCGGCGCGGAGGTCGTGGAGGCGGTCAAGCGCTCCCGCGGCAGGGAAGGGCTGCTCCACAAGCTGTTCGCCCGGAGCTTCTACAAGATGATGAAAAGCTCCTCGGGGATCAGCCTGGACGGAGCCAGCGATTTCAAGCTGATGGACAGGAAGGTCATAAACGCACTTAACGAGCTGCCGGAGCGCATCACGTTCTTCCGGGCGCTTTCGAGCTGGGTCGGCTTCACTGTGGAGCGCGTGGAATTCGACGTTCAGCCCCGCGCCGCAGGAAAAAGCAAGTTCAGCATGAAGAGCCTGTTCAAATTCGCGCTCAACAACATCACTTCGTTCACAAACGTGCCTATCCACCTCATTACTTGGGTCGGCGTGATTTTCTTCGTGATGGCGCTTGTGCTCGGCGTTCAGACGCTGGTAAAGTATTTCTGCGGGCAGGCCGCCGAGGGATTCTCGACCGTGATACTGCTGATACTCATTACCGGAGCCTGCATTCTGCTTGGCGTAGGCGTTATCGGATACTACCTCTCCAAAATCTACGAGGAGATAAAGCAGCGCCCGAGATATATAATCTCACGGACTGCCGGAGGAAAGGGGAGCAACAATGGAAATTAACAGCACCCTGACGGCGGTCAGAAACGTTCTCACGCGCGTCAGAAAAGCCATCTTTGACAGCCGGGCGTACTGGCTGTCTTTTCTGCTGCCTGTGGTTATCCTGTTCGGGGCGTACATCGTATTCCAGGTGTGGCCGTTCGGGGCGCGCTCTGTGCTGTCCCTCGACCTGAACGCGCAGTACGTTTACTACTACGACTACATGTACGACGTGTTCGCCGGGGACGAAAGCATATGGTATAGCTGGAGCAGAAACCTTTCCGGTGAGTTCATGGGCATAATCGGGTACTACCTCGCAAGCCCGTTCAACCTCCTGGTCTGGATCTTCCCGCGGGAGTGGATAACCGAGGGTCTGATGACGATGATGCTCGCAAAGGCGGGCGCGGCGGGGCTTACCTGCGCGCTGTTCCTCGGAAGGCACCGCGGCTGCCGCCGGACTACTACGGTGTGCTTTTCGGTGATGTGGGCGCTGTGCGGCTACTTCATCGTGCAGACCATGAACCCCATGTGGCTGGACGGTCTGGTCGCGCTTCCGCTGGTGGCTATGGGCGTAGAGCGTATCTGCGATAAAAGGAAGTTCCTGCTTTACGTGCTGTCGCTGGTCTACATCTTCGCTGCCAATTTCTATATCGGCTATATGGTCGGGATCTTCTCGGCGCTGTACTTCGTATGGTACCTTGCCTCCGGAAAGAGCGCAAACAAGTGCTTCGGGGAGGTCTGCGGCTCTGTGCTGATGTACGGCGCAGGCTCGGTGAGCGGCATTCTGATGTCCTGCTTCATGATACTTCCGGTGTACAAGTCGCTTTCCAACGGAAAATTCGCGTTTTCCGACCCGGATTACTCCCTTGCCGAGAATTTCAACATTGCGGATATTTTCATCAAGCTGTTCCCGACGGAATACGACACCGTCCGCATGGAGGGCATGCCTATCCTCTACGCCGGGACCCTCGCTCTGGTGTGCATGATACTGTACTTCACATGCCGCCGCTTCTCCGCCCGGGAGCGTATCGCCTCGGCGGTGTTCATCGGCGTGATGGTGCTGTGCATGTACATTCGCCCGGTGGATATGATGTGGCACGGCGGTCAGATGCCTAACTGGCTCCCTTACCGCTACTCGTTCATGGTCAGCTTCCTGCTGATCATTCTGGGCGCGCAGGCGTTCGACAAGCTGGACAAGGTGCGCGGAAGGGGATTTGCGGCGGCGTTCGCGATACCGTTTGCAATGCTCCTTTACGCTGACCTCGCCGACGACGGCGACCACTACGAGCAGGTGCTGACCGTGCTTATTCCGTTGGTCTGCCTTGCGGTCATGCTTATTCTGGCGTGGGCTTACAAAAAGAACATCGGGAAGAAGGCAATGTGCGTTGTAATGGCGGTATTCGTGTGCGCCGAGGCGTACCTCAACACCGCGCAGTCGCTCTACCAGATGCACGACGACATTGTATTCTCCACCCGTGAGAGCTACCGCTGGGATATCCCGCTGACCCGGGAAGTCTCCGAGCAGATACACGAGCAGGATCCCGGTTTCTACCGCATGGAAAAGACATTCCACCGCTGCGTCAACGACGACATCGCACTGAGAATGTACGGCATGAGCCACAGCTCAAGCACGCTCAACGCGAAGGCTATCGCGCTGCTGAAGTCCCTGGGCTTCGCCGCGAGGGAGCACTACACCCGCTACGACGGCGCGACCGAGCTTACAGACGATATTTTCGGCGTAAGATACGTGTTCGCGACGGATTCCAAAACCGTTTCCTACACGCAGACCGTTCCGGTGGAGACAGACACCGCGATAACCGTCTACAAGAACCCCGACGACCTCGGTATCGCCTACCTTGCCGACGGCGGCATTATAGATTTCGACATCAGCGAGTATTCGCCGTTCCAGGCGCAGAACAAGCTCGCTTCAATGCTTGCCGGAAAGAAGGGCACGGCGGTGTTCAAGGCTATCGACGACGTGACCTTCGACAGCGACAATATCCGGATAGGCTCCACGACGGATTCGCACTACAGTTACCGCAAGAAGAACACCGATGACGACGCGTGGGTGGAATACACGGTAACGGCTTCAGCGGACGGCCCGGTGTATATGTTCCTGCCGACGAAGTACGAGCGTGAAACTCAGCTTTACGTCAACGACATCTACCGCGGGAATTACTTCCTGTATGAAAACCACGGTATAGAGTACCTGGGCACTTACCGCAAGGGGGATTCGTTCAGGGTGAAGCTCAAGCTGCTGGACGACGCCGTGTACTACACGAACGCTTGGTTCTATTACATCGACAGCGCCTCCATGGAGCGTTTCCACAGCGCCATGGACGAGCTGAACTCCGGCACGACCCTCGCCCGCACCGGCGGCTGCACGCTGGAGCTCACCGTTGACGCTCCCCGGGACTGCGCGCTGTTCACGACCATTCCCGCCGAGGAGGGCTGGACAGTACAGATAGACGGCGAGTACGTCAACTGGGACACCTGCCTTGACGAATCGCTGATATGCGTTCCGGTTTCGGAGGGCAAGCACACTATCGTGCTGAATTTCTACCCCGCAGGACTCAGCAGCGGACTTATCCTCACGGGCATCGGAATGATGATACTCGCGGGAATGGTCATAGTTTGCAGCATGCTCCGCCGCCGCGACGAGGAGCTCCTCGCTGAAAGGCTGGAGGTTTCCGGCACCGAGGATTCTCCGGAAAACGGCGCAGAGTGATTTGAGTGCTGAGCCGTTCTCAATGTGCTTTCAAACAGTTGGAGCGGACAGGCGGTTTTGTTTCGACGATACAATCCTGATATATTTGTAAGCACTGATTTCATGCCGAACTATACGTTGCTGATATTCTCTGTCCCCAAGGATAAGTCCGGGCTTTTCAAGAAGACCCAGCCAAAAGATGAAACAGCGCTTTCCATGCCGGCATGGTTCGGTGATTTTCGCAGGAGCGCGACGAAGACGCCGAACTTCCCGACGCGGCTTATCACGTCGATTTTTACCTCACCGACCCTTACGGCGGTCAGGACGTCTGCACCATCGAAACATTTGTAGAGGACAGCGAAAAGGACTGCTCGCCTATCATCAAGGAATCCCGGCGCAGGCGGACTGCAAAACACTTGATATATTCAGTTTTCTTTCACAAGGTCGAACAGAAATGCGCTGTCGTCAAGCTTTCTGGTGCGCATATTTGTCATTCCGAGGTGGACGTATTTGTCGCGTTTCAGAGCGGCGTCAGTTTCAAGAAGCACGGGTACTCCGCGTTTACGTCCTTCGTCAAAGGCGATGTCGAGCGCTTTTCGCATGAATCCCTGACACTGATACTGCTTGCGAACCACTAGCATTCCAACGAAAATATAGGGTTTCTTTTGCTTCTTTAAGGTGGTTTCGTAAGATTCTCCGCCTTTTTTTATGGCTGAAAGCATATTTAACGCGCCTTTAAAACCGAGCGTCCGGAACACGGTTTTCAGCAGAATTAATCCGGCGGACGCCGGCAGCTTATCCTTTGAAAATTTGTAAGCCACGAATGCTTCGTGCTTATCGCTTGTGCTGAAAAGACAGCCTCCTGCTAGCATTGCGCGTACGTACCCGCATATGTATTCCTTTACACTGTCCCTTCCATTATAGAGAAAGGTCATTCCCTTTTCGCCGTCAGCGTAATTGTAATCAGCGAATGCCTCGCCTATTTCCTCGATCTCATTTTCGCTCAATTCAGTAACCTTTATCATGATGTCCCTTCTTTATTTGGCTGACGGGCTTTTATCCCCAACGAACCAGTAATCGCACATGTCTCCTCCTGAAGCGAGCGTCTGCCTGCGAATAAGCTTTGCGTGCATGAGGCTCGCAGTTAACAGGTCTATTTCACACATGACAGGAAGCACTTCTAGATAACCCTCTCTGCGTGCAAAATCGTTCAGCGGACATCTGGTGAAATGATAGTAGAATCCCTCCGGATGCTTGGTTTTATCGAAGTTGAAATCCCACGAAAACTCTTTGTACTGCGGGTGGACTTCAAGCCACTCTGCATTCTGGTGCATCTTCTTTTCAAGCTTGTCAAGCCCGGATCTGTTGGCGTTCATGAATATCCCAACTGCTTTCATGATTGGGAATCCCATTACCTCATGAGTGATTTCGCGCAGTCCGTCAACGCTTATTTTTCCGTCTGCCGCTTTCCATATTGCAAGGAATATCAGACATTCGTACAGGTTCGAAGCCATAGGATTGTCCTTGCCGATATCGTCCGAGCGGTTAAGCATTTCACGGTAAATTGCGTCTGTTTTCTGTAACAGCAAAGCGGTTTCTTCTTTTCCGAACCGCTTAACAAGGCTCTTTTTGACAAGCGGCATTATCATTTTCCAGTACTTGTTCGTGTATTCCATCATAAGATCCGTCCTCCTGCATTCAATAAAGAGTTAGTTAAAACTACCCGAATACATTATATCACAAAAGGACTGGTATGTCAATAATATAAGTATGATGAAATGTTGTTAAAAGCCGGCTGCCATTTGAAGTTGAAATCAACATCTCAAAGTCAGAAACTGCCGCTTTTTCTGCAAGGTTGGTTACTTTCCCGAAGAATAACGCTTAATTTTGAAAAAGCCAAGCTGGATACAACTTGTTCTATTGTGATAGAATGGTGAAAAATATGCAGACCCCCTTGACAAATTCATTCTAATGCAGTAGAATAACATTGTGATCACATTCTATTGCAATAGAAAGGAACTCAGAACCATGGAATTCAAACTGTTTGACTCTGAACTGAAGGTTATGGACATACTCTGGAAGGAGGGCGATACATCCGCGAAAGAAATCGCGGAAAAGCTGAACGAGCAGGTAGGCTGGAGCAAGACCACTACCTACACAGTGATAAAGAAATGCATAGACAAGGGCGCTGTTGGCAGGTCGGAGCCGGGCTTCATCTGCCGCGCGCTCATTTCCCGAAAGGAAGTGCAGGAGGTGGAAACCAACGAGCTGATCGACAAGATGTACGACGGTTCGTCGGATAAGCTGATTGCGGCTCTGCTTGGCTCAAAGCGGCTCACAGCCGAGGAGATACAGAGCCTGAAAAAGCTGGTGGAGGAGCTGAAATGACGACTCTGCTCAGCATGACTGTTTCGGCGTCGGTGGTCATCGCGGTGATCATCGTGATTAGGTCGCTGTTTGTTCATCGGCTGCCTAAGCGGCTTTTCGTGATCCTTTGGACGGCCGCCGCGCTGAGAATGCTTGTTCCGTTCTCCGTTTCCGTTAATATTCCACATGAAAATACACAGCCTGAAAACACTGCCGTGCGCGAATTTACTCCGCCGGAATCCTCCGAACCGGATTCCGAAACGAGCGGCGCGCCGAACCGCGAACTGATCCTCGAAATCGTCTGGGCGGGCGGAGTAGTTATCTCAATGGGGATAATGACCGCACTGCACCTACGCAGCCGCCGGGAGCTTTCCACGGCTCTGCCGCTTGACGATACCGTGATCAGCTCCCGAATCTCAGCAGCAAAACTCCGCCGGAAAATAGCCGTAAAGGTAAGCGACCGTGTGACCTCGCCGCTGACCTACGGAGTTATAAATCCGGTGATAATCCTCCTGAAATCTCTGCCCGCAGACAGCGAGGAAATGCGGTTTGCCCTGGAGCATGAGCTGGTGCATATCCGCAGATTTGACGTGCTGTTCAAGGTCGTTCTGACCGCCGCAGCCTGCGTGCACTGGTTCAATCCGCTGGCCTGGGCTATGCTTTCGCTTGCGGGGCGGGATATCGAGCTTTCCTGCGACGAAGCGGTGCTGGAGCAGCTCGGCTGTAAGCGCGAGGATTACGCGATGGCGCTCATCAGGCTGGAAGAAAGGCGCAGCATTTCCACCGGAGCCGCATTCGGCAGGAATGCCGTCCGAGAAAGGATAGAAGCTATCATGAAATTCAAGAAAACTACACTCGCCGGGATCATTGTTTCTGCGTGCCTTATTGCAGGAACCACCACTGCGTTTGCCACAGTAAATTCCGAGAATTCCACGCAGGAAGCGGTTCCCACAGTAGAGCAGGAAGCCGTCTACAACACGAACCGCGACGGCATTGATGATGTCGATGTCGAGTGGTGGACATACGATGAGTACAAAACCTAGCTCGAGCAGGAGAAGCAAAATATAGCCGAGCTTGTAAAGCAGGGAGCTTCCGGCTGGACGCGTGACCGCGGGGAATTCATATGGACTCAGGAGGTCGCTGACGAAACCATCGCCCTCTACGAGCAGAACCTTGAGGATATCAGAAACGGCGCACGTATCTCAAAATCCGTGAACGGTAGCGACGATGTGATGATATTCGAATCGCCTGACGGGTCAAATATCCAGGTTGAGGACAACGGCGGTCAGACCAGCGCAGATGATGAATTGTATCAGTATGTCGTTGAAGACGACGGCACGGTGCTTTACTCTGACGATTCAGAACTTGCGGCACACACGACCAAGGACAGCAGCATGTCGGAGGAAGATTTCGCCGAGTTTTACAGCAAGTATGAGCAGTATGGACTGACGTATGAGGACAGCAAGCTCTACTACAGAGGTGAACCTGTGCAGTTCTTTGACGACGTTGTTGCCGAGTATTCCACCGCTGACACAACGGAGGTTATGTGGTACCTTAACTCTGACGGCAACGTTGTACTCACCGCCGAGCGCGGGGAGACCAGCGACGGCATAGGCGAACTGACCGGCGTGAGAGTCGTCTCAGAAGAAGAGCTTGAGCAGAACAGAGCCGATTTCGGTTTCTGATAGGTAACAGAATGGCACCTTCCTGTTTCGGCAGGGAGGTGCGTTTGTATATAAAAGTAGTTTGGCACAGAAAATACTGATTGACAATTAAAAAAACTACCTGATAACTACTATAGTCGGAGCAGTTGTAACGGCTGCTATGGCGCTGAAGCTGATTTTTTCACTTTGAAATGATAACCGATATCTGCTGAATACAAAATCCGATTATGTCATACTATATATGAGGAATATTCGCTTTTCAAATCTATTGTAATGTGGTATACTGTTTTACAGCAAAAGTCAAGGAAGTATCATAACGGAAAACAATATAGATACGCTGAGCGATTCGCTCACAAAAAAAATTCTGAGCGCGGAATTACCACACTGTCACGGGCTTGAAATCAAACGTAAAAAGTGGTATAATTCAATAAGAATATACTCAGGAGATGGAAAATGCACAGACTAAATATATTTCTGGAACACATCTATGAAGCTGCGCAGCAGCGTGGAACCACGTTTGAGAGCATGCTTTCGGAAGCGCGCAAGATGGGATACACTGGGCTGGAGTGCGACCTCTGGAGGCTTTCTGACTGCGTTAACGTCAGGAATCTTTTCGAATCCTGCGGACTTAACGTCGCTTCGATTTATTCAATGTACGATTTCCTACGGGATACGCCGGAGAAGTCGCTTGATGGAATGAAGCGCCACCTCGAGACCGCCGCGTATTTTGGCGCGGAGAAGGTGCTTGCGATCCCCGGGTTCTTTCAGCCGGGAGACGACAGGGAAGCGGGCTTCGCGAAGTTTGCGGAGCAGCTCTCGGTGATGTGTGAATTAGCCGCGGAGTACGGAATTACGGTAACGCTGGAGGATTTTGACGACTCGGCCTCGCCCTGCTGCGATACACAGGGGTTGGAGCGGCTGATGAGATCCGTTCCTGGGCTTGGATTCACATTCGACACTGGAAATTTCGCTTTTGTGCTTGAAGACCCCGCAGAGGCATACGAGCGCCTGAAGCCGTATGTCGCACATGCTCATCTGAAGGACCGCAGCCGCGAGGCGTCGAGGCGCAGCGCCGACGGCTCCAACTCAAAGCCGGATCTGTCGGGGGCGGAAATGTACCCCTGCGAGACCGGAGGCGGTTATGTCGGTGTGGAGAAGCTTGTAAAGCGAATGCTCGCCGACGGCTATACCGGGGATTTTTCAGTTGAGCATTTCGGCGCTGTGTATCAGGCTGAATACATGCGCAGGTCGGCTGAGAACGTAAAACGCTGGATATCAGAGGTGACAAAATGATACGTGTACTTATCTGGAACGAATACCGCCACGAGAAATGCCAGCCGGAAGTCGCGAAAATATATCCGCAGGGAATGCACGCGGCAATCGGCGAGTATCTTATGCAGGACGAGGACATAATCGTGAAGCTCGCCTGCCTTGACGACCCGGAGCAGGGTCTGAGCGAGGAAGCGCTCGCGGAAACCGACGTACTCATCTGGTGGGGTCACATGGCGCATGACGAGGTAACTGAACGTTCGGTGGAGCGCGTCTGCCGCCGAGTCGGCGAGGGAATGGGGTTCATCGGACTTCATTCCGCACACCACAGCAAGGTGTTCAAGCGGCTGACGGGGACCTCCTGCAATCTGAAATGGCGCCACGGCGACCGCGAGCGCATCTGGGCAGTGGTGCCGTCGCACCCTATAGCACAGGGAGTTCCGGAGCAGTTTGAGCTTCCGATGGAGGAGATGTACGGCGAGCCGTTCGATATCCCGACTCCGGACGAGGTGGTATTTATGGGGTGGTTTGCCGGGGGAGAGGTATTCCGAAGCGGCGTGACCTACCGCAGGGGCGCCGGCAGGATATTCTACTTCCAGCCGGGTCATGAGGAATACCCCACATTCCGGAATAAAAATGTTCTTAAGATAATAAGAAACGCGGTTCACTGGGCAAAGCCGGAGCCAGGAACTCACCAGATCGAATGCACAAATCCGGCACCGTTGGAGGGTTGACTATGTTTAAAATGGACGACACTGTAAGAATAAGGAAAACCGGCGTTGTCGGCTCCATAACTGATATAAGCTGCGCGGGCGGCAGCACGGTTTACGTTATCGACACGGACACCGGAGACGATGAAGAAGGCGGATTCGGCGGTATGTATTCTGTTTTCTACTGCACCGAAGAAGAACTTGAAAAGGTGTGAGAACTAATAAAGAAGCGGTCGCATGTTCTGCGGCCGCTTTTTTGCAGTAATACTTATACTCTGGTGAATATTTCAGCTTCCTTTCTGAGCTGATCTGCGATGTTCTTATTGTCGTCCATTCGGCTGGAGATACGGTTCATATCCGCAACCAGCACCTGAGTGCTTTCAGCGGTGCCGGTAACTCCGTTCACGCCTTCCTTTATTGCGGTTGAGTACTGTCGATGGACTGCGCAATGCTCGTCATGTTTTTGCGAAGCTCCTCAGTTTTCGCCGTGAAATCCTCTATGGTGTTTTCTATGTGTTCCGCGTGTTCGCGATACTGAACGCCGGACTGCACGAAGTTCTCGAACTCAGGAAGGATCTGCTGCTGCATGTAGTCGAGAAGTTCGGTCGCGTGACCTGACAGGCTGTGTACCGCAGCCTTGACCGTGCCGTTGATGTGCTGGATATTATCCGCGGATTCCTTTGAGGATTCGGCAAGCTGGCGTATTTCGTCAGCGACTACTGCGAATCCCTTTCCGGCTTCACCCGCGCGCGCCGCCTCAATGGAAGCGTTTATCGCAAGTAGGTTGGTGTTGCGCGAGATCTGCTGTATCTGCTTTGTGAGGCTGTCTACCTGGTTTACGCTTTCGCTGGAAGCGATGTCGTCGCGGAGTTCATCCACCATTGTAGTTACCTTCTCGCGGGTAGTGAGCATATTGTTGCGCGCGGAATTCTCAATGCCCTCCGCATGCGCCTTCATTTCAATGCTGAACTGCGCTATTTCCTCGGTGCGTGCCGCAATGTCCGTCACTTCGGACTCGACATCTGTGGTATTCTGGTTTATCGCTGCTGCGTTCTCGGACATTTCCGCCATGGTTGCGGAAATCTCCTCGGTAAGCGCCGACATTGAAGCCGCGCTGTCCGTGGAGGTCTGCACGCTGCCGAGGACCTCGGAAACGACCTTCTCCATGAGCTGCGTATTTCCGGAGATGACCTTGAATATGCTCTGGAGCTTGTCCATAAACACGTTGAAGCCGTCGCGCACCGCCGCAAGCTCTCCGCTGCAGCGTACCTTAATACGGCGTGTGAGGTCGCCCTCGCCACGGTCGATGTCAGAAATAATTCCGCGTATCTCGTTCTTGACGGCCACCAACGGGCGTATCACGAACAGAACTACGACAGTCACGGCTGCGATAAACGCCGCTGCGCTCACCAGAATCAGCACCATAGTGAGCCGCACGGAATCCTGCGAAACATTGTTCAGATCGCTGCGCGCATTGTCGGCGCCGGCAGTCGCAGAGGCGATGAGCTTTGCTGCGACTGCTTCAACGTTGTCCGCACTGTCGGAAAGTTCGCCGTTTGCAAGCGCGTATGCCTTTTCGTTTTCTCCTGCGCCGCTGAACGCCAGCAGATCCGCGAGGTGATAGTTGAACTGATCGATTCCGTCCTTGAGAGCCTGGAAATTATCTTTGTCATCAGCGGAAACAAATTGTTCGTATTCATCGAGGGAAGCCGCAAGTCCGGACTGAGTATCGCGAAGCCCCTCCACGATATCAAGCATGGAATCGAGATCGGTTGCAACGATGTGCGACAGCGCCTGAGTGTGCAGCGACTGGGTGTCCTGACGGATCTCGCCGAGCGCTTCTATGCTCAGCATGCTGTTGTCCGCGATTTCGGAAGCGCTGTTGTTTACGCTTTTGATGTTCTTGTTAGAAACGATGTTCGACATTACCGACACTAATCCCAGAATCAGTACCGGAATAAGTATCAGGAGTATCATAGTTCCATGTTTTCTCATCACGGCACCCCCTTAATCAATTACCGAGGCGGTTATCTCTTTTACGAGATTATCTGCCATTTTCTGCGCACTCAGGTGTGATGGATTTCCGGCAAGTATGTTGTCTGCAAACTCCACGCAGGGGGTCCAGAACTTGTTGCCGACGCGCTGGAGCTTTCCGTACTCCGACTGAGCAATTACCGCCTGGATCGCTGCAACTTTTGAAACTGCGTCGGAAGCGGCGGCGTTCTTATTTGCAGGACCTATGTTGCGCTTTTCAAAGGAAAGCGTCTGGTTCTGCTCGTTTGTGAACCAGTCCGCGAGTTTGTGCGCCCATTCGAGGTGCTCGCTGTAGTAATTGACGCCCATCATTTTGAAGCCGGTGAACGACGCCATCTGCACCTGCTTTCCCGCGACCTGATAGGTGGGGAGCTTACATGCGCCGTAGTCGGAGCCGAACGCCTTTTCGACGTCGGTGCTGTTCCACACTCCGCTTATTGCGGCAATGATCTTTCCGGAAGCAAGCGCTGCGGGGAGGTCTCCGTCGGCACGGTTCACGAAAGCCGGGCTGGAGGTCAGCTCCATCATCCTATTCACTACATCGGCGCCCTTGATGGAATTATCCGTGGAGTTCCAGGTGCAGTAGTTGGTAACGCCGTCGTCGTTCAGCCCGAGTTCAAGCCCGGTGTTGCCGAAGAAAGAATACATGTACCAGCCGGAGTTGAACTCCATGCTGAATTCCTTGTTCTTTTCCTCGCAGACTTCCAGAATGCGTTCCAGTGAAGAAACGTCGCTTTCGTTCAGAAACTTCTTATTATAATAAAGAAAATATCCGTTGTCCGCGGTCATGGGGTAGGCGTACATAACGCCGTTTATGCTCGCCGCAGCTACCGACTCGGCAGTGTTGGCGGCGCTGACTTCTTCCTGGTTCGGAATAGCAGACAGAACTCCGGCGGCGGCCATCGCGGACAGCTGATCGTCCGGCAGGGGGAACACGTCGGCTCCGTTATGCACGTCGCCAAGGATAACGTCCTTCGTCTTGCTGTCAAGGTTCTGCTCGATGGTGATGTTGAATTCAGCCTCGCCGCGGTGAGCTTCCTTGAAGCTTTCGATCATTTCGTTCATCGTGTCGAAAGCGGCTTCTTCAGCCCAGACCTTCAGTGTTACCTGCTCGATTCCGTTGTCGTTCTGAGCTTCTGACGATGAGCCGGCGGTCTGCACGGGGGAATTCCCGGAGCAGGAACAGAGGCTCAGCAGTGAAGCGCATATCAGACATGTGAGTAAAGTTTTTTTCATGATTACTGCCCTCTTTCGTAAAATAATTGTTCACATTATTTCAATGCAACCAATATTATATTATACTTGTTTCACATGGCTTTGTCAATATGTTTGAGGCGAATTATGCTTTTAACGGCTATATGTTTTGCTGATAGATATTATATTTCACGATAAAAAACGATTACAGATTATAATAAATTCTATAAATTGTTAATTTTTTATCAACAATAGTCAATAAACAATATGTGGATATTGATATATCAGTACTACCAAAAATACATGATTTGCATAACCCTCATTGATACGTTTTGTATATCTAACATATTTCAAGCAAACGAACACAATATGTTGTACTTTAAAGAACAGAAGTCACAGCTTGTATTAAAAAGTTTTAGTAATTTTTTTGTAAAATCAGAAATTACTCTTGACTTTAAAGAATGTATGTGTTATAATATTGACAGGTTGGACAGACCAACATGAGGACAAGCCCTGCGATGGCAGAAAGTGCGGCGTCAGAACGAAACTAGCAGTAGTTTCAGAAGCGTCGTAAACAGCCTCACGGCTGCCCGCAAATAATATGGAGGTATTTAGAGAATGGCAATGTTAGAACAGTGGAAAGGTTTTAAAGGCAAGATCTGGCAGGAAGAAATAAACACACGTGACTTCATCCAGAACAACTACACACCTTACGACGGCGACGAGTCCTTCCTCGCAGGCCCGGCTGACTCCACCAACAAGCTGTGGGGTAAGGTTCAGCAGCTCCAGAAGGAAGAGCGCGCAAAGGGCGGCGTTCTGGATATGGATACCCATATCGTTTCCGGCATCACATCACATGAGCCCGGCTACATCGATCCTGAGATGAAGGATCTTGAGAAGATCGTTGGTCTTCAGACTGATAAGCCCCTCAAGAGAGCATTCATGCCCTACGGCGGCATCAAGATGGCTGAAGAGGCTTGCAC
The DNA here is from genome assembly GCA_003531585.1 of Oscillospiraceae bacterium. Taxonomy (GTDB): domain Bacteria; phylum Bacillota; class Clostridia; order Oscillospirales; family Ruminococcaceae; genus CAG-115. The sequence continues at coordinate 4,317 of DQFX01000071.1, read as the reverse complement.
AACTTACGGTTACACACCGGATCCTGAGCTGCACAAGATCTTCACAGAATATCACAAGACTCACAACCAGGGCGTATTCGACGCTTACACTCCCGAGATGCGCGCTGTAAGAAAGAACAAGATCATCACCGGTCTTCCTGATACATACGGCCGCGGCCGTATCGTAGGCGACTACAGACGTATCGCCCTCTACGGTATCGACAGACTTGTAGAAGCAAAGCAGTACGACCTTGCTAACTGCGGCAACGGTAAGATGAGAGATTCCGTTATCCGTCAGCGTGAGGAGCTGGCTGACCAGATCCGCGCACTCAAGCAGATGAAGGTTATGGCTGCTTCCTACGGCTGCGATATCTCCAAGCCTGCTGCAAACGCACGCGAGGCTGTTCAGTGGACATACTTCGGCTATCTGGCTGCTATCAAGACCCAGAACGGCGCTGCAATGTCCATCGGCCGTATCTCTACATTCCTCGATATCTATATCAAGCGTGACATCGACAACGGCACTCTGACTGAGGCTGAGGCTCAGGAGCTCATCGACCACCTCGTACTCAAGCTCAGAATGGTTAAGTTCGCTCGTATTCCTTCCTACAACGAGCTGTTCTCCGGCGACCCGGTATGGGCTACACTGTCCATCGGCGGTAAGGGTCAGGACGGCCGTTCCATGGTTACCAAGAACGACTTCCGTTTCCTGCACACTCTCGAGAACATGGGCCCGTCCCCGGAGCCGAACATGACAATTCTGTACTGCGACAAGCTGCCTGATAACTTCAAGCGCTATGCAGCAGCTATCTCCGTTCGTACCTCCTCTGTTCAGTACGAGAACGATGACGTTATGCGTCCTGTTTGGGGCGACGATTACTCCATCTGCTGCTGCGTATCCGCAACACAGACCGGTAAGGAAATGCAGTTCTTCGGCGCTCGTGCAAACCTCGCTAAGTGCCTGATGTACGCTATCAACGGCGGTATCGACGCTAAGACCAAGGCTCAGGTAGGTCCTGCTTACAGACCGATCACATCTGAGTACCTCGATTATGATGAAGTTATGCAGAAGTACGACGCTATGATGACATGGCTCGCTTCCATCTATGTACACACTCTGAACCTTATCCACTACATGCACGATAAGTACAACTACGAGGCTGCCGAGATGGCTCTTATCGATACCAACGTAAGACGTACATTCGCAACTGGTATCGCAGGCTTCTCTCACGTTGTAGATTCCCTGTCCGCTATCAAGTATGCAAAGGTTAAGTGCATTCGTGACGAAGACGGTATCGTTACTGACTTCGAGATCGAGGGTGACTTCCCCCGCTACGGCAACGACGACGATCGTGCTGATGATATCGCCGTATGGCTGCTCCGCACCTTCCTCAAGAAGCTGAAGCAGTGCCACACCTATCGTGATTCCGAGGCTACAACTTCTATCCTCACCATCACTTCCAACGTTGTATACGGTAAGGCTACCTCCGCTCTGCCTGACGGCCGTAAGGCTGGCGAGCCGCTCTCTCCTGGTGCAAACCCCTGCTACGGTGCAGAGAAGAACGGTCTGCTTGCTTCCCTCAACTCTGTTGCTAAGCTTCCTTACGAGTGGGCACTCGATGGTATTTCCAACACACAGACCATCAACCCCGACGCACTCGGTCACAACGAGGAAGAGCGCGTAACCAACCTGGTTAACGTACTCGACGGTTACTTTGATAAGGGTGCACACCACCTCAACGTAAACGTATTCGGTAAGGAGAAGCTCATCGACGCTATGGAGCACCCCGAGAAGGAAGAGTACGCAAACTTCACAATCCGTGTATCCGGTTATGCAGTTAAGTTCATCGACCTTACCAGAGAGCAGCAGCTCGACGTTATCGCAAGAACTTGCCACGATCATATGTAATTAATTACACAAGGCAATATAAAAGGACAGCGCTGCGCAATGCGGCGCTGTTCTACTATACTGACAAGGAGAAACCAATGAGTGAAATCAAAGGAAGGATACATTCCACCGAGAGCTTCGGCGCGGCTGACGGTCCCGGAGTACGGTTCATCGTGTTCGTGCAGGGCTGCCGAATGCGCTGCCGTTACTGCCACAATCCCGACACCTGGAGCATGGAAGGCGACGACACCACAGTTGAAATGTCGCCGGAGGAAATACTCAGCAAGGCGCTTCGCTACAAGAGCTACTGGAAGAACGGCGGTGGAATCACCGTCAGCGGCGGCGAGCCTCTCCTGCAGATCGACTTTCTGCTTGAGTTATTTAAGCAGGCGAAGGCCGAAGGAGTAAGCACATGCATTGACACCGCGGGAAACCCGTTCACCCGGGAAGAACCGTTCTTTTCTAAGTTTCAGGAGCTGATGAAGTACACAGACCTGCTGCTTCTTGACCTCAAGGAGATCAATCCGGAGCGTCATAAGAACATCACAGGCTTCGACAACGCGAATATTCTTGACATGGCACAGTACCTCAGTGAAATAGGAAAGCCAGTTTGGATCCGCCATGTACTTGTGCCTGACCTGTCCGATTTCGATGAGGATCTCGACAAGCTGAACGAGTTCATTAAGACCCTGAAAAATGTTGAGAAGGTGGAGGTTCTGCCTTACCACACCCTCGGCAAATTCAAGTGGGAGAACCTCGGGATAAAGTACACGCTTGAGGATACTAACCCGCCGTCTGCGGAGCGTATCTACAACGCAAACAAGAGACTCTGTGCAGGAAAGTACGCCTGTAAGGGCTGATTAAACTCCATATAAACGCGAACCCCCGGCAGCCTTTCGACTGCCGGGGGTAAGTTATTCAGGCGGTGCGTTCATAGCTGATTTATCAGCCGATCGCAATGTACTTGTTCTGTTTCTCAGGGAGTGACTCTTTCTTGGGCACAGTAAGTTTCAGTGTGCCATTTTCGAACTTCGCACTGATATCCTGCTCAGTTACTGCGTCGCCTACATAGAAGCTTCTTGAGTAGCTGCCGGAATAACGTTCGCGGCAGATGTACTTGCCGTTGTCGTCCTTCTCGTCCTTTGACGTGTTGCTTTCGGCGCTTACGGTGAGGTAGCCGTCGTTAAGCTCGGCTTTGATGTCCTCCTTCTTGACGCCCGGCAGGTCGATCATCAGATCGTAGCAGTTGTCGTGTTCCTTGATATCGGTTTTCATCATGCTGCTTTCGCTCTTGTTGAAGAACGGGGTATTGAAAAGATCGTCAAAAACATTGGTTCTCATGGTGGGCATTAACATAGGTCATTTCTCCTTTCGCAGGTTCTTGGGTCTGCGCTTGAATTTTATATTATGAACCCTGAGCGGTCCTCCGGAAGTATCCCCAGGTGGTGTGTACCTCCTTTGTTCCTATCTCTCTTTCGTTCTGGTTATAGTATAGCACAACTTTTTAGCACTGTCAAGGGTAGAGTGCTAATTTTCCTTAAAATGTCACATATTTCACGGAACTATCATATTTCGGCGTGGCGGATTCATAGTTTGCGCCGACGAAATAGCTTGGTTATGCGATTTGTTGATTATTAAACCGATTTATGTAAAACGGTGGAAAACTATTACTAAAACAGGAATACTTCTATTGACAATTTGGTTCGTTTGTGTTATACTGTAACAAACGTTACATATGTTATATATTGAAAGAGGAAGAACATGCCGCCCAAAGCAAAGTATACACGCGAAGAAATAATAGAGACTGCGCTGAATATAGTCGCAGAAAAAGGAAAGTCCGCGCTCAATGCCAGGGATCTTGGCGCAGCGCTCGGGACTTCCACCCGCCCGGTGTTCACTGCATTCAAGAACATGAGCGAGCTTATTGAAGAGGTCAAGAAGGCGGCGATGAAGCGCTTTGAGAGCTATTCCAGGAACGAGCCGGGAATGCCTGCGTTCAAGAGCGTTGGTATGCAGATGATCTCGTTTGCAACGAATGAGCCGAAGCTGTTTCAGGTGCTGTATATGAGTGAAAGAACTCAGACCGGAGATTTCGACGATCTGTTCAGCGAGCTCGGCGATACCGCGGGATACTGCATTGAATGCATAATGCGCGACTATTCCCTGAACCAGGAGGAAGCGAACTTCCTGTTCAGAAGCCTGTGGATATATACGTTTGGAATTGGCGTGCTGATAGCGTCAAAGGTGTGCAGGTACGAGGAAGAAGTTGTTTCGGACATGCTTACAAGGCAGTTTATGTCTGTAATGGGGCTTGTAAAATCCGGACGCGCGCTTTCTCCGCTTTCGGAGGTACTTCCTGCTCCTCCAGCTCCGCCAAAGAAATGATATAAACAACTAACTGCCGGAAACATTCCGGCAGTTTTTGAAATAAGGGAACCTCTAAAAACCGG
>DQFX01000080.1 GCA_003531585.1 Oscillospiraceae bacterium | reverse complement strand
TGCCTTACGAGGAGGTGCAACACGATGTTGCAAAGCGAAATAACCGGGCGACGGCATGGATGCCGTCGCATCAGAAATTTCGCTCGTTGAAAGAAGCAGTCGGTGTGCTATACACATTTTCACTCAAACAAGGTTTTTAAATGGGTAAAGCTATATTGACCATATCAGTTTTTGCGTTTTGCGTTGCAGACTACATCAAGCATTTCGGATAAACTGACGATACAAATGTTAAATTTCTGATATAACGCAAGTTAGGTAAATGATATAATATAGACAACAAAACGGAACACAGTTCCGGACAACCGTGAATACCTGAAAGGAAGGATAATCATGAAAAAGTTAATCTCCGTTATTACCGCTGCTGCCGCAGTCGCAGCAATTTCCGCTACCGCTGGCGCTTACTCCATCAACAAGGACCTCGGCTTTGGCTGGAGCACAAGCGCGACCATCGGCGCTGAGGAATTCGCAAACGTTACCCCCGACACAACAGTAACCATCACCTACGACATAAACGAAAGCCTCGCCGACATGGACGGTCAGAACTACTGGTGCATCAAGCCCATGGTGAACGACGCCGGCTGGCCTTTCATCAGCACACTTAACGGCGCAGTCCTTTCCGAGGGCGGCGACAGCTACACACTTGAGATGGACAGCGATTCTATGAGCTTCACTATCCCGGCTGACCAGCTTGAGCTTCTCCAGACTGCGGGCATGGCTGTTATGGGTCACGGCATTGAACTGCTTGAGATGACATTCTCCGATGAGCCTGTTGCAGCTCCCGCAGAAACCGCCGCTCCCTCAGACAGCGCAGATAATGCAGGAACTCCCACCGAGGAGCCCACAGCCGGTGAAACCGTCGCTCCCTCAGACAGCACAGAAAACGTAGAAACTCCCGCCGAAACCGCCGCTCCCACAAAGGGCAATCCCGACACCGGCGTTTCCGGAATCGCAGCAATAGCAGGCGCAGCGGTTATCGCAGCCGGCGTGCTTTTCACGACCAGAAGAAAGTAATTCCGTTTTCGAAAGGAATGAGCGTAATGAAAAACATCACACGATTCACAGCGGCGGCGCTTGCGATATGCTCCGTTCTCGCGGTTACGGGCTGCGACGAGCAGCAGGAGATGAGCAGCGCTCCGAACTCCTCCAACTCTCCGGCGCAGGCGACTACCTCGGCTACCACGGCAACCATGAACAAGGATGACGCGGACAAGATTGCGGAAATCGACATCGGCGCTGAAAAGCTGGAAAACGGCGTTGTAAAGTTCCTCTCATCATGGGATCTGAACCCTGCAGAGGGACAGCCGGTCGCTCCGGCGCTGGAGATGTTCCAGAGCCAGTTCGGCGGCAGGATAGAGTACGTCAACACTCCCTGGGACAGCCGTTACGACAAGCTTGCGGTGCTGGTTCAGGCGGACGATTCCCCGGATATGTTCAGCGCAGGCGACATGGACGTGTTCCCCAAGGGCGCGATCAGCGGAATGTTCGACCCGCTCGATGATTACGTTGATTTCAGCAGCGAGCTGTGGGCGCCCATGAGCGAGGTAAACGAGCAGTTTGCGTTCAACGGAAGGCACTATGTAGGCGCTGTTGACGTAGAGGGCGACTGCGTGATGTTCTACAACAAGAACACTATCCGCGACAATTCCCTTGACGACCCGGCGGAGCTTCTCGCAGAGGGCAAGTGGACATGGGACACATTTTGGGAAATGATGACGAAATTCTGCGATGTTGACGCTGAAAAATACGCTACCGACGGCTGGTGGTTCGAGGGCGGATTTTCTCTGACAACAGGCGTTCCTTATGTCGGCATGAGCGACGGAAAAATCGTGCAGAACCTTGACAACGCACTGATTGAAAAGGCGCAGACATTCATGCTGAACATGAACACGAACAGTCTTCCGCTCCCGAAAGCGCAGTACAACTGGCAGGTTCAGCCGAAGCGCCTTGCAGACGGAAAGACCCTGTTCTATCCGGTAGGGCTGTACGCGATGTACCCCTACAACAACTATATTCAGGATTTCGCCGACAATCAGGAAGATGTAATGTTCGTCCCCATGCCTAAATGCCCTGAAGCCGACGAGTATTATCTACCGGCGAGAGTTTCCGGATTCTCCCTTATAAAGGGCGCAAAAAACCCCAAGGGCGTAGCCGCTTATCTCAACTGTGCAATGGCTACCCGCGACAGCGAGGCGGCTGTTGAAATAGGCAAGCGCCAGGCATTTGAGGAGTACAACTGGACGCAGGAGCAGTGGGATATGTACCGCCTTGTAAACCAGATGACCGCCGAGCACCCGGTAATCGAGATGTACAACGCCGTTAACTCCAACGTAGCCGACCTCATCAACAACCCGATGAAGGAAGGCTACAACAGCGGCGCAAGCTGGACGCAGACCCGTGAAACTATCCGCGCTGCAGTCCAGGCGGAACTTGATTCGGCTAACGAAAAGCTTGCCGAAAAGAGCTGATGATCCATCCATAATAAAAGATGATCCATCCATAATAAAATAGGTTCAGAATGAGCCCGGTTAAATGCCGGGCTCATTCGCCTTTTCTGGGGAAACGCTGAATAAAACAAGGGAATGCCGTTCTTCCGCACATATTTCCACCGCATGGTGAGGAACAATGTTTACAGCCTGGCAAAGTTTCTCTGGAGCATAGATCTCCGACCGATAGCGGATAAGCTGACTAAGGATTACCTGGTCATATGACGCTATGGCGTGCCATGCTGGACTTGCGTCGTCCTCATTGTACAATCTGACGAAAAATCGAGTTTTGCCAATAAGCGAAGCGTATTATTAGAAAAACTGACTGGGCAATACAGCACGATCTTTGTGCTGTATTGCCCTAAATAACCCCTGACTGATATGGCCATGCGGCGTATATACACTAAAATTTCATTTAAATATAGTCCGGACTGCTTGCATTAGTGCGGAAAATGTGCTATAATGTAAAATGTATATCATTGTGCAAAACCACTATTTTTAAAGGAAATATTATGGATAATCAGGAAACAAATTTGATCTATGGCAAAAACGCCGTAACTGAGACACTCAATTCGGGCAGGGAAATAGATACGGTCTACATTCAGAAGGGTGCGGCTCTTTCGAAGATAGTCGCCCTCGCCAAGAAAAACGGCGTGGTTATCAAGGAAGTCAGCGATGAGAGGCTCACCGCCATCTGCGGAACCCCCAAGCACGGCGGTACCGCTGCGGAACTCGCCGCCGCTTCCTACTCCACGGTGGAGGATATCCTCGCGAACGCTGAACAGCGCGGGAAGCCTCCGTTTATCATCATCGCCGACGAGATAGAGGATCCACACAACCTCGGCGCGATAATCCGTACCGCCGAGGCAGCCGGCGCTGACGGGCTGATAATCCCCAAGCGCCGCAGCGCCTCCCTGAACGCCACCGTATTCAAGACCTCCGCAGGGGCCGCTGCGTGGCTCAAGGTGGCAAGGGTCGCTAACCTCGTGGACACCATAAAGCGGCTCAAGGAAGCCGGCGTGTGGGTCTACGGCATGGAAGCCGACGGAACTCCCATCGCACAGGCTGACCTTTCCGGCGCAGTGGCTCTGGTGGTCGGAAGCGAGGGCTTCGGGCTGGGCAGGCTGGTTCGTGAGAACTGCGACATGACCCTTTCACTGCCGATGTTCGGAAAGGTCAACTCGCTCAACGCGTCGGTCTCCGCCGGAATAATCATGTATGAGGTCGTAAAGCACCGCGGCTGATACCGCCGGATCACAGGATTTAGGAGAGATATTGATGTCTGATAATTACAGCATTGACGATATTCTTGCAGAAATAGACAGAAAGCGCGGCGGAGGTTCCAAATCCACCGAGAGCGTTACCGAAATAATCTCAGAGACCGAACTCCACAGCGCCATGAACAGCACGTCGCATACGCGCATGCCATCCGCGGAGGAATCGGAGCCCGTTTCCGGGGACGAGGAAGCCCGGGAGCGCGCGGAAAGTATCCGCCGCGCCGCCGAAGCCAACCGCCGCAAGGCTGAGAACAAGCGGCGCGAACGCGAGGAGCGCCAGCGGGAGCAGAGAAGGCTTGAACAGGAGCGCGCCGAGCAGGAACAGCGCATGCAGTTCAGCGAGCCGGAAAAGCCGGCGGAACCGGAGCACAGCGGCTACACCTCCGAGCTTTCGTCGCCGACTGAGGCGGCAAAGCTGTTCGGAGAGCCGGAGGAGCCTCCAAAGCCGGAGCGCGTCGTTCAGCCGGAGAGCGAGTATGTCCAGCCGTATGTTAAGCCGAAGGTTTCCGGCGGGGACGACGATATCGTGTTCCACACCAAGAGCGACCTCGTGACCTCCGAAACCATGCAGATGAAGAAGCTCCAGCGCATAAACGAGATCAACCGCGCCCTCCTCGAGGCGGACCGCGCCGCAGAGGAGCCGGAGGAGCTGCTGGATTCCCTCAATCCGATGGAATCCCGCGAGAAGGCGGTAGACGGGCTGAAAAACTCCGCGGAGCCGCAGGGCGACATCGGAGATACCCTGGCTGTCTCCGGAAACGACCTCAAGAAGATGTCCAGCGGCGAGACCGAGCACGTCAAGGAGTATTCTCCGGTGACTTCCCGCAGGAAGGGTTCAAAGGCGGACGAGGTTCTGTTCACCCCGGGCGCACAGAAGAAGTCGGACGCGGCAGGGGAGAAGGACCGCAGCAGCGAGGCTCTTGTAGCTTCCCTCAACAAGAAGCTCAGGGAGCAGCGTGAGAAAGACCGCGCCGAGGAGCGGACCGTGACTATTACCGACCTCTCCGACCCGAGGAATCTCCCGCCGAGGGCGCTCAACATCGACTACGACAAAAAGGTGATAGACACCAGCATACTGCCCAAGACCGACCCGGTGGCGGCGGTACGCGAGGCGGAGGCCCTTGCGGAGCGCAAGAAGCGCAAGATAGCCAACTTCATGCTCGCCGACATCGACGACGAGGTGGAGGACGCAGAGGAAAAGGAAGCAGAGGACGACGATTACGACGATGAGGACGACGAGGACGAGATCATCGACCTCGACGACGAGAACGTCATAACCGAGAGACTTGCGAGAGCTGGTAAGGGTCTTGCGGGCCGCCTGACGATCCTGGCTCTGCTGACCGCCGCTGCGGCTATCGCGGCAGTGTTCTATTTCTTCAAGATAGACAGTATACCTATACTGTCCGAGCTTATCAAGCCGGATATCTTCCTGTATGCTAATCTCACCATCGGCATACTCAGCTTCGGAGCATGCTCCAGCGTTATCACAAACGGATTTTCAAGGCTGTTCAAGGGTAAGCCGGACGGCGACACGCTGTGCGCGTTCGCGCATCTCGGAGCGCTCGGCGCTATCGTGATGTACCTCGCGGAGACCAACTACCTCGCAATGAACCGCTCGTTCTGCTACCTGCTGGTTTCCATGCTGGCGCTGTGCTTCAACACCGTTTCCAAGCTGTGCACAGTTCATGCGGCTAAGAACAACTTCCGGTTCATCTCCGGCGACACCGACAAGTACTTCGTCGAGTGCACCGACGGCGAGGACGCGGAACGTCTTGCAAGGGGCGCGGGTCACGGCATACCGGTCATCGCTTCCATGAGAAAGACCGAAATGCTCTGCGACTTCATCATCTCCACCTACTGCGAGGACGTTTCCGACCGCATTTCCCGCGTGCTTACCCCCATCATGATAGGAGTTTCCCTGGCTGCGGGCGCGCTCGGCTTCTTCGCTGAGACAGGAGTTACCTCTAATATAATGAACCAGTGGTCGTTTGCGGCTACTGTATTCTCCGCAGTGCTATGCGTGGGCGCTTCATTCACGGGCGCGCTCGTAGTTATGCTCCCGATGCTCAGCGCGTCACGAAAGACCAACGAGCGCCGCGCGGCTATCCTTGGCTACAGCGCGGTCGAGGATTTCAGCTCGGTTAATTCCGTGCTGGTCGAGGCTAAGACGCTGTTCCCGGCTGGCTCGGTTTCCATAAGGAACATCTGGGACTACAACAAGAACGGCAAGAACGGTTCTCAGCGCGTTACCATCGACGAGGCCATCATCTACGCCGCAAGCCTTGCGGTAAGCTCCGACAGCATACTCGCCGACCCGCTGTTCAACATGCTCAACTACAAGCCCGCCCTGCTCAAGAAGGTTTCCAACTGCGTTTATGAGAGCGGACTGGGAGTTTCCGGCTGGATAGGCAGCAGGCGCGTCCTGCTCGGCAGCAGGGATCATATGAAGTCCCACGGCATCACCGTTCCCGACAGCAAGAAGGAGACCGCGCTCAACAAGAAAAACGACGAGGTCATTTACCTTGCGGTCGCCGGAGAGGTCTGCATGCTGTTCTTCGTTACGCTCACCGCGAATCCGCAGGTGAAGCACCAGGTGCAGAAGCTCGCACGCAACGACGTCAGCCTTGTTGTCAAGACCGTTGACGGCGCGCTTACCGAGGGCGTTATCTCCGAAATGTTCGACATTTACGCAGATAACGTGCGTATCCTCCCGGCGGAGGCTCACGATACCTTCGACGAACACACGAAGTACGCCGGAAAGGGAAGCGCCGCGGTATCCTGCGACGGTACGTTCTCTTCCCTCGCTTCCGCGATAAACGGCGCGAAGGCGCTCAGCGAGCGTATCAGGCTCGGCTGCATCATGGAGATATTCGGCATTGCGCTTGGCGTTCTGCTTGTGTTCATCTTTGCGATTTTCCGTAACTATTCTCTGCTGAACGGCTTCTGGATCGCTGGATACAATATAGTATGGCTGCTGCTTACAATGCTGGTGCAGTCCTTCAGGCGGATATAGCATGACCCTTGACGAGGAATATATGACCCAGGCTCTGGAGCGCGCCCAGCGCGCCGCAGAGCTTGGAGAGATACCGGTCGGGGCGATAGTCGTCGACCCTGACGGAAACATCATCGGCGAGGGCTGGAACCTCCGGGAGCATTTGCAGTCGCCTACGGCTCACGCGGAGATACTGGCGATAGAGCAGGCGGCGAAGCGCCTCGGAAGCTGGCGGCTCACGGGCTGCACGCTTTACGTTACGCTGGAGCCATGCCCGATGTGCGCCGGGGCTGTGATGAACTCCCGGCTGAAACGGCTGGTTTACGGCGCGTTCGACGATAAGAACGGTGCGTGCTCCTCCGTTGTGAACCTATTTGAGGAGCGGTTCACGCATATTCCGTTCGTCCGCAGCCGCATTCTTATGGAGCAGTGCGGCGGGGTGCTCACCGAGTTCTTCAGGGAACTCCGCATGTCCCAGGATGACGAATAAATCTACAATGAAAGAATGTCTGCATGAATAAGTACCAGAAGCTGGCAAGCAACACCTTTGTTCTGGCGCTGGGGCAGTTTGGCTCGAAGTTCCTCGTGTATGTCATGCTTCGTTTTTATACGAGCTGGCTCGGCGCGGACGGATTCGGCGATGTCAACAACATTATAAACGCCTCGGCACTGCTGATATCGGTGGTGACGCTCTCGATAAACGAGGGTGTGCTTCGCTATGCTCTGGACGATACCATAAGAAAGAAGAACCACGTCCTCTCGATAGGCATAAACGTGGCTCTGATCGGGCTGGTGATATTCGCGGCGTTCGTTCCTCTGATCGGAATGATCGACATGCTCAGCGGATATCAGTGGCTCATTTATATGTACGTTGCAACGGGAAGCATCAAGGGAATATGCGCCATCTACGTGCGGGCGCGGGGAAGAGTCGGGCTGTACGCCATCGACGGCACCCTTACCACCATCGTGGTTATCCTGCTGAATATCCTGCTCCTTGGCGTGCTCCATCTGGGAGTTGTGGGTTACGTGCTTTCCATTTCCCTCGGCGACATGATCTCCATCGTATTCCTGACCTGGAGAGCCGGACTGCTCAGGCAGTACAGACCTCTCGGCAACGACCGCGAGCTTGCAAAGGGCATGATACAGTACAGCGTACCGCTCATGCCTACCGCAGTCATGTGGTGGATAATCAACGTTTCCGATACGTTCATGGTCACGGCTATTCACGGAAGCGCCGCAAACGGCGTCTACTCCTTCGCGTACAAGTTCCCGAACCTCGCCGCGCTGGTGGTCGGGATATTCTCACAGGCATGGCATATGTCCGCGATAACCGAGCGGAACTCACGAAAGGTCAGCGAGTTCTATTCCAACGTGTTCAGCATGATGCAGACTATTATGTACATCACCGCGGCGGGTATCCTGCTGGTTCTGCGCCCGATAATCATGCCGTTCTTCGGCAGCAAGGAATTTGAAATGGCGTATATGTACGTTCCGTTCCTTGTGCTGGCGGTGGTGTTCCAGAGCTTCAACAACTTCCTCAGCTCCATCTACGAGGCGAAGAACAAGACCTCGCACTCCCTTGTCACAAGTATCATAGGAGCTGCTACCAACATCGGGCTGAACCTGGTACTGCTCAACTCCCCGCTCGGCGTTATCGGAGCGGCTGTGGCTACGCTGGCGTGCTACCTTCTGGTGTACATCATTCGCGCTATTGATACGCGGCAGTTCCTTACCGTCAACGTTGACTACCTCAAAATGGCGATCAACATTATGCTCATATCCACCATGTCGGTGTGCATCATGACCCTTGACGAGGGTCTGCTACTCAACGTCCTCAACTGCATTCTCTTTATTATCCTGTGCGCTATCAACTTCAAGACTGCGGCTCAGGCGGTGAAGCTGTTCATAAGGCGGCGAACCGGAAGGGGCGGAAATCCTGAGGACGGCGCCGAAAAGACTGAGAAGTAAGAGCGGCTCTGAAACCGCAGACGAAAATCCGGTCTGCAGCAAATACAGACCGGAATCCTTCTATAACCAAAACTGACAGCCCGGAGGCTGTCAGCGTATGTATGAAATAAGGCTCACATGAGTTTGTTCAGGGTCTTTTCAGAGCTGTTCACTATCGACAGCAGCGCCGCAGCCTGCTTGGTGTATTCCTGCTCCAGCCGCGCTGTGGTTATCTTATCGTCCTCGGAGCCGCCGGAGATTCCCGCTGTTCTCGCGTGGATATCCTCGATGGCGAGCGCCGCGCTGGTAAGCCCTGCGACCTTCTCCTCGGGTACGCTGAACACATGCTCGTCGTTCGCTCTCCCTGCGCTGTGGACCATTCTGAAGCAGCGGTAGACCGCAAGCGATATGTAGGAGTACACGGCTTTGGAAAGCTCCGCGTTCTTCGCCTTGATAAGCAGTGAGAATAGTATCTCGATGGAGTTCGTCAGCAGCTTCTTCTGGAAGAATACCGACAGGCCGGAGGGCGTGCCCTCGTATTTCTCGGCGTCAGTGCTCTCGGGAAGCTCCTGCTCTGAAATTGAAGCCCCGCTGCTCATAGGCGAGCGGCCGAGCAGGTAATCTACCGATACCTTATAATAGTCGGCAGCACGCACCAGGAAGTCAAGTCCGCATTCGCGCTTGCCGTTTTCGTAGTGCGACAGCAGCGCCTGGGTGACGTCAAGGTCGGCAGCCGCCTGTTTCTGGCTAAGACCCCGTTCTTTACGCAGAAGCGTCATGATACGGGGGAAGTCTTTATTCATACATTTTCTCCTTAGTGTTATTTTCCCCATGGTTACTTTATTTTATCTATAATACCATATTGTATATTATAAACTGGATATTCCGATTTGTAAAGTGTCATATTTCACAAAAATACGACAGCACCATAGGGCATTATCTATAACAGTTATGCGCTTTCCGGCAGGTTTCGACACCTGCCTGGGGTTAGGACGCTGTATATTGTGACCGAAACTCCGGGTCAGCACAAGTCATGTTAAAAAGCACTCTATAATACGAAAGGTAATATAATCATGAAAAACTACTATTTGTATCTGATACGCCACGGAATCACAGAGGGAAATCTCGACGGAAAGTACATCGGTCAGACGGATCTCGCGCTCTGCCCACAGGGTGAGAAGCAGATCCAGCAGCTCGTCAAGGCGGGCGTCTACCCCTATGTGGAGAAGGTGTACACCTCTCCGCTCAAGCGCTGCGTTGAGACTGCGCAGATCATCTATCCGGATATCCAGCTTTCCAAGGTGGACGAGATAGCCGAGATGGATTTCGGGCAGTTCGAGGGAAAGACCCAGAAGGAGCTTGAGAACCTTCCGGAATACACCGCGTGGCTCAAGGGAGGTCCGGAGGCATGTCCTCCCGATGGAGAAAAGTTCGGGGATTTCTCGCTGCGCTGCATAAGCGGGCTTGATATCATCTTCCGCGACATGATGAAGAAGGAGATAACCCGCGCGGCAATGGTAACGCACGGTGGAGTTATAACGAATCTGCTGGCGGGCTTCGGCCTGCCGAAGGGACACCCGGCGGATTACATGTGCGGCCCGGGCGAGGGCTTCGAGATACTTCTTTCCACATTCCTGTGGCAGAAGGGACCGGCGTTCGAGATAAGCGGCAGGCTGTTTTGACAAACACGACAACAGGGAGGAACTATGACAGTACAGGATCTGCAAACAAAGCTCTTTGAGCTGGATATTCCGCATTACTACTACAACATCTGCGGCAGCGGCGACGACGATGATCAGAGGATCTGCCTCATAAACGAGGGCGGCAAGTGGCTGGTGTACTACTGCGAGGACGGAGACCGCATGGAAGTCAGCGAATACGCCGACGAGGCTCAGGCGTGCGAGGACTGTCTCTGCCGCCTTTCGAACTGAGGGAAGCGGCATGAGATTTTTCAGGACTGCCGCGGCATTCATGTGCGCGGCGGGAATTCTGCTTGCTTCCGCGTGCTCCGGCGGGCGCCGGGAGCCTGGTTCTCCGCTGGAGGTGGATCTCACACCCGCAGCCGAGGAGGGGACGGTCACGCCGCCGTTCTGGGTGGCGGAGGACGAACAGACCGGCGCGCAGGTGTTCCTGCTCGGGAGCATGCATGCGGGTACGGAGGAAGCGGTATATCCGGAGTATGTGATGGAAGCGTACCGCAACAGCACCTACGCTGCGCCGGAGCTTGACACCGTTGCTTTCAGCGGCGACGGCAGGCTTGTTTCTGAGTGCGCGGGGTATCTCAGGCTCGACGGTACTACTGCGGCCGAGGTCATTCCGGAGCATGATGGGGTTGTGGAGTATTTCAGAAGCCTCGGTATCTACAATGAGTCGCTTGAGTACATGAAGCCGTTCTACTGGACGTCTGTTTTCAGCTCGGCGGTGCTGGATAAGACCGGGCTTCAGACGCAGTACGGCACGGAAACAACGTTTCTGGAGATGGCTCACAGGGAGCGCAAGGAGATCCGGGAGGTCGAGGGGGCTGCGGCTCAGTACAAGATGATGGGCAGCGTTCCGATGAGCGTTCAGCTTGAGCTGCTCGGCGAATGCTCCGATGATGAGAAGCTCCGGCAGCAGGCGGAGTCCACGATGGAGCTTTACAGCGCGTGGAGCAGCTTCGATGACGAGTATTTCCGCGGGCTGGAGGTCTACGACCCGGAGGAGGTCACTAACCCGGACGACTGGCAGACTTATTATAATATGATGTACGCCGACCGTCAGCGGGAAATGGCGGAGTTCGTTATAAACGCGCTCCGGAACGGAGATCTCGCGTTCGTATTTGTCGGAACCATGCATTTTTATGCGGAGCCGTCGATAATCGACCTTCTCGGCGAGGCGGGGTACACTGTGAACGCAGTACGCCCGGAGGTTTCTCAGAGCGCAGATACGGCGGCATAAATCCCGGGCGGGGAGAATATAATTCAGCAGAACACGATAACGAGCCGAAAGGAGCCGCTATGAAAGGTCTGCTGAAACGCCGCGCAACAGCGGAGGAGAGCCGCGCAAGGGCGTTTAAAAGGGAATACGACGATTTAAAGGACAGGCTGGACAGTATCCGCGCAAACTACGACAACGTGAGCGACGAGCCTTCCATCGACGCGCTGATATACGAGGAAAACGCAGTGCTGTGCCGGTTGTCCGCGCTTTATCGCAGGGCAAGGGAGAATGGTATCCGGCTGGAATTTCCGGACAAGTATCCCATTAAATAGCCGGCGCAAAAAAGTATTAGAAAAAATTTGAGTTTTTTTGAAAAAAGCTATTGACAAATTGGCTTGCCTGTGATATAATAACATAGTCGTTGAGAGACAGGAACTCAAAAGAAATGCGCTGAGTAATCAGGGCTTCCGGAGAGTTCAGAGATCTTGGCGGGTATATATGCGGGTGTGCTGGAACTGGCAGACAGGCACGTTTGAGGTGCGTGTGTTGTATGACATACGGGTTCAAGTCCCGTCACCCGCACCAAATAAAAAACCGTCCATTGGGCGGTTTTTTATTTTATACGGAAGTTTTACGGGGCGGGTTCAGGCTGATGAATGATATTGCCAATATAACTAGAGATAAGCGTTGACGCCCACCTCTACGGAGATACGCAGTACTGCACCGGAAGCCAGACCGCAAACGTGCTGTTCCCGGAGTTCAACTACAACCGTCACAGCACCACACTTTACAACCGCCTGCTTGAAAAATCGGGCGGCAGTTTTGTTTTCAGGAAGAATAAATATTCGACCTACAATGACCGGGTTCATTTCACGTCGATTTGGTTTCCGGACAGGAAAAACTACACCGTATATGTCGAAGTTTTCGACGTGTGGTGTCCGGCTGGTCAGCTTTCGGTAAGGCTCACAGACCAGATATTCATTAATGGCAGCGTTTATAACGACTGGCACATCGCGCCGACAAAGCCGTAGATGTGGCATCATGAAAAAAGCAGGAGCTGAAACAACTCCTGCTTTTCTCTCTGATCAGTTCCCTATAAGGCTCATTATCGGATCGGTTCCAAGATGGTCACGGACGATAGCATAACCCATGTATGCGATATAAAGGAAAACAAGTATTCCTCCCTCAACACGGGTGATTTTTTTCTGAGTAAGGCAGAATATGTATGCCAGCAGACATATTACGATGTAAATTCCGAAATCCACAAGAGTATTGCTGAGGTCTGCTCCGGTGATAGTGATAGGAGAAATAACCCCGGAAACGCCGAGAATACACAGGATATTCAGAATATTTGATCCGATGACATTGCCGATTGCCATATCGTTTTCGCCCTTTTTGCAGGCGGAGATCGACGTGACAAGTTCGGGAAGAGAGGTTCCGACAGCGCATATCGTAAGACCGACAAGACTTTCGCTCATGCCCACGGCTTTTCCAAGCAGAGAAGCGTGGTCTACAACCATGTCGCCTCCCAGAACTATCGCGCCTGCTCCGCAGATTATAAAGAGCGCACACTTCCACCAGATAAATGGCTTCTCAGCGCTTTGTTCCTCGGAGGTCTGACGGTTTTTCATTGCTGCTATGACAGTCCATGTCAGATAACCTGCCAGAAGCACTACAAGTAATATTGCTTCAAAAAGAGTGATCTCTCCGGAAGCTCCGAAGAATATAAGCATTACAAAAAACAGCACGGATGTGAATATCGAAACCGGATAATCTCTATGAAGTATGTCTTTTGTAACTCCAAGGGGTATTACCAGCGCACATACTCCGAGCACGCCAAGAAGATTGAAGATATTCGATCCCACTACATTGCTGACAGCCATTGAATTCTGCCCGCCCAGCGAAGCTGAAATGCTGACTGCAAGCTCCGGTGCGCTCGTTCCAAGCGCGACTATTGTAAGACCGACCACAAGAGAGGGGATCCTTAGTTTCCTTGCAAGAGAAGAAGCTCCCTCTACGAAAAAATCAGCGCCTTTTATCAGAAGAACAAACCCTGCGAGAAGCAGCACTATGTCAATGACGATGTTCATATGTGACCTCCATATAAATAATACATCATTATTATAGCCGTATTCCTGTGTGTTGTCAATATCAAATGGGAACCTCTAAAAACCGGTGCGAAAAGCAAAAATGGGCAGGGCGTGCCAGATTCTAGGAAAGCCGATGAAGATGGCGCGCACTGCGCATTTTCGCTCACATGAGGTTTTTAGAGGTGACCATTTGGTATTAAACCAATATCTTTTTGTACATTTAAGGAAAATGGTTACAAGTCAATTTTACAGAGAGTAAGATATGAAAAACAAAAGCAAATACTACCGAATACCTGTCTGCATTTTCATTTTTGTGGTCGGAAGCATAACCGCCATGCTGTTTGCCAGCCTCCTGAACGATGTCCTTACGACCGGAAGCATTTCAACGGATTTGACGGATTTCTCAACAACAATTTCCGGCGTATTCGGCGGAGAAAAGCCGAGAAAGCTGTATCTTCTGCTGGAGGCTCTGGTGGTGCTGCTCTGCGTGGTGTATTTTGTCTGCGCTGAACTGACGTACCAGACCGACACATACAAGGTCACGGACAACATCTCTGTCCCGGTTCCAAGCGGTCAGGGACAGCATGGAACGGCATGGTTCATGTCTGATAAGATAAAGCGAAGGGCGTTTGACTATATCAGAATTTCCAAATCCGACCCGCTTATTTCCCGGCTGGTTTCAATCGGCGAAAACCGATACAGAGCCATCGAAAACGGAGAAGCATTCAATCCGCCCAAAGCGGACCAGACGCTCACGGACAGCGCCGGAATATTCCTTGCAAGAGAAATGTCCCGCGGAACGGAGCGCGCTTCTGACAAGCTGTCAATTACGCTGGAAACCGTTGATTCGGATATCTGGGAGGACATTTTCGGAATTGACGAGGAACTGAAACAGTACGTCGAGCAGTCCCGAGCTTGCGCCCGGAAGCAACGGAATACTGTCGCAGTGCGGAGAGTTTTCGGAGCTTCACCAGTACACCTACGGCACAAAGGACATGGGAGTTCCCGAAAAAGAAATTACGCTGGCGCTGAAATAGAAAACCGCAGTCCATGCGAATCTGCTGGACCGCGGCGATTGTATTCAGGATATCTATGTTTATGATGTCTGGAACATGGACGAGCAGAATATCGCAAACGATACCAATTCCAAAATGTTTAACCGGAGCGCCGTCACGCTTGCGTACATCATCGACACCGCCCAGTTTGAAGCGGACTACGGATTTCCATTTCCGTCCATTGACGGTGTTTCAAATAACGGAATGTATGTCCGGGGAGGTTTCTCGACCCGAACCGCCGCAGGGTACGCATTACTACTGCGGTCCAAGCGCGAAGAATATCGGTGCTGCGGCTAATCCGCGGCTTTGGTTCAAGGGATTCCGCACGGGTATGAGCGAGGAATTGTTCGGGACTATTCGGGCGGTTGAAGAGTGAGCGATAAACGAGAATTTGACACTTTGTATTTATC
>DQFX01000052.1 GCA_003531585.1 Oscillospiraceae bacterium | reverse complement strand
CTCGCTCGTCTAATCCGTGTGTTCTTTTCATGTGCTCATACCTCACTTTCTGTGGGTATTATTGGCATTTACACGGTTCGGTATTCAGCCTCAGCGGACACCGAAATTCCGAATTAAGAATTCCGAATTAAAACTTGATTCCGGGGTTCTTCGCACGGAACGCGGCTTCAACGCCGGAAATAGCGGCGCTGCCGTTCCCGCCGGAAACCCCTGTTGTTGTCGGCGCTGAACCTCCCGCGAACTGCGGATATTTCTTCAGCACCTCGTCGATTGCCTTTTCAAGCGGCATGTCGTCGCTGACTTTAAGCGAAGCCAGCGCTACTACGTCGTCCGCCGCGTCGGGCTTTACGCCCTTTGACGTGGCGAGCAGC
This sequence comes from Oscillospiraceae bacterium, assembly GCA_003531585.1. Classification (GTDB taxonomy): domain Bacteria; phylum Bacillota; class Clostridia; order Oscillospirales; family Ruminococcaceae; genus CAG-115. Next base: position 20,132 of record DQFX01000052.1, on the reverse strand, counting down.
TTCGCTTCAAGGGCTGCGACCTTCTTCTCGGCTGCGTCCGCGCGGTCTGACTGCACCTTGATAGCTTCCGCGGACTTCTGCTCTGCGGATTTCTGGTCGTCCTGCCACTTGTGGAATGCTTCCAGTTCCTCCTTGCCGGGAAGTCCCTTGCGTTCGCGCTGAACGCGTGCCTTAATGAGGTCGTTGACCTCGTCCTGCGTGAATGTTTTTGCCGCCCCCTGCGCGCCAGTTTTGCGCACAATACCGTCCGGGTTTACATCGCCGAGAATGTTTTGCGCAAAACTTTGCGTAGATGTGTTAGGATCACCTCCACCGCTTAAAGCTGCGGTCTGCTCCGTTGCCTGTGTGGTCTGGGTGTTCTGTTCGTCTGCCATTGTTGTTACCTCCGTTTAACGTCCGTATGACTGTTTTCCGCGCGCAGTTTAACGCCTTGAGCGTGTTTCGGGCAATAAAAAAGCAACCGTTTCCGTTTTGGAAATAGTTGCTGAATTATTTGATTGTATGGTGAACGATTCGTTCACCGTTTGGAATGAAAAAGCACCCTGTTTGGTATAGGGTGCTTATTTATTAAATCACAGTGTTCCGCGCTTACGAGCGGCTTCCGCCTGTTTGAGATAGCGCTCATAGCTTTCCTTGACCTCTTTCGGAGCGTCGTCGTGAATAACCACAACGCCGTTTTTTATGTGCCAATATTCAGGGAACTTTGACCAATATCCGTCGAGCCTAGTCATAATCCACACGCCTCCTTTAACAAGCGCACGAACTCAGATGAGTACTTATTTGGGCTGGTATAATTAACGCTGAGCATTTCTGATATAACCTCGCCGTACACAACTGTTCCGTTGCTTTTCATAGTGGGATAAGCCGAATAAACGGAAACCTTTGTAAGCAATAATTGAATTGCTTCATCGTCCGAAATCCTTTTTCCACTTACATTATACACCGTTTCCTTGTAGATGTCAAGACCGGATTTGCCGTTGCGTATCTTGCCGGAAATGACATGCCCCATCTCATGAGCGGCTATTCCCTCGGCGGTGTTGGCTGCAAGATAGTTGTCAACTGAAAGATTCTTTTCAGTAACGCCCCTGTTACGCAATGCAAGTTCGTTTATCCAAATCTGCTGGTGGTTGGGAGATGTTTCGCCGAAATCATCCGGATCCATGCGCTTCCAGCCAAGCTGCAAAGGCTCCTTGATTTTGAATTCTTCCCGCAGATCAGCGACAGTATCTATCTGGGATTTCAGCAGTTCCGCGTCGCCGTCGAACGGCTTGCGAGTGTACAGCTTTATTCCCTTGTCGACAGCGTACTGGTTCAGTTCGGCGAGTTCCGCTGATGTGTGCTTGGCAGGCTCCGCACCTGTCCAGGTGTTGCCAACATTACTCATGTGCTTCGGGGACGGCTTCACGCTCCCATAAGTCCTCACCCTGTCCGACCGATATTTCAGCCCGTTGCTGTCGCAGTAGGATTTCAGCGCCTTGTTCTGCTCCGCCATCTTCCTGCGGACTTCCTTTGCGCCCTCGGTATCGCCTGCGGCTTCGAGCATATCGGCTTCCGTTTTGGACTTCCGCACCTTACGCTCAAGCTCGCGCTGACGGCACACCTTATTGTAGAGCTCCTTGTCCTCCTCGTCATACTCAACCGAAGACTTCCGGAACAGCCCGTCGGAAACGCCGCGCGGACGATGCCCGCAGTTTATCCCGAACAGCCCGTCCGGCTCGCCGAAGCTCGTCTGCGACAGCGGAATGACCTTGTGCTTTCTGCCGTTGATGTCAGTTATCTCGGTAGTTTTCCCAGAGCGTGAAATCAGCTTGCCCTGCCAGGGACGGCACTTCGGGCGGCTTCCGGGGTGAGAACTAACGGTAGCTTACGCCGATGAGTTCAACGACCTGGAATCTTCCGCCGGACAGTTCAAGAGCATTTCCATCAAGGGGTTCCTTGTAGGCGCGCTGTCCAAGATTTCACGTTCGCTTATGGTAACCTCTAAAAACCGGGACACGAGCAGATTTCGTACATGACTTATATCAGATGCTAGGCGTCAAACCGCAGGAATACTGTATGTATTTCAAGGTTTGACAACGAAGCAGATGATATAAGTCATAGAAATCTGCCGTGAAGGAGGTTTTTAGAGGTTACCTTATCAACAACAGCAACTTCCCTATCGTTGACTATGTCATCGGCAAGATCGCGGAGAAGTTTGCGCTGTGGACAGACAAGGAGCTTATCAAGGGTACCACCGACAAGATCGAGGGACTTTCCGGAATCACTCAGGTAGTTACAACTGCGGCTTCCACCGTTATCACCGCGGACGAGCTTATCGACGCGCAGGACATGGTGCCTGATGTATTCCAGCCGAACTGCGTATGGATAATGAGCAAGCAGGCACGCACTGCTATCCGCAAGCTCAAGGACGGCGAGGGCAACTACCTGCTCAACAAGGACGCCACCACCAAGTGGGGTTACACTCTGTTCGGCAGACCTGTGTACATTTCTGACGCGGTGGACAGCATTGCGGCGGGCAATACCCCTGTCTACTACGGCGATTTCTCCGGACTTCTTCTATCAGGCGTTCCAGTGCGTCTTGCGAACCCAATGCCGAAAGCGCATAAAGACCGCTGATCTTATCAAGCGGATATAATTCTCTTTTTTCCCACTCGCAATAACTGTCATAACTCCTGATACCCTGCGCTGCTGCGATTTTTTCATAATCGCCGGCAGACCTGGTCTGCATCTGAAAATGATTACGCTCCGAAATAAGAGCTGAAAGCGTTCATAAGCCTGCGAGCCAGTTTGTAGAATGTGGTCTTTTTCATGCCCAGGCGTTTCATAGCCTCTACTGCTGTTATTTTGTTGGAATGCAACAGGTAAATCACCTCGGCATAATTGTCGGGGAAGAGCTTTGAACTCTCTGGCTCCACCATAATGCTGATAAGCTCGTTGATGGTATCCGTCCTGCTTGGATTATGCTCAATGAGAAATTCGGAATCCGTGCTGTACCGGACTGTCTGGACATAAGCGGAGCGCTCCTCTTTTATTCTGTTGATATATTCCATCTCGCCAGTCCTGCCAGATTGATTGGCTCAACAAGGCGGACAGCTACTAAAACCGCAGTGATAAACCATTTCCTTTATGTAATGCTGTTATGCTCATGTGCGAATTATCACAGGGTTTCGGGACAAAAAACGCCCTTTAATAGGGCTGATACAGCACGCCGAAACGCCTGAAATATAAGAGAGCCGCCCCGATTTTGGAGCGGCTCTTTTCTTTTGGTATTGTGGCGCACTCTATGCTGTGCCATACAAAGTAGAGTGCTGAATACACGCAGTGTATTGACTGTTTGCGCTGGATATTCGGCCGGGTCAGTACGCTGGCGAATGCTCCCGTTTTGTTATGCGGTTTCTTCTGCGGCCTTCTGGTTAAGCCTGCACTTGTCCTTCCACTTGCCCTGCCAGTAGCGGATAAGTGACATCAGCGCCGTTATCACCCAGGTAAGGCAGGTAGTGGTCCAGACTGCCCACCAGTCCATTGCCGGGATATGAACGAGGATTATCGCGAATCCGATACGGCCTGCGACCTCCACGAAGCCGTTTATCATTGCGTAAACTACATCGCCTGCGCCGTTGAGCAGTCCGCGGGTGGTGTGGATAGTTCCGAGCGCCACGTAGAACAGGCAGGAAAGCTTCAGCGCCTGACCGCCTATCTCGATGACCTCCGGTTCGTCAACGAACATTCCGACGATCTGATTGCCGAACGCCAGGAATATCCCCATGATGAACAGCGCGAATCCCACCGTTACAAGCATGCTGCGGTGATATCCGCGTATAACGCGATTTTGCAGACCCGCTCCGATGTTCTGACCCGCGAAGGTGGAAACCGCCGCGTTCATGGAGGCAAATGGCTGCTGCACGAGCTGCTCGACGCGCATTGTCGCGGTGTACGCCGCCATGACTGTTTCGCCGAAGCCGTTCGCGGTTCTTTGTAGGAATATCATTGAAACGGATATCATGGCGTTCTGGAGCGCTATCGGAATGCCCGTCGAGATTATCCGGCGGCATGCCTCGCCTTCGATCCTGGCGTCCTCGCGGGTGAGCTTGAAGTACGGGTTCTTGCGGAATCCTACCACTATCGACCCCGCGGCGCTCACGCCCTGGGATATCACGGTAGCGTAAGCCGCGCCGACCACCCCGAACTGGAACACGCATACGAACAGCAGGTCAAGCCCGACGTTGAGCAGGCTCGCAACGACCAGGAATATCAGCGGCGTGCGGGAATCCCCAAGCGACCTCATAACGGAGTTTATCCAGTTGTACGCCGCCACGCATATCGTGCCGGAGCACGCCGCGCGCATGTAGGCGGTGGCGTCTTCCAGGAGGTTTTCCGGGGTGTTCATCATCTTCATCAGAAGTCCGGCGAACGCCACGGAGATTACGGTTATCACAGCTCCGAACGCGATTATGACATACGCGGAGTTGGTGATCAGTTTGCGGACTTCCTTGTGCATTCCCGCGCCGAACCGCTGGGATATCAGTATGCCGGCTCCCACGGAAAGCCCTATGCACAGCGTGCTGAAAAGATAGGTGAGGCTTCCTGTCGTGCCCACCGCCGCAAGCTTGTTCGCGCCGAGGTACTTCCCGACGATGATGGAATCCACGATGTTGTATAGCTGCTGGAATACGTTTCCGGCGAACAGCGGCAGCGTGAACAGTATTATGTGTTTAAGCTCGCTGCCTTCGGTCATTTTCTTTGTGTAGCTCATATTTGTTCCTTTTTTTAGCGTATTAAGTTATTAATTTCCTCATAACACAAAAACAGCCCCGCATTTGAGCGGGGTCATTATGTCGGAATATGTCCGTCCGTTCAGTCTGAAAGATAAGACTTCACAAGCACCTGGAGCAGCTCGTCACGGTCGATGTGGCGGATAAGCCCGCGGGCGTTGTTGAACGTGGTTATGTAGGTAGGATCCTCTGAAAGAATGTAGCCCACAAGCTGATTTATCGGGTTGTAGCCCTTCTGCTTGAGAGCGTCGTATACAGTAGTAAGGATCTCCTTCATTTCGTTTTCCCTGTCGTCGTGGACAGAAAAAGTCATAGTCTTGTCATGCATAATATCGATCCTTCCTTCAGTTCAAGATTATAAGCAGCCATTTATAATGGTTACAATTCGGTTACAGTATGATTATACACGTTTTTGATGAAAAAAACAACCCGATTTACTGCGTTTGGGCATTTTCACCATATAAAATCTATGAATCTGACAAAAAGGCTTTCAGGTCTTTGGATAATCTTACAATTTTGGCGCGTATTTTATTTCAAATATATAAAATTTGCTAAAACACTTGTATAATTACAAAAAATATGATATAATCATATGTAAGAATGCGGCGGATGTGTATCACTCCCACCGCTGTGAAATCACTTTACTCAGGAGGAACCACACATGGCAGCTGGAGATGGATTCAGACAGGTCCCGTTAGGATTTGATAAAAATGAAGTTAACGCATACATAAGCGACCTCCGCAAGAAGATGAGCGCGCTAGAAGCGGACATGCGCTCCAACGACGAAAAGACTAAGGCGGCTGAAAAGCTCGCCGAGGAAGCCGACGGCCGCATAAAGGCTGCCCAGTCCGAGGCTGACAGGAAGGTCGAGGAAATGAGCTCCCAGCTTGAGGAGGAGAAGTCCACCACCAAGCGCCAGCTCATCGAGATACGCAACCTGAAGGATCGTATCGACGCTGAGAAGAAGAAAATGACCGACATGCTCAAGAACGGCAAGGGTGTCTCCGCTGAGGCCACCCGTGCGTTCAACGAGGTCATCGACAAGGCAAACGAGGAAGCGTCCGCTATAATCGACAAGGCGAACGCCCGGGCTGCCGAGATAATCGCCGCCGCTGACAGGGAGCGCGCCGCCGCATCCGAAAAGACCGAGGCGTTCCTCGCAGTGCTGAAACAGCAGATCGAGGCAATGACCGACAGCTTCAACGCAGTCAACGGCTCCGCAGCGGAACTTCTCGGGGCTGCCGCTGCGCCTGTATTCACGGCTCCGCAGCCCGTGCCGGTGGAGGTTTCCGCGCCTGCTGCTTCCGCAGATCATGAGGAGCCTTCGGCTCCGGCAGAAGCAGAACCGGAGGAGACAGAAGCGCCTGTATACGAGCCTGAAACCGCTGAGTTCCCCGAACCTGCCGCAGAGGAGCATGAAACTCCCGCCGAGGAAGAACCCCAGACCGAGCCGGCGCTTTCCGACGCCGCCGAGGAGGACGCTCCCGCATTATTCGGCGACTGGAGCGGGAACGACATGGCTGACGCCATCGCAGCCGCTGAAAAGAAGATGGCTGAGGAAAACAAGCAGGATATCCCGCTTGTCAACCCTGATTCCGGCAGCGATCCGTTCGGCGGCGTATTCGACATGAGCGACAATCACGACGATATGAGCGGCTTCGACATGGATGCCCATACAGAGGAGCCCGAGCAGGTCGACGAGATAAAGCCTCTGGACGTATCCGACCACTCGGAGGCTTCGTTCAACAACGACTTCTCGAAGGATCTCCTTGCGCAGACCATGCCGTCCAGCGCGCTGACCGACGCTGACGACGACCTCCTTGCGGCTGTAAGGGCTGCCGAGGAAGCTGCTGCGATCAAGCCCAACAACGTATCCGATATTGACATGGACGAGCAGCCGGAAAGCTCCGGTTCCGAGGAGGACGACCTGATGAAGGCTCTCCGCGAGGCTGAGGCGGCGTTCGGCGGGACCTCATTCCATGACGCGGCCGATGAGGAGCCAGAGGAGGATACCTCCGCTGCGGCTGACCCGTGGGCGGAGCTTCAGAACCAGCTCAAGGCTATGGAATCCGCGAACGGCGCTTCCTCCGCGATAACCTACGACGCTCCCGAGCCGCAGGAGGAAGAACAGCCCGAGGAGCAGTCCACCACACCGCCCTCCGCAGATGATTCCTCTATCTGGGATTTCGGCGGCGAAAACTCCGGCAGCGGCTCCGACGATGACGACATGAGTTCCGATTTCGGCGGCTTCGGCGGTTTCTGATAACATGAAAATAACGGCGGTGCAGTGGCTCTGCGCCGCCGAATTATCGTAATAAAAGGCAGTATAAATATGGAAATAGAACTGAACACAAGCGAACTCAAGGAAAAGGCAAAGACTCTGAGAGCAGGCGACAAGGTGCTTCTCAGCGGAACGGTGTACACATCCCGCGACGCCGCGCACAAGCGAATCAAGGCGTGCATTGAGAACGGCGAGCCGCTTCCATATGAGATAGACGGCGCGGCGATTTACTACGCCGGACCGACCCAGGCGAAGGCCGGCATGGCGATAGGCTCCTGCGGTCCCACCACCTCCAGCAGAATGGACGTATATTCTCCCATGCTGCTTGATATGGGGCTTTCCGCGATGATAGGCAAGGGAGAGCGCTCCGAGGCGGTCTGCGAGGCGATAAGGCGCAACGGCGCGGTGTACTTCTGCGCGATAGGCGGAGCGGGCGCGCTTGCCTGCAAGTGCATTCCGGAATGCGAGGTCATCGCATTCGAGGATCTCGGCTGCGAGAGCGTAAAGCGTCTCAGATTTGAGAAGTTCCCGCTGATAGTCACTATCGACTGCGTGGGGGGAAACCTGTTCAAGTCGGGCAGGGAAAAGTACTGCCGGAAGGGATGAGCGTGCGCTGCGGCTGGTTGTAGTATTTTTGCATAAACGAAGGCTGTTTTTTTCATGTAAAACGCTTTTCTTTGGGAAATTTTCCGATTTTCCTTGACAAAACTTATAGCAGGTGCTATAATTATCCCTAGTAGAGATTTTTACATTTAAAGTAATTTCGGAATTAACTATGGCTGATTTTTCACAGATGTCTGACGAGCAGCTTGCGGGCTGTGTTTCCTCAGCGGAAAGCGGCGAGGCTGTCGCTGAGATGGTTTCGCGCTATACCGGGCTTGTGCTTGCGCTTGCCGGGAAGTACAGCGGCGGCGCCGATTATGAAGAGCTTGTGAGCGACGGGCTTGACGCGCTGCTCTCCGCGCTGCGGAAGTATTCCCCAGAGAAGGGGAGCTTCAGCGGGTTCGCTTCGGTGTGCGTCAGCAACCGCATGAAGAACGCCGTAGACCGCGCGAAGCGCCGCAATGAGCGTCTGGAGGAGCTTGCTGACGAGGATATCCCCGACAGTTCGCCCACGCCGGAGGAGCTTGTTATAGGCCGTGAGAGCGCCGACGAGATCACAAGATGTATGAGGTCGCTGCTGTCTCCGCTGGAGCTTGGGTGTATCGAGGGAGTTATCCTCGGAATGCCGTATTCAGAGATCGCGGAGAAGCTGTCCGTTTCGGCGAAGTCCGTGGATAATGCCGTGACCAGGGCGCGTGCAAAGCTTAAGCTGGTTTTCCCGAGGCTGTGACTTCGGGCTGGATATGACCCGGTAGCTTAATTTACCAGAGCGTTGTTTATCAAAGGTGTCGGTGGGAGTCCGACCAGGGCGAAAATTTTTTTTATGAGGTATGGACTATGTACACAGACATCACTTTAAAGTGCAAGGACTGCGGCGCTGACTTCGTATTCACCGCTGGTGAGCAGGAGTTCTACGCAGAGAAGGGCTTCACAAATCAGCCCCAGAGATGCAAGGCTTGCCGCGACGCTAAGAAGAACGCAGGCAAGAGCGGCAGAACCTTCTACGAGGCTACTTGCGCTGGCTGCGGCGGTATCGCTAGAGTTCCCTTCGAGCCGAAGGAAGACAGACCTGTATACTGCAGCGACTGCTTCGCAAAGATGAGAGGCGAGTAATCGACCCGCCCGGATTGGTTGGTATTTTCTCTCAGAAACTAGCATTTACTCAGACAGCACCGTAAGGTGGAGCGCAAATTTCTATAGAACCTATTGATCAACTCGCAAAAGTGACCCTCCCGATTTTTCGGGAGGGTTTTCTTTTTTATTTGGAGATTTGACGCAATCTGTGTGGGAAATAAAGTCGGTGGAAAATTATAGTTAACAAATTGTTGTTTAAAGGCGAAACGCTGCTTGTGAGAGAAAACTATAATTGGGTTAGTTAATCGGTGGAGCAGAAGGATTGCTTACCTTGTAGTAGCTCCCACCAATGATAATATATGCTTCGCTACCTCTATCTTCGTAGGTAAAGGCACTTTCACCTTTCACATAGAATTCATAACTTTCCGAGCCTTCTACTGCTTCTGGCTCATCGCAAGCAGTCAGCTTCAAATCATAGAACCAGTTAATAACAGGGGTTGTAGATAAATCATTGGAGTCATATTCCTCTGAACCAATTTCAAATGCAGTTTCTTCTCCTTGTGAGTAGAAAGACACTGTAATCATTGTTGTAGGTTCGGGGAAAGAATACACTTCTGAAGCACTAACAGCCTTTTGATTGCAACCGACCAAACCTAACACACAAACTAATGCTAAGACAAGTGTTATCAACTTCTTCATACAATCACACTCCTTTGTCAAATTCAAGTTTGTCACAATCCCAACTGGCATGCCTATCATTAAGGATTCCACAAACTACGCCTGTAATTTTATCTCACACATTAAATACCGTTCCGACAAACAGCGGCTGACCGTCAAGCCCGGTTATCACGAACAGGAATGGTCTGTCGAGCACGAAATCTATCTCCTGGATATTCGCCGGCGGGCATGCGGAGCCGCACAGCAGCATTTCCGTGAACGCCGCCGCTGTACAGCCTTCCTCGTCAATAGTGACCCTTGCCGACTGCCGCGCGCTGTTAACGTACAGCTCCGAGGAACACAGCTCCGAGAAATCCGCGTTTTCGCTGAACACATCGGTGATGCCCAGCTCCGTCAGACCTTCCCTGAGGTCGATGGTGGAGGTAACGTCGAATTTCGGCAGTGCGAGATTCACCTTCATGGTTCGCGAGTTTTCGTAGTCGTAGCCATCGGTCAGCAGGCTAAGGTAATTCCCGGAATCCAGCACATCGCTGACGGATTTGTCCTCGTCGGGGAGCATCAGCCACATATCGCACCCGCTTACGAACGGCTGCTTCACTGCGCCGAAGTCCTCGCCCCAGTAGTAGCTGCGGTCGAACGACTGGTTCATGAACTCCGCCTGGACATCTCCGGAGGGAGCGTGGAACGTGCGCGTATCATTGAGCTGCTTATTGAATTCGTTATCCCAGCGGCCTTTGAACCACACTGTGGAATACAGCGCCATCAGCGTTGAGGCGTCCGGGGCGACATCGGACACAGCGTCATTCAGCATGCCGCCGGTCTGCTCGTTGAGCCAGCCGCGGATAGCCTGAGTCATTTCATCAGAGCCGAACTCCCCGGAATGCGCGGAGGCGTAGTAGCTTTTTGCGAGAGTGCCGATGGTCCCGCTGTTGGTTTCGAGGCTGTCAGAGAGCCACACTGAGTTCGCTAGGACGCTCTTTATCGCGCCGTCGTCGCAGTAATTTGCGTTCCAGACCTGCCCCGCCTGGGTGCGGAGTGTCTCGATATCCGGGGCGTTCATCAGGCTGAGTATCTGGCTGCGGCTCTCGCCGGAGGTACACTCCGCGAGCATGGACAGAGCCATGTACAGGCTCACCGGGGAGTACGCGCGGTTCTCCTGGGTGCCGGAAAGGTAGGTGCGGGAGCTGTCGCCGTAGAAGCTCCACAGGCTGTCGCAGTAGCCCTCCGGGGCGCTGAGCTGCTTCCTCCGGGAGGAGTTCCACTTGTCCCAGCCGTTTTCGTCCTCGCCGGGGTACTGAGCCATCTTCGGGTAGACCGGCTCGGTGGATTTAACTGCGCCTGCATTGACGCAGCCCGGAACATTCGTGAGCGTAACGGCTGCAAGCAAAACGGCCGACATGGATTTTGCCGCCTGGGTCAGGAGTTTATTTTTCATATAGTATTCCTTTCTGCGTAGATTCGGAGGTCTTTTGTATGTAATACCGCTTACGGAAGTAAAAGGTTGCAGAAATTAGATATAAAAAATGAGGGAGCCTGATGGTTCCCTCGTTTTTGTGAGAGTACTATAACGACCGCGCTTTGTATTATCCCGCTGAAGAATACAGCATAGTGACGTTTTTTTCAGCGTAATCCAGCAGGAATATGCAGTCGTTGTTCGCGATTATATCCGGGAATTCATCCTGCCCCAGATCCAGCAGCGCGGCACGAGCAGATTCCGCGTCGTCGTCATACCAGCCTATCAGGAGATAATTGTCCGTGTCCTGCCGGTAGTAGTCGGGTTCCTGCACCAGCGTCTGCGTGGGAAGGTGCTTCCACATTCTGGCGCAGAATATCTCGTCGCGGTTCATAACGCCGTCGCTTGTGATGAAAACCGAGAACGCGGACTTGCCTATCAGATGTTCTTCTGTGTTTTCCCTGTTGCGCCAGCCCAGTTCCGACTGCTTGCCGAGTACATCATAATTACGTGTAAGCACCGTGGTGGGGTAGTAGGTGTTGAGCATGTTATAGAAGATACGGGCGTTGTCGCCGATCCCCTCATAAGAAGGAAGGATTATCGGCAAACTGCCGTAGAGGGTCCTTACGGAAAGATCCTCCGTAAGGAAGCAGACATTCCCAACGCCGTAATAAACATCAGTCAGACCGAGGTCGTACAGACCGACCTCCCCGGTTGTAAGCTCCACGGTCAGCACGGTTTTTAGCGTCTGGCCGAATTCCGGCAGGGTGTATTCAGCGGAAATGTACATTCTGTCGTAAACTGCCTGCACGCCCCGGGTGGGGAGGTAGCGTATGTTTCCCGACATTTCGGGAACATCGAACACGGTTTTGCCGGTCTGATGGTTCACAACGGTAAGCCACTCCGTAGAGTCCTTTACGGAGCCGTCCTCGTCGAATTCGAAGGCAAACCTTTCGTATACGACGTAAGTGTCGTTTGCAAACAGCGCGGACAGCCAGGAATCGTCGCTGCCGTAGTCGTACAGCAGCTCTTCCGTTCCGGTGAGCGGGTCGAATCGCCACAGCCTGTTTTCAGACCACCACTCGCCGTGGATCTGGGAGCCTTCAGTGAAGTACATCTTTTTGTCAAAGCAGCCGAGGAAGTTGTCACCTCCCCATTTGCCGAGCAGCGGAACATCGTAGGTTTCCACATTGAACGGAAGCTCGCTGACATCGCACCAGGTTCCGTTCAGCTCGAAAATATCGCTGTACTTTGAATCTCCTCCGGATATCAGCGAAACGCCCGAGGAGTTCCCTGTCTGCACTGGCTGTTCAGTCTGTTCCGGCTGACCCGGCTGGGAGGATACATCTGCGGTGGTTTCTCCGGCGGGCGGTGCCTCGGAGCTATGCGGAGCCTCGGCGGATCCCTGCGCGGTCTGGACTGCCTCCGCAGTGGAGGTCTGAGTTGATCCGGTGTTCCCGGTGCAGCCGCACAGCATCGCGAATGCGGCCAGGAGTGCAATGCGCTTTGCGTATTTTGGCATGGCTTTCCCTCCCTTTATTACTGGTCACCTCTAAAAACCTTGTTTGAGTGAAAATGTGTATAGCACACCGACTGCTTCTTCAAACCTCCTCGTAAGGCATACAGCCTTACTTCGTCGGCTTTCATCGCATTCGGCGCACTCTACCCATTTTCCCTCTTCAAACCGGTTTTTAGAGGTTCCCTACTTGTATTCGTAGTCGTAAAAATGGAAGAAAAAGTTTCGCACCAGGCGATTTGTTTTGAATAAAAATACCAGCTCCTCCAATACTTTCATCAGACGAAACAACGGAGGTACACATCATGACAGCACGGTCACTTGACATAATAATGGCTCTGGGAGCGGCTCTGGCGCTGCTGCTGGGAGGATTCGCAGGCTTTGCGGAGGAATGCGACGAGATACCGTCTGAGGTTCTGCGGCTGCACATTCCGGCAAACAGCGACAGCCCCCGCGACCAGGAAATAAAGCTGGCGCTCCGGGACTGCGTATTGCAGGAGTACGGCACGAAGCTCTCCGGAGCGCGCAGCCGCGAAGAAGCCGCCGATACGGTGCGCGGGCTGCTTCCGGAGATAGAAAAAACCTGCTGCGAGTTCCTTTCGCAGCAGGGCGTTGACTATGGAGCTGAAGCCGAGCTAACCGAGATGTACTTCCCGACCCGGCGCTACGAGCAGGCGACTCTCCCGGCGGGGGAGTACCAGGCGCTGCGCATAACCCTCGGCAGCGGGGAAGGTCACAACTGGTGGTGCGTGATGTACCCGGCGATGTGCATTCCGCTGGCTTCGCAGCCTGCGGATACTCTGGATACACTGCCGGAGGATTTCACCGGGAACCGTGTGGAATTCCGGTTCGCGGTCTACGAGTTCTTTAAGTCGCTGTTTACAGGCGAATAGTCATGCGCACCAGGAGCGTCAGCGAAAACGCCGCCGCCAGGCGTATCTTGCTGCGGCTGATCCGCGCCGCCAGACAGCTTATCTCCCCGAGGGCGCACGCCTTATCCACGAACTGTATCACCCAAGTCTCGCGGAAGTGCGGCATGTGCGGCGACAGCGGCCACATGTGGTTTGCGATCATATCGCCCTCGCGGTCGTTTATCGGGAACATCTCCGCGGCGTTGAAGAACGCTACTTTCGGGTGGCCTACGGCGTGGTTTCCCTCGCCCTCCACCGGTTCGTGCTGCTTCCTGTCGTAGAGGAACAGGTCGTGCAGAAGCCCCGCCCTCGCGGCGGAGCAGGCGTCAAAATGGAGCTTCCGGCAGAGCAGGAAGTTGTAGTAGGATACGTTCAGGCTGTGCTGTAAGCGGGTCGTGCCCTTGTGGTGGGTGTACTCCCCGAGTTCCTGCACAGCGCTTGTGTTGAGCAGGTCGTGAACGCAGTCGTAGTATTCCGGTATCTTGTCAATGGTCTTGCGTGAGAATAAAGCTTTGTACAATTTATCACCCTGTTGCAGGTAAACGCTGTCCGCTGAGGACGGCGCGTCCCTGTTTTGGCATTTCTGCCCAATTCTTGCCTGCGGTTTATAGTTACATTGTACTATAATGTTGCGCGTTTTTCAACAGCTTATGCAGGGATTTGTCGAAACTGCACAGTTAATTTTTGCGAAATTGTGCAGTTTGTCAACAAAAATCGCACCATCTGAGAAATAACGGCAGGATATCCGCAGAAGTATTACCAGGCGGCATAAAAACCCAGGAACTCCGCCGGAATAACGACAAACTGCGCGACGGAAAAGTGGTAAGATAAACATGCTTGAAAGGGGGAAACCAAATGGTTAAGCTATACAACGACGGAAAGCGTATAACAGCAGCGCTTTCCGGGGATATCGACCACCATGCCGCCCGGGAAATGCGCCGGGAGCTTGACGAGGTGATAGAGCGCTCCCAGCCGGAGCTGCTGATAATCGACATGGAGAACGTCGGGTTCATGGACAGCTCGGGGATAGGGCTGATACTCGGGAGGCTGCGTGCGGTCAGGGCATGCGGCGGGGATATCATCATCAAGAACGCGCGCCCGGAAATCGCCGGGGTGATAAAGCTGTCCGGGCTTGCCGGGCTGCTGGTGGAAACCAGGGAGGTCGTGAAATGAAACGTGAGATACTGAACGAATGCCGGCTGAGCTTTCCGTCGCTGTCGGTGAACGAGAGCTACGCGAGGGCTGCCGCGGCTGCTTTCGCGGCTCAGGCGGACCCTACCGTGAGGGAGATAAGCGAGATAAAGACCGCGGTTTCCGAGGCGGTCACGAATGCCATCGTGCACGGATACCGCGGCTGCGTCGGCACGGTGGAGCTGATAATGCGGCAGTACCCGGGAGGGTTGTTCTACATATGCGTAAGGGACAAGGGCGCGGGAATACAGGACGTGGAGCAGGCGATGACTCCGCTGTTCACCACCGCTCCGGAGGAGGAGCGCAGCGGTCTGGGGTTCTCGGTTATGGAGAGCTTCATGGACCGCGTGAGCGTCAGGAGCGCGCCGGGAAAGGGAACTTCCGTCACGATGGAGAAGCGGATAAGCGCACACGCGCGCCCCGCCGAGCCGGAAAGGTCAGAAAAGCAGGTGAGCCTCGCGTGACCAGGGACGAATTCATCGAGGGAAACCTTCCGCTGGTGCATAAGCTGGCGAACAGGTTCCGGGGGCGCGGCGTGGAGTACGAGGAGCTGTACGCGGCGGGCTGCGTGGGTCTGGTGAAGGCGGTCGACCGCTTCGAGCCGGAGCGCGGGCTGTGCTTCTCGACCTACGCCGTGCCGGTGATACTCGGCGAGATACGGCGGCTGTTCCGGGACGGCGGCAGCGTGAAGATAAGCCGCAGCTTGAAGGAGCTTTCCGTAAAGGCTGCGCGGCTGCGCGACCAGCTTTCCGCCAACGGGGAGCCGCGTATCTCGGACATCGCGCAGGCTCTGGGGGTCACTCCCGAGGAAGCCGCCGAGGCGCTCTGCGCCGGAATCCCTCCGGTGTCGCTGGATCACGGCGGCGAGGACGGCGAGCCTCTGCCGGTGCCGTCCGCCTCCGGGGAGGACGCGCTCATCGACCGCCTGGCTCTGCGGCAGTGTCTGTCGGAGCTTTCCGGCGAGGACAGGGAGATACTCATGCTGAGGTACTTCCGGCGCAAGACGCAGTGCGAGACCGCACAGATCCTCGGAATGACTCAGGTGATGGTGAGCCGCCGCGAGCGTAAGCTGTTGAAGGAGCTGCGGGAGCAGTTGGTGTAGAAATCGCTTAAAACTGTTGACAAGCAAGTAAATATATGGTATCATTGTATTACATTAAATTATGGGAGGTAATTATATGCAGTCAACGGTTTCGGTATTGATGGCGGCGATAGTATTCATCGTCGAATTTTTCAGCGGGATTCTCAGCTCAGCCTCGGACAGGGAGCCAGCTAAACCCTATAAGCCTGACAAGCCTGCGGTCTCATCGACGCTGACGGTTTTCAGCAGGAACGACGAGTTCTCAGATTTGGTGGGAAAATATCAGCCGGAGGGCGCAAGGCTGAATTTCGTCAGCGAGTACATCGACTTCGAAGATTATGACGACGTACTGGAATATGGCTGGCGCGGTCAGACGGTGGATATCATCATCTGCGACAGCGCTGAAATTTGCAGATTCCTGGACAGCGTACTGCCGATGAAAGATATCGGGATATCCGAAGCGGAGGTCTCCGGGCTGTTCAGCTTCAACACTGAAAGCGGGAGGAACTCCTCCGGGGAGCTGTGCGCGCTTCCCGTTGTGAACGCTCCTGGAGTTTTCCTCTACAAGCGCTCTGCGGCGAAGAAGCTGTTCGGGACGGACGACCCGGAGACGGTGCAGTCGCACATCTCCGACTGGAAGAAGTTCCTGGAGACCGCCGAACTTGCCAGGAGCAAGGGCATCACCATGACCACCAACGCGTACGAGATGTACTTTGCGTTTGCGGGCGGTAGCAGCTTTACCGATAAAAACGGGAAGCTCTCGGTGCCGTCGGCGGCGATGGACTGGCTCTCTGCGGCTAAGAAAATGACCGACAGCGGGTGCCTCAGGGGCGGATACAGCTGGTCAAACGAGTGGACGGAAAGCTTCGCCGACCCGGATATTTTCGGGCATTTTACGGCAAGCTGGTATATTGAGGGAGTCCTCCCGATGATAACAAACAGCGACGACTACGCGGTCTGCGCGGGTCCGCAGTACTTTATCTGGGGAGGCTCCTACGCGCTGGTGAACCCGCAGTGCAAAAACCGTGAAGCGGCAGCGGAGCTGCTCCGGAGCGTGTGCATTTCCGGCAGCATGGATACCTCGTCGCAGGACACGACTGTGATTCCCGGAAACCGCGCGAAATTCGCGGCAATGCAGCCGATAGAGCTGCCGCAGCTCGGCGGTCAGGACATCGGAAAGGTGTACCTCGAGGTGATGGACAGCGTTCCGCCGCTGACAGGGAAGAACTCCGCAGATCGTATTCTGTCTGATAATTTTCATGCGTTTATGCTGGGATACCTCAACGGAGATCTCGGGGATATTTCTATAACCGAAGCGGTAGATCAGTACTGCGGACAATTCTAAAAGCTATATCCCGAATACGTATAAAATCAGCCCCGGACGGTCACGCCCGGGGCTGATTTTTGAAAACGACCACAATTCGCGATGAATCTATTAAGATTCATCGCGAAGCGATACCATAATTCCGAATTCTGAATTCCGAATTATCCTATTACCTTGTAGTCTTTGTCCTCGACTGCCTTTTTGAGGGTCTCAAACGGGGTCTCGGCGGAGAGCTTGACTACTGCGGTGCCCTTTTCGTGGCTGACCTCGGCGCTTTCAACGGTGGGGAGCGCCTCGAGCGCCTTCTTTACAGCCGCCTCGCAGTGACCGCACATCATGCCTTCGATCTTCATTGTTACTTCCATTGATTTTTCCTCCTTGTGGTGTTTGTTGCTGATATGGTGTATTTTTCTGTCATGCGCGGGGCTGTGGACCTTCACGAAATTCAGCCTGAGCGCGTTTGAAACTACGCAGAAGCTCGAAAGGCTCATCGCCGCAGCGCCGAACATCGGGTCAAGGCTCCAGCCGAACAGGTTCACGAACACGCCCGCCGCCAGCGGTATACCTATCGTGTTGTAGATGAACGCCCAGAACAGGTTCTCCTTGATGTTCCGCAGGGAAGCGCGGCTCAGCCGCACCGCCGCCGGGACGTCCGTGAGACGGCTGTTCATCAGGACCACGTCCGCCGCGTCTATCGCGATATCCGTGCCGGCTCCGATGGCTATGCCGATATCCGCGCGGGTAAGGGCGGGGGCGTCGTTTATTCCGTCGCCGACCATCGCTACCTTGCCCTGCTCCTTCAGGGAGCGTATCACGGCTTCCTTGCCGTCCGGGAGAACTCCGGCTATTACTTCGTCGACACCCGCCTGCGCTCCGACCGCCTTCGCGGTGCGTTCGTTGTCGCCGGTCAGCATTACCACGCGTATGCCCATGTTCCGGAGCTGCTTCACGGCTTCGGGGCTTTCGGGCTTTATAACGTCCGCTGCGGCGATGACTCCGAGCAGCTTTCCATCGCGGGCGAAGCACAGCGGAGTCTTGCCTTCGCCGGAGAGCCTGTCGGTTTCAGCGCGGAGCTCATCCGGCATTTCGGAGTTCTCCGAGATGAACTTCACGCTGCCGCCGAGAAGCGCGGAGCCGTTCAGCTTTGCGGAAAGTCCGCTGCCTGGCAGGGCGGTGAATTCCTCGGTTTCCTGCGGAGCTGCGCCGTTTTCCGAGCAGTACGCCATGACTGCGGAGGCGAGCGGGTGCTCGCTGCGGGATTCAAGCGCGCAGGCAGAGCTCAGCAGCTCCCCGCGGGTGACCCCGGCGGCGGGGATAACGTCAGTGACCGCGGGTTCGCCCTTTGTGATGGTGCCGGTCTTGTCGAGCGCCACAATGCTGACCTTTCCGGTCTCCTCAAGCGAGACCGCAGTCTTGAACAGTATGCCGTTCTTTGCGCCCATGCCGTTGCCGACCATTATCGCCACCGGAGTAGCCAGACCCAGCGCGCATGGGCAGCTTATGACCAGCACGGAAATTCCCCTTGCGAGGGAGTATCCTACTGTCTGACCGCACAGCAGCCATACCGCGATAGTGACGAGCGCGATCCCGATGACCACCGGGACGAACACGCCGGAAACCTTGTCCGCAAGCTTGGCGATGGGGGCTTTGGTCGCGGAGGCGTCGCTCACCATCTGGATTATCTTTGACAGCGCGGTGTCGCCGCCGACCTTCTCGGCGCGGCACCTGAGATATCCCGACTGATTTATCGTTGCGGCGGAGACCTTGCTTCCCTCCGATTTGTCCACCGGAAGGCTTTCTCCGGTCAGGGCGGATTCGTTGACCGCGCTGCTGCCCTCGATGACTACGCCGTCAGCAGGAATGCTCTCGCCGGGCTTCACCGCGAATATATCCCCGACTGCCAGCTGCTCCGCCGGTATCGTCAACTCCTCGCCGCCGCGTATCACCGTGGCTTCTGAGGGGGCGAGCTTCATCAGCGATTTGAGCGCGTCGGTGGTCTTGCCCTTGGAGCGCGCTTCCAGCATTTTGCCGACGGTTATCAGCGTGAGTATCATAGCGGCGGATTCGAAGTAGAATTCGTCCATGAAGGGCATTGCCGCCTCGGCGCCGCCGTGGAGCTGCGCGTCGGTCATTGCGAACAGCGCCGCAGTGCTGTATCCGAACGCTGCGGAGGCTCCGAGCGCTACCAGGGTGTCCATGTTCGGAGCGCCCCTCACCAGCGACCTGAAGCCGCTTATAAAGAATCTCTGGTTTATCACCATGACCGCCGCAGTCAGCAGGAGCTGTATCAGCCCCATTGCAGTGTGATTTCCCTCAAGGAAGGGCGGCAGCGGGAATCCCCACATCATGTGCCCCATTGAGAAGTACATCAGTATTACCAGGAACACCAGCGAAGCTATCAGCCGGTGCTTCATCGAGCGGAACGCGTTTTCCTGCACGTTTTCGGGGCTTTTCGCGGACTTTTCCGGCTTTGCGCCCTTTACGGAGGCTCCGTAGCCTGCGTTCGTTACGGCGGCGATTATGTCCGAGCTGGACGCTGTACCCTCGACGCCCATCGAGTTCGTCAGCAGGTTCACCGAGCAGGAAGTTACCCCCGGCACTTTTGAGACCGCTTTTTCCACACGGGCGCTGCACGCGGCACAGGTCATGCCTGTGACGTCGTATTGCTGCATTTTCATGCCCCTTTCTTTTTTCTTGATCTATCTGTTATTTCATCATTTTTTGCAAAGTGTCGAGGAGTTCGTCTATCACCTCGTCGTTGCCCTCGCGTATGTTCTGGGCGACGCAGCTTTTCATGTGGCTCGCAAGGAGCTGCTTGTTGAACGAATTCAGCGCCGCTGTGACAGCCGCGGTCTGCACCATGATATCCGTGCAGTAGGCGTTGTTCTCGAGCATGTTCTCTATTCCGCGAAGCTGACCCTGTATCCGTTTCAGACGGTTCATCAGCGAGCGGTATTCTTCCGGGGAGCGCTCCTTGGTTTTCTGGCAGTGCTCGCACTGGCAGCAGTCTTTGTGCTCCATTGGTATCACCTCCGTTGTTCTCTGTGGATATTATATACCCCCATGGGGTATTTGTCAAGAGGTTTTAAAAAATATGTTTAGAAAAAACTGGATAGACATTGACTAGGCAGCAATAATGTGATATAATTTTTCTGTAGAATGCAACCTTTTCATTCTGAAATGTGTCTTATTATATACAAAGGAAGATGAGCGGAAGGCTCACGTGCAAGGAGACCAGCTATGAAAAG
>DQFX01000033.1:4156-14429 GCA_003531585.1 Oscillospiraceae bacterium | reverse complement strand
TATACACATTTTCACTCAAACAAGGTTTTTAGAGGTGACCTATAGATAAAACAATATTTTTGCATTTCAGTGCAAAAACTTGATTATTTTAAGAATTTGTGCTATACTAATATTATCAGGAGGTGTTACAGAATGATAGGGTCGCATGAATTAAAAAACAGAAATGTATATTTGCGTAAGTTGATTGGATTTCAAGATACTGAGCCGGTAAAGGTCATCACCGGAATACGGCGCTGCGGAAAGTCAAGTCTGTTGAAGCTGATGATTATTCACCTGAAAGAAACAGGTGTTTTGCCGGAACAGATCATTGAAATGAACTTTGAGTCATACGATTTCCGCAGCATGAGCGCAGATGATATTTACAGCTATGTAAAGGAGCGTATTGTTCCCCAAAAGCGAATGTACCTTTTCTTTGATGAACTGCAGCGAATCAATGAATGGGAAACTGCTATAAATGCCTTTCGCGTTGACTTCGACTGTGACATTTACGTCACCGGCTCCAACGCATACCTTCTATCGTCCGAATATTCCACCTACCTTTCAGGAAGATGTGTGGAGATAAAAATGCTGCCACTATCCTTTAGGGAATTTCTTGATTTTCACGACTTTGAAATTCGTGAAACGCTGAGCGCACTTGGCGGCACACGAAAACAGGTGTTTGATAAAAACGGGGAACGTTACGAACTGCGGGAAGTTTTCGATGCATATATGCGCTTTGGCGGAATGCCAGGAATAGCTGATATTGGTCTGGAACAGGAAAAAGCGTTATCACTCCTTGATGGTATTTATTCTACTGTCGTTGTTCGTGATATACTGGAGCGTGAAAAAAGAAGAGGTCAGAAGCAAATAACCGACCCGACTCTGCTTCGCAAAATTATACTGTTTCTTGCTGATAACATTGGTTCTAGCATTTCAATTGCGTCAATCGGCAATACTCTGGTAAATGAAGGACTGCTTGATGATGGCAGCAGAAAGGGTACTCCAAGTGCACATACTGTTCAATCTTATGTGAATGCGCTTCTCGAAAGCTATTTCTTTTATGAAATAAAACGGTTTGATATAAAGGGCAAGGCGTATCTTCGCACACTTGGAAAATACTATATAGTAGATATAGGACTGCGGAATTATCTGCTCGGTTTCAGAAATCGCGACAGTGGTCATGCAATTGAGAATGTTGTTTATTTTGAGCTGCTTCGCCGTGGTTATGATGTTGCAATTGGCAAAGTCGGTGATTCTGAGGTGGATTTCATTGCAACAACCGCCGATGATAAAAAATATATCCAGGTTACGGAATCTATGTTAAGCGAGGACGTTCGCAAAAGAGAACTAGCGCCATTACAGAGTATACGTGACAACTACGAGAAAACAGTCCTGTCGCTTGAACCCGGACTTGATTCTTCCTATGATGGTATTCAATCTGAAAACCTGATTGAGTGGCTGATTTCGGAATAAATGAGCAGGTAACTTTTACAGATAAACTTCAAATTTCAGGCAGTAGTAGTCCCCTTAGTAGTAAAAAGCAGAACTGAAATTTGCGTGTTAATGCCCATAAATTGTTAATTTTTATTCCATATACATTAGGGAAAGCAACTTGCTTTCTCTGTTTTTTATGCTGAATCGGACTTTATTTCATGCCGTTATTCAGCAGTAAGTAAGCAGAATTTATACTGCAATATGTAAATATATGGTGTTTTTACTACCATAAAAAAACTCCAAAATCACGCTTTTGGAGTTTCACAGTATCTTTTCAAAAATCAATCGGTAGTAGTATTTTAGTAGTAAAAGGCTTGCGCAGCCACCATATCTTGCAACGATTTGCCGCTAAAAAGCCACTCCGAATATTGACACTTTACTATTGCCGTGGCAGACGAATAGTATCTTGTACATTTCCGAGTTCCTTTCAAGCATATTACAGTTTATTATAGCACAGATTTCCGGATTTGCATAGCACAATAGCGTAAACAGGAACTTTTTTCAGAAACGATATTGACTTGTGAGCCGATGTGGAATATAATATTATCAGGTGCTTAGTGCACATTATTACAAAGTGAGGAATCAATAATGATCTACGAAAGTATTCAGAAGCTCATTAAATATGCAGAAAGAAACGGACTCATAACCGCAGACGACGAGTATGTAGTGCGCAATCAGCTCATGGAGATACTCCAGCTCAGCGACTGGGAGGAAAACAACGCCGACGACAGAAATGCGTCCGTTGAGGCTCTGTTGGAGCCGATCATTTCCTACGCCGTCGAAAAGGGACTGATCCAGGACACCGCAGTTTACAGAGATCTTTTCGATACGAAGATCATGGGAGTGTTCACGCCGTTCCCGCACGAGGTCAACGCAGAGTTCCAGCGCCGCCTGGCGGTAAGCCCGAAGGAGGCTACCGACTGGTACTTCGATTTCAGCAAAAAGCTGAACTACGTCCGCGCTGAGCGTATCGCCAGGGACATGAAGTGGACGTACGATTCCGAATACGGCGTGCTCGACATCACTATCAACCGCTCCAAGCCCGAGAAGGATCCCCGGGATATCGCCGCCGCCAAGACCCAGAAGGCTTCCAAGTACCCCAAGTGCCAGCTCTGTGCTGAGAATATGGGCTTCGCAGGCCATCTGACCCACCCGGCGCGCCAGAACCTCCGCCCCGTAAAGGTCGAGATGAACGGCTCCGAGTGGTTCCTCCAGTATTCCCCCTATGGATATTACAACGAGCACTGTATAGTGTTCAATAAGAACCACGTCCCCATGGTGATCGACGACAGCGTTTTCGACAAGCTGTTTGATTTCATTGAGCAGTTCCCGCACTATATGCTGGGCTCCAACGCCGATCTTCCGATCGTCGGCGGTTCGATACTCACCCATGAGCATTTCCAGGGCGGACGCTACACCTTCCCGATGGCGAGGGCTTCTGTTGAAAAGCCGTTCCTGCTGAGCAATCACCCTGATGTCAGCGCTGGTATCGTCAAGTGGCCGATGTCCGTTATCAG
Source organism: Oscillospiraceae bacterium (assembly GCA_003531585.1). Classification (GTDB taxonomy): domain Bacteria; phylum Bacillota; class Clostridia; order Oscillospirales; family Ruminococcaceae; genus CAG-115. The sequence continues at coordinate 11,439 of DQFX01000033.1, read as the reverse complement.
GCTGTCGTCCTATAACCGCGCTTCGCTTTCCGCAGCGTGCGCAGAGGTGCTTAAAAAGTGGAGAGCCTACACCGACGAGCAGGCCGGTATCTTCGCACAGACTGACGGAATTCCCCACAACACGATAACTCCTATCGCGAGAATGAACGGCTCCCAGTATGAATGCGACCTCGTTCTCCGCAACAACATAACCTCCGAGGACCGCCCGCTCGGTATTTTCCACCCGGCTCCTGCGCTCCACCACATCAAGAAGGAAAACATCGGACTTATCGAGGTAATGGGTCTGGCGGTGCTTCCCGCAAGACTTGCGACCGAGCTTTCCATACTCAGGGACGCTATGCTCTCCGGCGCGGATATCGCGGCTGACGAGCGTATCGCCTCCCACGCCGACTGGGCTAAGGAGGTCCTCGCGGCGCACCCCGAATTCAACGCCGACAACGCAATGGACATCATTCACGCCGAGGTCGGAAAGGTATTCGGCCAGGTCCTTGAGGACGCAGGTGTGTTCAAACGCACCGAAAGCGGCAAGGAAGCATTTAAGCGCTTCGTTTCCACGCTCTGATAAATATTGCAGAACTCCCCCCGGCGTCGGCTGAGGGGAGTTTTTATTTCAGCGCTTTTCCCCCGGCTCAGGCGGGAGAAATCCGTACAGCTCCGCGTAGCTGTCAAGTTCCTCGCCGTCCTCGGGCATTGAGGGTATAAGCCCGGTGCAGTCCCCGGCGCTGCCGGAGTTCATGAGCGGGTCCTGAAGCTGCTGCGCCTGCTCCGGGTCGGTCTCGGGAGGATAGGGATAGTTTTCCACATTAACACTTCCTTTCGCTGATATTATCTGCTTTTCTGAACGAAAAATTAACGGAAAATGCTGCAAAGGACATCTTCAGCATGTTTTATTTAAAGTTTTCAGTTGACAAATCCGCAGGGATATTGTATAATATAAGATGAGTTTTTATATTCAGCAATGAACTTTTTTACAGAAGGGAATATACAATAAAATGGGTTTATTCAAATCACTGTTCGGCACCTATTCAACAAAAGAGCTGAAGAGGATCGAGCCGATAAAGAACGCGGTACTGGCGCTTGAGGACAAGTACGCCAAGATGAGCGAGCAGGAGCTGAAGTCCCAGACCGGGATTTTAAAGGACAGGCTCGCAGCCGGCGAGACCCTCGACGATATCCTGCCGGACGCTTTCGCGGTCTGCCGCGAGGCTTCCACAAGAGTTATCGGCATACGCCACTACCCCGTACAGATCATAGGCGGTATCGTGCTCCATCAGGGACGTATCGCCGAGATGAAGACCGGTGAAGGTAAGACCTTCGTTGCCGCTCTGCCGTCCTACCTGAACGGTCTGACAGGCAAGGGCGTTCACATCGTAACCGTCAACGACTACCTCGCAAAGCGCGACAGCGAGCTGATGGCAAAGGTACACAGATACCTCGGTCTTACCGTCGGACTTATCGCCCACGATATGGACAACGACGCCCGCCGCGCCGCTTACGCATGCGATATCACATATGCAACCAACAACGAGCTGGGCTTCGACTACCTGCGCGACAACATGTGCATGTACAAGAAGGACAAGGTACAGCGCGAACCTAACTTCGCCATCGTCGACGAGGTGGACTCCATACTCATTGACGAGGCGAGAACTCCTCTGATAATTTCCGGCCGCGGCGACAAGTCCACAGACCTCTACGAAAAGGCTGACAAATTCGCCAAGACCCTCACCATGAACAAGGTAGCAGAGCTTGACGACAAGGAGGACTACGAAGCAAAGTTCGACGGCGATTACCTTATCGACGAGAAGGCAAAGACCTGCAACCTGCTTCCCAACGGCGTTGCAAAGGCTGAGAAGTACTTCGGCGTTGAGAACCTGATGGATCCTGAGAACACCACTCTGCTCCACCACATCAACCAGGCTATCCGTGCAAACGGTATCATGAAGCTTGATATCGACTATGTTATCAAGGACGGCGAGATCGTTATCGTTGACGAATTCACCGGCCGTCTGATGTTCGGACGCCGCTACAACGACGGTCTGCACCAGGCTATCGAGGCGAAGGAAGGCGTAAAGGTAAACCGCGAGAGCAAGACCCTCGCCACCATCACATTCCAGAACTTCTTCCGCCTGTACGACAAGCTGTCCGGTATGACCGGTACAGCTATGACCGAGGAATCCGAGTTCCGCCAGATCTACAGTCTGGACGTTATTGAGATCCCGACCAACAAGCCGGTTATCCGTATCGACAACCATGATCAGATCTACAAGAACGAGCGTGGAAAGTTCAAGGCGGTCTGCGACCAGGTAGAAGCATGCCACAAGAAGGGGCAGCCGGTGCTGGTAGGTACTGTCACGATCGAGAAGTCCGAGCTGGTTTCCAAGCTGCTCAAGGCGCGCGGTATCAAGCACCAGGTGCTCAACGCAAAGAACCACGAGCGCGAGGCTGAGATAGTTGCTCAGGCAGGCAAGAAGGGCGCCGTTACCATCGCCACCAACATGGCTGGCCGCGGTACGGATATAAAGCTCGGCGGTAACGCAGAGTACCTCGCTATTCACGAAATGAGAAAGCTCGAATATTCCGAGGAGCTTATCCAGGAAGCTACCGGCTATGCCGAGACCGATAACGAGGAGATCCTCGAAGCAAGAGCAAAGTATCAGGAGCTGAACAAGAAGTTCGAGGCTCAGATCAAGCCCGAGGCCGAGGAAGTACGCGCAGCAGGCGGTCTGTTCATCATCGGCACCGAGCGCCACGAGTCACGCCGTATCGACAATCAGCTCCGCGGCCGTGCAGGTCGTCAGGGCGACCCTGGCGAGAGCCGTTTCTACATCTCCCTTGAGGACGACCTCATGAGACTGTTCGGCGGCGACAGAGTTCAGAAGTTCATGGAGACCATGAATTTCGACGAGGATCAGCCTATCGAGGCTTCGTTCCTTTCCAGCGCTATCGAGTCCGCGCAGAAGAAGATAGAGGGCAGAAACTTCTCCATCAGAAAGAACGTCCTCGACTTCGACGACGTTATGTCCCAGCAGCGTATGACTATCTATTCTCAGCGCAACAAGGTGCTTAACGGCGAGGATATCAGCAAGAACATCATCGACATGATGAACACCTCCATCGACGAGGCTGTCAACATGTACTGCTCTGATACAGTCGCCGAGAACTGGAACCTCGACGGTCTGCGTTCTCACTTCCTGAACCTGTACGTTATGGACACCGACCTCCACTACACCACCGAGGAGCTCAACGAGCTTGACAAGAAGGATATCTCCAACTTCCTCAAGGAAAGAGGAATGCTCATCTACAAGACCCGCGAGGCTGACATGGGCGCAGAAACAATGCGCGAGGTAGAGCGCGTATGCCTGCTCAAGACCGTTGACCGCCACTGGATGGATCACATCGACGCGATGGAGGAACTCAAGCGCGGTATTTACCTCAGAAGCTACGGTCAGAAGGATCCTGTAGTAGAGTACCGTTTCGAGGGCTTCGCGATGTTCGACGAGATGATCGCAGCGATCCGCGAGGAGACTGTAAGAATGGTGCTGACCGTTCCGGTAAGAGTACAGCGCCCTCCGCAGCGCGAGCAGGTGATGAAGCCTGACGCTCCGAACGCCGGCGCACAGACTCCCTACAAGAACAAGGGCGAGAAGATCGGCAGAAACGACCCCTGCCCCTGCGGAAGCGGCAAGAAGTACAAGAACTGCTGCGGCAAGGACGAATAAAAATAAAGCGATAAGCGCCTATCTGCGTCGTCACGATGACATGGGCAGGCTTTAAGCCTAGCCCATGTCATCGTTCCTAGCATCTAGGCACTTCTCGCTTTAATTTCGGGTGTCTGAATTTTAAGGCAATTTAAGGCACCATAATTCAAAAACGAGCGGAGCGCACCTTAAATTCGCACTCTGCTTGACATAGTATAGGAATTTGATGGGTAGAACATTAAATCAAGACAAGAGGTACAAGAGCATGAAAAGAGAAGAATTTGTACAGGAACTGACCGGACACATAATCCCGTTCTGGAACAAGCTCCGCGATGATGAGAACGGCGGTTTCACCGGATTCATGGACAGCGCGCTTAATGTCGACAAGAAGGGCGAAAAGGGCGTTATCCTGCACTCCCGCATTCTGTGGTTCTATTCCAACGCGTATATGGAGCTGAAGGATCCCGCGCTGCTGGACATGGCAAAGCACGCGTATGAGTTCCTGACCGAAAAGTGCGTCGACAAGGAATACGGCGGCGTTTACTGGAGCATGAACTACGACGGCACCGTAAAGGACGATTTCAAGCACAGCTACTGCCAGGCGTTCTTTATCTATGCGCTTTCCAGCTACTACCGCGCAAGCGGCGACAAAAACGCGCTGAAGCTCGCATACGAGATAATGGATCTTGTCGAGAAGTACGCTACAGACGACGTTGCTTACCTCGAAACAATGGCGCGCGACTGGAAGAGCGAGCTCCAGAACGACGAGCTTTCCGAGAACGGTCTGATGGCTGACAAGACCATGAACACCACCCTCCACCTGATGGAGGCTTACACCGAGCTGTACCTCGCAGACCACAGCCCGAAGGTTCTCGACCGCCTCAAGTTCCAGCTGGATCTTACATACGACAAGATCTACGACAAGGAAGGTCATAAGCTCCTGGTATTCTTCGACAGAAACATGGACGTTATCGGCGATATCCACTCCTACGGTCACGACATCGAGGCTACCTGGCTCATCGACCGCGCATGCGAAGTTATCGGCGACCCGGCTATAACCGCGAAGTTCGCTGAGATGAACAAGGCTATCGTTAAGAACATCGCTGATATCGCATACGATAAGGCCTCCGGCTCCCTGCTCAACGAGCGCGACAAGGACAAGATCAACACCTGGCGTATCTGGTGGGTACAGGCGGAAACCGTTATCGGCTTCATGAACGCTTACCAGAAGCACTACGGCGGCAAGGAGTATTTCGAGATCTCCTCCAGCGTGTGGAAGTTCATTCAGGAGCACATCATCGACAAGCGCCCCGGCGGCGAGTGGCATTCCCAGATAGACGACAACTGGAAGCCCGCTGATTTCAAGCCGATGGTCGATCCGTGGAAGTGCCCCTATCACAACGGCAGAATGTGCATGGAAATGATGCGCAGACTCGCTGAAAATGCTTAAAATGCAGAGAGCGTAAACGGCTGACAACCTGACGAACTGATTACCTGAGAGGTTCCATATGAAAAAGACTGCTGCGGCACTGCTTGCTGCAATAACACTGTTAACAGGCTGCTCCCGCGGAGACGCCAGCGGCGAGATACAGCTACCGATATACGGAGCTTCGGCGGTACAGTATGAAATAGCCGAAGCCAAATACATGGATCTGTCCGAAACGCAGAGCATCGGCGTTACTATCGGATATCCGTATGCCGTTTATCTTACCTACCCCGGAGACGCGCTGGTGAAGTCGTTCAACGCGCTCAAGGGCAGAACAGTGACAAAGGGCGAGGTACTGGCGGAGCTTGATTCCTCCGACCTAGACTACGATATCAGCAATCAGCAGACTATAGTCAATGCGGCATACCAGTCATCGCTGTCGGGGAGCCGCGCTGATCAGCTCCAGTACGAGATAGAGCAGCTAAAGCTGGACAAAATGCTCGAGGAAAAGGAATCCTACACGATAAAGGCTCCATTTGACGGGATAATCACCCTTACAAAGGCGGTCACTGAAGGCTCCACGGTGACTGAAGGCGCGGTCTGCTGCGCAGTTTCCGAAATCAGCAAGACCGAAGTCTATCTCGACGGCGGCGGAGCTTCTCAGTTCCGGTTCGGGCAGAAGGTTCAGGTCAGGATAGATACCACTATGTATGACGCAACGGTCGTTCAGGCTCCCGACGCCGCACCGTCCGAGGCCTCCGGAAGCGCTGCCAAGCGTACGGTTTTCCAGCTTGACAACAACGCAATGGAGCAGGTCCTGACCGACTCGGCTATGGCTGTTTCGGCAGGCTGGGCTACGGTGTTTGTAACTTCCGAACGAAAGAACGTGCTTGCTGTTCCGGATTCAGCGGTCAAATCCTCGGGTACCGAGAATTATGTCACGCTGGTGGACGGCGAGGAGCGTTTCAAGCTGAAAGTTACTATAGGCGCAAGCCTTGGCGGCTACACCGAAATCCTCGATGGTATCTCCGCCGGAGATACCGTAATGGCAGAGGGCAGCGGCGAATTCACGGACGCTGAAAAATCTCCGGACGACCAGCAGTTCAACGGCGAACCTCCGAAGGAATGGGGAGCCTGAACGCTTGACAAATCGGCAGCCGTGTGATATAATCATATCGAAATAAATCAAATCTGCCACCGGGTAGAGAATGCAATTATGAAGCATTCGCGCGTATCGTTAGGTCTTTGAAGATACGCACGGGTGCTTTTTTGTTTGGAGGACCTGGAAAACTATGAAATACCTTGTAAATTACTTTTCAAAAGGCGAGCTTGCGCTGTGGGCGGGCTCGGTGGCTGCAGTGCTGGCGGCGTTCCTGATGTTCGACCGCAGCAGTTGGATAACGCTTCTGGCTTCGCTGATCGGGGTGACGTCGCTGATATTCGCAGCTAAAGGACACCCGGCGGCTCAGGCGATGGCGATAGTTTTTGCGCTGCTGTACGGCGCGATCTCCTGGGGATTCGCGTATTACGGCGAGATGATAACCTACCTCGGAATGTCAATGCCGATGGCGGTATTTTCGCTGGTATCCTGGCTGAGACACCCATCCGACAAGAAAGACGAGGTGAAGGTCAATCATCTCAAGACTCCGGAATTCGTGTTCATGGCATTTTTGACTATAGCGGTCACGATAGCGTTCTACTTTATCCTGAAGTATTTCAATACCGCCAACCTGATCCCAAGCACGATTTCAGTAACTACCAGCTTTGCAGCGGTATATTTTGTATTCCGGCGCAGCCAGCTCTATGCTGTGGCTTACGCGGCAAACGACGTTGTTCTTGTGGCTCTCTGGCTGATGGCTGCTGCTGACGATATTAAGTATATTTCGGTGGCGGTGTGCTTTATGGCGTTCCTTGTCAACGACATTTACGGGTTCATCAATTGGCGCAAAATGGCGAAGGCTCAGGCTGAAAGGCAGGCAGGTTCCTGTTGAATATTTGTGTGGCTGTATTTTACAGCCACTTTTTATTCAATCCCGCCTTTGGCGGCCAGTTAAGATGGAACGAGTACGAACTTGTCGCGTTTTTGGAGATTATAAACTAGAATTTAGATGTGTAATGTTCTTCCGAAACAGTCCGCCGGACTGTTTCGGAGGATAGTC
>DQFX01000033.1:0-3786 GCA_003531585.1 Oscillospiraceae bacterium | reverse complement strand
GCGAAAACCAATTGCTGACGCGGTAATTAACACTACACCGCTAAATTATAGTTTTCTCTCACAAGCAGCGTTTCGCCTACAAACACCAATTTATCTAACAATACATCGCCCGAATTTCTACTCACTCGAATTACTCAAAAATTCACAACATCATAGAATAAACCACAAAGCACGGTGCAAACTACCCATGAAAAGGAGTGATCACCATGCCGATCAAAATTGAAGAACTCTGCCGCTACTTCCGTGTGGGCGGCAGCACTGTAAGGGCGCTGGACGGCGTATCCCTTAACATAGACGACGGAGAATACGTCACCATCTGCGGAGCCAGCGGCAGCGGCAAATCTACACTGATGAACATACTCGGCTGTCTCGACGTCCCCACCTCCGGAAGGTATCTTCTCGACGGAGAGAACGTCACCTCGCTTGCCGACGACAAGCTCAGCCATATCCGCGGCAGCAAGATAGGCTTTGTGTTCCAGAGTTTTAACCTGATACCCTACCTGACCGCTCAGGAAAACGTCGAGCTTCCGCTTATGTACCGCGGAATCCCGCGCAGACAGCGCCGCGAAGCAGCCCGGGAAGCTCTAGAACAGGTCGGGCTTCTTAACCGCGCGGATCACCGTCCCTGTGAAATGAGCGGAGGTCAGCAGCAGCGCACAGCGATTGCCCGGGCAATAGCGGCACGTCCGTCGATGATACTTGCCGACGAACCCTGCGGAAATCTCGACAGCCGTTCCGGACGTGTGGTCTGCGAGATACTGGAAGCGCTCCACATGTGCGGCAAAACCATCGTCATGATAACCCACGACGAAAACACCGCCAAGCATGCGGAACGCCTTATACGCATAGCCGATGGTAAAATAGCCTGCGGCTGATTCTCAGATTAATAACATCAACAGACCTCCGCCGAACCCCGCCGCTATCAGCAGGCTTACCGGAAGTCCCACAAGCGAGGTTATAAGCGCGTTTCTGTCAAACACCCGGCGAGACCTCCTTGCGAGCCTTACCGTAACTTCCCGGTCGGAACGGTACAGCTTTCCCCGCATTACGAATTCAGCGGGAAACACATTGCCGTATTCCGAGCCGTCTATAAGATACACCGCAGATTCGAACCGTTGTCCGCTTTCAAATCTCACAAACCGCGCGGATTTCTTCTCAGAGCGCAGCAGCATTACCCAGCACACCGCAAAGAATACCGCTGTAAACAGCGCCGCAAGCGCTGCCAGACCGGCAATCCCCATTATGATCCAGCCGATGTCAAGACCGGTCAGCAGCAGTATCAATATTACAAAAATGATCCCGATGATGATTTCCATGCACTCACCCCTGTTAAGTATAGCATATCGAAAATATTTTGTAAATCCCTGCAACGTTTTGCCGCCGAATGCTGTTTTATATGTGTAAGGACATTTTCCTTCAATGCGTTTCTCCTTTTTTGCTGTGCCTTCCCCGGCGCAGCTTCTTTTTTGTTAAAAGCACTTGATTTTTAGGCGAAGATGTGATATAATATTTTAGCTAGGACTGCATGCAGTCTTCGGGACTTCATTATATGACCGCGGGGCTGGAAACAGCCATGAGGAAAGTCCGAGCATCACAGAGCAGGGTAACTGATAACATCAGCCGAGGGCGACCTTAGGGCAAGTGCAACAGAGATATACCGCAGCGAAAGCTGTAAGGGTGGAAAGGCGAGGTAAGAGCTCACCGGGGTGCAGGAGACTGTACCGCCATGTAAACCCTACCCGATGCAACACCGATTGGTGCGGAGAATAACGCGTCTGCTCGGCGCGCTTCGTTAAAAGGTGGCTTGAGCGTAATGGCAACATTGCGCCTAGATAGATGGTCATACACGACAGAACTCGGCTTACCGATGGAGTCCCAGTTATGAAAAATCGCGGAGTTATCCGCTGAATACCAGCGATCCCGGAAGTTTTTCCGGGATTTGCGGTATAATAAACAGATACAGTTTTATTCCATAAAAAGCAATGTCAGGAAGGAGCGCAAATGGATATTCCATCTTACCACCTCAATTTTGTCAACGAGGAATACGACGAAAACGGAATACTGAAAAAGTTCAGCATCAAATATCCGGATAATTTTAACTTTGCTTACGACATCATCGACAAGTACGGTGAAATAGAGCCAGACCGCCGCGCCCTCATGTGGGTGGATCTCCAGGGCAACGAGAAGCTGCTGACCTACGGCGACCTTTCAAAGCTCTCCAACCGCGCGGCTAATATGTTCCGCGGCTGGGGCATAAAGAAAGGCGACAAGGTGATGCTGGTGCTGAAGCGCAACTATCAGTACTGGTACGCGATAATCGGACTGATGAAGATTGGCGCTATAGCGATCCCTGCTACCCATATGCTCACAACAAAGGATTTCCATTATCGCTTCCAGGCGGCCGACGTATCCGGCGTGATCGCCACCGCTCACGCCAAAGTCGCCCACTACATTGATGAAGCAGACGAACTTCTCGGCGACCGCAGACTGCGCGTAAAAGCGATAGTGAACGGCACGCACGAGGGCTGGCATGAATTCGACAGCGAGATCGAACAATATCCGGACGTTCTTGAGCGTATCCCCACAAAAGCAAACGATCTGCATCTGCTTTATTTCACGTCCGGAACGACCGGTTATCCCAAGATGGTCGTGCACGATCACACCTATGCTCTCGCGCATATCCAGACCGCAAAGCACTGGCAGAACGTTGACCCGGACGGTCTTCACCTTACCATAAGCGACACCGGATGGGGCAAGGCTGCATGGGGAAAGCTCTACGGGCAGATGACGATGGGTACCTGCGTGTTCGTATATGATTTTGATAAGTTTATCCCTGAAAATATGCTGAAAATAATGGAGAAGTACAAAATAACGACATTCTGCGCTCCTCCCACGATGTTCCGCTTCTTCATCAAGGAAGGACTCGAAAAGTACGACCTCTCCAGCCTGAAGTACTGCACCATAGCCGGCGAAGCGCTCAACCCAGAGGTGTTCAACAAGTGGTATGAGTACACTGGCATAAAGCTGATGGAAGCATTCGGTCAGACTGAATCCACAGCGATACTTGCCAACATCACAGGCATGACGCCAAAGCCCGGAAGTATGGGCAGACCCTCACCGCTGTACGATGTCGATCTTGTGGACGCAGACGGAAGTCCGGTTGCAGTCGGCGAAGTCGGGGAAATAGTCGTGCGCGGCGAATACTGCAGCACCCCCGGACTTTTCCGCGGATACTACAACAGCAAGGAGCTGACTGACGAAGCGTGGCACGACGGAATGTACCACACCGGCGACACCGCGTACCGCGACGAGGACGGCTATTACTGGTACGTCAGCCGCAACGACGACGTTATCAAGTCCAGCGGCTACCGCGTAGGGCCGTTCGAGGTAGAGAGCGTGCTGATGATGCACCCCAGCGTACTGGAGTGCGCCGTTACCGGAGTTCCCGATCCGATAAGAGGTCAGCTCGTAAAGGCAACGATAGTGCTAGCACGCGGCTATACAGCAAGCGACGAGCTTGCAGAGGAGCTCAAGGAGTTCGTAAAGCACAACACAGCTCCCTATAAATACCCGCGTTCCATCGAGTTCGTGGAGACGCTCCCCAAGACCATCAGCGGAAAGATCATGCGTGCAGAGATACGCCGCAGAGATCTTCAGAAGTACAAGAAATAGTAAATATCCACCGGCGTAGCCGGTGGCTTTACAGATAACGCCTAAAAGGCTATTTTCTAGCGCGCGTCTAAAGACGCAAGTACGGTCTGACAGGGTCTGAAAAAACAACTGTGT
>DQFX01000022.1 GCA_003531585.1 Oscillospiraceae bacterium | reverse complement strand
TATTGGAATAACCGCCGGATATGTTCGTCCATTGGCGGAATGCCTCCGGCAGAGAAGCGCCGCAGATATTACTCGGATAAGAAGGGCAAATCTGCGGCCGCCGCAATGGAATAAGTATCCACTTCGCTACGCTACGTGGATATTTATTCCATTGCACTGTTGCTCAAAATTTTTGAGTGAAATGTGTAAAGCTATATTGACAATATCATAAGGCAAATCAACACGATACAAAGGGCGGCGTTTTCGTATTTGAAAAGGCTTTATTCTTGTACCCTTCTATCCATGCAGGATGTGCAGATGAGGGGTATAGAGGGACTTTCAAAAATACATTTGAAGTTTTTCACAACGTAATGATCGATATTTCAAAGCAGATAAAACCCGTCTTTGAAGTGCTGCCAAAACGCTGGCGTGTTGAACGTACTTTTTCGTGGTTTGGCGACTATCGGAGATTATCCAAAGATTTTGAATATTCTGCCGATTCCGAAGAAAATATCATCTACATTTCTCACCTGCATTTGTTGCTTAAACGGCTATGAGAACAAGTTCTAAAGGATTTATCAATAGAGATTTACCGGAATTGCCCACACCGGCAAAAACATAGAACTTTTTTGCGTTCGTATGGGCGGTCAGAATATACCCCATTGTTTCAAGTATCCTTGTTTTCATCACCGAATCATACCCTGTTACGGTATTAGGGTAATTAAGAAATTCAGGACAATATACGTTTATTGGGTCAAAATCTACAGTAAGGGCATATCTTACGAAAGGTCTTGTTTCGTATTCTGAAAGGGACAAGATCAGGTTCCACATCAGTATCCTGGCAGGTGCTTTTGTTTCTCAGTATTCGGATACGGATAAAATCATCTTCTCCATTTCCCGGCAGGCGACGCTCATGGTGTGCCCCTTTTTCCTGAGATAGCACACCTGGCGCGAGGGTACGGTCTCCTGAATTTCCAGACGGATAATTCCCTGATTTGGATATTCTTCAAGGAACTCCTCCGGAACGAAACCTATACCAAGATTGTTCTTAACCATCGGAAGTATCTGGTCGGCGGTCGCGGCTTCGATATCAGGCGTGAAATCACAGTTATTCTTCCGGAACCATTCGGAATACGCCTCGTAGGTTTTCGTCTGCTTTCCGAGTGAAATAAGCGGATATGTGGACAATTCCGAAAGGCTCAGCTTCTTTCCGGCAAGCTGTGAAAATGCCGTTCCGCACACCGGGATCTCACTTACCTCGCATATTTCCTTTGATGTCAGGGAGTTCAGCTCGCCGGTCGGAGTAGTGACCACCGCAATATCCACAAGCCCGTTTTTCAGCGCAGAAACCGCCTGCGGCGTGGAGTGATTGAACACGCGAATACGTATCCCCGGGTACTTCTGCCGGAAATCCTTCAGCACCGGAAGCAGGAAGCACCGCAGTGCGATTTCACTTGCGCCTATCGTCACAACGCCCTTTGAGAGCGTCCGCTCAAGACAAATTTCCTCCTCGCCGGACTGGATATGCTCCACCGCCGCGGCTACATGGGCGTACAGCATTTCGCCCTCCGGGGTCAGTTCAACGCCCTTTCTGGAACGCACGAACAGCGTGCAGTTAAGCTCGCTTTCGAGGTTCTTTATTGTCCGGGAAACATTGGGCTGGTTGTTCATAAGTGCCTCCGCCGCCTGTGAAATGCTGCCGTATTTCGCGACATAGTAAAACGCCCGGTAGTAGTCAAAGCTGATGTACATATCAATTCTCCATTTATTCCTTAAACCGGCAAAAGCGCCTGATAAATTCGTCAGGCGCTATGCTTTTTCACTTTAAGAGCTTGTCAATGCTTACGATCTTCGTGCAGAGCGCAAGCACCGTGACTGCGCTTTCTATCTCCTCGACAGCTGCGAATGACGGAGCCAGCCGGATATTGCTGTCCTGCGGGTCGTTTCCGTGTGGGTAGGTCGAGCCTGCCGGAGTGAACTTCACGCCATGCTCCGCAGCCATCTCAACGACTGCCCGCGCGCACCCCTGGAGCGTATCGTAGGAAGCAAAGTACCCGCCCTTTGCGACCGTCCATTCTGCGATTCCAAGCCCGTCCAGTTCCTCGTTCAGCACCTTGTACATCGCGTCGAATTTCGGTTTCATTATCGCAGCGTGCTTCTTCATGTGCGCGCGGAGTCCTGCGGAATTCCTGAAAAATCTCGCATGGCGGAGCTGATTTATCTTATCCGGACCTATCGTTGCAAACTTCAGGAACGCCCGGATATCAATGAGATTCGCCGGGCTGGAAGCCACCGCCGAAATTCCCGAGCCGGGGAACGTTATCTTGCTTGTGGAGCAGAATTCATACACGAGGTCTGAATTTCCCGCCTTGTCGCATTCGGAGATTATATCCGGAATTTCGGCGCACTTTCCGTCGAAATTATGCACGCAGTAGGCGTTGTCCCAGAAAATGCGGAAATCTTCCGCCGCAGGCTTCAGCGCGGCAAAACGGCGGACTACATCGGCACTGTAAACTATTCCGGTGGGGTTTTCGTACTTCGGAACACACCAGATACCCTTTATCTTATCGTCGCTGCTGACCAGCTTTTCCACTACGTCCATATCCGGACCATCGGAGTTCATCGGCACCGGAACAAGCTCGAATCCAAAATGCTCGGTTATCGCGAAATGCCGGTCGTAACCCGGAACAGGGCAAAGGAACTTTCTGCCCTTGACCTCCTGCCATGGCGTGGAGCCGCAGATGCCGTCAGTCATTCCGTGGCTTATAAGCTGGTACATCATCGTAAGACTGCTGTTTCCGCCGATTATCGTGTTCACGGAGTGCGTGCCCATCATGTGCGCCAGCAGGCGCTTTGCCTCCGGGATTCCGTCAAGCCCGCCGTAGTTGCGGCAATCCTGACCGCTTTCGCTGTCCAGCAGGCTGTGGTGATCGAGAACGTCCAGCATTTTCATCGACAGCTCCAGCTGCTCCTTTGAGGGCTTTCCTCTGGAGAGGTCGAGGGAGATGTCGTCTTTTGAGTACTTGCTTAACCGCTCAACGCACTTCTGTTTTTCGGCTTCGAGCGCCTGTTTGTCCATTTCGCTGTATTTCATGGTTTTCGCCTTTCATATCATTTGAGAAAGAACGCCCAGCGTTGCCGGAGCAGCGCTGAGCGCATATAGGGGGAGAAGATTATCAATAAAGATTCTTGTAGATGTCGAGAATATCATCGCGGCTGAGCGGAACGAAATTGTTCGCAGTCAGTCTGCCCTGCGTTGCGAGCACGTTGTCGGTGAATACCGGAATATCCGCTTCGGTAACGCCGTATTCGTGCAGCGGCTTCTTCGGGAGAATGTGGTTCAGCAGGTTTTCAAGCTCGTTGTAGACATTCTTCACATCGCAGTGCAGAAGCTCCGCGAGGTACGCGTTGAGATGTGCTATTTCGCCGTCCTGCTTTTTCTCCATGTACTTGTACAGCACTCCGGTGAACAGCGCGTAGTTGCTCTCGCCGTGCGGAACGTGATATGTACCGCCGAGGGGATAACTCAGCGCATGGACTGCCGCGCAGCCCGCTGTGCCGAATGCAAATCCAGCCATGTTGGAGGCAACAAGGAAGTCGCCCATGTACTGCGGGAGCTTGTCCATGCCCTCGCTGACCAGCTTCTGATAGCCAGTGATTATCATTTCGATAGCCTTGTATCCCATCAGCTTGGTGTATACGGTTGCTTTCGGGGAGAGCGAGGATTCAACGGCGTGAACCAGCGCGTCAATGGAGCTTGCGCCGAACACCTTCAGCGGAAGCTTCGCAAGAAGTTCGGGAACCAGCACTGCGTAATCCGCGAACATATTTTCGGAGGTCAGACCCATCTTCACGCCAAGGCGCGTGCGGTTGATTATCGAGATGTTCGTGACCTCGCTGCCGGTGCCGCAGGTGGTCGGGATAATTATGAGCTGGTGCAGCTTTGTAATGCTGTCCTTGTGGTCGTAGAGGGAATCCACCGAGCCTCCGTCGGATACGGAAAGCACCTTTGCAATGTCGATCACAGTACCGCCGCCGATGGCAATTACGCGCTCGAAATGCTTTTTGGAAGCCTCGGCGATTATCGCGTCTACCATGGTGTCGGTAGGCTCGCCGCCGCCGAATTCCTCCTGATAGATCACCTGCGCGCCGCACTTGTTGTTATCGGAATACGGATCGTAGATGTACTTGTTCGTAAGGATAAGGTCGCTGCCGCCTACCTTGAATTCATCGGTAAAGGCTTTCAGCGTGTCGAATTTATAAAGTTTCGGGCGGAAAATTATCTGTTCCATAAAAACTCCTTAGTCCGTTCAGCCCCAGATCTCCTCATCGGTGGGAACTGCCGCGTCCTTATTGTAAAGACCTATCTGAGATACATTGATGAGGTGAGTGTAGTTCAGGTTCTCGGAAATGCTGTTGTTGCCCCATGAGCCGCAGCCGAGCGTTGTTGTCGGAGCAAAGCCGTTGTAGAGGCTTCCGCCTGCGCCGGTGGAGGACGGCTGATTTACTATCAGACGGCTTACTGTCAGCTTCTCGCCAGCGTACTTGATATGCTCCATATCGTTGCTGTGCAGGGAAGCGGTGTGACCCTTGCCCTCGCAGTCGAGGTCGGTCTGCGCAAGCTTTACTGCGTTCTCGAATGTGTCGTAGGAGGAGGTTATCATTACCGGGCACATCTTCTCGCGGCAGAGGGGCTCGTCCTTGCCGATGCTTCTTGCCTTGATGAGTATCATTCTGGTGCCGTCCGGAACGTCAACGCCAGCCAGCTTTGCGATGGTCTGCACGCTCTGACCTACGACCTTTCTGCTGATAGGACCGTTCTCCGGGAAGATAGCGTCCGCGAACTTCTTAGCGGTTTCAGCGTCGTCAACATAGAACACGCCGTTCTTCTTGAAGATGTCGATACCCTTTTCGAAAGACTCCTCCGGCAGGAATACGCACTGCTCACCGGAACAGATGATACCGTTATCGAAAATTCTGCCGCTGATTATCTTCGGGATAGCTTCCTCGAGGTCAACGCCACGGTCAACTATCACCTGAACATTGCCGGGACCAACGCCGAGCGCGGGCTTGCCGCTGGAGTACGCGGACTTCACCATTGCTCCGCCGCCTGTCGCAACTACAACGTCAACGCCGTGCATGAGGGCTGTTGTCGCGTCCATGGAGCACTGCTCAACGGTCTGTACGAGGTCCTCGGGAAGTCCGAGCTTCTTCAGCTCTGCGCGGAACAGGTCGATAACGTATTTGTTGGTTTTCTGCGCTCTGGGGTGCGGAGCTACGATGATAGCGTTCTGACCCTTGAGTGCGAACATCGCATTGCACATCGGGGTAACTACCGGGTTAGTAACCGGAGTTACGGAGCCAACAACGCCCTTTGCCTTGGCAACACGGATAATTCCGGTCTGCTTGTCCTCGCCGATGATGCCTACGGACTTCTTGCCCTTTAAGCTGTTCCAGATACACTTGGACTTGCCGTGGCACTTGGCTACCTTATCGGCGTAAACGCCCATGCCGCTCTCCTCGCACGCCATCTTGGCAAGCTCCTCGGCGCGGTCGTAGACTACCTTGCCTATCGCGCGTACCGCTTCGTCTGTCTTTTCCTGGGAGAAGCTCTCGAACTGCTTCTGAGCCACTCTTGCCTTTGCTATGAGTTCATTTACCATGTTTACTGCCTGTTCGTCCATTGTTTTGTCCTCCATCACATTGCTTTTTCAAAGTTAAGAGCCGCCTGCATATCTACGGGGTTTTCCTTGTATTTGCAGGTGGATTCTGCATTGTCAAGATATTCGTGAAGCGCCTTGCGGAACTTCGGGTGCGCGCATTTATCAATGATGAGATTTGCACGCTCTACCGGGTCAAGACCTCTGAGGTCTGCAACGCCCTGTTCGGTTATCAGCGCGTGGATCTCGTGGATAGTGTGGTCAACGTGGCTGACCTGCGGAACTATGCAGGAAAGCATGCCGTCCTTCGCGGTGGACTTCGTAATGAATATCGAAAGCCCCGCGTTCTCGCAGTAGTCGCCGGAACCGCCGACGCCGTTCATCAGGCGGCAGCCGTCGATATACGAGGAATTAGTATTGCCGTAAATATCCGCTTCGATGACTGTATTTATCGCGATAACGCCCAGCCGTCTGATGACCTCCGGGTGGTTGCTTATCTCCTGCGGACGGAGTATCATCTTATCGCGGTATTTTTCAAAGTTCTCAAAGAATTCATCGCGCTTGTCCCATGAAATGGTTAGCGACGTACCGGAAGCGAAATCCACCTTGCCGGCGTCGATGAGGTCGAAAATCGAGTTCTGGAGCACCTCGGAATACACGGTGAGATGTTCGAAATCCGATTCCGCAAGCCCCTGCAATACTGCGTTGGAAACGCTTCCGACGCCCGCCTGAACCGGAGGAAGCGGATTGCACAGCCTGCCGTGCTCGACCTCGCTGTGCAGGAATCCGATGAGGTTATTCGCCATGCTGCGGAACTCGTCGTCCACCGGGGAAACCGTCCTGCCGTTGTCCGGAATGTTGCTCTCGACAACTGCAACTACCTTTGCCGGGTCGCACTTTATGTAGGGCGTGCCGATACGGTCGCTGACCTTTGTTATCGGAATGGGCTGCGTGTGCGGAGGGCGCGCCGGAGAATAAACATCGTGGATTCCCTCAATACAGCGTGGAACGTAGGTGTTCACCTCAATGATGATCTTATCCGCGTATTCGGCGTAGATATTCGAGGTTCCGACCGATGTGGTGGGGATAATGTTGCCATTTTCGTCAATTGCAGCGGCTTCGATTATCGCAACGTCGATGTGCTTCAGGAAGTTGTTCTTGACCCACACCGGCATTTGTCCCAGCGGAACGTCGTGATAGGATATCATACCGGCGTTTATCGAATTACGCAGATCCTTGTTGGTCTGGTACGGCATTCTCGCTTTAAGAGCGCCCGCCCTTGCAAGCTCGCCGTCGAACTCCTCACCAAGGGAGGCTCCGGAGTACACCGTAAGCTCCAGCTTTTCGCCGTTCCTTGCGCGTTTCGCAAGCTCTCCTGCGACTGCCTTCGGATATCCCGCGATGGTGAATCCGCTGACGCCGAGCGTCATTTCAGGCTTTATGAATTCCGCCGCCTTTTCCGCGGTCATTATTTTGTCGTGATATCCGGGATACCTTATCCTGCCCAGGAAATCTTCATGTGTATCCATGTTCATCTTCTCCTTGTTGTCTTTGAGAACTCAGCGCTTTTTCGTTCTGTGGTTATTATAGCACTTGGACAGCTATGTGTAAACTGTGAGATGAATATAATCATCATACCAGAATTGTATATTAAAATGCACTTGATAAATACATTACATCATTCAGAAAAATAATAAGTGCTATCATTTCTGACAGCACCCTGAGCTCGGTTCATATACAGATTTCCCCCACAGGTCAAATGCTCCTGCATGGGATATGTTATTCAGCTTACTTTCCCCAGACTTCCTCTGAGATGTCGTTTATCAGCTTTATCTTAGCCCACTGCTCTTCCTCGGTGAGCTTGTTGCCTATCTCGCAGGAGGCAAATCCGCACTGCGGACTGAGGTACAGCCTGTCCAGAGGAACTATCTTCGCAGCCTCGCGGATACGGCTGATTATGGACTGCTTGTCCTCCAGCTTCCGGTGAGGTAGGTGTCGTCTATCATCGCAGCCTCGCCGTGGAAGGGAAGTCCCTGCCCGTGCAATGAACAGCAGACCGTCAGCTCATAATGTTCTGCCACAGTTGAACTGAATATGAGCAGGAAAGTGCCGAATACAGCGAACCGCCGTTTTCCATGAAAGCGGCGGTTCGGCATTTATGAGGTCTGAAATTACTTTACGATAAACTGCTGTATCTTTGAGGTCAGGTCAGCTATAACGTTCTCATCTGTGGAATGTATCCGTAAAACCAGGGTTTTGCTAAGGTCAAGACTAAAAATACCCATTAGCAACCGATATGATTTTATCTGTTCCAAAGCTCAAATCGTTCTTTTCCGTAACTTTCATATAATGCTCTGAAAACCTACGCTGTTCCCAATCATCAGTGAATCCTTTGAAGCGGATCTGCGGTGCATTATTTCCATTTTTCATCAGAATAAGCCCTCCAGAGTTTTCATCAGCTCGGCAATTTCAGCCTGCGCCTGTTCATCGGAAGCTGTAAGTTCGGCAAACTGTGAAAGAAGTTCGTCCTGTGCCGCTTTTATCTCCTTGTCCTGCTCCTGCAGTTTGCTTGCAATATCAGACAGGCTGATTTCTTCTTCCTGCTCAAACGTGTCTACATAACGGGGGATATTCAGGTTGTAATCATTCCCCTTGATCTCATCATAGCTTGCTGATCATGGAACAATGACTGAAAATTCCATGTCAAGCATATCCTCATATCTCTCGACAGCAAACGGATCCGGCTCAAACGGCAGAACCATCACCTCATTCAGATTGAGCATAAGGAACTCCTTGTTCTTCTCGACCGCCGTCTTGTCCGAGAAATTCACTGCCACGGTGTAGTTCACGCTGTTCAGCGGCTGCTGAGCCATGTATATCATCGGGAGTTCGTTCCATGATGTGCCGCCAATAAGGAATACCTTATCGAACGAGTCGAGTTTCAGCTCAGAAGTTGGCAGACTGCCGTAATCGTAAATCTGGACGTTGTACTGCTTTTCCGGTTCGGTCAGGGCGGTGCAGATGTCAATGCCGTTTATCGTGTAGATACCGTTCTGCTCGGAGCCGCCATAATACTCGTTCATCATCTCGAGCTGCGGAAATCCGCGCTTGTTTGCGCATACCACAAGGCTCTCTCCGTCACGGCTCTTGAAATACGCCGCAAGCCGCATTGCAAAGGTCGTTGCTCCTATTCTGCCCTGCGCTCCCACGACAGCTATGCTGATATTCGACTGGGAGTAGCGGGGCTTTTCTTTTTCCTTTTCAGCAATTCTGGCAGCTTCACGGGCTTCTGCGAATGCGTCAAACGTTTTGTCAAAGCGCCGCCATTTTTTCTGAGAAAGCCCCTCTGTAATGCACTCTTTCAGATCCTGCGTCATCATGGAGATGTTGGTTTTCTCGTCAACATCGGGGTAATTCGCAACGATATTCGTTATGCCGTTATGCACCAGCTTGTCCAAAATTTCATCACCGGGATAGCAGTTGTCGGCGTAAATAATGATGTTCGCGTCGGATTTCTGATAGTATATTCCGGCGCAGAGGTTCACGAATTCATCGCCCTGTTCCTTGAATGCGGACAGGTCAAAGATGAAATGCGACTGATAGAGATACGTCTTTAAGTCGCGCTTAAGAAATACAGCAAGCGACCAGTCCTCGCCGATTATTTCCCGTGGAACTGCTCCCAGTTCGGAGCATATTCTGCGGAGGATTCCGGCGTTTTCTTTTCTGGAAATGAGTAATGGGTTAAGCATGGTTGAGTTCCTTTCTGGTGGTTATTTGCTTTTCAGCGTGGATTGATTGACTTTTTTGGCTGTTTGTGGTATAATAATCTTATCGATATATCGGAATTGGGAGATGAAATATGAAATATAAAAACGTATATTTTATAAACGGAACGGCATATGCGGGCAAATCAACTATGGTAAAAATGCTGTCTGAAAAATATCATGGAATTGCATGCGAAGAAAACTATCATGATGTACTGATTTCAAATCTGGATAGCAATCAGTACCCGGGCTTGACATATACAAGAGATTTGAAAGACTGGGCAGATTTTGTCAGAAGAACGCCGGATGAATATGAGGCATGGATTGAAGAAACTACAAAAGAGTGCG
The DNA here is from genome assembly GCA_003531585.1 of Oscillospiraceae bacterium. Taxonomy (GTDB): domain Bacteria; phylum Bacillota; class Clostridia; order Oscillospirales; family Ruminococcaceae; genus CAG-115. The sequence continues at coordinate 17,483 of DQFX01000022.1, read as the reverse complement.
CTGTTTTAGAGCTGCAAATTCTTGATAAGTTATCCAAACAAGGAAAAATGATATTTGTGGATACAAATATCCCAACAGATGTTTTATCCGAAATATCAGATAAAGACCATGTTTTAATTATGTTAGCTGATCCAGAAATATCTGTTAATCGTTTTTTTGAACGCCCAGATAAGGAGAAACAGTTTTTGTATCAAATATTGCTGCGTGAGGAAAAACCTGATGAAGCAATAGAAAATTTCAGAGAATGCTTAATGCGTGTTAATTCAAGGGAGAAATATGAACATTTTTTGAATTGCGGTTTTAATGTAATTAAAAGAGATGATGATAGAACAAAAGAGGAAACCTTGTTATTGGTGGAAAAAACATTTAAATTGTAGTTTATCGCTCCTTACCAACCGCATGAATCGTCCCAAACAGCTCCTCGCTCATACCCGTGCGTAACCCCTTGAACCAAAGCCGCGGATTAGCCGCAGCACCGATATCCTTTGCGCTTGGACCGCAGTAGTAATGCGTACCCTGCGGCGGTTCGGGTCGAGAAACCTCCCCGGACATGAAGTAGGTCTTAACGCCGACGTGCGGAACACACTCGTCACGGTTCAGACTGTGCCGCCAAAGCCCGGAATCGTACCGGCCGCTGTAATATCCTTCATGGGAGTACCCCACGATGATATCCCCGAAATCAAGCGAACTGCCGATATCAGCGTCCTCAAACTCCACCTCGCTGAGGCAGGTGAACTCCAGAAAAAGCGTTATCGTTCCAGCGTTCGAAACGCCGTCAATTGACGGGAACGGAAATCCGTAGTCCGCTTCAAACTGGTCTGTGTCGATGATGTACGCCAGCGTGACGGCGCTCCGGTTGAACACTTTGGAATTGGTGTCGTTTGCGATATCCTGCTCGTCCATGTTCCAGACATCATAAACATAGATATCCTGAATACAATCGCCGCAGTCCAGCAGATCCGCATGGACTGCGGTTTCCTCTTTCAGCGCCAGCGTAATTCCTTTTTCGGGAACTCCCATGTCCTTTTTGCCGTAGGTGTACTGGTGAAACTCCGAAACCTCTCCGCACTGCGACAGAATTCCGTTTCCTCCGGGCGCAAGCTCGGAACTGCTCACTGGCAGGTCAAAGAACCCCTCGAAATACACGAACAGCGCCGCCTGCACCATTCCGTCAAGTGAAATTGTACGCTCGTCCTGCGGGATTTCCGCTTCGTCAAGCGCCATTTCAATGGTAAGCTGGGACTGCTCGACGTACTGTTTCAGCTCCTCGTCAATTCCGAAAATGTCCTCCCAGATATCCGAACCCACGGTTTCCAGCGTTATCGAGAGCTTGTCAGAGGTGCGCTCCGTGGAGATTTTCACAGCGCCGTCAATGCTCGCCCCCTCGATAATGGATTTCAGATTTGCCATGCGGAACAGATCCAGATTTACCGCGCCGCGCCCGTCAACCATACCCTGCCATGCGCCGTTCAGATAGTCCTGCGCTTCTTCGGCAGTTTCGGGAATACCGCCTACCGCCTGCTCAATCTGCGTTTCAATATCCGGTGCCTGATTCTGCGTTACGGCAGTGAGATACTCCCGGCTCTGACATATATTGTACATCGCAAGAAATTCCGGCAGGTACACCTCACCGCCGCCGATGCAGGTGTATTCCACGGTCTGTGCGGAACCGTCCGGAGAGGTCACGACCAGCGTCTGGCGGTCGGCTGGCTTTTCGTCAACCGTTATCTCCTCGAAAGAGTAGCTGTACGCCGGCATTTGCTCCATTGCGCGGTTGTAAAGAAACAGCTTCACCGCGTCCGGATAAGCGGAAATGCCGTCGATTCCAGTGTCGTCCGTAAAGCGGATATTCCGGATATCCGAAAAGGAAAGCTCCGTTTCGTAACCAGAAATGAAGCTGCCCAAGGCTTCTTCCGTGGTTATTTCACGGAGCTTTTCTGCGTAATCCTGCATTATTTCCTGCGCCTGCTGGATTTCCTTTTCATCGTATAAAATCAGGGAGCTGTTGTCGAAATTGTTCGCGATAGTGGCTTTGGAGAGGTTCACGGAGAACTCCGGCATGAAGTCGTAAACCTCGCTTTTCACGTCGGAATTTATCTCGCCCTCGATGCCGCCGAAAACCTCGGAAATGCTGGTTCTGTAATAGTTCCAATGGTTTCTCAGGTCGTTGTCCTGCGCAATGCTGAGAAGTCCGCTGATAAGCCCGATGAACACAATGAAAATCAGCATTATCAGTCCCAGCGAAAAGAACAGAACATACAGCAGAGTTTTGCGGACTTTCTCATTTCCCGCAAGCTCTGACGCTATTAAAATCAGTTTCGGATTTACTGCCATATAAACACACTTTCTTTATCTTCCGCCACCGCGCCCGAACATTTCAAGGCGCTCATCGCTCAGCACGAACCGAACTTTTGCCGCCTGCCTGCCGACTTTCATCAGCGCCATTCCGCGTTGTCCGGAGGAAATCAGTTCGGTCTGGGAATCGTTCAGGTCGAACAGCTCCGTGGCTTCTTTAAGGGACTGTCCGTCCATTGAAAACAGCAGTTTGTAGGTCGGCAGGTCAAGCACCGACTGCCCGTAAAATTTGACCTCCGGGTCGAGAAAATCATTTGTGGACTGCGTTCCTACGACTATGCTTCCCTCGTATTTACGGGCGCGCTTTTCTGCGTTTTTGAGAAATTCCAGCGACTGCGGACAGCGCGGGTCAATCATCGTCCAGCACTCGTCGGCTATCAGCATTATGCGCTCCTTGCGGTCGCGGGTTATCTGCTCCCAGCACCACGAAAGCACGTTGAAATACTGCGCCGCAAGTACCGTGCCGGACATCTGTATCAGGGATTTCGTGTCCAGCACGATAAATCCGCTGGTGGGATTTATCGTAGTGTAGCCGTTCCAGAGCAGATGGTCTGCGCCGTTTGCGGCTCCCTCAAGGTAGGTTTTGAGGTCTGCGTAACATTCTGCGTTCCTGCCGCCGGATTCTGCTTTTCGGGAGATAAGGCTGTACAGGTCGCTTAAAATCGGGAAACGTTCCGCTTTCATGCCGGAAACATCGGTTTCCCATGTGATTCCAAAAGAAAAATACAGTTCCACAAGCGACTGGTCGAGAACAGCCCGCAGGCGGTCGTCCATTGACGGTATGTACAGCCGGAAGAACGTCTGCAAGGTTTTCAGATGAACCGCGAGGTCGCCTATGCTGTCCTTTTTCACCGGGTAGGAATTGTCGTCCACGTCAGGCGGGACGGGGCGAATCTGGAGCGGATTTATAAGCCCGCCTCGCCCCCCGGCAACGTCTATCCACGAGCCTTCAAACAGCGAATTCAGGCACATATCCTTGTATTCGCCCTCCGGGTCAATGACGATTATTTTCGTGCCGCGGGCGTACTCCGAAGCGATTATGTGCTTTATCGCCGTGGATTTTCCCGAGCCGGAGCCGCCCACTATCGTCATGTTGCTGTTGGGACGCTGGCGGTTTCGTATCCACGGGTCGAGCAGTATCAGCCCGTCGTTGGAATCCCGTCCGAGATAGAAGCCGCCGCTGTCCGTGAAGCTCCCGCTTGAGAACGGGAATCCGCCGATTATGTCGCCGACAAGGTACTGCCGGGCGTTTTCCTCGCGAATTTCCGGAATCTGCGGATAGGTCGGCGAAAGGTGCTGGTAGGATTCTTTCTGCTGGTTCGCCATAATGCGTATCTTACAGCCTATCACGTTCGCGGTATTTTCAACGCGTGTGCAGCGATTGTTGAAGTCCTCCTCGTCCCGGGACAGCACCATGATGACGATATCCAACACGCCCATGCTCTCGTTTCCGCTGTCCATGCGCTGAAGGGCGGTTTCCTGACTGAGCGCGGCTTTCTCGCACCTCATGCGCTCTTTCGGGTCTTTTGTACTTGCCGCCTGCCCTCGGAACATTCGGATTTTCCGCGACAGGTCGTTTATTGCTTCGGCGTTGTTACGGGGTTCGTAATTTATCGTGACTATCGTTCCAGGAATGTTAGTCAGCTTCGACAGCCAGCCGTATTCCACCTCGGTCGGGAGCATGAAAATACCGTAGATCCGGCAGTAATTTTCGCCAAGCCGGAGCTTATTCATTCCGAATTCAATCCCGACCGGAGTAATGCTCGCCTGCAAAGCCGCATTAACCGGAGCTTCGATTTCCGTTTTCTTTTTGACCATCGTGTTTCCTTTCGTTTACACAGCCAGAAGCGCAATGGCTTCGTCGATGTTCGTGCTTTCAATATGGACATAAGCCGGATTGTTCACCAGATTGCAGAGCCGGACTATTCCGTTGCGGTCGATAAGCTCCGCGCCTATTCCGCATTCGCTGAGCTTCTTTGCGATATCCTGCGCCGCTGAGGTGATTCTGCGCTCGTCCGCTTTCTGAATGCTGTCCCAAATCGCAATATAGTACACGCGCTCCGTGGTTTCGCCGGAAACTACCATGTTCGCAAGGTACCGTGCGTCGGACAGCAGGAGCTTTTTCCTGCCGCCGACCGCCTGTTCCGCAAGCTCGCTGTACTTTTGCAGGGATTTTGAGATATCCGCCGGACGGCTCACTCCGCTGAATTTATACGGCCGCCGAACCAGCGAAAGCGCCGCGGAAACCTGCCGGCAGAGCGCCTTCTGTTCCTGCCGGCTCAGGAGTTCCAGACACACGCCGTCCACCTTGAGGTAGGCGAAAATGTACCCGTCGTTGGTGTAAAGACAGTTTTCGCCGAGGTCGCGGGCATTCACGAATTCCTGTGCAGTTTCCTGCGCTTTGCGTTCACGCTCGGCAGATTCTTCCTCGCTCCGCTTGAAACTTCGGCGGTTCTCGCTTTTCCTGAACCACCAGAGGAACCCGCCGCAGAGTGCCAGAGTTACTAACGCTATTGCTATCTGCATTGTTTTTTCCTTTCATCAGAACTTCGCCTGCCACTGCGACCGAACGTCCAGCGACATCTCGATAGGCGGCAGTTCCTCCCACGCAAAGCGGTACGGAATACGCACCACCAGCGTTCCGGAAACCGCATATTTCTGCGCCGAATCGGTATCCAACGGAGCAAGCGCCGCAGGTTCGACATTGAAGCTCACCGACACGATTTCGCACTGCATTATCTCCCCGGCGTTCATTGCCCGGCTGAGATAAGTGCGGATATATCGCTCGTTCGCCTTACTGCTGTTCACCCAGCGGAATCCGTTGTAACGATAACTGGCGGCGTGGCTTTCGCGGATAGGCTGGTACATCTCGGAGTAATTCTCAACGCACATGGAGATTATAGAGTCCTCGAACTTATCGCGCACCGCGCCAGCCTGAATATACAGCCGAATAACCTCGAAAACCGCCACGCCGATGAGAAGCACGCATATCATCAGAACGCTGGTTATGACGTAGGAAAATCCTCTGTTCGCAAGCATTCGTTTTTTCAGACGCTTCATTTCCAGAACACCTCGCTTGTTCCCTCCGCTGTGGCTGAAATGGTTATCGGGGCAGTATTGAATACGAAAAAGCTGAAATCGTAATCCGTGGAAACGGTCACGCTGAACGTCCTGCCTATCTGGATATTTCCGCTTGCAGACCACGTTACCGTGGGGGCAAGGTCTGGGTGGGATTCATTCAGGCGGTCAAGCCGTGCGGTCGTTTCCGTGCCTATGCGCCCGGCAATTTCAGCTTCGCGGCAGAGTTCGTTTGCGTAGGAATTGAGCGTCATTTTTGTGATAAAAACCGGAGCGATTTTAATTACTCCCGCCAGTAAAATCATGATTATCAGAACGGCAACGGTAATGTCAACATACCCCTCGCCGCGCGTGGATTTAAGCTGTCTAAGAAGTTTTTTCATTCGCCCTCCTTAACCGAACAGAACGCCCATATTGCTGAGAAGCTCCCAGCCAAGCACCACAACATATAGCAACATCATGCTCATCATCAGGAAGAATGACAGCCTGTGTACCTTTGGCGGGATTTTCAGCGCTATATTACGGAGGTACTGTTTCTGTAATTCCGAGAAGCGTATCGCGAGGGTTTCCCAGTAAACCGAGGTGTCATCGCCGCGTATCATCTGAATGAATCCACGGCAGACCTCCGACAGATTTGTACTGCCGATACGTCCCTCGAATCTGGTTATTGCGGCTTCGTAGTTGCCGGTCCGCATATCCGCTATGGTTATCTCGATTTCCTCGTTGAGATACGGAGAGAAATTGTCCTTGTGGCGCTCCAGAATCGAGATTACGTCATGGGACATCTGGATTTCCTGAGATATCGCGTAGACGAAGCGCGGCAGGTCGAATTCTATCTGCTTCCGCTTTTCCTTTATGCAGGAATCCACTTTCTGCTTCTCCTGAAAATACATCAGCACCGCCAGCACGATGACCAGCAGTCCGATTATCGGCAGGAAAAAGAAGAACGGCACGGACATCAGCATTATTCCAGCTGAACGCACCAGCGCCCTCGCCGTGAACAGCTCCGGGGACATTGAGATATTCGCGATTTTAAGGCTGTCCGCAAGCTCCTTTTTCTTGAATTCGTTCAACCGAATAAACCGTGAAACAAACAGCGAAATGTCGTTGTAGGTGTTCTTGAATCCGGCGGCGGAGGGGCGGTTCCTTGCGGCGACAGCCTTTATCGCCTTGGTAGTGCGGCTTGACGGGACTTTCAGCAGAATAAGCGCGAACTGATACAGCCTGGCGGCAAACAGTCCGCTGACTGCCGCCAGAGCCGCATACAGCGCAATGTTATAAATACTCATATTCACCTCTTGTACTGAATGGGCTGGGTGTACTTATACGCCAGAATGACCGTCACGATAACGACCACCGCCACAATGCAGTTCACGACCTGACCGAATATCGTATCAAAAAGTACACTGAACCAATCGGCGTTGATGAAATACAATATAGGGTAGTTTGCCAGCAGAATGAACACCATCATTATGTGTTCGCGCCGGGGACTCATCAGCATATTGCGGAGTTCAGCGTTGACTATCCGGATATCCGAAAGCCGCGCGGTTATCGGCTGGAGCGTCTTTTTCAGCGTAACGTTGTCCTGACACTCGATAAGGCTGTCGCACCATTCGTGGAACACCTCGTTGTTTATTTCGCCCTTCAGCTGTTCAATTGCGAGCTTCACGTTGGAATTTATGAGCTTAGTCTGGGTGAGGAATTTCCGGAAAGCCTGCTGTACCGGGGGATTTATGTAGTCTATGGACTGCTCCACGGCGTAGATTATATCATCATTGCTGACGTAATTCGTGGTGATTATCGACAGAGCAGTTTCCAGCTCCTCGGAAATCCTGCGGTTGTAGTTTGCCAGAAGCATATTCACATACGCATACGGAAGCACCACGCATATACCCGAAAATATGGGTATAAGTAGCAGATTCTGGAGCAGTGCCGCAAGCAGAAATCCGGCGCATATTCCGATAAGCGAAACGGAAATCAGCAGTGAGAATTTGTTCTCGGAGTGGGTCGCGGTCAGGGCGCTGCGGATGTTCATCACAGCCTGCTGGAGCCGGCTCCTGCGGACTTTTCCCTGCGCCTTTGCGACAAGGTATTTCAGGCTCCTCTGCCGGGAAAGCAGCGACATGATGTCCTGCGTCATGACTTCCGGAGTAATTCCGAGAAGCACCACGATACCGCCGGACATAAGCAGAGCACCGAAAAGATATATCAGCCTGTCCATTATCTCACCTCCGAAAATCTGTCAAGCACGTCGTTGGGAACGCCGTTTTCGTGCATACGTTCGCGGAGTTCCTTTGAAATGGGGTTCACGCGGACGAAGCGCCCGTCTATCACGGTTTTTCCGTCAACAATGCGCTCGGAATCCACTCTGTACTTCCAGAGCGTTTTTGTGAACACCTTGCCATTTTCATCACAGCCTAGGCACTCGGCGATCTCCATGATGTGGCGCTTCCCAATCGCCTAGATATACGCTGATTATATCAAATTCGCCACGCTCAAAGGCAGCAACTCACGCGGCTGAATTTGATACGCTTCGCTATAATCAGCGTATCTCTAGCTTTTTGAGGAATACCGCCAGCGGGAACGCTTCGGTTACGAATGAAATCAGAGTAGGATACGGCGTTGAATGCTTCTGCATACACAGCGTTGCAAGTCTGGGGTAGATACCCTGTACGCTGGAGGCATGGGTAGTCGTGAGGACGGTGTGTCCGGTTCGCGCGGCTTCCTGAGCTTCCCATGCTTCTTCGTTCTTCATCTCGGCTACGCATATCGCGTCAGGGTGCATGGTAAGGCACTTTGTTAGCAGATCCTGCATGGTAACACAGCGGGCCGGGTCGTCGCTTTCATAGGTCACAAGATGTACGACGTTGTTTATTTTTCTGCCGTTTTCGTCGCGCTTAACAAGGTCAAATTCACGCACGGATTTTTCGATTGTGATAAGCCTGCGGTGATCCGGAATGTTGCTCATGATATCCGCCATAATTGTGGTTTTTCCAGAGCCTGTCGCGCCGGCGTACACCTGAGAAATTCCGTGAACAAACGATATCGCGAGGAACTCGTAAATTTCCTCGGTGCACATTTCGCTCTCGATGAACTGCTGTTTTGTTATCTTGCAGGGATTCACGATTCGTATGGAAACCGAAACTCCCACCTCATCGCCTACGATAAGCGAATGTATAGCCGAAATTCGGATATTCTTGTCAAGGTAGCCAGTGACCAGCGGTCTTGAAGCGTCGAAAACCAGCTTATTATTGTGGAGCATTCGGCGCACCACGTCAACAGCGTGCTGTGCCGAAGAAAAATGCTCCGAATACTTGTACTGCTGGCCTTTGGACGGGATTATCTGAATATCGTCCCAGGAATTTATGTTTATCTCCTCGATATCCTTTCTGGCAAGAAGCGGCGTCAGGAACGAATATTCCGCCATTTCAACGTAAAGGCGGTCGGCGGCTTCGGCAAGCGTCATGTTCGGAACGTAATAATTGTGGTCCTTCATGTACTGCTTGATGAGCTGGCGCATTGCGTCCTTCAGGTCGGAATCAAACAGCTTGTTGCCGCAGGCTTTGGACATATAGGACTGCGTTTCCCGGAGAAGCGCTTCAAATCCTATCATTATTTTCGCGACTTCCCGGACGTTCCCGGAATCCGCAACGACTATCCCGCCCTTTTCGGGCTTAGCAGGCTTTCTGGCAAGATTTCTGAACGGATTGTTCATGCTCAGACCTCCTTTGTGACAAGCTCCGCGAGGGACTTTATCATGGTGTTGTAAACGCGGTCGTCCACCGCTTTTGTCAGCAGAGTTCCCTGATTGAGATACTCGGCTGCTTTCGGGCAGTAGGGTATCGTGCCGGAGATTCGCCCGAGCGCGTTTTTCATTGCGGCTTCGTCCTGCTTTATCGTGGAATTAAGCGACATGAGCCGGATAAAGTCGCGGTAATTGTACTGCTCCGACTGGAGGATAGGCTCCTGCGAACCATCGAAAACAAGCCCGTTGGTATCGCAGGTCAGAAGCTCCACAACGTGCGTGGCGTTGATTACCGCCTTGGCAGTGAGCTTGCTGCTTACGATGTCAGAGGTGCAGTCCACGATTATCTGCGCGCCCATCTGCTGGCGGAGCTGAATGAACAGGTCGTCCATTCTGTCCGGAGATACGACCGCATAGGAATTGCTGTTCTCGCGGATATTGTAGGACAGTATCCCGATTTTGTCAGTTGCCATGAAGATATTTTTGAGAATCACGTCACGGTCGAAATCCACGGCGGAAAGCGCCTTTCCGAGCGAACCGCCGAACTTGCTCTCAAACGGCACGGCAATGGGCAGAAGCGGCTTTATGGTGCTTGTCCCGACTATCACGACATTGCTCCCCCTTGAAGCAATGCACCGCGCCAGCGAAAGCGCGGTCGTGGTTTTGTAGCTCCCCGGACTGCCGTAAACTGCGATGATGTTGTTATCCATTGCTTTCCTCGCTTTCTGACGTGGGTTCGGGTGTTTCTACGGGTTCAGAGGTGCCGTCAGCTTCCGCTGTGGATATTTCTCCGGTGAGAAGTTCAAGCTGAGCTTTCAGGCATTCTGCCTTTAATTTCTCGTCGCCTCTGGTGACGAAAACCGCATGGAGCGAGGTATTCTCGCATTCTGCAAGCCGTAAAGCCTGCGCCCTGTCCTGCAGGATTATCGTCACGGTCGCATAGAGGGACTGCTCGCCGCTGTCCTCATCGTCCGCGTTGACCTCGCCGTCACGGTAGGTGTCGTCCGAGCCTTTATCCGAGGTGGTCGCGAGAACCTCCACATACTGGAGTTCCTCGTAGATCTGCGCCTTGTCGTCCTCGTCAACGGACACTATCTGGATAATGTCGCCCTGCTGGAGCTTTCCGGAAAGTCCGTTTGCAAGCGACCTCACGGTGACGGACATGGCGGTTTCGTTAGGCTTGAGCTGACGGAGCAGGCTGTCCGAGGTGTCTATGGAATCTGACAGTTTCTTGTCCGTGAAGCTGTCCCCGGCGAACATTCGTACCCACGTCTGCAAGCGAGAATTCTGACTCCCTTGTCATGCTGTAGATATCGTTCGTGATGAACAGCCGCAGGGTCGTCAGAGCCGCCGTATAGAACGAACCGCCCATCTTATCCGGTGCCAGCTTTGCAATAGCCATGAGCTTTTTCGCCGGGTGGGAATCGGGCAGTTTATCCATATATGCGTCAATGGGAAGCACCTTGTTCACGGTCTTGCACATATTCGCAATGAAGTTGTAAACATTCGTGAGGTTCTGGAACTCCGGGTGGTTCTGATTATCGTAGACCACGCACATTACAGCCGCGGCAATTACGGAACATTCGCCGTTGGTCCAGATAGGTTCGGAATGGTCGTTCTTCTCGACCAGAAAGGTTACGAATTCCCAGACGCAGTTTTGCGCGTCGTCGATTCTGTTCTCGTTCACGGCGTTGATTATTGATTGAAGCGGATTGTATCGGTCGGACTTTTTCGGCGTATTGAAGTCGATGACGTGGACTTTGTAACCAAGCGTTTCAAGAAAGCTGTGCGTATAATGATACAGTTCTCCTTTGGGGTCGTTTGCGACAATGCCCTCTCCGGCAAGCGCAAGAGCGCATATCGACTGCAATACCAGACAGCGTGACTTACCACAGCGCGTTGCGCCGATAGTCAGCGTGTGGTAATCGTCCGTTATGCAGGGCAGACGCTCCGTTCCGCGGGACATTTCTCTTGCAAGGACTATTCCGGCACTGTCAGTGAGCGTCTGGTCTGCTTTTGGCGGCTTAAATGCTTCTCCGTTTTCGATGGCTCTGTATCGGTTTTCGCCGATTGAAACCAGCCGGGAAATAAGTGGGTCGGCAGGGGAAATTCTGATGTAGTCAAACGCTCTGCGCTTTATCTTATTCGACATGAACCATGCCGTTCCGTGCTGTCCCTGACCGCTTGGGAGCGGGACAGAGATGTTATCCGTGACTTTGTATGTATCGGTCTGATACGTCCGTTCGGCGCAGACAAAATACACCACGCAGAGCAGTACCACCAGAGCCTCCAGCAGAAGATACAGCTTTCTCGGCTTTTCTCCGCCGAATACGCCGGAAAAGATTGTTGAGAAATCCGTCAAATCTGTTGAAATGCTTCCAGTCGTGAGGACATCGTTCAGCACGCTGGCAAACAGCAGGGCAGTTATGCTCCCGACCACAAAAATGAAAATGCAGACAGGTATTCGGTATGATATTTTCTTGCTCAATCAGCGCCTCCTTTCGAAGCCGAATGCCCTTTAGGGAATACAGCGAAACCGCGTCCAGCCGCCATTCATAAATAACAGCGCCGCCGTACATCTGACTGTAACCGGCGGCGGGATCATATTCATTCTGGCAGGAAACGGCGAGTATCAGCGCCAGAACGGCGGCTGACAGGAATTTCAGTCCTTCCATTACATACTCCATTGGTCGTCCGAAACAAGTCCCTGTTCTTCGAGGGAAGCATGATGTTCTATCTCGGTTATGACCCGCGTAGACTGGCTCTGCACCTGCTCTCTGTCGCCGTTCACAAGCCCGGAACGGAACAGCTTTGTTTCCGATTCGGACAGCCCCTCGACCTTGCGAATGGCGGCGGTGAGCATATCCAGGACTATCGGCGGCGAGTTTATCCGGAATCTGCCATTCTGGTCGGCGGATATATTCGCAAGATAATCTGCCGTTTCCGGGGTGAGTAACTGCTGGTCTGTCAGACGATACTCGTTTGCAAGAACAGCCTTACAGCGCTCGATTCCGTATTCTTCGGCGGCTCTTGATATCAGCTCGAAGAACTTTTCCGGATCGTCCGTGATTTCTGGCAGATTATCCGAAATGAACCTTGCACATTCCGCCGTGTATTTGTCGCTTATTTCGTAGAAACGCTCACTCTGCTGTTTCAAGAATGATACGGCGTTATTTGCGATAAGCCCCTCCTGCGAAAGCACTGCGGACTGCTCGTAATCCCTTGAAAGATGGAGATGTCCGCTTACGCGCTGGAGCAGGTCTGCCGCGCCTTTTCCTGCTGGTTCGAGGTCGCGGCGGCTGGTGGTGTACTCAACGCCGAGCATGATATTTGTGCTTGACGTATATCTTCCGCAGCGTTTATAGAACTCCGAAACCGCTTCCAGAAGCGAAAGTCCGGAGGACATAGGCTCGGTGGCGGCGCAGCCGTTTTCCGCGTCTAAGCTGGTTACATAGAAATCAAAATCACAGTATTTTCCGTGAGTGGTCATTCATAAATTCTCCTTTAGATATAAAAAGCACAGCATAATTTAATTACGCTGTGCCTTAGTTGTTTGTTTTTTAACTGTCTCACCATGGGGCAAATACGACATCATTGTCCCCATTCATTTTCGTCATAGGATTCTGTTTCCATGCCACTTGCATTAAGAAGTTCCATATGTTTAAGTTCCTGTTCACAGAACAACTTCAGATGACTAATATCATCATGTGCAATGCTGAATATCATTTCAAAATCCACTTCGCCATATGAATGAGCAACTATATTCCTTAGCCCACGAATTTGCCGCCAGGGCATTTCAGTAGTACTTTGTCTGTATTCATCAGAAAGTTTTCCAGCAAGCTCTCCAATCTGAAGAATGCTGAGAGATACTGATTTTCGATAATCTATATCATTGATGAATGTATCCAGATTATCCCCGAACCGTAACATTGTTGTTTGTATTTCATTACAATACGATAAGATGTGCTCAAGGATTGACTTATTGCTTTTTGCCATAAATCTGAATACCGTCCTTTCTTGCATTCATCAATAGCTGCTTGGAGCTAACTGAAGCGTAACTTGCCGTTAATGCTCGTTCCGAAACAATGTCAACTGGCTTGTTAAAGGCGTCCTCCATATCGGAATAAACACCACCCAGTGCAAACATTCCAATAAGATTCTGATACGATATCAGCAAGTCAACATCGCTTTTTTCCGTAGCTTCACCCCGGGCATAGGAACCGAACAGCCATACCTTATCAATTCCGTATTTTTCAGCTATCGGCTTTACCGCAGCAGTTATCTCATCGATCGTATAGATTTTACCCATAACAACACCACCTTTCTAATTACAGTATATCATATTCAAAAAGAAAAATCAAGGCTTTGTCGGCGCGATGTGCCAGTCGTCATAAACGTTGCCGTTAATGAATATCTGGTCTGTGAGCCTTACCGAAAGCTGGCCAGCCGGACACCACACGTCGAAAACCTCGACATAGACGGTGTAGTTTTTCCTGTCCGGAAACCAGATCGGAGTGAAATGCACCCGGTCATTGTAAGTCGAATATTTATTCTTCTTGAAAACAAAACTGCCGCCCGATTTTTCAAGCAGGCGGTTGTAAAGCGTGGTGCTGTGGCGGTTGTAGTTGAATTCTGGGAACAGCACGTTTGCAATCTGGCTTCCGGTGCAGTACTGCGTATCACCGGAGAGATGAGTGTCAACGCTTATCTGTATTCCATAGCCGGATTTCATTGTGTATTTTCCGCTGGATTCGCTGTATGTAGCGGTCTTGCAGTAATCTGACGGGGATATCGCGGCTTCCGCCGACATGGATACCGAGTAAGTCACTTTTTCAAGCTGGATATCCGAAGTCGAGATATACACGGCTCCGGTATGGAACGAACCGATCGTTTTTGAGGCAGTCGCACTTGGGTAATACCGATTATCCACGCCCCATGTGTATAGGGTAACATCCTGGTTTTCGGTTTCTGCGCCCCAGTACGGTGTTTGACTGGAGGGGTCCGTCATGCCGCCGGTTATGATTTTCACTCTGCGCCTGTCGTAGTCTGAATCCTGCGACCAGCCTGCGCCTATCGACCAGGTGTACCAGCTAAGTTCCTGAACGCTGTCGCCGGAAACATATCCTGAAATACGCTCCTGCACGGAGGACTGCGAATATACTTTCTGCCATGACGGCTTGGTATCCGAAACCAGCGGGTCCGGCGGAGTGGCTTCCTTGACCTTTGCGATATCCGCATTGATGGTCAGCTTGTCGCACTGGTTGCCGTCCTCATCAAGAAGAAGCAGGGTGTCACGCCTGGATTCCAGCGTTATTATTACGGACTGCTCACGGCTCGGAGTATGCCACTTTATCCAGCCCATAGTTTCCTCGCCGCCGGCTGGGCAGGTTATCTCAACCGTGCCGGATTTCAGGGTAGAGCCGGACGTGGATCTTATCTTATAAGCTACTGTTCCCTTGAACGAACTGCCGAGACTGATTTCATCGCCGTGTTTATATGAGCCGAGCAGTTTGTAGGGCGATACATACGGCATATTTCCGTCCTCGTCCGGGACATTCGCAGGATTGTCAACGAAAATTTTTATGCGGTCGTCCTCGTCAGCGTGTACTGTTTCAAGCTCGGTGGAGGTGTAAGCATAGGTGTACGAAACGCCGGACTGACTTCCAGTCACTTTGATAAGTTCCTTGTTTTCCTCTTTGAGCTGCTCATACATTTTCGGAGTATCACCGCCGTTGTCAAATATGCTGAAAGAGGATTTGCCGATGAACGGCGTATCACCGATATTCACAGCATAGAAAGACGTGTAAACATCGGTGTCGGTGTGATATTCCGCGGCGGCGGTGCCTTCCCCGACCTCGTCATCATCGCTGTTTCCGGTGAGAACGCCTATTCCCATACATCGGATAATGCAGGTGTCGCTGTTGTAGTTTGAATTTCCGTTGTAGTAGTCGCTTGTGGAGGGCGAATACACCGGAATTCCAAGGTCCTTGTTTTCAAGGAAAGCAGAGCGCGGCAGGTTGGAGTGCGTAAGCGGTCCGAGGAGCGCGCGGAGATTATTCGTACTGTTCCAGACAGCAGTGAAGTAATTCTTCATGTACTTATTGAGCAATCCGCATTCTGTCGCGCTCATCGCCCAGTTCTGACCGTTGTATCTGAAATAGGCTACCGGCTCAAAGGCGATTTTGTATTTGCCTTTGACGATATCGTCATACTCCAGCCCAGACATAAGGTCGCAGAGATTTTTCAGGAAGTTTTCTTCACTCAGCAGAGCCTTGATTTCTTCAAGGTGTGAGCTGTTGCTTGTTGATATTATGTCAATGCTGGAAAGAGCTTCAACGTACTGAACTCTATAACCATCTCCATGAGTTGAACGTGTAAGAACAGCGCTATTGAATCGCGTTGCATCATTTGTGCTTAAACTATTGTATGTGTTTCCAACATAGTTCAGCCAGGTAGTTTTGGAAATTAGTTCAGAGCCATCAGCAAAGTAGTAAATATTAGATACGGCAGAAATGTTAGCGTTTCCGGAAATATCTATAGTGTTAAAAACCTTGCTGTTTGATTCAGCGTCATATATCGTAACTCTCAAGCCCTCGGTATCATTTAGTGATGTTCCGCTGTCGGTGTGAACACCCCAGTAGTTATTTGCTGTTCCGCTTGAAAAGCCCGTTCCATCGGCATTGCCAAGATTTAAATCAGCAAATACATTGGTTGAACAGAATATGCAGGCTAATATCACAGTGGCGATTCTTGTTAAATGCTTTTTGAACTTCATCTATTACCTTTCTCCAAAAAGAAAGGTGCGACACGATGTCGCACCTATCATATTCAGATTAGTGAAGCACTTGCTGACCAGAGCCTATTTCTCCATAGTTATCAGGGAACTCCTGCATATTCACGTTTCCGGAATTACCGGGAATCCATGCGTCAAATACGCTGTTGAACTGGTATTCCTGCCCGGTGCTGTCCGTGAATTTATCTCCGTTTTGTGGGTTAGCCGGGAAGCCGTTTTCGTCAGTTTCGATTTCCGTCGGCTCCGTCTGCTTAGGCTTTGTGGTCGTGGTAGAAGCTGTGGTGTACTGCGGCTCTGCCGTTACTTTCGGGAGATCTGTGCGGACTGTCTGCTCCGGAGTTGTCACCGCCTTGCTGGTGGAAACAGTCACCGCTGGCTTGGTCGTGATGGATTTGGTTGTTTCGGGAATAGAACTGGTTGCAGATTCTGTTTCTGATTCCGCCGGAGCTTCCGCAGTGGTATCTGAACTGTCGCTGAAAATCTGAACCTTATATTCATTACCCACGGCTTCGTAAGTTCCACCGATAAGGTCGTAATCTATATCCGGCTTTCTGTCGGAACAGCCGGTCACTGCGGCAAGAACTGAAATAAGCATTGCCGCTGATATTGTCCTGAGTGCGTTAGTCTTTAAGCGTGTCATATTTGAACCTCCTGTTAGGGTGTGTAATCTTCCTGAGTATATATTACCATAAAAGAAAGCAGTTGTCAATTAGTTTATTGATAAAACTATTTACAAACCTGCTTTTCGTTGTTTGTGAGTTTTGCTGAATGGTGGAAAAATGAAAGTGCGACACCGTGTCGCACCTGTCACATCTCGGCAGTATTTTCCTTATCCTGCTTTTTCAGCAGGAGTTCGCGAATCTGTTCCTTGCTGAGGTCGCCGCGCCCGAAAACCTGACTGGAAGCGTCATGCAGTCTGTCGCGGCTGTGATTGGAGAATTGTCCGAGCAGTTTTCCGACAGAGGATATCAGCTGAACTGTGCACTGCCTCTGCCATTCTGAATAGCGGTTTGTGCTGGCGGAATTTTGTTCGGGCGGATTTTTCGCTTTTTCCTTGATTGCCCTGAGAATTGCCGAAAGAATCGTGTTTCCAACTCCGGCTTCGATTTCATCGACCACCTTTCCCATATACGCCGCCATCTGGAGCTTTCCGTAACTGCTGTCATCGCTGTGGAGCATTTCATTATAGATATATTCCTCAAGCATGATTTTCGCTGTTTCCCAATTTTCAGAACCTACACCGCAATTCTCGGAATTGCCGAACATCACGATTATTTCTTGAAACAGTTTCTCCTTTTTTCCTTTTCTGATGTGTTCGTAGTAGTCGGGAATTTGTCGGTCAGGACGGCTTTGCTTTGCGTTGTACTCGGCAAGAGCTTCATCAAAAAGCTCGTGATACAACTCACGAAGGTCACGCTTCACATAGGTTATGTTGTTCGGCGTTCGGGATTTATCCACGTTATCCGTGAAGAAATCCCGGTTGTTATGTTCAATGCAGCCGTCGTCTGAACG
>DQFX01000002.1 GCA_003531585.1 Oscillospiraceae bacterium | reverse complement strand
GAAGCACACTACACAGCTAAATTCTAGATTAATAAACTGCCGGTTCACAGAAGCTTACACTCAAGAACAACAATGGGCTGACTTATCGTCAGCCCATAATTTTTAGCTTATTGCCACTCCGCGGAAGAAATTCTTCGTGTAATATCCCGTGGTGATATCCACTTCCTTGACCTTAGTTCCTGGCATCAGGCATGCGATCATCTTTCCGTCGCCTGCGTAAATTCCTCCGAACTCCGCGACTGTGCCGCTCTCAGAGAAAAACACCAGATCGCCCCTGCGAAGCTCCTCGTAGCTTATCTCCTGTCCCATCTCCGACTGCTTGGAAACTCCGCGCGGGCAGGTTATATACCCGTTCTCGCGAAGTACGTAATAGATGAATCCGCTGTTGTCGAATCCCTGTTCCGGAGTTTCTCCGCCGTCAACAAAGTCAGTTCCGATAAGCGACGCCGCACTTGTAACGACCATATCCGCAGTAGGATCGTCCGGGCGCGTCTCCGGTTCCGACGTATCCTCGGACTCAGCCGGCAGTGTCTGAATAGGCTCCGGTTCCGTGATTACCGGTTCTGTCACTGAGGAAGTCGTACCGCTTGTCATCTCGGAGGTCTGCGAAGCCTCGCCCGTCGACGAGCCGGATTCGCTGGAATTGTTCTTCATGCTTACAGAAATGCATATTGCGATAACAGCGCCGCATATCAGCGCGGCTACGCAGAAAAGAATCACTTCGTTCCTCTTGTTCCTCTTCAAATATGGACACCGCCTTTCACGAAATATGTAAAATATCGTCACTGAATGGTAGTTTTAGTTTGTTTTTCGAACAGGTGCGCAGGACATTCAGTACATTTGATATGTAATAAACGTCCTGAGTTTATTATACAACATCTCACCTGAAAAATGCAATAGCAAAACGGTTACAATATTCTTACAAATTGGTTACAAAATCCGACCAGATCTCACTCAAATCTGAACCAGTCGAAGTCAAATCTTGAACCCGGCATAAACACGAAACTTACGTCATTCAAGCCGCTGAGCTTCGGGATATCAAACCGCTGCTCCCTGCCGCCGTCCTGCTGGAATTCAAGCAGGACAGTTTTCTGCGCGCCGCCCGCCGGGGTGTACCTGAGCTGGATCTGGTTCATCGGATTTCCGGTTTCGCCGCTGATTATCAGCGCCTCGGAGCCGCCCTCGCCGAAGTCCAGCCCCTCGTAATTGATTATTACATTGTTTCCGATGTCCGCGACGCGCCTGCCGTCTATGCGGTAGTCGTCGCCGTAAACGCTGTCAGCCTCGCCGACCCAGTTGGTGTCGTAGGCTCTCTCGATCGGCACGAACGAGAATCCGCCGAAGATAACGCGGCTGTCGATAACAACGCTTATCGTGCACACTCCGGTCAGGCGCTCCGCAAGCGCGAAATCCTGCCCCGCGAAACCGCACCAGTGCCCGTTGTTTCCGAAATCCACGCGGCATATCAGCTTGCCGTCGTCCGGGGTTCCTTCCCAGACCTCGACCGGCATGTCGAAGCATGTCCCGACCGACAGCGAGATTATCTGCGAACCAGTCTTGCCGAAGTCGATGTCGCTGTAGGTCATGACCGTTCTGCCGTCAAAATTGGAGAGCGCGCCGTCCTCGATGATGTTGGTCGGCACGTTGGAGCTGTCGAGCGTGCTCGCCGAGATGAAGCTGTAAGCGTCCCGGACTGCCGCGCCCAGTCCCTCGGCAGTGAACGGAATATCCGCGATGACCTGCGGGTGCTCCGCGCCGTTGTGAACCATCGCACGCACGAAGAATTCGCCGTCTCCCTTCGCGGTGACTACCGCGCTGCGGCCGCTGCCCTCGACCTGCGCGAGGTTGCTCTCCACTCCGTTCCTGCGGACTACGCTCCAGCTTATGTCGTCGTAGGTGCAGTTTTCCGGCAGGAGTTTCGCACGTATCTCAGCCGAACGGCGCTCCGGATCGAAGCTGTTTACATCGACTTCCGGGAGCAGCAGCCTTGCGGGGACTTCCCCGGTGTAAGCCCGGCATACCGCCGGGAACTTATTCTCAGTCACAACGCTGACGCCGCTGACTTCCCCGCAGTTCTCGGAGACAAGCCGGAGTTCAGCGTTCTCAAGCCCCTCGGAGTACGCACGGACGGTGATTTCGCCGGGTTCCAGGGTGCTCTCTATCATCGCAAGGAGCTTTCCGGAAAACAGTCTGCGGTTATCGCCCTTGTAGCTGTCGTAGTCGGTGGAATCGCCGTTGTCAAGCCCGACAAGCCGGCCTGCGCCGGAGACCTCCACGCGGATACGGTTTCTGGCGTTGCCCACGGGAATGCCGTTCACGTCCACGGTGGATATTTCAACGAATGCGATATCCCTGCCGTCCGCAAGGAGCGTTTCCTTATCGGAGGTCAGCACGACCGCAGCCGGGTCGGACGGAGTATGCAGCACCTCGGAGCATTCCGAACCGTCCGCGAAATGCCCTACTACGCGGAGGACTCCCGGCTCGAACGGCACCTTGAAATGAGCGCGCATATCCTGGCTGGTCTCAAGTTCCATGACATGTGTGCCGACTGATTTCCCGTTCAGGAAAAGCTCCACATCGCGGGCGTTGGAGTATATCAGCACGTCTATCTCCTGACCGGGGATAAAGTCCCAGTAAGACGGAACTATGTGCAGTACCTTTTTCTGCTCCGGGCTTAGCCACACGCTCTGATAGAAGTAGTAGATATCCTTGGGGAATCCCGCCGTGTCGACAATGCCGAAGTAGCTGTTCTTGGTGTTGTAGGGCGTAGGCTCGCCGATGTAGTCGAAGCCTGTCCAGATGAACTGTCCGCAGCAGAACGGGCAGTCGCGGTCGAGCCGCCATGATTTCATAGCGGAGCTTCCCCAGCCGACAACGCTGTTATCCAGCGAGGAACACTGGCAGTCCTCCCCGGTGAGCAGCGGAAGCTCCGCCGGGAATCTGTATATTCCGCGGGAGCGCACTGCCGAAGCGGTCTCACTGCCGTATATCACCCAGCCGGGGTATTTTGCGTGGTGCTCGTCGTAGAGGTACTCGGAGTAGTTGTAGCCTGCGAGCTTGACTACGTCGGAGCATTTTTGCGCGTTCTCGTCGCCCATGTAGTTGGAGCCTATCGTTGGCGCGGCGTTGCCCTTGGGGTCGTATTTCAGGACGTACTCATAAAGGCGCTTGGTGATGTCCAGACCGTGCGGGTCGATGGTGTCGTTTATCTCGTTGCCTATGCTCCACATTATAATGCAGGGGTGATTGCGGTCGCGCTCTATCCAGCTTCTGACGTCGCGCTCGGCGTGCTCTGTGAAGAAGCGGTGGTTGTCGAATTCGGTCTTGGGCTTCTCCCACATGTCGAAGGCTTCGCTGTCCACCAGCAGACCCATCTCGTCGCAGAGCTGCACAAGCTGACGCGCCGGCATGTTGTGCGAGGTGCGTATGGCGTTCACGCCCATCTCCTTCATAATGCGGAGCTGCCGCGCCAGAGCCGCTTCATTCAGCGCAGAGCCGAGCGCGCCGAGGTCGTGGTGCATGCACACTCCGTGGAGCTTCACAGGCTCGCCGTTGAGCAGGAACCCTCTGTCCGGGTCGAATTCCGCGGTGCGGTAGCCGAAGGTCTCGTTTACGCAGTCCAGCAGCTCGGAGCCGCTGTAAAGGCTTATTTTCAGAGTGTAGAGCATGGGATCCTCGACGCTCCATAGCTCCGGGTCGGTGGAGTTGAACGACGAGGTGAACTTTTCGTGGCCGCCGTCAAAATGCGCTTCCAGACCGTAGCCGCCCATGCTGGCGCCTGCCGGGTCGAATACCTCCAGAAGCATTCGGATATCCGAGGCCTCGCCGACTACATCGGTCTCGACTTCAGTCGTCCAGCCGCCCTCCGGCTGAGGCGCGGAGTGGATATAAACGCCGTTCGTGCCGATATAGGCAGCCGGGCGGAGTTTCAGCATAACGTCGCGGAAAATTCCCGCGCCGGAGTACCAGCGGGTATTCGGCGACTGGTGGGAGACCCTGAGCAGCAGTTCGTTTTCTCCCTCGTGGAGAAAATCGGTGATATCGTGCTCAAACGCGGAGTAGCCGTAGGTCCAGGAGCCGACTTCCTTTCCGTTGACGAACAGTGTGGAGTTCATATAAACGCCGTCAAAATTGAGCAGCACCCTGCCCGAAAGCTGTTCCGCAGAGCAGGGGAGGGAACGCCTGTACCAGCCCTCGCCGGTCTCGTAGAGCTTCGACGTGTCGTTTATCAGCCAGTCGTGCGGTAACTCCACATCGTACCAGTGCCTGCCTGGAAGCGCGGAAAGCTCCGTGCCGATATCGCACAGGCAGAACTGCCAGCCGTCGTTGAACAGGATATTCTGAGCGGTCATTATTTGTCCTCCGTTAATTTATATAATATTTCAAGGTAGCTTTTTTCGGTTTCCTCAAATGGTCTGAATCCGAACACTGGCTGAGAGGCTATTTCAGGAACGCTGTCGTACAGCGGATATCCGCTGAGCGCGAGGAACTCGTGATACAGCATTGCGTCGTCTATCGCGGAAACGTTCCGCATGACCTCCGCGTCCTCCGGGTCTATCCCGAACCTCCGGTAAATCGTGTCCTGGAGCCGTTTCTCAATAACGAGGTACTCCGGGAGGTTATGTTTCACCGGGCGGGTGATGTCCGAAATGAACGCCTCGCTAGCGTCGTGGAGCAGGCAGGCGAGCCTGACCTCCCTGGAAAGCCCCCGGGCGCAAGCCTCGTCGCAGCACGCAAGGCAGTGCTGACCCACGGAATAGAAGCATCGGAAATGTCCGTTGGCGCGGCACAGCAGCGACAGCGCATGAGCGATGTCCTGCGGGAGGATATTCTCGGGCCTGGGGTCGAGGGGCGAGAAAAAAACGCCGCTCCAGGTGCGTATGTTGTTCCTGTCAGTCATGAGCAGTTCTCCGTTAAAACGTTTACACATTCAGTAGGTAAAAACCGCTCCGCATTGCTGCAAAGCGGTCTGGAATTACATCGGGACTACCTGTATCGTGTCGTTGATAACGCACACCTTTGAGCGGTTGTAAACCTCGGTTGCGTCCAGCGTGAGGTAGTTTATGCAGAACTTGCTGCCCGGGAAGATCGTGCCGGTGACCTTTGCGCAGAGGTCGTCGCGGTGCTTGAGGTCGGCCTCAAGCTGTGCTATGTACTCCTCCAGCTCCTTGCGCTTGACGGAGTAGAACACCTTGTTCTGCGTTTCGGTTTTCATCTGCTTGGATTGTACGTCGGTCAGCCGCCCGCCCTGGCATTTCTTGCGCATTTTGAGGAAGTCAACGTTCTTGGAGGCCTGTTCGTAGATGTCTACAACGGTCTTGAGTTCGTCCTCGGCGGCGCGCTTTCTGGCGCATGTGACTGATCCGTCGCCGATGTTGATTTCAGTGGCGGTGTACTTCTCGGAGCCTATCACGCCTGCGGTGACGTCCTTCATGCAGGTTATCGTGCCGCCGGTGATAACTCCGGTCTTGCCCTTGGCAATGAGCTCGCCGTAGCAGAATACCGAACAGAATGCGAACTGCGCGGATTCCACGTTGCCGTCCGCCTTGATGTCGGTGTTTTCGCAGAATCCTATCTTGACGTTTCCGTCGCTCTTTATTCGGGAGTTGATGGCGCCGCCGTTTATCGTGATGTCGCCGCCGGCGGCGAGGTCTGCGCTGAACACGGTGCCCTCAATTTTAAGCGATCTTCCCGCCTTGACCGAGAAGCCCTCCATAACGTTGCCCTTGATGTATATATCTCCGAAAAAGTCGATGTTGCCGACTGAGATATCAAGGTCGGATTTCACTGTGACAGTATCCTCGACGTTGAAGCAGCCCGTGCCGTACATAATATGTCCGTCGCATGCGGAGACGATGTACTTGCCGTCTGCGGTCATCAGCGTGTTCTTGCCGACTGTGATGTTCGGCATTTTTCCGGGTTCCGGCATGATGGCTCTGCCGAAGATGTTCACGCCGGGTTCGCCGGGAGTCGGCTGCTTTATATCGGCGATGATGTCGCCCTTGTGTATGGGCACGATAAGGTTCAGCTCTCGGAAATCCGCCACGCCGAATTCATCGTGCTGCGGCTTCGGGACGCGCTTTTTCTCGTAGCGGAAGCTTATAGAGCCGTTCTCGCCGCGCTTGGGCGGGATAGCGCGGGCTACGCATATCGGGGTCTCGTACACCCCGCCATCGACCATATCCTTGATGTCAAGATCGTCGATTCCGGTGTTGATTCCCTTTTTGAGCAGCTCTGCCATGACTATCGCAGCCGTGACCGGCCTGCCGCCGTTGTACGCTTTGTGGAGAATCATGTTTGCGGTCATTCCATCGGGGTCGAAGGTTATCTCCACCGAGCCGTCCACGGGCTCCTTTTTTATTTCAGGGGTTTTTTGACCCTCTGCCTCTGTGTTGAAATTCTCAGCTCCGGGCGCGTTCTGGCGCATTTCGCTTTCGTCCTGGCGGTATTCCTCCAGTGCATTGTTGATCTTGTCTGCATATCCGGCATCAAACGCCATTATCTCACCGCCATTCTGAATTATCTCACTGACATATTTGTGTTCTGCGATAATACTGTGAAAACTGTATTACATCTTATTATAACATATTAATCCTCAAACTTCAATACCCGATGAAAATTTTTTTGTTCATAGTTCATAAAACACATGGAACAAGTCATTTTGTTTTTTACAAAATCAACTACATAATATATGCAGAGCATATGCAGAGCGTTATACTGATGTGCCAGATACCAATTTCTGTCATAAAAAGCAGACCAGGGAACCCCGGTCTGCCGCCGTTTATAGAATGAGTCTGAATGCTAAGGAAACGCAAATAATATCGCAGATCACTACTCACCGCGGTAGAACCCGAACTGATTCCCAGGGGTGTTCTTGCAGGTGTACATAGCATGATCCGCCATCGGATATAGCTGGTCGAACTTAACGCCCGCGCCCTGGCAGATGACCGCTCCCATGCTCACGGTGACTTTGCGGTCTCCCATCTCGGGAATGCAGATCATATCGACATTTGCGATGAACTGCGCGATTTTCTCGGCGCCCTGTCGCTCAGTCTCCACGCCAACTGCATAAACCGCGAACTCGTCGCCGCCGAGGCGCATAACCACATCGCTGCCGGTGAAGCTGCGCCGCAGGCAGT
The DNA here is from genome assembly GCA_003531585.1 of Oscillospiraceae bacterium. Classification (GTDB taxonomy): domain Bacteria; phylum Bacillota; class Clostridia; order Oscillospirales; family Ruminococcaceae; genus CAG-115. The sequence continues at coordinate 7,514 of DQFX01000002.1, read as the reverse complement.
CCGCGATCTCAATGAGCGCCTTGTCTCCGACTGTATGCCCGAAGCTGTCGTTGATGGATTTGAACTTGTCCACATCGAGCAGGCAGAACATTCCCTTTACGCCGCTGTTTATCAGCTTTTCAGCGCGGCGCTCTTCGCTTCCGCGGTTGCTGATGGAGGTCAGCGCGTCTATTTCGGACAGCACTATCAGACGGTTTTCGAGCTTCTTCTTGTCAGTGATGTCCATGAGCGTGATTATCATTATGCGGTCGCCGCATGCGAGGGTCACGGTGCGCGCCGTTGCCTTAACGTACACAAGCCCTCCGGACGAGTTTTCAACCGCGAACTCAAAGCTGCATTCGCCAGGGGTTTCGCACAGTTCATTCAGCTTCGCAAATATTCCCGCGTTGTTGTCAGAAATTATCGGCTTCAGTACGTCGCAGAGTTTCGCGCCCTCTCCGGTGACTCCGAAAAGCTGCTGCGCCGCGTCGTTCATCGTCATTATTTCGTCGTTGTCCGTCCGGGAGGCAATGACTCCGCAGCCCTGCATATGCAGCATTTCCGCGTATATTTCGTTCTGGTTTTCAAGGGCGCGTTTCAGCGCGCGGCTGTATTCCAGTTCCTTCTTCTTTTCCTTGTCGATGTACTGAACTGCAAATATCGCGTCGATAACGCTTCCGTCATCATCGCGGTTCATGACGTAGAAACTGCACCTGCACCAGTGCTTTTTCGAATGGAAATCGTGACTCAGCACGCTGACATCCCGCAGGCGCTCCGGCGCGGTGGTGAGGTCGGTGAATTCCAGCGTAGAGGCGCGGGTTTCCTCATCGGTCAGAGCGGTCATAGCGGAACGCATCATCTCTGCAACGCCGTGAGTGCGGCTGACGTACTTCGCCACGACGTCGAAGTGCTTTATCTCGGTCTGGGAATCCTCGCGGAAGTTCACCATATTCATTGAAACGTAGGTGTTTCCTATCGCGCGGAGTATCCGCTGTTCGAGGGTCTCGCGCTTCTGCATGTCGTTTACGACAAAAGCCGACACCAGACGCATGAGTATCAGCGAATCTGTATTTTCCTGAGGATTGTCCACGCCCATGAATCCGACCAGCTTGTTTTCGCTGCGCAGCGGAGCCGCCATAAGGCTTTTGATGCCCTGTATATCGAGTATCTGAAATTCCGGGGAATCAATGGAAACCTCGCTGCTGAGGGAGTTTATGTAGAATTCGCCCTTGGTTTCAAAGTAGTAAAGCCAGCGCTCTATTACCGACATTTCGACATTCTTGAGCAGCTCCAGCTCGGATTCCACGCCCTGGGCGCACCATTCGTAGGTGTTGTGGATAATATTCATATCATTGTCGAATTCGAAAATGTAGCATCGCTCCGCATTGTAGAATTCTCCAATTATTTGCAGAAGTCGGTTTATCGCTTCGTCCACGTTGTCGCTGATGTACAGCGTCTGTACGCACTCCACCAGCTTGGTCTGTATTTTCGACTCCTTTTCAACTGTGTTATCTTTGCTCTCCGTGTTTAAAGCGTTCAACAACGATCATCACCTTTTCCCGAATGAAGCTTTTCCGAGCTTTCATACTTTATATATACCAATTTATTATACCACGTTTAACTCCACCTGTCAATTAGCGTGTTGGCGTTTCCGCTAATTTTTATGTGTTTTACACAATGAATTCATCAGATTATTATTTCAAATGCGCTCAGGTACTTGACAAAGTCGGTAAAGTATGGTATAATCATAAGGTACTTGATGTAATTTTAAGGGAATTAAAACGAACCGGAAGGGGTGAACTGATGTCGGACATAGACGAGCAGCTCACAGGGCTGATACATGACTGGTTCGCGAGGCTGCGCGGGCAGATATCGGCGGGGAACAGCGAGTTCCTTGGCGGGGAGCACACGCTGCTGGAGCGCGAGCGGATACTGCTGACGATAGGAAGATACGGCGAAGTGGTGCAGAAGCGGCTGTCGGAGATGCTCCAGGTGAGCCCGCAGAGCATGTCCGAATCCCTGGCGAAGCTGGAGCACGACGGGTACATAATCCGCAGCAAGAACCAGCTCGACAAGCGGGAAACGATAGTGGCGCTGACCGCCTCGGGGCAGGAACGCTCCGACTGGCTGAAAGGAAAGGCGAGGGAGCAGGCGCACAGGTTTCTTGAACCGCTCAACATCGAAGAAAAGCAGACCCTTTACACCTTGCTGAGGAAGCTCACCACAAGGGGTTCGGAGAACTGATACGACCATCTGACCACACAATGAAGGAGGACGCAACATGGCATTTGAAAAGATTAACGAATTCGCAGCGGATAAGCAGAAGCTCTGCGTTGAGCACGACACGATATCCGACGAGCTGTTCCGGGAATATGGCGTTAACCGCGGACTGCGCGACATCAACGGAAAGGGCGTGCTGACCGGACTTACGCGCATTTCGAAGGTGGTTTCGTTCAAGGACGAAAACGGCGAACACGTTCCCTGCGACGGCGAGCTGTGGTACCGCGGGTACAACATAAACACGCTTATAAAGAACCTCGACGGCTTCGGCTTTGAAAAGACGGCGTATCTCCTGATATTCGGCGAAATGCCGACGGCTCAGCAGCTTGCGGAGTTCAACGACGTGCTGACCGAGTGCCGCACGCTTCCGTCGAACTTCACCCGGGACGTTATAATGAAGGCTCCGTCGAAGGACATCATGAATTCCATGACCAAGAGCATTCTCACGCTGTCATCCTATGACGACGACATTGCGTCGAATTCCATCGACAATTGTATCAGGCAGTGCCTCCAGCTCACGGCGGTGTTCCCGATGCTGGCGGTGTACGGCTACCATGCGTACAACCACTACGAGAACGACGACAGCATGTATATCCACCGCCCGGCGACGGGGCTTTCCACCGCGGAGAACTTCCTGCGGCTGCTCCGCCCGGATATGCAGTACACCGAGCTTGAGGCACGGGTGCTGGACATCGTGCTCATGCTCCACATGGAGCACGGCGGCGGAAACAACTCCACGTTCACGACCCGCGTCGTTACCTCCTCCGGTTCGGATACATATTCCGCGATAGCCGCGGCTATGTCCTCACTGAAGGGTCCGCGTCACGGCGGCGCGAACCTCAAGGTTATGCAGATGATGCAGGATATCCGCACCCACGTCACCGACCCGCAGGACAAGGACGCGGTGCGCGCGTACCTTTCAAAGCTGCTGGCGGGCGAGGCGTTCGACGGAAAGGGTCTGATATACGGAATGGGTCACGCGGTGTACTCCATCTCCGACCCGCGCGAGCGCGTGCTGAAGTCCTACGTTCAGAAGCTCGCCGAGGCGAAGGGCAAGACCTCCGATATGGCGCTGTACTCCGCGATTGAGGAGATAGCTCCGCAGCTTATTGCGGAGAAGCGCCGCATTTACAAGGGCGTAAGCCCCAACGTGGATTTCTACAGCGGCTTTGTTTACGACATGCTGGGAATCCCGCTGGAGCTGTACACTCCGCTGTTCGCCATCGCCAGGGTAGTCGGCTGGTCGGCACACCGGATCGAGGAGCTGGTAGGCATGGGCAAGATCATTCGTCCCGCGTACAAGAGCGTAATGGAGGAGATCGAATAATTATTAGGGGGCGGAACGCCCCCTTTTTTTCGCCCGCTGACCTGAAGCTCGCTTCCAACAGACGATCAATTTAAACGCACGCTCACGAATAAATGATTTCTGTTTTTTTCGTACTTTGTGAATCATTGTCTGTAAATTTCAGCACATATACAGAAACTCATCTTCATGTGAAAAAAGATGGGAGAAGGGAAAATAAAATGGCGGATCAGCGGATATCAGCTTCAAACCGCATAACAACTCTCGACTGGTGTCTATTAAATGGACTTCAGCCGAATAAAACCTTTTTTAGAAGTAGAACTTGCACAAAAAAATACCAAATTTCTGTTGACAGTATGGATAAAAGGTGATAAAATATTAATAAGTACTGGGCGGTCATCGGCTGCTCAATAAAGTGAGGTCAAATTATGAAAAAGAAGAAAACATTAGGAACGCGGATAATCATTGCCGTAATGGCAGTGCTGGCATACGGAATCCTTTCTGCGGGAATTACCGGAACCGCCTGCCTCGTTCAGCAGAGCAACAGCGACATGAAGAACTCTATGTCTGAGCGTGTGTCGTCGGCTTCTAACCTGCTCAGCTCCACGATACAGCACTACGTCAGCATGATTGCTACCCTCGACGGAACCACCGCACAGGTAAACGATATCATCGCCAGCGATTCCAACATTGTTGAGATCAACACCCATGCGGAAGGCTCCGCCGGAGTTACCACAAACTCCGACGGCTACATCGTAGTCACCGGAACCTACCCGAAGGGCACCGCTTCCATCACCACAAGCACGGCGTGGCTCGGAAACATCGTGAATACCATGCACACCTCCGACACCACCGAGTTCTATCTCTTGACCAACGACGGACGTCTCCTTGCTTCCATGAACGGCTCGCTTTCAGCGGAGCAGGTTGCAGGCTACATGAATATCACCGGCGTTGAGACTGTTTCCGAGAACGGCAGAAATCATATCGTTACGGCTTCTCCGATCCTCGGGACCGACTGGACTGCGGTAGTCGCCTGCGACGCCAAGGAGTTCCTCGGCAACGCTTTCATTGCGGTGCTTGTAATGATAATCACCACCACGATCAGCTTTGTGGTCGGCGCGCTGGTTATTTCCAAGTTCGTAAAGCGCATTATCGTTCCGCTGAACGCCATCAACGGGAAGATTCTCGACATGGAGCAGGGCAAGCTGTCCGGCGACGCCATCGAGGTACATACCGGCGACGAGCTTGAGACCCTCGCAGACGCTGTAAACAGCATGACTGCGTACACCAACACCATCATCAAGGATATCGAGGCGGTATCAGCGAAGCTCGCTGCTGAGGATCTCACCGCAGAGCCTGCGGCTGACTACATCGGCGACTACGCTCCTATCAAGTCAGCTCTGTACGGCATCATCAACAGCACCAGCGATGTTATCCGCCAGATCGGGGCTTCCAGCAAGCTGGTATCCGACGGCTCCAGCAAGATGAGCGACAATTCAACCACGCTTTCACAGGCGGCTACCGAGCAGGCTGCTACCGTTGAGGAGCTCAACGCCTCCATTGTTGAGATATCCTCCAATATTTCCGCTAATGCCGACAGCGCCGGAAAAGCAAAGGTACTCGCCGACGACTGCATGAAGATAGTCAACGAGGGCAACGTCAAGATGACCGACATGCTCCACGCTATGGAGGAGATCAACGAGACCTCCTCGCAGATCGCAAACATCATCAAGACCATCGAGGATATTTCGTTCCAGACCAACATTCTTTCCCTCAACGCTTCCATCGAGGCTGCAAGAGCCGGCGAAGCCGGAAAGGGCTTTGCAGTGGTTGCCGGCGAGGTAGGTCAGCTCGCAGGAAAGACCGCCGAAGCGGCAAAGAACACCACCGCGCTCATCAAGACCTCGCTTACCGCCGTTGAAAACGGCACAGTCATGGCAAACGAGACCGCAAAGATGCTTTCAAAGATCGTCAGCGAGACCGACGACACCGCGAAGGTCATCGACAAGATCGCCGCTGCTTCCCAGGAACAGGCGGACAGCGTAAAGCAGATACTTGTCGGCATGGATCAGATATCCACATCCGTGCAGATGACCAGCGGATCCTCCGCAGAGTGCGCAGCTTCTGCAGAGGAGCTTTCCGGTCAGGCGAAGGTGCTGCTTGACCTGGTTCAGCGCTTCAAGATTGCTGACGCCGCTTCCGAGAAGAAGAGAAAGAAGGCGGCAAGAGCTGCTTCAAACGCACTGAAGTCCGGCGCTCCTGCCGCACCTTCCGCTCCGGCTGCTCCCGCGGCTGAAAAGAAGGAAGCTCCGGCAGCGAAGCCTGCTGAATCCGCTGAGACTGCAAAGCCGGTAAGTGAGAATCCCGCAGCAAAACCTGCACAGAATGCTCCTGAAAAGCCTGCTGAGAAGCCGAAGGCGGCAGCTCCCGCCGCGAAGGCTCCCGCAAAGCCGGAGGCACCGAAGGCTGCAAAGCCCGCCGCTCCCGCGCCTGCTGTGAGCCATGCTCCGGTAACGCCTGCGGCTCCTAAACCCGCGTCCGCTCCCAAGAGAACTATCGTCCTTGACGACGACAAATATTGATGGAGGAATCTGACATGAGCATTTCCAAGAGTGAATTCGGTTTTTTCAGAGGCTACAAGTGCTGGCTGGTTACTCTTACCAACAGCAGGGGCGCAGTCGCAAGGCTGACTAATTTCGGCGGCGCTGTGGTAGGTCTGGAGGTTCCCGACAGGAACGGAGTGAACGCCGATGTTGTTCTGGGCTACGACACGCTTCAGGAGTACGTGGACGGAAATTCCAGCCACGGCGCGCTGGTTGGCAGATATGCTAACCGTATCGGCGGCGCGAAGATCAACGTTTCCGGCAGGGAATACAGGCTCTCCGCGAACGACAACAAGGTTAATCACCTGCACGGCGGCTTCTTCGGCTACAACAAGCGCGTGTGGACGGTGGACGCAATGGACGGCGGCGACGAGCCTTCCGTTACGTTCGGCTACGTCAGCCCGGACGGCGAGGAGAATTACCCCGGAACCCTGAAAATCAGCGTGAAGTACACCCTGACCAACAGCAACGCCCTAGTTATCGACTACACGGCGGTTTCTGACGCTGACACAGTTATAAATCTCACCAATCACAGCTATTTCAACCTCAAGGGCGCCGGAAACGGGGACATCAAGGATCACGTTGTGCAGATCAATGCGAGCCAGTACACGCCTGTTGACGAGCTGCTTATCCCTACTGGCAAGCTGGCGTTTGTGACCGGCACCGCATTTGACTTCAAGACTCCCAAGCCCGTGCGCCAGGACATGGATAATGGAAAGCTCCCGAACGGCTACGACCACAACTTCATACTGGGCGACCCGGGCGTAATGCGCACCGCAGCCGAGGTCTGCGAGCCGGAGACCGGCAGAGTGATGACCGTCAAGACTGACAAACCGGCTATCCAGTTCTATATAGGTATAGGCCTGGACGGCGAGAACGGAAAGAACGGCAAGAAGTACAACAAGTACGCCGGTCTGTGCCTTGAGAGCCAGTTCTCTCCGGACACGCCGAACAAGCCGCAGTTCCCGACCTGTGTTTACAAGGCAGGGCAGACTTACAGGTTCACTACGGTTTACGAGTTTTCAGTAAGATAATTATAGGATCCGGAATTCACGGTTCGGAACGCAGGTTGCGGCGTCTGCTCAGGCACAGCAATCTGCGTTCCGGATTCCGAATTCCAGATTTTTATTTTCCCGCTGTTTTTCTGAACCGCGGTATAATGCGGGTTCACGGCGCATAAAATATTTTTTAAGATTTTTTTAATATTTTTTCAAAAAGCTATTGACAAATCCGGAGAAATAGTGTATAATACAATAGTCGTCAGGGAGAAACAAAAGAAACAAACTCGAAACGATCGAGATGGAAGTTTAGCTCAGCTGGGAGAGCATCTGCCTTACAAGCAGAGGGTC
>DQFX01000051.1 GCA_003531585.1 Oscillospiraceae bacterium | reverse complement strand
ATGCGATGAAAGCCGACGAAGTAAGGCTGTATTCCTTACGAGGAGGTTTGAAGAAGCAGGTGGTGTGCTATACACATTTTCACTCAAACGAGGTTTTTAGATGTGACCATTATATCACTTTTTTATCCGCGATGTCAACGGGAAAGGCGATGTTTCACAATTCGTACGTAACCCCATCTATAATAAGAACATCGACCCGGTTTTTATATAACTTTGGAAAATGTGTTTTATTTACTGTCCCTTGGGCAAAATAATTGTATAATCTATACAAAACGTTAATTGCTGGCAGCTTTTTTTCCAAAACTACTTGACAATAAGCCGGAAAAAAGTTATAATAGCATTACGCCAACAAAACATATCAGATTGATATGTAATATATGAATACTCGGAAAAGGAGAACTACAAATGAACTGTGCAAAGATGATCTGCTGTGAAATGATGTGTACAGTCATGTGCCATATGGCTGAAGAACTACCCTGCGCGTCCGTATTCCGAATGTGAGTTTTGTTCTGACCCGAACCGAACATATCCGGAGCGCAGTGAAATGCGCTTTTTTTATTTTGAATATTGGAGGAAAACATCATGCCCGACAACAAGAACATCTGCCATAGCTGCACAGACTGCGGAGTGCTCAACTGCACACGCCGCAGCGGCTCGTATCCTGAGTTCTGCCCGACAGCGGCGCTCACCGAGGAGGAGATAAACGAGGTCACGGACCTCTACATAAAAAACCGCACGAACCACAAGATAGCGGTTGCTTCCGCCGAGGTAGAGGGCGGATTCTACGGCAAGTACACGAGGGTGGAGGAGATAATCGAATTTGCCCGCAAGATAGGCGCAAAAAAGATAGGCATTGCGACCTGCGTAGGGCTTATTGAGGAAAGCCGCATATTCGCGCGGATACTGAAGCTGAACGGCTTTGAGGTGTACGGGATAGGCTGCAAGGTCGGCTCGGTGGATAAGACCGACATAGGGATAGATGAGAAATACACCTGCGTTACCGGAAAGGTAATGTGCAACCCCATTATGCAGGCGAAGCTGCTCAACAAGGCGAAGGTAGACCTGAACGTAGTAGTGGGGCTGTGCGTTGGACACGACAGCCTGTTCTACAAGTACGCGAAGGGGATAACGACAACGCTTGTCACCAAGGACAGAGTGATCGCCCACAACCCTGTCGGCGCGCTGTACCAGGCGCGGGCTTACTACAAGAAGCTTCTGCTTGCGCCGGTCGGCGAGGAGCCGGATTATTCCGGAGCAAATCTCGGCAGCATAAAGTAAGCCGGAAAGGACATTCAGATGAATAAAAAGACATTGTTTCGCGCCGGCATACTTCTTCTATCGGCGATAGCCGCTGAGGCAGTCGCGGTTGCCGTTCCTGATTCCGCCAAGCACCAGCCGGCGAATCACCCGTATTTCGCCTGGCTCATCATCGCGATAACCCTGGTTTATTTCGTTGGAGCGATCCTGATACACCTGAAAAACAGGAAGACCCCGAACGAAAGCGACCTGTTTTACAGAGCTCCGTTCCTGGCGGGAGTGCTGCTTGTTCTGAACGTTCTGAACATCGTAACGGTAAAGACGGCGCTGCTTCCTACGCTGTATTTCCCGTCCCTCGACCGGGTGTTCGGAACCCTTTTCGAGGACTGGGAGCTGATCCTGAAGTGCGTCGGCTACTCCTCGGGAATACTCGCCGCGGGCGTCCTCGGAGGACTTATCGTAGGGTTCCTGATGGGCGTGGGCATAGGCTTCAGCAAGACCCTGAGCTACTGGATAAACCCGCTGGTACGTATTCTGGGTCCGATACCGTCCACGGCGTGGATACCGATTTTCCTGCTGGTTTTCCCGACTGCACGTGCAGCCAGCGCGTTTATCATCGGGATCTCCGTTTGGTTCCCGACGGTGGTGCTGACCTCCAGCGGTATCTCAAACGTAAAGAATTCGTATTTCGAGGTCGCCTCCACACTGGGAGCAAATCACTTCTGGCGCGTTTTCAAGGTGGGAGTGCCCGCCGCAATGCCTAGTATATTCCTTGGGCTGTTCAACGGTATCTGCTCGTCGTTCGTAACGCTGATGACGGCGGAGATGATCGGCGCAAAGTACGGCATGGGCTGGTACGTCAACTGGCAGAAGGAAATGATGTGCTACGCCAACGTTTATGCAGGGCTTATCGTTATCGCAGTGCTGTTCTACCTTGTTATCACGGTTCTTTTCAAGGTAAGGGATAAGGTGCTGCTGTGGCAGAAGGGAGTCATCAAATGGTAGGAGCAATAGAATTCAGCGGCGTGAAGAAGAGCTTCCGCCGTCCCGACGGGGAGATCGTACATGCGCTCAACGGAGTGGATCTGAAAATAGAACAGGGAGATTTCGTCTGCCTTATCGGACCTTCCGGCTGCGGAAAATCTACCATGCTGCGGCTGCTTGCAGGCCTTGACCAGCCGACGGAAGGCGCGGTATACCTCGACGGCGAGAAGATAACCAGACCCAACTTCGACCGCGGACTTGTGTTCCAGGATCCGAACCTGTTCCCGTGGCTGAACATCTACGACAACATATCCTTCGGGCTGAGGGCAAGGCACATTTTCAAGCAGAAGCGGGATTCCGTCAGGGAATTCATGGATCTTGTCGGGCTGACCGGATTTGAGAAATCCTACCCGCACCAGCTCTCCGTCGGAATGTGCCAGAGAGCCTCCCTTGCAAGGGCGCTAATCGGTCACCCGAAGGCGCTGCTTCTTGACGAGCCTCTCGGCGCGCTGGACGCGTTTACAAGAATGAACATGCAGGACGAGCTGCTGCGCATCAAGGCAGAGCAGAACATGACCATGGTGATGGTAACTCACGACGTAGACGAAGCGGTGTACCTTTCGAACAAGATAGTTGTAATGTCGCCGCGTCCTGCGAAGATAGAGGAGATACTTGAAGTACACCTCAGCCAGCCCCGCGACCGAAACAATCCGGAGTTTATCCGCCTTCGCAGCGAGATACTCAAGGTCCTGGACTTCGCGGGCAGGGAAAAAGACGTGGAATATACGATTTAATGGAGGTAATCAATATGGATTTCAGGAAAATAGCCGCAGCTGCGGTTTCAGCGGCGCTCGCGCTGGCGCTTACAGCGTGCGCACAGCAGGAAGGCTCCGGGAGCGCAGGTTCTGGCTCCGGCAGCGATGAATACGTACTCAAGGTAGGCGAGGTGCAGGGCGCGCTCTGCCATGCTCCGCTCCAGGTGGCGATGGAGAAGGGCTACCTCGACGATGAGGGAATCAAGTGGGAGCGTGTTGATTTCGGCGGCTCCGACATTCAGGCGGCTCTAGGCTCCGGCATGATCGACTGCGGCTTCGGACTTATCGGAAAGTTCATTCAGCCGATAGAAAACGGTCTGAACATGGTCATTACCTCAGGAATGCACACGGGCTGCACAAAGCTGCTCGTCCGTGCGGATTCCGGAATCGAATCCGTTGCCGATCTGAAGGGCAGGACCATCGGAGTAAGCTCCCTGGCAAGTTCCGAGGCGATAACCGCAAAGCGCGCCCTTAACGCAGCAGGGGTTGATATTTCCGCGGACGGCGGGGAAGTCGCATTTGCGGTGTACAGCACCACCGACCAGCCGGTAGCGCTGATGAACGGAGCGGTAGACGCTATTTCCACGCCTGACCCGGTAGCCACAAACGCAGAGAACGAGTACGGGCTGAAGGTGCTGCTCGATACAGCGGTAACGGAGCCGTACGCGAGTGAATACTGCTGCGTAAGCTTCGTATCCTCCGAGCTTGCGGAGAAGCACCCGGACATTGCCGCGGCGTTCACAAGGGCGGTTCTGAAGGCCTCCGCGTTTGTTGCGGAGAATCCCGAGGAGGCAGCGCAGATACAGATCGACGGCGAGTATGTCAGCGGCGACGCCAGGGCTAACGCGGAGATACTCAAGGGATACAAGTATATTCCGAGCGTTCAGGGCGGATACGACGCGCTGGTGAACGTTGCTGCCGACCTCCACGACATAGGGCTGCTGAAGGAATCTACTGACGTATCCGCTCTGGTGGAGCGTTCGTTCAAGTTCTTTGACGGAGTTCCCGACAGCTATACTGTCAGCGGCGATGAATTTTCGGACGTGGTATATGAGAGCAAGTCGCTTTCAGCGGCTACTGAGACTCATGTCGTGAACGACTGCTGCGGATAAAATCTGAGCTGGAATCACTGAGCCGTATTCGGCTGAATATACAAAACTGGCAGGCGGTGAGCCTGCCTGTTTTGTCTTTGAAGTCAGACCTCCGGCAAATTTGCAATGAGGTATTTCCAGTAGCTGTCTTGAATTTCGCGGAAAATAAAACAAGGGCTGAAACCAGCCCTGTTTTTATGTTGAATTGTTGAAAAAAATCAGTTTCTCATGTATTCTCTCCAGTCGAGGTCTCCGCGCTCAAGGGCGTGGATAAGAGCCTCGGCGGTAGCGATATTCGTTGCAACGGGGATATTGTGTACGTCGCAGAGGCGGAGAATATTGATGTCGTTTGGCTCGTGAGACTTTGCGTTGAGCGGGTCGCGGAAGAATATCAGCAGGTCGACTTCGTTGCAGGAAATGCTTGAAGCAAGCTGCTGGTCGCCGCCCTGGGAACCGCTGAGGTAACGCTGAATGTGAAGTCCGGTAGCCTCGGCAACGAGCTTTCCGGTGGTGCCGGTAGCGCGGATATCATGGTGGCTGAGAATGCCGCAATATGCGATACAGAACTGAACCATCAGTTCTTTTTTGGAGTCATGTGCGATGAGTGCAATATTCATAGCTGCTCCCTCCTTAGTTGATGTTGATGGTGAGCGGAACTTCCTCACCAAGAATTCTTCTTGCTATAGCCGCGTAAGCCTTGGCGCCTCCGCAGTTCTGGGGAAGAGGCTGTCCCTTCGCGCCGCATATTTTTATGTTCATATCCTCGGGAACCACGCCGATGAGCGGTATTCCCACGCTGTCCATTACCTCGTCGAGGTCGTAGAGGATATCCTCGTCCTTGAAGTTCGGGCTGACCTTGTTGATGACAAGACGCTGATTAGTGCAGTTCTTGACATACAGGAAGTCAGAAAGTATCGCACCGTCGCGTACGCACACGGTATCCGGGGTAGTTACCATCAGGATAAGCTCCGCAGCCTTAATAACGCTGAATACCGAACTGCCGATACCTGCGGTGTCCATGATTATGTAATCGAAGTGCTTGCGCATCTCCTGGCATACTTCCATGATCTTTTCAGGATTGATATCTATAAACGGATTCCTTGTCGCGCAGACCAGATAGAGGTTGTCAACACGATCCACTTTAGTTGTGGCTGTAAGGATATCAATTTTACCCTCCAGATATTCGCCGATGTCGTGCTTTACCTTATCCTTGATGCCGAGCATGATGTCAAGGCATCTCAGACCGAAGTCCAGCTCGACCACCAGAGTTTTTTTACCAAGCGCTGCAAGTGCAGTGGCAACGTTAGCCGATGTGGTCGATTTGCCCGTGCCGCCCTTGCCTGCCGTAACCGCAATGATCTGTGACATGTTATTCCCCTCTCGATCTGATAGATCCGTACCCTTATTTTGCAGATACGCACCCAGAATATCTATGATAATTTTTATAAATATATTCTACCACAAAACCCCTTTAAAATAAAGCTTTTTTTTGTACATTTAAAAAATTTGTGAAATATCTTCATTTTCCTGTCGCTTTTTTGTGCATAATTACACTTGCAGATTTCATTGACCTGGTGATATGCAATTAAATAAGAAATGTTGCCGTTCAAGTCGTGCCGAATTTACAATCAGGAAGAAAAAAACGACAATCAGGAAGATTTTATTGACATACGCCGCAAAAAACGATAAAATCAACAGGTATAAAAAAACTATCTGAGAAGGAGAACCGAAATGTCCGAAAACAACACACAGACCCCCGCACAGGAAAAGCCCCGCCGCAGCAAGGAAGATATCCTTGAAATAATCATAGCGGCATTTCTGGGCGTGACCGCACTGGCTACTGCCTGGGCTTCGTGGATAGGCTCGCTGCACGGCGGCAACATGTCCACCAACTATACCAAGAGCAACAACCTCGCAGCCGACGGCAACGCCCGCTGGAACGAGGCTTCCCAGACGCTCATGCAGGATATGCAGGTGTGGAACATGATAAGCGACTACCAGGTGGAGGTGCTTTACGCAGACAAGACCGGCGACGAATCCAAGCTGTATGAGAGCGCGTATAAAATCAAGTTCATCTGCGCCGACAACCTGACTCAGGAGATCGCCGACCTCATAAACTACGATTTTGACTTCGACGCCGACCAGATAATCGACTGGGTGATAAACGACGAGAAGTCCACAGTAAGCCCGTTCAGCGACGAGGACTACGTTAACAGCTACTACGCCGACGCGCAGGAGATACTCGCGGAGAGCGAAGCAGTTCTCGCCGAAGGCCAGCAGGACAACACCCGCGGCGACACCTTCAATCTCGTCACCGTCATCTATTCCGTCGTGCTGTTCATGCTCGGTATCGTGGGGACTTTCCGCCGTCTGCCGAACCGTCTGCTGATCACCTGCGTTGCAATCGCGGGATTCCTGTTCGGAACTATATACATGTTCACGATACCCATGCCGACTGGTTTCAGCTTCCTCAGCTTTTTCGGCGGCTGACGCATAACAGGCTTTTTTTCCCGGCACGACAAAAAGGTCGCCTCTAAAAACAATCAGGAAGGTAAAACATACAATCAGGAAGATTTTATTGACTGAAACAGCCTCATATGTTATACTTTCCTCAGCACCAAATTATGCGGGCTGACCGCAAATAATCAGTAAGGAGATACATAATGGAAAAGACACCTGCGTTACTTATCACTATTTTTCTCGGCGAGCTCGGAGTTCCGAGATTCATGACCGGCAAGATCGGCACCGGGATCATCTGGCTGCTGACCTGCGGCTGCTTCGGCGTTGGCTACATCATCGACATCGTGAATGTTGCCACCGGTAAGTTCACCAAGAAGGACGGCACTCCCTGGGTGACCGGAAACTAAAAAACTGTCTGGTACGGATGATCAAGCCTGTCGGAACAGCCGCCGACAGGCTTTGATTGCGTTATGCGGCTTGACATTATCTTCGGTTTGTTATAAAATATATCTGGAATCCCGCGCGTCAGGCATGGAATTCCGCAGACAGAATATTAAGGAGAAACGCATGAAAATTAGAAAATGGCTCGCCGCAGCGACTGCGGGGGCAATGGCGCTTGCAATGGCGGGCTGTTCTGACATCGATGAGGACTTCTTCGCCACCGCCGAAGCCGGAAACAGCACGGCAGAATACACCGCCGAGGCTCCGGTGCAGTCCGGCGGGGAAGAGGAGTACGACAACGCAGGCCGCAGCTTCGACAACGGAGCGACCCAGCTTTCCATGACGAACGGCAGCCTCGATATCCACCGCCGCACCCGTTCCGAGTCGGCTCCGATGGGCGACAGCGGCTGGACGATCATGGTGTACCTCTGCGGCACCGACCTTGAAAGCGAATGCTATGCGGCATCCATGGACATCGAGGAAGCCCTTAACGGTAGATACAGCGACGACGTTCGCATAGTCTACCAGACCGGCGGAACCGCCGAGTGGAACGAGTACTACGGCATTTCGAACAGCGTATCGCAGCGCTACGTCACAAACAACGGCGAGCTTGAGCTGGTCGACGAGTTCGAGCTTTGCAACATGGGCGACCCGAATACTCTCACGGATTTCGTCTCATGGGGAGTCGAGAACTACCCTGCAAAGCGCATGGGACTTGTATTCTGGAACCACGGCGGCGGCAGCATAAGCGGCGTGTGCTTCGATGAGATGAACGATTCGGACAGCCTCTCGCTGCGTGAGATAGACAGCGCGCTGAACTCCGTTTACGGCCAGATGAGCGACAAGTTCGAGTTCATCGGCTTCGACGCTTGCCTTATGAGCACCCTCGAGACAGCGAACATCATCGCGCCGTACGCGCGCTACATGTTCGCCTCCGAGGAGACCGAGCCGGGCGGCGGCTGGAACTACACCGACATCATGGACTTTCTAGCGGAGAATCCGGACGCCAGCGGCGCGCAGCTCGGCGAAATGCAGTGCAAGAGCTACTACCAGCACTGCATAGACAACGGAGACCCCGACGGCGTCACATTCGCAATAACCGACCTTTCAAAGATAAACGGCCTTCTGACCGCATTCGACGCCACCGCGAAGGAAATGTACGAAAGCGACAGCATGACCGACATCGCCCGCGCGGTGTACTCCGCGGATAACTTCGGCGGAAACAACCGAAACGAGGGCTATACCAACATGGTAGACCTGCTTGGGCTTCTCAATGCGGTGCAGCCTTACGCGCCTTCCGCGTCCGACGCAATTGCAAAGCTGAAGGAAGCGGTGATCTACAGCGTAAACGGCGACAACCACGAAGGAGCCGGCGGACTTTCCCTGTACTATCCGCTTTCAGTCCAGGGCACCGAGGAGCTTTCGGTGTTCGCGGACATCTGCACCAGCTCCTATTACCTCGCGTATGTTGACTCTGCGGCGTACGGCACCACCGGCGGCGACCTCTCGGACTACGACAACAGCGGCCTTATCGCCGACTGCGACGACATCTGGAATTACGGCTATACGGCAGACCCGAACGTAGGTTCAAACTACAGCGACGTATCCTACGCAGATGATAACAGCACCATCGGCATACAGAGCGTATACTTTGACGAGAACGGCACCTACACGGTTCAGCTCTCGGATATGAGCGCGTTCAACTACGCGACCTGCACGCTGTTCATGACCTACGACGGCACAAGCGTTTACCTCGGCGAGGACGACGAGGTTGTCACCGACTACGACGCGATGATCCTCCAGGACGGCTTTGACGGCTCCTGGCCATCTATCGCGGGACAGCCGCTTGCCATAGTTGCGGTAAGCGTCGGCGAGGACCGCTCGGTATACACGGCGCCGATAACCCTTAACGGCGAGCAGACCAACCTGCGTATCGAGTACGATTTCACCAGCAGCGAGTGGCGCGTATGCGGGACCTGGTCCGGTATCGACCCCGAGACCGGCGTAGCCTCCAGGGACACCCAGCCCCTGAAGGACGGCGACGTTATCGCCCCGGCTTACTTCGTGTTCTCCGATGAGTTCAACGACTACATCTACGGCGACGACATCACTGTCAGCGGCGAGCTCCAGATAGAGTACGACGCGCTTCCCGCCGCCGATTACAGCTATTCTATGTCGCTCTACGACATCTACGGAAACTACTACTACACCACCAGCGTGACATTCACGGTAGACGAGAACGGGGAACTGTTCTTCTACCCTGACGAGCTGTAATGTTCTGATTCTTCCCGCTTATATAGAGAACCCTTCCGCTTTCTGGTGCGGAAGGGTTCATTTTATTGCGTTATCTTTTCTGCTTCGGAGAGCCGCGCGGCTTCTGCCGCCGCTTCGGTTATCGCCTGCTCGATTTTTAAATGCAGCTCCGGAAGCGGAGCCGCGTTCCCGGCGCGGGCGGTCTGCTCGGCTTCGAAGCAAAGCTCCCCGGCTGAATCAGCGCCTATTCCGCGGGCGTTGTTTTTCAGCCCGTGCACCAGGGTGGTGTAGAGTTCGAGGTCGTTATCGGCAAGCGCGCTGGAAAGCCGCTCCAGCGACTTCGGAGCCTCCTCGGTGAACAGTCTGAGAAGTTCTCTGTAGAAATCCGGGTCGTTGTCGGAGTACTCCAGACCCTTTGCGGTGTTCAGCAGGGAGCTTCCAGGCTCTCCGGACTTCTGCACTGACGGCAGGCTGTCCGTCACAATTCTGCCCGGAACAAGCCGCGAGAGCATTTGCTCAAGCTCCTCGGAGATTATCGGCTTTGAGAGGTACTCGTCGAAGCCCTCGCTCATGTAGCGCTCCCGGGCGCCGACTACCGCGTCCGCGGTCAGCACCGCAACGGGGGTCTCCCGGCAGAGGCTGTCGGGGTCGCTGCGCAGCTTCCGGAGCGCTTCCACGCCGGACATTCCCGGCATCATCGCGTCGAGCATTATCAGGTCGAAGCGCCGCTCCCTTGCAATCCGGAGCATTTCTTCGCCGCTTTCCGCAGTCGTTACTCCTGCCTTGGTGCGCCGCAGCAGTTTTTCGATCACCACGCGGTTGTAGCGGTTGTCGTCCACGGCGAGTATCTCGGTCTCCGGGCATATAAAGTGCGATGCGCTGACATGCGGGCGCACCGGAAGCTCCGGCGTGAACTCCCCGATGGGGGACGCGTCCGCGATATCCTGCGGTATTTTCAGCGTGAATGTGCTGCCAGCTCCCGGGGAGCTTTTCGCGGTTATCGCGCCGCCCATGATCTCCGCGATGTTTTTCGTTATCGGAAGCCCCAGCCCCACTCCGTCGCCGACTGCGCCTATCCTCTCGAAATTGTTGAATATCAGCGGAAGCTTCTGGGGCGGTATGCCGCAGCCGCTGTCTGCTATCTGAATTACCAGTGTGTCGGACTCCATGCATGCGGTCAGCCTTACGAAGCCGGTTTGCGTGTACTTCACGGCGTTCGTCAGTAGGTTCACCGCCATCTGCTTTATTCTCGCCTGATCTCCGACCAGCTTCCTGGGCAGTCCGGGGTCGATGCGGAAATCCAGCTCCAGACCCTTTTCCTCGGCTTTCTGTATCACTAGCAGGCGTATTTCCCGGAGCATTGTGAGCGTGTCGTATTCCGCGCGTTCTATCGTCAGCTTTCCGGCTTCCGCCTTTGAAATGTCGAGTATCTCGTTTATCAGGGTCAGCAGCATGCCGCCCGCGTCCGCTATGTCAGCGGAGTACTCCAGCACTTCCGGGTTTGTGGACGTCCGCATTACCATTTCGTTCAGACCCAGCATTGTGTTGATAGGCGTGCGTATTTCGTGGCTCATGCGCGCGAGGAACTCGGTTTTTGCGGTGTTCGCGGCGTTTATCTCGTCGATCCGGTGCTGATATTTCGTCATGTTTATCAGCCAGATAACGTAGCCGCAGGGGGAGCTGAACTCCTGAATACGCTCGACGCGCAGCTCGTAAACGTTGCCGTCTATGCTGACGGTGCTCCTGCCGCCGGAGAGCGCTTCCTTTACGACCTTGTGGCTGGACGGGTTTTTCATCTCGGAAAGCTCCGGGAGTATTCGCTTGGCGGTGGCGTTCATATAGATAAGTCCGCCGTGCTCATCGAGCATGAAAACGCCCTCGTCGCCGATGTCAAGAACGTTCGCCGGCGCCGATACGACGGAGGAGAAGTACCCGTAGCGAATCATGGACTCATACATGCAGAGCACCAGCACGAATGCTCCGAACGCAAAGGGGTTATAGCTGCCGAACAGACCGCACCACTTCATGACAAGCTCCAGCCCCATCGCCGAGATACCGCCCAGAATAAGCGCGATACGGCGCTGCTGTATTTTGTTGGTGGTTTTCCGGAGCGCCAAGATGAGGTTGACGACGATGTAAATTATGATGAAAAGAATAATCGCATAGGTTACGAACCAGAAGATACCCTTGCCGACTTCAATGCGTGAGTAAATGCCGTCGGATTCTATTCTCATCGTGGAATAGAACAGCCCGTGGTTTTCTTCCTTGGAGGTCCCGGTGGTCTGCATGGCGATGAAGCTTGCGCAGTCTAGCACGCCGAAGGTTATCCACATCGGCTTCGGTACATTGAACCCGCCCATGCTGGAGGTGAAATACAGCAGCGAAAGCGAGAACGGATACATGCCGATATACTGTATCCTGAGCGCGCTGATAGCGGCTTCGGTGGTGTCTGAGTCCACCATTTCAAGGTACATTCCGAAAATCAGAATGAACAGCGAAAAGCAGATCAGCATGAACGAGAGCTTCGCCGGTGAGGTGGTGTTCCTGACGCACAGCAGGAACAGCACGAAAACTCCTATGAGCACCACAATGTGGACACCGCAGAAAACAGCGTACATATCAGCCCTCCGATCTTCCCGCGGACTTCATCTGCTCCTTTACGGAGCGGCGCAGCCTTACCGGAACTATGAGCGACTCGCCGCCCTGGAAGGTGAGTTCCCCGGAATCCGCGTCGAAGCTTTCGACGGCGGAAAGGTTCGCAATGTAGCTTCTGCCGCACATCAGGAAGTCCGGCTCGCCCTCGAGCTGCCCGAAGAAGCTGCTGAGCGGCAGGTAAACCCTGACCTCGCCGCCGGATGTGTGGAGCACGGTGCTGTGTCCGACGGACTCAGCGAAGCGCAGCGTGTTGAGGTAGATGTTGACCTCCTCGCGGCCCTGCATAACGGTGATATACCGCCGGGACTCCTCGAAAAGGCGGCTGAACCGCTTCATGGCGCGGACGAAATCGTCATGGGTGAACGGCTTGTGGAGATACCCGTCGGCACCGATGCTGAACGCCTTGACCGCGTGAATCTCAGACGACGTTGTGAAAACCAGTCCGTTTTCCATGCCGAGTTCAATGAGCCTTTCGGCGGCTTCCATGCCGTTGGTGCCGTCCATGTAGATGTCAAGGAAAATGACCGCGGGCTTCTCCGTGGAAGTTTCGTACTCCCTGAGGAGTGCGTCTGCGCTGCTGAACAGCTTCACCGTGACCGCCGCGCCCTTTTCCTTTGCGTAGCTTTCTATGTTGTGGACCAGCCGGAGCTGGTCTGCCCTCGAATCATCGCATATGTATATAAGCATGCAGCCCTCCGTATTTTATGTTGGAATATAGTATGGTCACCTCTAAAAACCTTGTTTGAGTGAAAATGTGTATAGCACACCGACTGCTTCTTCAAACCTCCTCGTAAGGCATACAGCCTTACTTCGTCGGCTTTCATCGCATTCGGCGCACTCTACCCATTTTCCCTTTTCAAACCGGTTTTTAGAGGTTCCCGTATATAAATATTTTACCATAAAAAAACTGAGTTGTAAAGAAATAAATCGACATAATAATCCGCCCTGATTTGTGCATAATAACAGCAGCGGGAATTTCCGCGTATTTTTGAAAGGTGGGAAAACTATGTGGATAGATAAACTGGCGCTCGTTCTGCTGATCATCGGCGGGCTCAACTGGGGTCTTGTCGGGGTCTTCAGCTTTGACCTGGTGGCGTGGCTCTTCGGCGGGCAGGGCGCCGTTCTCAGCCGTATCGTCTATATACTGGTCGCGCTGTCCGCAGCGTGGTGCATTTCGCTGCTGTTCCGGGATACGACTGCGGCTGAACAGGCGTGAATTCCGTACGCAGCTTCTGCGCAGATATTGAATGCGGCTTTGTTTTTTACAGAGCCGCTTTTGTCTGGAAAAAGCGCAAAAAACTGCCCCGGACGATTCGCCCGGAGCATTGAGTCTGAAGTCAGTCCGTTATCTGTTCTGGTTCTGATTCTGGCGGTTCTGACCCTGATCGTTCTGGTTCTGACGGTTCTGCTGATTCTGCTGATTCTGCTGGTTTCTGTTCTGATTCTGATTGTTCTGGTTATTCTGGTTGGACATTGTTTTTCCTCCTATGGAGCTAGGCTCCGTAAATATCCGGCTTTTCGCCGCACTGATATTTTGCTCCGGGGGCGCGGTATTATTCAGGAAAGTTGTGCCAATATTATTGCTGACCGCACTTGATTTTTTGCGTACCGTGTAGTATAATTAATTAGAATACACGCCGCGCGGCGTGCGCCTGGGGGAGATAATATGAACATAAACTGGAACAGAAAATACCTGACGATAGCGGTCTACGCGACCTGCGCGGTGATCGTCAGCGCCATCGCGGTGATGGTGATATTCAATTTTGATTCGGTGATGGCTAAGCTGTCGGTGCTGGGCGCGGTCACAACTCCGATAATCATAGGGATATTCTGCGCCTACCTGCTGAATCCGCTCATGACAAAAATCGAGACCGGCCCATTAAAAAAGCTGTCGGATTCCCCGGACAAGAAAAAACGGAGCAAGGCGCGGGGTATCGCGCTTACGCTGACAATGCTGCTGGTTCTTGTGATACTTGGTCTGATAGTTATAATGGTGATACCTCAGCTTATCGAGAACCTGATAGTGATCTTCAGCAACATGGATTCCTACATCAACACCATCAAGGAATGGCTGAGCAACATTTTCGACGATAATCCCACGCTGGTGGAGTTCCTGGGGAACCCGCTGGACGATTTCAACAAGTTCATAGCGGGAATATGGAAGGAGTATTCCAACGAGCTGATGAACATAGCCGGAAACGTAGCGTCGACGGTGTGGGCGGTCATCGACACGATGAAGAACGTGCTGATAGGGCTTATTATTTCGATCTACCTGCTGGCGCGCAAGGAAATGTTCATCGGTCAGACCAAGAAGCTGATATTCGCGTTCCTGAAGGTGGAGCGCGCACAGCGGTTCCTCGGCGTATGCCGCGAGGCGAGCAAGAAGTTCCTCGGCTCCATCGTGGGGAAAATAATCGAGGCGTTTATTGTCGCCATGATATGCTTCATCGGCTGCACTATACTCCGCCTGCCGTATTCACTGCTTATCGCGGCGATAATGTTCGTGTTCAATCTGATACCGTTCGTAGGTCCGTTCATCGGCGCTATCCCGTGTACGCTTCTGCTGCTTCTGTCCGACAAGCCGATACAGGCGCTGTGGTTCGTTATTTTCATTGTGGTGCTACAGACTGTAGACGGGAACATCATTGCGCCGTGGATACTGGGAGATTCCACCGGACTTCCGGCGGTGTGGATACTGATCGCGATACTCGTAGGCGGCGGTCTGTTCGGCATGCTGGGAATGTTCCTGGGAGTGCCGGTCTGCGCGGTGGTTTACATGCTGTTGAAGGATTTCATCGAGGGCAGGCTGAGAAAGCGGCAGCTCCCGCAGAAGACTTCGGATTACGCCCGGGACGTTGGGTATATCACGCCGGATTACGTCTGCGACGAGCCGGAGGAGGTTCCTGCGCCGGAGCCTGAGAATAAGCACTCTTTCAAGGACGTGGTTACTAACCGGGTGCAGCTTTGTAAGGAGAAGCTCCATATTAAGGATAAGAAGAAATAAAGGCTGCATCTGAGGCGGCTGATTGTAGGAAACGGGCAGACAAGGCGAGTCTGCCCGTTTTTTTAGGTAAACTATAAAGCAGCGAGTGTTCCGCTTGTTGTAACCTGCATTAGTTTATGAAATCTTACTCCTCTTTTTTCAGCAGCCGGGGTGCGGTGAGGTCTATCAGGAACGCTCCCGCCGTGGCTGTTACGAGTATCGCAAGCACTGCTCCGGAAAGTATCACGTTTCCGCATGCAAGCCCCATCGCGAGTGGGACTCCGCCGATGGCAGCCTGCACCGTTGCCTTCGGAGTATACGCGAGCATGCAGAACAGCCGTTCTTTCAGGCAGAGCCGGGTTCTCAGCAGGCAGAGGAACACTCCCGCGCAGCGGAACGCCAGGGCGCCGAGGATAACTCCAAGTACCGGAAGCCATATGCCGCCGATGGAATTCAGGTCGACTTCCGCGCCGACCAGCACGAACAGCATGAGCTCCGCCGCAGTCCACAGTTTGGAGTATTTTGCGGAGATACGCACGGCGCGCTCCGGCTCACGCTGGCGCAGCGCGATACCCGCCGTCATGACCGCCACAAGTCCGGAGAACCCGATGTAGTCCGGCAGTAAGTCCTCCAGTGTCACCAGCAGGAACGCGAGGCTCATAACCAGTATCACCTTTACGCTGTCGCGCATGTGGAGCTTCCGGAACAGCAGCGCCATGAGAACTCCGCAGACGGCTCCCATGGCGGCTCCGAGCAGAATCGACACCGGAATGTTAACGATGGAGAACGCCGAGACCTCGCCGCCGGCGCAAAGCCCTGAGAATACCGAGAACATCACGATAACGAACACGTCGTCCATTGAAGCTCCGGCTAGTATCATCTGCGGTATCTGCTTGTCGGTGCCGCGTTTTTCCTCCATGAGTTTCAGCATTTTCGGGACGATAACGGCAGGGGACACCGCCGCGAGTACAGAACCCATCGTAGCCGCTTCCGCTATGTCAAGCCCCAGCAGAAGCTGCGCGAGCAGCGTAACTCCGACGATTTCACACGCCGCCGGGACGAAGCTCAGCAGCAGTGCGGGTCTGCCGCATTTTTTCAGATCTGACAGCTCCAGGTTAAGCCCGGCGCGGGTCAGTATAATGATCAGCGCGATCTTCCGCAGGTCGGCGGAGATCCCGAGCAGCGCCGGGTCGAGCCACCCGAGCGAGCCGAGGAGTATCCCGGCAGCGATCATTCCGGTGAGCTTCGGCAGCCGCAGAAGCCCCGCGAGTTCCCCGAGCGCCAGCCCGAAGATAAGGATAAGTGCAATGCTTAGTAACATAAAAGCCTCCCTGCCGGGGCGCGGCGTAACAAAAAGGGCTGACAGCCCGCAGATACAAAAACCGCGCCGGAATATTCCCGGCTGATCTGTATTTGCAGATGCCATCAGCCCGTAAGGGCGGTTCGGGGCGATTGCCCGCGGGGAGGACGTCATTCCCCGTATTGTCCGGTTCCGTGCGGAGTCCGGTTATCGCCGGATTTGAAGTCGGCGGTTACTTATCCGCCATGCGGTAGCCTATGCCGGTCTCAGTGAAGATGTAGCGCGGGTGCGCGGGGTCTTTCTCGATCTTGCGGCGTATGTTCGCCATGTTCACGCGGAGTATCTGGTTGTCCTGCTTCGCATTGGGACCCCACATGCGGCGTATCAGGTCAGCGTAGGTAAGAACCGTTCCGGCGTACTGCCCCAGCAGCGCGACCAGGCGGTATTCATTCTGGGTGAGTTCAACATCGTTTCCGTCGACATAAACGCGGTACTTCGCGTAATCTATTACCAGCCCGCCGACCTCAAACCGGGAATCCCGCGCTATGGAGAGGTTCGTGCCGCTGTTGCGGGAGTGCCGGAGCGCTACCCTGATCCGTGCGAGAAGCTCCTGCGTGCTGAATGGTTTCTGTACATAATCGTCGGCTCCGTTTTCGAGGGCGCGTACCTTGTCCTGCTCCTGTTGGCGGGATGACACAACGATCACCGGCACAGCCGACCATTCGCGTATTTTCTTCAGTACTGCTACGCCGTCCATATCCGGAAGCCCGAGGTCAAGCAGTATAATGTCGGGGCAGTGCGAGCTAGCGAATATTTCGGAATCCCTGCCGTTTTCGGCAACGATAACGTCGTACCCCTGGGCTTCCAGAACAGATTTTATGTAAAAGCTGACGCTGCTGTCGTCGTCAATTACCAGCACCTTGTATCTGAACTCCATGTACTCTCCTCCGGAATTTTACATTTATTCATCATTTATTCATCACTATTATATCACATTTTTTTACCGATTGGAATATTTTTTATTACCGAAAAGCAACATAATGCACAAAACAATATAAAGTTGGGTAATAAAAATCGAATAAAGATATGCCTCCAGGAATAACATCGTAACAGGCTTGTCAGGCGTTGAGTTCGGGAGGCTGCAATGAATGTCATTTTTTCACTTGTTGAGGAATCAAATTCCATATTGTGGGGAGCGCCGATGTTAGCAGCGCTGGTGTTTTCCGGAGGATATTTCACACTGCGGACCGGCGGGCTGCAATTCAGGCGGTGGCTGTTCTGCCTGAGGTCCACGGTGTTTTCAAAGAGCAGCCGGAACAGCTCAGGGAGCGGGGTCACGCCGTTCCAGGCGATGGCGTCGTCGCTTGCGGCGACCCTGGGAACGGGGAACATCGCGGGAGTGGCGGCGGCGCTGACCTCCGGAGGCGCGGGGGCGGTGTTCTGGATGTGGGTGACGGCTCTTCTCGGAACTATGACGGGATATGCGGAGAACGTACTCGGCGGCTATTACCGCAGGAAAAACGGCGGGGAATGGCACGGCGGCGCGATGTACTACATCAGGTACGGCCTGGCTGAGCGCAAGCGCACGAGCCGCGCTGCGAAGCCGCTTGCGGCGGTATTCGCGGGAGCCTGCGTGCTTGCGTCCTTCGGAATGGGGAACATCGTGCAGATGAATTCGGCGGCTCTGGCGCTGGAATCCGGATTCGGGGTGCCCGCATGGATAGCCGGGCTGGCGCTCACCGTGTGCGCGGGGGCGGTGATATTCGGTGGAATGAAGCGCACCGCGAAGGTCTCAGAGAAGCTGGTGCCGCTGATGTCGGGGCTGTACATAATCGGCTCGCTGATGATAATTGCGGTGAATTTCCGGAGACTCCCGGAGGTGATGGGGGAGATTTTCCGCGGAGCATTCGGGCTGGAGCAGGCGGCGGCCGGGGTCAGCGGTTACATGGTGAAGCAGGCGGCCGGCATGGGGATACGCCGAGGGGTGTTTTCGAACGAAGCGGGACTTGGTTCGTCGCCGTCGGCGCATGCCTCATCGGAGGAAACAGAGCCGTGCATTCTTGGCATGTGGAGCATAGTTGAGATAACCTTCAACACGCTGATAATGTGCTCAATGACGGCACTGGTGCTGCTGTGCTGTCCCTGCCGGGCGGCTCCGATGGACGAGGTTTTTCAGAACATCACTGCGCAGCCGCAGTACTTCCGGCTTACGGAGCAGGAGGGGCTGGTTACGCCTGGGGCGGAACTTTTGGTTTCAGGCGGCGGGGAGCTTCGTGAGTTCCGCACAGCGGACGGCGGTACGTTCAGCGCGCCCGTGAAGAGCGGGGGGATCACCTGCGCGAACATCATGAAGATCACCGGAGTAGGGCAGTGCGGTGAGATCTCCGGGGTGGTTATTGAGGAAGTGAGCGGCTCGGAGCTTGTAACGGCGGCGTTTTCGTCTGTTTTCGGCGGAATGGCTGGGAAGCTCATCAGCGCGGCGGTGGTCATGTTCGCGTTCACGACGGTCATCGGCTGGAGCTGCTTCGGGAGCGGCGCGGCGGAGTACTTGTTCGGGAAAGGCTTTCGGGTGCCTTATCTGGTGGTATTCACGGCGGTTTCGGTAGTTGGCGGCATGCTGGACGTTTCTGCGGCCTGGGGCGCTGCCGACCTGTTCAACGGCGTGATGGCGGCGGTGAATCTTCCGGTAGTTCTGCTGCTTTCCGGAAAGGTGGTTCAGATAACACGAAATTTCTCAGCGCGGAGGTTCCATGGCTCCCGCGAGGAAGCGATGATCTCCGCTCACGGAGCGCTTTCAGCGGAGGAGCCCCCGGATTAGCGGCAGTGTTCGGGGTTTTCCGCAGGAATTTCCCGGAGCGTCGTTCCGGGGTCTTGACAAATCTGACCAAAGATGATATAATATATTCGTGAGATGCGGATATAGTTTATCGGTAAAACATTAGCTTCCCAAGCTGAGGTGGTGGGTTCGACTCCCATTATCC
>DQFX01000055.1:6712-117465 GCA_003531585.1 Oscillospiraceae bacterium | reverse complement strand
AAAGCCGACGAAGTAAGGCTGTAGCCTTATGAGGAGGTTTGAAGAAGCAGGCGGTGTACTATACACATTTTCCCTCAAACAAGGTTTTTAGAGGTGACCAATAATAAATGCGGCTGAGAGCCTGAAAAAGGTGTCAGCCGCAAAATGATATTATCTTGAAAATCAACGGTTACTCTTAGATTTGCGATTAGTTGCCAAAATTGTTATCAGCATAACAGCGCCAAATTGTAAAGTGATGAATATGGATGCCACTAAGATTATTTGCAGGCATAAAACCAATTATCGGTAATCTTTTCAACATAGACACGGTTTTTATCCGTAATTTCAGCCAAATTTACAAAATCGGGCTTTTGGTTGGATTTTGAATAGATAAACGAGGCTCTGCCGTTTGCAATTCCAAACGTCGCAAAATTCTCATTTACATATAAACACTCAAATCCAAGGTGGTCTAATCTGAAAACGGATTTAACCGTCACAAACGCTTTTTTCTGCTCCTCGGTCAACGGATAGAGCAAATGTTCATAGCCATTATAGCAAGCAAGATTATTCGCATCTGTATCGACCGTAAACAGCCAGACGCCGTCCTCGTTGCCGTCCTCATAAAGCGCCATGGCAGTTTTTGCCGCCGTTTCAAAACTGCTGATGTTATCTGTGAGCATAGATTTTTTGTAGGATACCGTTTGTTTTGGCGTATTTATGAAATAAACCGCAAGAATTATCACCGCAAGCAAGACAAATCCCGCCGCGATCAAAAGGGTTTTCCTTTTCATGGAATTTCACTCTCGAAAGTTCTATCAAATTCTATATATCATTTAAATTCTGCTTTGTCAATAGTCATATAAGCTGATCCTGAATGATATCGGCAATCTTGTAAAGCGGAGCCTGAACCTGCACAGCGCCGATATTGTACGCTTCCATCGGCATGCCGTAAACTACGCAGGTCGCCTTGTCCTGCCCTATCGTGAACGCTCCTGACTGCCGCATTTTAAGCAGACCGTCCGCGCCGTCCCGGCCCATTCCGGTGAGGATAACGCCGATGGCGTTTGCTTTGGCGGTATCAGCGACGCTTGAGAAAAGAACGTCTACAGACGGGCAGTGACCCGAGACCTTCTCGCCCGGCTTCGAAGATACGTAGTATCCCCTGGAGTCCCGGCAAAGCCTCAGATGATGTTCGCCTGCCCCGATAATTACGAGACCGCGCCGCAGCCGGTCGCCGTCCTCGGCTTCCTTGACCTCCATCGGGCAGTTCTTGTTGAGCCGCTCGGAATACAGCTTCGTGAATCCCGCAGGCATGTGCTGAACAACAACGGTTGCCGGAGAATCCGCAGGCAGATTTTTGATCACCTGTTCCAGCGCCTCGGTGCCTCCGGTGGAAGCGCCAAGTGCAAGCACGACGTCATTTTTGCGAAACCGCTTCGCGGTCGTTGAGAAGCTGGTATGTACCACTTCCGGCTCCTCTGCCTTTGAGTGGTCGCCGTGGAGATCGTATGCGCTCTTTACCGCACGGCAGATGGTCTGTGCGAAGCTCTGCATTTCGGCGGTGGTGCGGGCAAGCGGTTTCTGGATAAACTCTATGCACCCTGCGTCCAGAGCCGCCTGTTTCATGTTATTGGAAGACGACACCGTTATCACCGGCAGATAATACTGCGGAAGCAGCTTTTTCAGGAATGCAACGCCGTCCATGCGCGGCATTTCAATGTCAAGCGTCATGACATCCGGTTCGTATTTCAGTATCATATCCCGTGCAGAGTATGGATCTCCCGCCGTGCCTACCACATCTATTTGGGAATCCTCCCTGATATAGCGGGTCAGCACTTCTCTGAACAGGATAGAATCATCGACCACAAGCAGCTTGATCTTTTTCATAATTCTCCCCCGTCAGTCAGGTGTCAAGCCCTCTGCGGTAGATTGCCGGCTTGACATATTCGAATTTTGTCTCGCCACGCGGAATGCTCTCCGCGTGACCTATGTAGAAATATCCGCCCGGCTTCAGCACATCGTAGAAGCGGTTGACCAGCGCGTTTTTGGTGGGCTGATCGAAGTATATCATGACATTTCGGCAGAATATCAGATCGAACGGACGGCGCTTATATTTTTCGGGCATTTCTTCCATCAGGTTGAAAGGCTTGAAGATTATCTGATCCTTTATTTCCTGACAGATCTCATAGTGCTCGTTGTCTACCTGTCTGAAATAGCGGCGCTTCCATTCGGGGCTGAGCCCCTTCATGCCCTCAACGTTGTAGACGCCGGCCTTCGCCTTGTCCATGACGCTGTTGGAGATATCCGTTGCAAGGATACGCGTATCCCACAGGCTTTTTTCCTTGCCGAAGTATTCGTCAAGAAGCATTGCCGTGGTGTAGCACTCCTCGCCGGAGGAGCAGCCCGCGCTCCAGATACGCAGCTCGTGGTTTTTGGCGTTAGCTACAGCCCAGGGGAGTATTACCTCTTTAAGGTAGGTGTAATGCTCCGGCTCGCGCATAAAGAAGGTGTGGTTTGTTGTGAGTTTGTTGAGTATCGTTGTGACTTCCGCACCGGAGGTATCTGCCATGACAGCGTCGAGATACTGGTCGTAGCTGGTGAAGCCGCGCTCACGCAGCATGTTGCCGAGCCGTCCCTGTATCAGCACGCGTTTGGAAGAAAGGTTGATGCCGAAGTTGTCGTGCATATAGTCAACAAGACGGTGGAATTCGCGGTCAGAGATCTCCATAGGAGTCACCCCTCATCATCAAGCAGCTTGGCAACGTCGAGAATGAGCTTAACGTCGTCGCCGGAGCGTATCATGTACTGAATAAAGGAATTGGTGTTCACGGAGCGGTTCTCCGGAGTTTCGGAGATATCGTGGGAGTGGATATCTTCAACGTCTGCAACGCTGTCGACGATTATTCCGACGGACAGCTCGTTGAAGCTGAGAATAATAATGCAGGTGCGGCTGGTGTAGGGGATCTCCTCCTTGCCGAAGCGGCTGCGGATATCAACGATCGGAACTACCTTGCTTCGAACGTTGATGATACCCTTGATGTAGCCAGGAACATGCGGCACCTTTGTGATGTGCTGCATTTCTATGATCTCGGTGACATACTGAATCTCAATACCGTAGATCTGGTCGCTGATATGGAAGGTCATAACCTTGCCCAGCACGGAATTATCCGTAGAAAGTTTTCTGTCGGTTGACTGCTGCTTAGCAACAGCCTCCTTTATAACATCATTAGTCATGCTGATTCCTCCCTTAACCGATAAGCGTATTGGTGTCGATGATCAGCGAAATGCTGCCGTCGCCCATTATCGTGCAGCCCGAAAGACCCTCGCTCTTGATTTTGTACTTGTTGAGGTATGCGGGGAACGGCTTTACGACTACCTGCTGCTCGCCGATAAGCTTGTCGGCGAAAATGCAGACGCTCTTGTTGTCGGTCTCCACAAGAAGCAGGATACCGTCCTCAAGGTTGGTGATCTCGGTGTCAATCGCGAACTTTTCATGCATGCGGAGGATAGGATAGCAAACGCCGCGTATCATGATCATTTCGTTGTTCTTTGTGTCGCGGAGTATCTGGCTGGGTTCAGCCTTGAAGCTTTCGCGGATAGTGGAAATCGGCACGGTGAATACCAGATCGCCGACTGTGATCTCCATACCGTCGATAATTGCAAGGGTGAGCGGGATCTTGATGATAAATGTAGTTCCTTCGCCCTTCTTGCTGTCAACGATGATGGAGCCGCCGCACTTCTCAACGTTCGCTTTTACAACGTCCATGCCGACGCCGCGTCCGCTGAATTCGGTAACGGTCTCGTTGGTAGAGAAGCCGGGCAGGAGAATGATGTTCTGTATCTCCTTCTCAGTGTATTCGCTCTCAGGCTTGGTGAGGAGACCCTGCTTTCTTGCCTTGTTCATGATCTTCTCAGGATCAATGCCGGCACCGTCATCGGATACGGTGATGATTACCTCGCCGGAAGCGTTCTGTGCAGTGAGCTTCAGGGTTCCCTTTGCAGGCTTGCCCTCTGCGGTACGTTCCTCAACATGTTCCTCAATACCGTGATCCATGCAGTTTCTGACGAGGTGCATGAGCGGATCCTGGAGGCTGTCCACGATGGACTTGTCTACCTCTGTATCCTCGCCTTCCATAACGAACTCTACGTCCTTGTTGAGCTTCTTTTTCATGTCGCGGACGATACGGTTCATCTTCTGGAATACTCCGGCAAGCGGAACCATTCTGATGGACATTACGGTATCCTGAAGCTCGCTTGTGAGCTTTCTGAGCTGGCGGGCAGCCTTGTTGAAGCTTTCAAGCTCAAGGCCGTCGAGATCAGGGTTGGAAATAACCATGGACTCGGTGGTGATGATCTCGCCTACTATGTCATGCAGAGCGTCGAGCTTTGCAAGATTGACGCTGATGAGGGACTGCTTCTGAGCGCCGCCGGCAGCAGCCTGAGCCTTTTCAACAGCAGCCTGTGCCTTCTCAACGGAGGTCTGTGCAGGCGCATGCTGAGCAGGAGCGGACGCTGGAGCAGCTGCAGGAGCAGGCGCTGCAGCAGGAGCAGGCGCTGCCGCTGCGGGAGCCGCAGCCTTAGGCTCCGGAGGAAGCTCGGTCTTTGCAGGTTCGGTGGGAGCAGCTGCGGGAGTGCTTACCACTTCGTAGCTCTGAACGTTGAGCGCGCTCTCGATCGCCTTGAGCACCTCGTCAACGCTGTCATGCGGAACGAATGTGATAAGGAAGCCCTTGTCGACGATCTCCTTGGCAGTTTCAGGGTTGTTCTCCACATCGGCAGGCTCGAATTCAAGTTCCTTGCAGGCGTCCTTGATGGTGTTTATCAGCAGGAATGCACGGAGGTTCTCCATCTGGCAGCCGTCCTCAAAGAAAACGCGGACAGTGGTCTTGTTGTTTGCTGCGGGCGCAGGAGCGGGCGCAGCGGCGGCAGGAGCCGCACCGTTTGCAGCGACCTCCGGGTCGGGAGCGGCTCCGGAAGCGATAGCCTCAGCCTGAGCCGGGGTATCGCCCTTGGTTTCGCCGACCAGAGCGTCGCGCGCCTTTAACAGCTTGTCGATGAGCTCGCTGAAGTCCATCTGCTCATATTCGCCGTTTATGTTGTTCTGGATAAGTTCAATCTGTGCCTTGTAGGAGTCGGAAACCTGGAATACAAGGTCGTAAACGAAGCTTACGTCGGTGATGACATCAGGGTTCTCGCGGATAACGAAGAACATATCCTCCGCCTTATGCGCCAGCACAGAAAGGTTCTCAAAGCCCATCATAGCTGAGGAACCTTTGATGGTATGCATGATACGGAAAATCTCCTTGATGTCCTCGCTGTCAAAGGAGTTTGCCTGCTCTGTCCTGAGAAGGATCTCGTCAAGCTGTTCCAGCAGTGAGTTGGTTTCGTAGAAGTACATGTCCAGCATTGATTCCATGCCGGGTTCGATTTTTGCCATAATAACATTCCTTTCCATATATACGCTTGAGCGCATATGATATTTTATTAGATATGTGAATGACCAGAGGCAGAAACTGCCCGGTCATGAATTTTCGGGGGTTTTGCCGTGTTTTTTCAAAAAGCCCTTTATTATTCATCAATTTTATGATACAATATACTCATTGAAGAATCATGCGAGGAGGGAAAAAACATGGCGCAGATACCACAGATAAACAATCCTATTACTGCGAAGAACTACAACTACAGCTCCCGGCCGATGGATCCAAACACGGAGCCGTTCGATATCGTTAAGCTTGCCGGCGTCCAGGGTTCGGGGAACTCCTCATCATCGGGGGCGCGCAGCCGCCTTGAGATGGGCAATCGTGAGCTGATCCCGTTACAGGTGCAGGTCGCGAAGGATCCCACCCTTGCGGTGGAGACTCTGAAGGATCTGCTGAATATCGAGGTGCTGAATCAGGCGCTCATCAACGGCCACACCGAGCTTTACGGAAAGCTGGAGGACCTTGCGGCGTCGCTGTACGTAAAGCCCGAGGAGCTTGTGCAGGAGATCCAGAACCAGGAGCAGCAGAACACTATGTTCAGCGGTCACGAGTTCTACGACGTTCTCCGCGAGGTGGCAAAGACCACAACGGATCCGTCCACCAAGGAGCTTATAGGAAACCTTCTGAAGTCCATCAACTTTGCTCAGAACAAGAACGAGATACTCGGCGCGCTGCGTGCGAATATGAAGTTCCTGTCGGAGTACTTCTCGCCGAACGAGAAGCTCTCTGCAAAGCTGCTGAATCTTTCCCAGGAGTGGGGCGCGGCTGACGCGGACAAGTACTTCGACTACCTCAAGGGCGAGACCCTCGCGGTGATGAAGGACGTCAGCGGAAGCCTTCTGAACGACGAGCGCACGCAGATGCTGATACCGCTTATCACGCACAATCTGTCGCGCTATAACAACAGCCCGTACATGTGCAAGGAGTATTTCAACCTGCTGCTTTCGCAGATATCCTCGGGAACGCTCCGGGAGTCGCTGAAGAATTCCTTCAACCGTCTGTATTCTGCGATATTCAACAAGCAGAAGATGACTGACCCGGGCGACGCCTCACAGGCCGCTGCCCAGCCGGAAAATTCAGCGGCTGACCAGGCGCAGGAAGTCCCTTTAGATAATTATACAACAAATTCACAACAAAATCAACCACTAACAGGAAATTCGACAGATAAAAATGAAAATTTAAATGCCGAAGGCGGCGAAATTCAGCATATCGACGAAAAATCCGGCGATGATATTGGCGAAAATGCCGAGGAACTTCCCGAACTGACCGGTTATGAGAAGCGTCTCAACGAGAGCATGAGCGAAAAGGGATACATGGCTGCGCTTAAAGACAGCGGTTATAACATCGAACAGCAGTTAGCAGCGTACAGCCGCGGACGTCAGACCGGATTGCAGACGCTCCACAATATGGTGAAGGGGCTATTTATCGACGACAAGACCGGAGAGATGTCGGCGCAGTTCACCCAGGATTTTTCCAAGCTGCATACTATCCAGGAGGTCATAGACAAGCTGAACGAGGTGCTGCGCGCCATGCCCGATCTGCCGATAAGAGAGCGGCTGTATGGCGCATTCGTTGACGTCATCGACAAGATGGCGCTGAAGAACGAGCTTCCTCAGCACGGAGTGCGCCCGCCGGTAAAATCCGCTCTTGACAGTCTTACGGACTTCATTCAGGAAAACATCAACCACCCGGCGCTGAAATCGCTGGACAGTTTCAATGCGACGAATCTTCTTCAGAGTCTGCTGAATGCTCCGGGAGTATTCACGCCGCTTGCTCACTACATACTTCCGCTTGACGTGGACGGAACAAAGGCATTCGGCGAGCTGTGGGTCGATAACGACGAGAACAACCCGAACAACACTCCGGGGACGCAGCGTAACTACCATCTGTTCCTGACGTTCGACGTGGAGAGCATAGGCAGATTCGAGGTCGACCTGTATGCTCTCGGCGATGAAGTAAACCTGACGCTGCTCTATCCTCAGCGCTTTGAAAAGCAGATAGAGCCGATGAAAGACAGAATAAACAAGGTGGTAAGGAATGTGGGGTACAACACCCGGACGTTCGAGACGGCGCCGCTGAAAACTCCGCACAACCTTACCGAGATATTCCCGAAGATAGTCGACAAGCGGACAACGCTGAATACCCGCGTTTAAGGAGGTCATAACATGGAAAAGCACCCGAAGGCTCCTGCGAACAACAAGCGGCTGTACGGGCAGAACGCCGCAGTTGCATTGAAATACAATCCCGACATGAATTATGCGCCGGTGGTGGTGGCTTCCGGACTTGGCGAGCTGGCTCAGAGGATAGTCAACATTGCGGACGAGGCGGGCGTACCGGTCTACCGGGACGACAGCGTAGCGGCTCTGCTGGTAATGCTGAACGCCGGCGAGACCATTCCGAAGGAGTTGTATCAGATAGTCGCGGCGATATACGCAGAGGTCGTCTACACTGCCAACGACATGAGAAAGAAATAAACTGAAATGGGGCTGCAGGAACAGCCCCATTTCGATTGCTTATATCAGGTCACCTCTAAAAACCTTGTTTGAGTGAAAATGTGTATAGCACACCGCCTGCTTCTTTCAACGGGCGAAATTTCTGATGCGACGGCGTCCATGCCGTCGCCCGGTTATTTCGCTCTGCAACATCGTGTTGCACCTCCTCGTAAGGCATACAGCCTTACTTCGTCGGCTTTCATCGCATTCGGCGCACTCTACCCATTTTCCCTTTTCAAACCGGTTTTTAGAGGTTCCCATCAGTAAGCTTGTAAATCTTACGCGTCCGAACCTGAATTGATCAGAGATCGTCTGCGTCCTGGACAGGTTCGTCGTCAGGGTCGGCAGGTATGCCGGTGTACATTCCCTGGGGGGCGGTCTTGGGCGACGAAAGCTCAACGTCGGCGACTTTATAGGGCTTGGGCTTCTTTTTGCCGCCGGGATTTCCGGTGCGGTGGCAGTTTGTAAGATTGGTAGGATCCTGCATTGTTATCCCTCCATAAAAAATATCAGGCGCACTTCTCGGTGCGCCTTAATATTATCTGCATTTTTATCTGGTTAATGACTGGAATGTTTCGGGCGGGATATCTGCGGTTTCCTCTGTGGTGGTATGCTCCTCGGTTGATTCAGGTTCCGCAGGTTCGTTATCGGGTTCAGACGTTTCGCTTGTCGGCTTCGCTTCACGGGTCTGCTCGTCTATATTTTCGGGCTTTTCCGGAACGTAGCTGTTTCCGCTTGTCGCG
This sequence comes from Oscillospiraceae bacterium, assembly GCA_003531585.1. Taxonomy (GTDB): domain Bacteria; phylum Bacillota; class Clostridia; order Oscillospirales; family Ruminococcaceae; genus CAG-115. The sequence continues at coordinate 108,771 of DQFX01000055.1, read as the reverse complement.
CGTTTGAGCGCATTTATCAGTTCGGGAGTGTGCCATGTAAAGCTGGTGCGGTCGAATTCGCTGCCGTCGTCCCACAGGAATGTGGATATATAATTGTCCCGGCAGAGCTTTGTCAGCATTTCGCAGAAAAACACCCTGCTTGCCGTATCGCTTCCCTTTGCGCCGTATTCTGTAATTATGACCGGTATACCGTTGTCGATGAAAGTCGTTCGGAGATTGTTTATCTGATGTTCCATCCATTCCTGCTCGGATTTGTTTCCCCAGTAATTCTGAATGGAAGCGCGGCAGAACGTCTTGGGCGTGTAGTAGTGAACAGACAGAATGCAGTGATTATCGATATCCTCCGGCATTTTAAACCGCTGATCGCAGGTTTTTGTGATGTCTGCGGCGTATCCGGCTATCACAAGATGGCGATATCCGTTGTTTCCGCCGTTGGAGCGAACGGTGTCGACAAACGCCTGGTTGAAGCCGTTCAGTATTTCGTACCCGCGGTCGTCGCCGCTGCCGACGAACTCTACTTCGTTCATGCTCTCAAACAGCAGCCGCTCGTTGTATGTGCGGAATTTGTCCGCGATCTGCGACCACAGGTTAGTGTATCTTGACAGGGTGCTGCGGTAATCCTTCACGGCATTGCGTATCCAGGCGTCGTTGTCGTTGGCGCCGTCGTGGTACACGGTTATTATGACGTACATGCCGCAGTTGTAGGCATAATCAACCACCTGCTGCACTCGGTTGAGCCAGTCCTCGTCGATGTTTCCCGATTCGTCGATGTGTTCTCTCCAGGTTATCGGGAGTCTCACAGCGTTTATTCCGCTGTCGGTGAGCCTCCAGAACAGCTTTTCTGAAACTGCGGGATTACCCCAGAATGTTTCGTCGATGGTCTGCCAGTCGTTTGGCGTGACATCTGGGATATAATCTCCGATAACGTTTGAGAAGCAGCTTTCCAGAGAATAGCCGAGATTCCATCCAATGCGCATGTTCATCACAATTTGCTGAGCGGACATGCTGAGCATGGACGATGGGCGCTGATAGCCTTCGATGTCAATATCCGGAGTTCCACCGGAAAACACTTTGTCTGGAGTCAGCGGCTCCGAGGTTTTGGAGCTTTCAGCCGAGCAGCCGGTAAGCATAAGCACCGCCAACAGCAGAGCGGCTATTTTCTTCATCGGCGGCACTTCCTTTCATGTGTTAGTTAGTCAGGACTTCATTTAGAGTATAGCACAGTTATACTTTATTGTCAACGCAGCGACTTGTGTGGGGTGAAAAGCTCTCCTCGGCATATATCAAAGGAGAGCCTTTTACATATTCATATTGTTGCTATAAAGCGCGGGGTGTTGGCTTCGTTTTTGATCACGATTATCGTTTTTGAAGTATCAGCTCCATCGAGCCGTTGTATCTATTGCTGATGTCGTAGCGTCTGACATCAAAACCTATTTTATCAAGTATGGGTTTCAGACCATTGAACGAAAAATAGGTGAAGTGATTCATCTGATTCCACATCGGATCGTTAAAGCCATTCATGCGGGTAAATGCGCTTTCATAATTTGGTGTTGACAGCCATAGAATTCCATCTGGAGCCAGCATGTCATACGCTTTTTCAAGCGCTCTGACCGGCTCGCTGACATGTTCGAGTACATCGCCCATGACTATAACATCATACTTTTTGCTGGTTTCGTATTCAAGAAAATCCGCGCATTTTATATTAACGCCGAGTATTCTTGACACGTTTTCACAATCTTCACGGCATATTTCTACCGCTTCTGCCTGATATCCCATTTCCAGGGCGCAGGCAAGCATTTCACCGCACCCTACGCCTATTTCAAGATAGCGAGAGCCGCTGTTGTGAAGCTTGATGTTATTGAACATATCAGAATATACCGACGGGTGGTGAAGCATTGGCAATGTATGAGAGCTGTTATTGGTGTAGTGGCCGTTTATCACGGATCTTGCCTGTATCGGGAAGTTATATGCGTAGAGATTGTGGCAAGATATGCATTTCATCCACAGTTTAGCAGGAGCAAAGCTTGGATTTTTGAATTTTGCCTGATCTGCGCAGTAATAAGGTTCTGACTTATTTGAGCCGCATATGGGGCAGATAAGGCTGATCGAATCCCGTGACTGTTCGGGATCATAAGTGTATCCGCAGCCGTTATAGAGAGTATCGAGGAGATTCGGATATTTCCGGAAATCCTCCATGATAAGATCGTAACATTTTCTCGGTTCAAGTGCGCCAAGAAGAGTCGCAGCGAAATAATGTGCGGTAACGTCTGTAAGGCTGTCTCCCTGACAGAAATCCACCAGCATGCTTATGCATTCCTGATCGCATGTTTTGTCGGTATCTGCGTCTGCCATCATAAGAAGAAAACCGACTTTAACAGTGTGGACTGCCGAGTCATACCATTCGGCGTATCTGCTGTCGGTCATGCGCTGGCGGATAGTCAGTTCCTGCACCAACTTTGCGGACATGCTGCTGAAATTCTGCTGGATTTCCGCAGCGCGTATACAATTGTCAGCAATATTTTCAGACGTCAGCATTATCGCACCGGACATATCCATGGCTGAATAACTGCCTGTGTGGTAGTCCGCGTCTATTTGGTTCAGCCCGTTTATGATTTCCCTGAGCTTCATAAGGGCATATGTTTTTCCTGCCATTTTTGTTCCTCCCTGGCGGTTTACTGAGCCATTTTAAGTTTAAGCTCGCTTATTTCCGGGTCGTTCGGCGCTATGCCTGCGTATTCATCCAGAAGCTGTGATGCCTGCTGGAACTCTCCGTTATCTATGAGCTGCTTGATGTTTTCCTTTACCGTTTTTGCGAGAATATCCATTTCGGTGACTTGTCTGGGTTTGTTGGTGTCAGCAAGCTCTTTGTTTATTTCTTTTGTAAGAGCGGCAATGATAGGCTTGGCCGCTGGGTAGGTCTTTAGCAGAAGTTTCATTGCAGCGGCGCACACCTTGTAATTCTTCTGTTTCCTTGCGGCTATTATATTGTTCGCCATCGCTGCGCCGAGTGCCTGCGCGGGAACTGAATCAAGATCCTCAACGGTCTCGCAGAATCTTGAGCCTGCTTTTGCCCAGGCAGCCATAACAGCGGATATATCTTTTCCCGCTTCTATCATTATCTGCATTATTGTTTCAAAAACGCGGAGGGCGGACAGAAGCGCCTGCGGCGAGGTCTGTTTGTCAACGTCGTAAGCTGCGGCTGTGTCATACATGTCATCGAACAGATTACGGCAGAATACTGCGGCGGCGTGGAGATCAAATGTATCTCGAAGCAGCGGGGTGATATCCACGCTTTCCTTCAGCATGAAATACAGCAGCTCATAATAAGCGCCGTAGCCGTCGGCGATCATTTTATGCATAAGAGCGCCGGCGTTTCCTGTTTTGAAATGCTCCTCCAGCATATTGAGAAGCGCTGACAGCATGGGGTCGTTTTTGTACAGCTTCTTGAAATAAGCGATCTCCTCCAGCGGATTTTCGTTGGTTTCAATGCTGGAGCGGACAAACGCCTGCAGCAGCAGTCTTCCTTCGTCGTTGAGCTGTTCGTAGAGCTGACCTGCACGGTTGTACGTGCCGGTATTGGTCATGACCAGGAACTCTTCACGCATAAGCTCCTTTATATTAGGACGGTCATATAGTTCGGGAATTTTTACGATTTTAAGATTCTGGGCAGCGATCTGATATTTCTTTGTTTCTATGCAGCACTCCAAGAGTTCAATAAGCGCATTGGCAAGATTGTGTCTGACTGCAACAGCAAAGCAGTAAACAAGCATATCCGGAGATTGAAGCTTTCCGTTTTCAATGCTCTTATATATTCTGAAGAACTCGAGGTAATCTGTGATAGCCTCATCGTTATGGCGAAGCGCTTTAAATGCCACTGCCCTTAACAGGTGCATTTCGGCGTCCGTTCCGAGTGTGCCAGGTTTGATATCTTCGGGGAGGTTAAAGTACTCCTCGGCGATTTCTATGATTTCGTCCCATTTGTTCTTTCGGAAATATGATGCGGCTTTTTCTCCGTAGAAGGCGATGAGCACAGTGTAATTTTTGAGTTCACGGCATTTTTTCATGCCAATGTCCATGTAATAATCGGCCTTCTCGTCAATATAAAGATTATAGCTCTGATAAAGTTGGAGATAAAGGAGCGCGGGCGGATTGGGTTCGGATTTCAGACGTTCTTCGAGCAGTTTTGTGTTTCGTTCACTCTTTCTCTTCTGAAGGTCCCCATCGCTTATGTAGCCGAAGTGATCAGCTATATCATCAAGGATTTTGGTTGGCGCCTGGAAATTCTGAAATGTCTCGTGCACGGCATATTCAAAGCGTGTTCCGTCCATACGTATCATTCTGGGTGAAAGAACATCGGAGTAATGCTTCATGTCGGAATTGTCATAATTCCTTATCGTATAGCGTGCAGACCTGTACTTCTTGTATTCACCGCTCTTGAAGAAATGAATAATATCATTGCAGGACTTGAATATCTCATCTGCGTCAAGGAACATGTACCACTCGCCCTTTGCGCGATCGAGCGTTGAGTTTCTTGCTGCGGCGAAGTCGTTGATCCACTCGAAGTGGAACACGTTGTCGGTGTATTTCTTTGCTATCTCAACGGTGCTGTCCGTAGAGCCGGTATCGGCAATGATTAGCTCGCTGTCTATGCTGTCAAGAATGGGCTTTATCGCCGCCAGGCAGCGGTCGAGGTATTTTTCCTCATTTTTGACTATCATTCCTATTGATAACTGCATTGTGTTTCCTCCGTCAGATTATGTGGTGATTTTCAGCGTATTCCTGTATGCGCATATAATCGCTCATTACGTCCACTTCTCCCCAGAAATGTTCGGATATATCCTTTACAAATATCGGGTAGCGAATACAGTTGTCGTAGATGACGTTTTCCCACCACAGGTCGTAGACCTCGCGCTCGACTGCGTCGTTGAGAAGATTGCAGAAGGTCAGCACGAAGTCCTTTTTTATTCTGCCTATTCCGACATATTCGGTGTGTTTTTTTCCGTCTTCAAGGTTTTTGCCAAAGCTGTTTATAAAGCTGTCCTCTGTCAGTTCAAAGCAATAGTCGCCGACTGACCCGCGCGTTTTATCGCCAAGCATTACTATGCGGTGGTCGTCTTTGAGGACTTCATTTAGGATATCCTCCTGCCAGAACACATCTGCGTTGCAGAGGATTATGTCATCTTTGCTTGAGAGAAATTCCTTTGCAAACCACAGGGACGCCATGCTGTTTGTGACCTTGAAAAAAGGATTGAAGTAGTATGTTACCGGCAGACCCTGAAGCGCGGAATATATGTCGTTTTTCCTGTACCCTACTACAACGGCTGTGCTTATGCCGTTATCGGTGAGCATTTTTACAGTGTGGCGGATTATTGTGGTTTCGCCTACCGGCAGTATGCTTTTCGGCATTTCTATGGAGTTGTTCATTCGCCTGCCCATACCGGCTGCCATTATTACAGCTCTCATTTTAAATTCCTCCATTCAGCACATCTTTCAGTGCTAAGACCAGTTGCTCCTGATCCTCATGCGGGTGATAACCGATGTGACCGACTCGCAGGAGCTTTTTCCCAAGCTCGCCGCCGTTTGGCGTGAGCGTCATTTCATGTTTATATCGCATTGCTTCGTAGACCTCTCCGGCGGTCACTCCGCTGAATACCAGTGGAGTCAGCGCATTTGACAGAGGATATTCCGGTATGGTCACATGAGGCAGAACACGCACCTGGCTGCGGAACCATTCTGCTTCGGCTCTGACTGTGTTCAGCCGGTTTTCTATGCCGCCTTCGTCGTATTCTATGTGGCGCAGCATTTCGTTGAGTTCGTAGAGAACCCTTACCGCAGGGGTGAACGGAGTCTGTCCGCGCTCCTGATTTTTAAGGTGGTCGCTGAAATCAAGATAAAGGGACGGCGGTGAGATCCTTCCGATACGGTCGTGTATAGCGCGTTCGCTGAGGAGCACAAAGGACATTCCCGGTCCTAATGCAAGACCCTTCTGGGAACTTGTTATCAGTGCGTCGATACTGTATTTTTCAGCGTTAATATCATCTGCAAGAAATGATGATATTGCGTCTACTACAAGGAGCATGTCTTTTCTGCGGCAGAAGTCGGACAGCATGTTGATATCATATAGCTGACCGGTAGATGTTTCATGTATATTCACCAGCAGTCCGGTGTAAGCCGTGCCGGAATACTCCTCCAGCCTTTCACTGGTGAGAGATTCGCCGAAGCTCAGCGTAAGCACATCGTGCGGTATGCCGTGGAGCTCGCATATCTGTGCAAATCTGTGGCCGAACGATCCTCCGTCTATTATCAGCAGACGGTCGTCTTTGTTGAACAGATTGAATACGGTCGCTTCCATTGCACCGGTGCCAGACGCAGTAAGGAAAACTAACCGGCTGGTATCAGGTGCATGCATCTGTTTTTTCAGAAGCTCTTCCGATTCCAGCATCATGGCGGAAAATTCCTTGGTGCGGAAATATGGTATCTGACCGGCGGCGGTCTTTAGGGTGAATGGGTACATCTCGACCGGGCCTACCGTGAATAATTTCATGTTGCTCATCTCCGTTTATAAGGATATCAACGTTTAAGTATTGCATACCAGCGGTCGCTGTCGTTGTATCTGGTGCCGTTTATCTCCGGCGGAAAATATGCCTGTTCGGCAAAATGAAAACCCTGCTTTGTGAATATGCTGTATAGCTTAACGTATTCTTCAGCGGTTCTGTATATTGCGCTGTAATCGCTGTCCAGCTGGTCGGAATGTATCTGATCCAGAGTCAGGCGCGTTCCTAAACCGACTGCGTCGCCAACGTACATAACGCACTTGTCGTTCAGAAGGTCGACTAGTCTGGTCAGGCATTTTACAAGCTCGGTATCATTTATATACATGCACACGCCCAGCATGATCACGCAGTCGAATTTTCCGCCGAAAAAGCTGTCAGGCTTGCTCATCAGTTCGCTGAATGACGCGCATACATATTTAGCCTGGTCACTATATGCTGCCGTTCTTTTTTCTGCGGCGGCGATCATCTCCGGAGCGAAATCTGCGCCCAGATACCTTCCGCATAATGGAAGCACCATTTCGGCAAATCTTCCCATTCCGCAGCCTATATCCAGTACTGCGCTGTTTTGGGTCAGATCAAGCCTGGGCACTATGTATTCCCGGTCAAAGCGGCTTCTTGTGTCAGCCTGTTCAGGATTCTGCTCGCCGTTTACTACTGCTGACAGTGGATTTTTCATTGACGAGGCGAGCGCGGCTCGCTTGTTGTAAAAATCGCGTACTTCCTGCTCGTTTATGTCTGTTCTGGTTCCGTATATTCTGTTGCTCATCTTAGTCTCCGTTTAAGCCATTCCTATAAAGCAGACCGTATTATTGGGTATCAATATCACGCCGTTTTGCTGATGCTGTTCGAAGAATTCTTCAAGCGCTGTGCGGTAATTGTCAAATTCAGGGTCTCCGGATTTGGGAGCATAGCTGCTTGAAATTCGGTTTCCTATGAATTTGGATTTGTTATAAGAGAGGTCGTTTTTAAATATGGCTGACGAATAATTTTTCAGAAACTTTTGAGAAATTTCTACAAAGCGTTCACTTTCAATGGATCTCCCATTTGAGAAAAGCTCACGATATCGTGCGCAATGATCCAAGTTAAGTTTGTGAAGTGTACGCACAAGGCTGGATTTTTTATCTGTTAAATTCCAAACGATCATGACCTTACCGCCAGGACGGAGTATCCGCCTGCATTCTTCGCGGAAATCATCGGGCTGGAACCAGTGGAACGATTCTGCGGCGGTTATCAGAGATACGCTGCCGTCAGGAAGTCCGGTGTGTTCAGCGGGGGCGCTTATTATCTCGGCTCCCGGAGCGGTTTCGGCTATTCTGGAGCGCATATCTCCGTTCGGTTCAACCGCTGCTACGCGGCAGCCAAGCGACATAAGCTGCTCGGTGAATATGCCGGTTCCGGCTCCTATATCCGCTATCAGGCTGTCCGGAGTCAGCGCTGTTTCGCGTCGGATAAAGTCCAACACGCCCTGCGCATACCTTGGCCGGCACTGCATATATACTTCAGCTTTTCCGCTGAAAATGTTCTCGTTCATTTTTGTCCCTTTCGGTGCGCCTGCTTTTTCAGGTATTTTCTTACTACCTGACGATTTGTGCCGTAGATGTATTTTTTGATAAGCAGCTTCAGCGGGGGGCGGCGCATCCACTTCCGTTTTATCCGCTTGAATTCCATTTTGTCTAAATCGCTGAGGAATTCCTCCCGGCGTTCATTCATTGCTATCGGGTCTCTCATGCGGTTCGCGTATTTGACCACGGTATCCATATCCAGTTCCCGAGTAGTCATTTGCTGTTTTGCAAGCTCAATGGCGGTTCTGCCCTTTTCTGTGCTTGGTATCATTACTGATGAACCGTGATTGTCATTATAAAGCTCAGGGCAGAATATATGCACGCCCCACAGATCTCCAAGCGTGATGTCTGAGCAGCGGCGTGAAGTGGTGTACCTGCACTCATAACAGGACGGCCGCGACATTATGTGCTGCATCCAGATATCAAAGAACGGGTTTACCCAGCGGTCGATAGTAATGTGCTTCCCATTTTCAAACGTCAGCGACATGACGTTGTAGTCCCATCTTCCGCCGTCCTTGTCGCGGTAATCGAGAGTTTTCACGCTGCTAGCGTGCTTTTCCTCCATATACTTAATAAAGCTGTTCTTATATTTGGGAGAGGGAACGCCCTCGCATATAACGTCTATAGTCAGCAGTTCCGGATATGCCTTGTCGCCCAGAAAGGCTCTGAGGCCTGCTATCTGGCAGGGCGTGCCGGTAAATACGACCTTTCTTCCCTCGGAAAGAAACCTTTTGCAGTCAGCGTATGCCGTACCTATCCGGCTCTGGTCGTACTTCGATTTGCGGAGCATATCGAGGTCGGAGAGGTCGGTTATATACCTATGTTCAGTTGTCAGTTTTTCCGTCTGAGCGGCGCCGAATACGGCATAGGAGCTTCCCGTACACCAGGCTTTGACGAGAGCGGTGAATGCACCGCCGGACGTGCTCTTTTCGAGTACCTCTCGGTCGTTGACGTATCCGCCGGTAACGCGTTCGACTTTAGGGTAGAGCAGGTCTTTCGTCATTGGACACGCAGCCCGGCAGAGTCCGCAGTTAACGCATTTTTCGCGGTCGATGACCGGATATGCGAAACCTTCGGCGTCGTATTCCATGTGCATCGCGCCTTTTCCGCAGACCTGAACACAGGCGGAACAGCCGGTGCAGCTTGCTTTGCGGCTGTTATCAAGGTATGTATCCATCAAAGCTCAAGCGCTCCCTTCAGGTAATCCAGCGATTTTTCGCGTTCGGCGTGGAATCTTTCCCACACCTGGTCATAGTCGATAGCGGGCAGTTCCTGAACATTGCTTCCGCAGACAAGGCGCTCAGGTATTCCCGCTGTGCCAAGAACATTTTCGATTTTATTCGAGCACGCCGGGCGTGTAAATACATACAGATCACGGCGGAACTGCATGGCGAATATTGCTCCGTGGAAGGAGTTGGTCACAACGCATTCGGCGTGCTTAGTCAAACCGAGGAACTCTTCAACGCCTGTATCGTATGCCATTTTGTGCTTATAAAAATTCTGTATCCGCAGACTGATCTCGACTACTTTTGCGCCGCGTTTTCTGGCAATGCGGTCGGCAAAATCCAGAAGATCCTTGTCGTAGCGGCGGGAATATACCAGAATATACGGTTTGTTTATCCTGGGTTCAGCGAGTATTTTTTCGTAATCTTCGCTGTCAAGGAGCAGAGTTGGGTCAAGGGTCTGGGTTATCGGCTTTTCGGTGCAGTCCTGGATTATTCCCGCGCCTTCCTTCTCGCGCAGCGCAATGCTGTGGAAGTTACCGAGGAGCCGTGTAAGTTCGCTGCGGTCGCTTTCCTTGAATGCATATCCTCCGGTGCTTGGCGAGTAGGAAAAATTGTGCTTCCCATGCATGCAGTCGTAATCAGCAAAGAAGCCCTTATCAAAGCCCTTGGTTTCTTCTATGTCCCAGACCGTGTCGCTTCCGCAGATATACCCGTCGAAATCAAGTTCATTGAAATTTTGTGAGGTATAGACCTTAGGAGTTTTGCGATAGTTTTTCTCCCAGAACGCGTCAAATTTCCGGTTAGCACGGTGTATTGCAGGGTAGCTGAGGCGGCAGCCCAAACGCGACAGGAAACGGCTGTCCTGCATGCTCTTCAGCGGGTCGTCGATATCGGTGAGCAGCAGCGGGTCGGTGCGGTAGTCAACAACAGTGTTGTCAACGCCTAGCTTGTTCAGCGCCTGCTGGAGCGCATAACATTGCAGCATCGCGCCGAAATTCACGAAATTGTAGTATTTCGTTTGCGTTACTATGCCGTATCTGCGTTTTGTTTCCATAAGCTCCTCCGTCAGCCGCCGATCACCTGCGACTTTATCATTCGGTGTATCTTTGCGCCGTTGGATATGTAGTCTGCGCCCGGACGCTCTGTGTGCTTCTTGGGGCTTGCTTCTATCCATTCTTCAAGGGCAGAGCGGTCGTTTCCGGAGATATCCTGATACAGTACCGGCAGATCAAGCTGCTCAAACTGAGTGCATACCGAGCTTATGTCGCCATATATCATATCGCTGAGATAGATTGCCTTGAGCGTATCCGGCGTGTCGTCAAATATTCCGCTTTGGTCTGCGATGAAACGGTTCTTGATGTTCATATAGCCGTTCATCAGGGCGGGCGTCATGCTGTGTATCGTGCTTTCCATCAGGGGGTGAGGGCGCCAGAGAAGAACGCAGTCGCTGCGCTCCTTAAAGAAGTTAATCACCATCTGGAGCTTGTTAAGATACTGCTCCGGGGATTTCAGCAGACCGGTAAGGCTGGTGTTATAAAACACCACTTTCTTGTTCTCCGTTAGTTTCAGCCATTCTTCAGGAACGCCGGTGTTTTCAGCGGTGAGAGACAGCATTTTGTCGATTTTCGGAGAACCGGCCACAACGAACTTTTTTTCCGCTTCCTTTCTGGTGAGCAGGTCGCCCCCGAAGCGCGAAATAAACGCTTTGACATGCAGGTCGCGCATGTAATCCGTCAGTGTAACGACGCGGTCCAGATTTCTTACAGATGGCGGTGTGCAGAAAGGAATACGCGTTTTGACTTCTTCTGCGTTCTGCGGGTCGAATGGCTTCCAGACGAAATACGGAACATACACCAGCATATCGGTGTGTTTTTTCAGTTCTCCGGAATAAAAACGCGGGTCTACGCTTGTGACGAGATTGTCACCGTCGTAGGGGTTGTGTATGTATATGATATCGGGGCGTCTTTCCTCAAGGTCGTAGTTCTCGTAATGTATAACAGGCACGTCTTTCGGGAATTCTCTGCCCTCATAATGGAAATCGCCTAAGCTGTGGTCGGGATTCCGGTCGTAATATGGTATGGGTACGACATATGCGTCGCAGTCCGGGTCGGCTGAAGCTTCACGCCAGATAGATTCGAGGGAATCCCACATGCTGGACTTATACGGCATGAATAGTATCTCTAATTTGACTTTTATATCGTTTTTCAAGCTTTTCTCAGCATTGTTTAATTTTTCTTCTAAAAAAGAAAACGCCTTGTTTCCGGTCATATCGGCAATAATGCCCTCATGAACCTGATACAAAGCCTCGCAGTATTTTTCCAGATATTTCACCGCCGATGTACCGTCGCCCTCGAGGTCGTCAATAGTTGTGCCGATATCAACCGCTGCGTCCTGGCACTGAGCCATGAGATCAAGCGCTTCCTCATGTGAGCCGCGGGTCATGAGCTTCTTTATTTCGCGGTGCGCCTCGTGGAGAGAGTCGAATATTTCAAGTAGCAGTTTTTTATGTGCTTTTCTCATTTTTATCACCTGTATAATAACACAAAACAGCCCCCGGAGAGACCCCCGAGGGGCTGAAATGCTATTTCGCTGTCAAAACAGCGCCGTTAAGCTGCGTTCAGGCAGCCATCGTCAATCCGGAAGGGATTAGCCGAGGAGCTGGAGAACGGACTGCGGCTGCTGATTTGCCTGAGCCAGCATGGACTGAGCTGCCTGCTGAAGGATGTTGTACTTGGTGTAGTTGAGCATCTCAGAAGCCATATCAGTATCACGGATAGTGGACTCTGCGTCAGTCAGGTTCTCGTTAGTTGTGGTCAGGTTCTCGATCTTGTGCTCCATTCTGTTCTGGATAGAACCGAAGGTTGCACGAACCATGGAAGTCTTGTTGATAGCGTTGTCGATCTTATCGATTGCAGCGTTAGCGTCTTCCTGGGTTGCGAGAGAGAGCTGGTCAGTACCCAGACCTCTTGCAGAGATATCGAGGTCAGCCTTGAGCTCGCCGATACCGCTGGTTACATAGGAGAAGTTGAAGTCAACTGCGTCCTTGGAACGAGCGCCTACCTGCAGTGTGATGCTGTCAGCGTAGGTCAGGTTAGCGGAGCCGTGCTGATAAGAGTTAGGAGTGGAAACACCGTTGGATACATCGATCTGACCAACGGTGTTATTAGCGAGATTACCAACTACGCCAGCAGTTACTGTGTAGACCTGCTTCAGGTTGATGGATGTAGTGGTAACAGTTACCTTAGCACCATCAATTGCTGTTACCTGCGCGCCATTTGCATCGTACAGAGTAGCAGCCTGACCATTGTTAGCAACGGTGTAGTTCTTACCGTTAATGGTAACAGTTGTGGTATCCTTATTGATAGCGTATGTGGTATCAGCGGTGATCTTACCGTCAACCTTTCCAGCTGTAACCTTCAGAGAAGCAGTGTAGGAAGTGTTGCCGATAGTGGTCTTGCCATCAAGTGCGCCAGCCTTAACCTTCAGGTTAACGCCGTCTACGTTGATGGTACCGTTTGCGCTGGAGTCAACAGAACCTGCAACTCTGCCGCTGTAGGTAAGTGTGCCAGCAGGATCAGCATTCTGGGTGTAGGTGATGGAGGGGTGAGTAGCTACCTGACCGTTGTTGTTAACAATAGTACCGTCAGCCATTGTACCGCCGTTCAGGGCAACTCTGCCGTTGAAGTCGGTATCAGCGATCTGGTTCAGTTCGTCGTTCAGCTGATCGAACTCGAGCTGGATAGCGTCACGGTCGGTGGTGTTGTCGTATGTACCGTTAGCAGACTCGGAAGCCAGCTCCTTCATTCTCTGAAGGATGGAGTGTGTTTCCTGAGCAGCGCCCTCATAGGTCTGGATCATGGAGATACCATCCTGAGCGTTTCTCTTAGCCTGGCCAAGACCGCGGATCTGAGATCTCATCTTCTCAGAAATAGCAAGACCTGCAGCGTCGTCGCCAGCGCGGTTGATTCTGTAACCGGAAGAAAGCTTCTCAGAAGACTTCTTCAGACCAGATACGTTTGTGTTCAGCTTGTTGTACGCGTTGAGAGCGTTTAAGTTGTGCTGTACTACCATTCCCATAGTAATATCCTCCTTGAATTTACGCGCCTCTGTAATCGGAATCATTCCTGTGAGGCGGTTGGTTAAAGTAATTTAGTTTCCGTCCGTCCTTATGTACACTTGGACCTTCGGAATTTTTAGCTTTTCAGCTATCACGTTTATTATATCGGCTGATTCTTTCGGAACTTTAGCGTTTTTTTAAAATTTTTTATAATTTTTTCTGAAATTTTGTTTATTTTGTATTTGCGTTTTGCTATTATAATAATGTAAACGGATATTGTCCGTACCTTTTTTGAAATTTAGGTCATAACATATTGCAATTTGGTCTGAAATGTGGTATGATAAAATATATATGTGTATTTAAAAGCACAATTTTATATAAAATCACATAAGAAAGGGTCAACACTATGAGCAAGGTTGTAAAGTTCGGCGGGAGCTCGCTCGCCGACGCAAAGCAGTTCCGCAAGGTAGCGGATATCATTCACGCAGATCCCGAGAGAAAGTACGTCGTACCTTCTGCGCCGGGCAAGCGCTTCAAGGAGGACACCAAGGTAACAGACATGCTGTACCGCTGCTATGACGAAGTAGCCGTACAGGGCAAGGATTTCACCGAAGCCTTCGCACCCATCAGGGAGCGCTACAACGGCATTATTTCTGACCTGGGTCTTACGCTGAACCTCGACGAGGAATTCGCACAGATCGGCGAGAACTTCAAGGCTGCTGTCGGCAGCGATTATGCGGCAAGCCGCGGCGAGTACCTCAACGGTATCGTCCTCGCGAACTACCTCGGTTTCGAGTTCATCGACGCCGCACGCGCTATCTTCTTCGACAACAAGGGCAATTTCGACGCTGACATCACCGACGCATGCCTCGGCGCGCTCCTTGACAAGACCCCGAAGGCGGTAATTCCGGGCTTCTACGGCGCAATGCCCGACGGCACCATCAAGACGTTCTCCCGCGGCGGTTCTGACTTCACAGGTTCTGTAGTTGCAAAGGCTGCAAAGGTAGACCTCTACGAGAACTGGACAGACGTAAGCGGCTTCCTGGTAGCTGACCCCCGTATCGTCGAGAACCCCGAGGGAATCAGCGTTATCACATATTCCGAGCTGCGCGAGCTTTCCTACATGGGCGCAGGCGTGCTCCACGAGGACGCTATCTTCCCGGTGAGAAGCGCGAACATTCCGATCAATATCAAGAACACCAACGCTCCGCAGGACGCAGGCACCCTTATCGTGCCGACTTCCCACGCGCCCGCAAGCGAGCATGTAATCACCGGTATCGCCGGCAAGAAGAACTTCTCGGTAATCTCCATCGAGAAGGACAGAATGAACAGCAACAAGGGCTTCCTGCGCAAGCTGCTCCAGGTTCTCGAGAACCACGATATTTTCCCGGAGCATATGCCTACCGGTATTGATACGGTCAGCGTTGTTGTCAACTCCTCCGAGCTTGACGGTCAGCGCGAGAAGCTCACAGAGCGCCTCGTTGAGGTAGTAAAGCCCGATCACTTCGAGATAATCGACGGTCTGGCTCTTATCGCAGTCGTCGGACGCGGCATGAGATCCGTAAAGGGTACTGCTACCCGCGTATTCGCGGCTCTGTCTCATGCAAACATCAATATCAGAATGATCGACCAGGGCTCCAGCGAGCTTAACATCATCATCGGCATCAACGCCGGAGATTTTGATAAGGCTATCAAGGTCATCTATGATATGTTCATTCTGAGCGAGTAATATAAAATGCCGTGGGAAGGGGCGCCGTCCTGCGTCCTTCCTGCGGCTTTGTATGTAATTGTGCGGTTGGTGAGGTCTGAAAATGCAATGGCAGGCGGCTTTCAGCTATAGTTATTTTGAGGGGGATACGAGGAATGGATTATTCAGTTTATATGTCCGACGATGGAATGAAGAAGGGCAAACTCGGCGCTTACAAGACCCATATCATCAAGAATATCGAGAAGATAGGTCAGAAGAAGCTTGTCGTTATCGGCGACGGCGAGGACTATGACGTGCTCATGCAGGCTCTCCAGCAGCTTCGCATGAAGAATGTCAAGGTTCCGGATATTGCATTCCGCGCGGCTAACTCGCAGGCTGAGGTCTCCGAGGATAAGGATATCCGGTTCATCGAGGAACTGAAGGGGAAGTCCGCTTCGTTCTATGCGCTGATAATCGCGCCGTATACTCCTCTTGAGGTCCAGCTTGCCGCGATGGCGGGGGTTCAGGGGACTTCCGCGGAGATAGCGGCTATACTCAAGTCCCAGTGTGGCTTTACCGAGAACGGCTACTGCGAACTCAACGAACCTTCCGGGCTTGGCATGACACTTGCGAATATGAAGCTCAGCAAGGCACTCGGCTCCGACGGAAAGCGCGCAGGCGGTCAGGAGAACCTCACAGCGCAGCAGCTTGCCGCGTACAAGGATAAGATGAAGGGTCAGCGCTGCTTTATCCTGGGTCATTACAGCGCGAAGCTCGACGAGCTCAACGGGCTGATGAACGAGCATGCGTTCGCCTGCAACGAGTTCTGCGATTACTTCCAGAAGACCCCGCAGCGTCCGGAATTCTTCGTGCTGACCAAGGAATCCTCCTATCTGGGCAACGGAAAGTACATCGAGGGTATGGAGTGCTTCATTGACGGAAGAATAAAGGTGTTCGAGGATAAGTTCAAGAAAAAGCCGACCTACTTCAACGGCCTCGGCGCGGGACTAATCAACGGGCTGCCGTCCTTCCAGAGCGTGGAGACGGTGTTTGCGACCGCGAATATGTTCCCGATGTACGCCATGATCCAGCTTGCGCTTTACATGGGATTCAGCGAGATATATCTTTACGGCTGGGACGGGCTGTTCCCGCTGAATATCGACGATAACGGCGCCGCAAGAACTCCTGCGGAGGGCGAAGCCGCCGATTATCCCGCAGGCGCAAAGGCGCTGATGGAGCAGGTCAGGAAATTCGCAGAGAGCAGCGGCTCCGGGCTGTTCAGCATGTGCGAGACCAACGGACTTTCCTGCTTTGAGAAGGTGCCGTTCGAAAGCGTCGACCTTTCCACTTCCGCGATATTCGGAAGAATATGAGCTTTACCAACTAAGGAGAACCACGAATGAGCCTTGCCGACGAACTGTTTATAGAGAACTGCCGGGACATCATAGCTAACGGCGTTTCAGATGGGGAATGCCATGTCCGCCCGCACTGGGAGGACGGCACTCCCGCCCATACGATAAAGAAATTCTGTATCGTGAACCGTTATGACCTCCAGAAGGAGTTCCCGATAATGACGCTCCGCCGGGTTTACTATCGCTCCGCCATTGATGAGATACTCTGGATATACCAGAAGAAATCCAACCGTGTGGCTGACCTTTCGTCCCATATCTGGGACGCCTGGGCGGACGAAAACGGCACCATCGGCAAGGCGTACGGCTATCAGCTCGGCGTGAAGCACCACTACCCCGAGGGAGATTTCGATCAGGTGGACAAGGTGCTGTACGACCTGAAGCACGACCCGAACAGCCGCCGTATCATGACCAATACCTACAATCACGCCGACCTCAGCGAAATGCGGCTGGCTCCCTGCGCCTATTCCATGACGTTCAACGTCACCGGGAACAGGCTCAACGCGATACTCAACCAGCGCAGCCAGGATATGCTCACCGCGAACAACTGGAACGTCTGCCAGTATGCGGCGCTGCTCATAATGTTCGCGAAATCCACAGGATTCGAGCCGGGAGAGCTTGTCCACGTCATTGCGGACGCGCACATTTACGACCGCCACATCGACGCTGTAAAGCGGCTCATTGAAAAGAAGCCCTACCCCGCTCCGGAAATGCAGGTTGAGGACATCACGGATTTTTACAAGTTCACGAAGAACAGCTTTACCGCAGTCGATTATAAGTACCACGAATTTACCGACAAGATTCCAGTCGCAATATAGCTTATATAACGGAGGTCTCGCATGGAACTCTGGGACGTTTACGACATAAACCGCAACAAGACCGGAAAAACCGTCGTGCGCGGCGAGGGACTTCCCGAGGGCGGCTATCACCTGGTGGTGCATGTCTGCATTATTGGAAGCGACGGCAGAATGCTCATTCAGCAGCGCCAGCCGTTCAAGCACGGTTTTTCGAATCTGTGGGACGTTAGCGCCGGTGGCTCTGCCGTTGCCGGAGAGACCAGCGCGGCGGCAGCCATGCGTGAGGTTCGAGAGGAGATAGGCGTAACGCTGGATTTAAACGGGGTTCGTCCGCATTATTCCGTGACCTACGGCGAGGGCTTTGACGACTGGTATGTCGTAAAGGCTGATCCGGACATTGAAAGTCTGGAGTTGCAGTACGAGGAAGTTCAGGCGGTAGGTTGGGCGTCTGAGGAGGAAGTCCTCGCCATGATAGACAGCGGCGTGTTCATTCCGTATTTCAAGGGCTATATCTCAACTATATTCAACACAGCGGACCAGTACGGTTCTATTCGCGGAAAATAATACTATAATATAACAACAACGCCCTGTCCGTTCCCGGGGCAATTCACAGAACAGAGGTAACAATGTCAGAAGAAAAGAAGCTCGCGGTGCTTATCGACAGCGATAACGTATCTGCGAAATATGCACAGTTCGTCATGAACGAGGTGCAGAAGTACGGCGTGCCGACCTACAAGAGAGTTTACGGCGACTGGGAAAAAGGCGGCAACGGCTGGCATGCTCCCGCAGTCAACTACTCGATAATGCCGGTTCAGCAGACAAGCTATGTTGCAGGCAAGAACGCCACGGATTTCTCCATGATAATCGACGCGATGGACATTCTGTACACCGGCAATGTTGACGGATTTGTGCTCGTCACCAGCGACAGCGACTTCACGCGGCTTGCGATACGCCTTCGCGAGGCAGGAAAGCTTGTGGTAGGAATAGGCGAACTCAAAACCCCGAGACCGTTCACGGTAAGCTGCCATCATTTCTGCTATCTCAACCAGATCGGCGAAATGGAAGCGAGCTGCGACGAGCCGGCTATCAGAAAGGCGGTGCTGACCTTCGTCACCGATAACAAGGACGAGCGGCTAGACCTTGCGAGGATAAGCGCGGTGCTGACCTCCAAATTCGGCAACATCAACTTTGACGAGCTGGGCTACAAGAGGTTTTCGAACTTTATCGACAGCTTCCCGGAGCTTCGCCGGAACAACACTTTTGTTTCCCTGAGAAAGAAGCGCCAGGAGCAGCCCGTTCCCGCCAGGGCGGTCGAGGCGGCAACGGAGCAGTCTATTTCCGCGGCAATGCAGGAGTACCTGAGCGAGCATGAGCCGGAAAACGACAACATGCTAAAGCTTGAGAGTTATCTCAACAGCCGTTTCGGAAAGATAGACTTTGCGAAGTTCGGCAGCGCAAGATTTGCGAGATTCATTGACAAGCTGCCGCAGTTCACGCGTACCGGCACGCTCGTAAAGCCAGCGGAGGCCGCTCCGGAAGTCACGCTTGACGCCGGGAGCTACCGCAGGGAGGTCATGACCTACGCGGGAGACAACATGCCGGACGGCGGAAATATAGGTCAGCTCAATAATCGCTTGATGAGCGCCTTCGGCAAGGATTATTTCCGTGCGCTGGGATTCGGCGATTTCAAGTCGGCGCTGAGCTCGGTGGGCGAGGTCAGGGTCGACGGAAACAAGGTGTTCCTTGCGGAAGCTGTTAAGCCGGAGCCTGCCGTAAAACCCGCCGGAATGCCCGGACCGGACGAGAAAGCGGTATTCGCGAGGATCCAGAAGTACGCAGCGGAGAACATGCCGGACGGCGGAAACCTGGGTCAGCTCAACAACGAGCTTATGGCGGCGTACGGAAAGAGCTACATTGACGATATGGGCTATGGGGATTTCAGGGCGCTGTTATCTTCCGTTCCGGATATAAAGATCAGCAAGAATCGCGCGTTTTCTCTGGTTCAGCCGGTGATAAACGCGGTTGCCCCCGCTGAATCGGCGAAGTCCGCAAAGCCTGAAAAGCCCGAGAAACTTGAGAAACCGGAAACTCTGCCGCGGGATACTAAGTCCACAGCGGAAAAGGTGGCTGAGGTCATCGCGGAGGTCAATGCACCGTCAGCAGCCGAAGGCTCCGAAAACTCAGTGATGGTTGAGGGCGCAGAGAAAGCGGAGAACGCAGAGAGCGCAGAAAATGCAGCTGCTGCGGAGAATTCCGGAAACATTTCAAACAACGACAACCCCGGGCGTTCTAAGAAGGACAAGACGGCAAAGTCCGCTAAGTCTGACGAGGAGGAAAGCGCTGAAGATTCCGCGAGCGCCGATAACGCTTCCGAATCCGCAGAGCCTGCCGGAACTGAGGATCAGACGGAAAAGCCCGAGATAAACGCAGTCAAGCGCGAGGTGCTTCAGTTCGTTGCGGGTTCGGAAAAGGGCGGTTCGCTCTCCGGGCTTGGCAGAGACCTTTCCGGCAAGTACGGCAAGGATTTCCTCAAGGAGCTTGGCTTTACCTCAATGAGAAAGCTTGCGGCTGAGATAAGCGGAATAGTAATCAGGAACAACAAGCTGTATATCAGCGATGAATTCGCGAAGCAGACCGAGGAGATCGAGCAGTTCGTCAACGAGTTCGCACGCGCCGAGGGAAGCCACAGCATAAGAGCGCTGGGCATACAGCTCAAGGAGAAATTCGAGGGCTTCGATTTCAGAAATTACGGTTTCGCGAGGTTCACGGATTTCATCAATGCGATAGACGGCGTGAAAGCAGACAGATATCACGTCCGCGCGGTGGAGCAGGGATAAATAAATTACCGTGAGGTTTTTGGAATGAAAAAGGACATCATTTTCAGTCTGTCGTCGCCGTACCGCGATGATTTCAGAGTGACGGGCTACCGCTTCGGCAAGGGCGAAAAGTCCTGCTGTATTATTGGCTCTCTTCGCGGAAACGAGATACAGCAGCTCTATATGTGCAGTCAGCTTGTCAAAACGCTGGAGGCTCTTGAGCGTAAGGGGGATATCGCCTACGACCGGGAGATACTGATAATACCGTCGATAAACAGTTACGGCACGAATATTGGAAAGCGGTTCTGGTGCCTCGACAACACGGATATCAACAGAATGTTCCCCGGCGACCCTGACGGAGAGACCACGGAACGCATCGCGGCAGGTATCTTTAAGGAGATATGCAAGTATCAGTACGGCGTGCAGTTTGCGAGCTTCTATATTTCGGGAATGTTCATTCCGCACGTCCGCATGATGAAAACCTGCAAGGAAAACACCAGCCTTGCAAATCTGTTCGGACTTCCTTACGTGGTGCTCAGGACCCCGATAGCGATGGATCAGTCCACGCTGAATTTCAACTGGCAGGTCGGCGGGACGGCGGCGTTTTCGGTCTACACCAACGCCACCGAGAGTATAGACGAGGCTTCCGCTGAACTGGGAGTTTCCGCGGTGCTGAGATTCCTGTCCAGAATGGGAATAATCAAGTACAAGTGCCACGGCGGCTACATGGGAACCATCATCGACGAGGACGACATGATGAACGTCACCTGCGGAGCGGCGGGAATTTACCGCAGTCTCCACAAAAGCGGCGACGAGGTGGAGAAGGGCGATATCCTTGCCCAGATAATTCATCCGTACGAGGGAAATGTAATCAGCGAGGTGAAAGCTCCCGCCGATGGCATACTGTTCTTTGCGCATGAAAGCCCTCTGGTAATGGAGAATACCATTGTATTCAAGATGATAAAGCGGCTTCACAAATAATGTTTAAAGGACTGCGTTCGCAGTCCTTTTTGTTTCGGGTCAAGAATCCTGAGCGCGAAAGAGTATAATTATATTATAGTATAAAATCGGGTTTGATTTGTATACTAAAAGTTGATTGCACCGCCATTTATGCGCTGAGTTCAACAATTGAACATGCTTTTGTGCAAAATATATAACAAATAGCTGCAAAAGGCTGCAAAAATTCTACACTGAATTTTTCTCAAAATCCTTGCAATTGGCGTTGTTATGTGGTAAAATAACTGTTGGCGGCTGTACTGATGATGTAATTCGATCGGGAACAGCCTATTACAAGAAGGCATAGCGATGATGCCGGAGGTTGCGCGGCTCTGACCGCGGTAATTTCGGCGGAGTATGTCGGACATGCTAGTCCGGCGGAAGAAGATTTACAGAAAACGTGAGTTTCTTCCCGGTGTCGCTGTTAAAGTGTCCGGGATATCCTGGATAACTAACAAGCGGTTGCCGGTCAAAAGAAACACACGGCACAGTGGATTTTTCAAAACAGCTTTTGCCAGCACACTACTAACAGAAGGGATTGAAAAATCATGGCAGCAAATGAGAAGGTAAGGATCAAGATCAAGGGCTACGAGCACAGCGTAGTTGACGCAGCAGCCAAGAAGATCGTAGAGGCGGCTACACACAACGGTGCGAGAGTTGCAGGTCCGATCCCGCTTCCTACAAGCAAGGAAGTAGTTACTATCCTGAGAGCGGTTCACAAGTACAAGGATTCTCGTGAGCAGTTCGAGCTGAGAACTCATAAGCGTCTTATCGACGTTATCCGTCCCTCAGCAAAGGCGATCGAAGCTCTCCAGACACTGGAGCTTCCCGCAGGCGTAGAGATTTCAATGGATATCTGATCATAGAGAGCATTGGAGTTATGTTGGGCGGTAAAACGCTCAACCACTAACCACGCACCATTCCGGTGCATGGTCATGTCGGGAGTTATCCCGACCAATAACCAAAGGAGGATTAGCCGCAATGACAAAGGCAATCATCGGCAAGAAGATCGGCATGACACAGATCTTCGACGAGGCAGGCAAGGTCGTTCCCGTAACAGTTATCGAAGCGGGTCCCTGCGTAGTAGTTCAGAAGAAAACTACTGAGAACGACGGCTACGAGGCAGTTCAGCTCGGCTTCGGAGATGTTACTCCCAAGCACATCAACAAGCCTGAACAGGGCCACTTCAAGAAGAACGACGTAGCGTTCAAGAAGACACTTAAGGAGTTCCGTCTGGACGACATCAGCGCGGTAAACGTTGGCGATGTTCTGAAGGCTGACGTTTTCGCTGAGGGCGACGTTATCGACGTTGCGGGCGTAAGCAAGGGCAAGGGCTTCACAGGTGCCATCAAGCGTCACAACCAGCACAGACTCAAGGAGACCCACGGTTCTGGTCCTGTTGCTAGACAGGCAGGCTCCATGGGCGCATGCTCCAGCCCGTCCAGAATCTTCAAGGGCAAGGGCATGGCAGGTCACATGGGTGCTGAGAACGTTACTGTTCAGAACCTGGTAGTTGTAAAGGTTGACGTTGAGAACAACCTCATCGCTGTTAGAGGCGCGGTTCCCGGCCCTAAGGGCGGCGTTGTTACTATCGTCAACGCAGTTAAAGCATAAGGGAGGAGGACGATAATTATGCCTAAGATCAATGTTGTAGATATGGCGGGTAAGGTCGTTTCCGAGCTTGAGCTTAACGAAAACGTATTCGGTATCGAGCCGAACAAGACCGCAATGCACTCCGTTGTAGTCAATTACCTCGCAAATCAGCGTCAGGGTACTCAGTCCACACTTACCAGAACAGAGGTAAGCGGCGGCGGCAGAAAGCCCTGGAGACAGAAGGGTACCGGTCATGCAAGACAGGGTTCCACAAGATCTCCTCAGTGGAGACACGGTGGTATCGCCCTCGGCCCGAAGCCCCGTTCCTACAGATTCACTCTGAACAAGAAGGTAAGAAAGCTTGCAATGCTCTCCGCTCTTTCCGCTAAGGTAAGCGCAAACGAGATGGTAGTTGTAGACGCTATCAAGACCGACGAGTTCAAGACCAAGACTATGGTTGCTATGCTCAAGGCTCTCGAGGCTGAGAAGAAGACTCTCATCGTGCTCGACGCTGTTGACGCTAAGGTTATCAAGTCCGCTGCAAACATCGAGGGTGTTAAGACCACTCAGTACAACACTCTCAACGTATATGACATTCTCAACTGCGACAAGTTCGTAATCGTTGAGGGTGCTGTCAAGAAGCTCGAGGAGGTGTACGCATAATGAAGGCTGCTCAGGATATCATTATCAAGCCCATCATCACAGAACACAGCATGGAGGCTCTTGCTTCCGGCAAGTACACTTTCAAGGTTGCCAAGGATGCTAACAAGATCGAGATCGCCAAGGCTGTCGAGACACTCTTCAAGGGTGTTAAGGTAGCAAAGGTGAACACCATCTCCGTTCGCGGCAGACTCAAGAGAATGGGAAGAACTGCTGGTTATACTTCCGATTGGAAGAAGGCAGTCGTTACCCTCGCAGAAGGCTCCAAGACCATTGAGTTCTTCGACGGAATGATTTAAGTAAGGAGTGAAACGAAATGGCTATTAAGAATTACAAGCCCGTCAATAACAGCCGTCGTGGCATGACTGTTACTGATTACAGCGGCTTATCAAAGGTAGCTCCTGAAAAGTCACTTCTGGAGCCCGTTAAGAAGACCGCAGGCCGCAACAGCTACGGCAGAATCACCGTTAGACATATCGGCGGCGGCAACAGAAAGAAGTATCGTGTTATCGACTTCAAGAGAGATAAGCAGGGCATGAACGCTACTGTTACCACTCTTGAGTACGATCCTAACAGATCTGCTTTCATCGCTCTCGTTACCTATGAGGACGGCGAGAAGAGATATATCATCGCTCCTGACGGCCTGAAGGTCGGCGACACCGTTCGCGCAGGCAGCGACGCTGATATCAAGCCCGGCAACGCTCTTGCACTGGCTGATATCCCTGTTGGTACCGTTATCCACAACATCGAGATGCACCCCGGTAAGGGCGCTCAGATGGTTCGTTCTGCTGGTAACATGGCTCAGCTCATGGCTAAGGAGAACGGCATGGCTCTTATCCGTCTTCCCAGCGGCGAGCTGAGAAACGTTGCAGTCAACTGCATGGCTTCCATCGGTACCGTTTCTAACCTCGACCACGAGAACGTTAACCTCGGTAAGGCTGGTAGAACCCGTCACCTCGGCGTTCGTCCGACTGTTCGCGGTTCCGTAATGAACCCGAACGACCACCCGCACGGTGGTGGTGAGGGTAAGTCCCCTGTTGGACGTCCCGGCCCTGTAACTCCTTGGGGCAAGCCCGCTCTTGGCTACAAGACCAGAAGCACCAAGAAGTCCTCTAACAAGTTCATCGTTAAGAGAAGAAACTCCAAGTAATCCCGGTTCGCTTTGCTCCCCTGCCCCGCGCAGGGGAAGAAAGCGCCATGATACCATAACCCAAAAGTTGCTGTTAATAAGAACAGCGTTGCACATCATTAATAAGGTTGTGCGTAAAACGTCATCGGCGAGTGCCGCTGCTCATTAACTTGCAGCTAAACTTGAAAGGAATTATTTAGACATGGGAAGAAGTATTAAAAAGGGACCTTACGTCCAGGAAGCTCTCTACAAGAGAGTTCTGGCAATGAACGAAGCAGGAGAGAAGAAGGTTCTCAAGACATGGAGCCGTTCCTCTACAATATTCCCTGACTTCGTAGGTCACACATTCGCAGTTCACGATGGCAGAAAGCATGTTCCGGTATATGTTACCGAGGATATGGTCGGCCACAAGCTCGGTGAGTTCGCTCCCACCAGAACCTTCAAGGGTCACGTTGGAAGCAAGACCACAGGCAAGAAGTAAGGAGGAGAAATAATGGAAGCTAGAGCTGAACTCAGACAGGTCCGCATTTCTCCGAGAAAGGTCGGCATCGTTCTCGACCTCATCAGAAACAAGCCTGTTGAAATCGCATTCGCAACTCTCAAGAACACCCCCAAGTCCGCTTGTGAGCCTCTCGAGAAGCTCCTTAAGTCCGCTGTTGCTAACGCAGAGAACAATCACAACATGGACACCAGCCGCCTTTACGTTTCCGAAGCATTCGTAGGCGCAGGCGTAACACTCAAGCGTATCAGACCGAAGGATCACGGACGCGCTCACAGAATTCTCAAGAGAACGTCTAACATCGTGCTGGTTGTTAAAGAAGCGGAATAAGGAGGAGAATAACAATGGGACAGAAGGTTAATCCACATGGTCTCAGAGTGGGTGTAATCAAGGATTGGGATTCTCGCTGGTTCGCGAGCAAGGCAACCTTCGGTGATACACTCGTTGAAGACTATAAGATCCGTGAGCTTCTGAAGAAGAAGCTTTACAAGGCTGGCGTTCCCTCGATCGAGATCGAGAGATCCGGCGATAAGGTAACTATCTGCATCTCCTGCGCAAAGCCCGGTATGGTTATCGGCGCTAAGGGCGCAGAGGTTGACAAGCTCAAGGCTGAGATGGAGAAGTTCACCGGCAAGAAGGTAGACATCAAGATCATCGAGGTAAAGAACCCCGATATGAACGCTCAGCTCGTTGCAGAGAACATCGCGCAGCAGCTCGAGGGCCGTGTTTCCTTCAGACGTGCTATGAAGTCCGTTATCGGCAGAACCATGAAGTCCGGCGCTAAGGGTATCAAGACCATGGTAGCTGGCCGTCTGGGCGGTGCCGAGATCGCTCGTACTGAGAGCTATCACGAGGGTACAATCCCGCTTCAGACTCTCCGTGCTGACATCGACTACGGCGTAGCAAGAGCAAACACAACTTACGGCGTTATCGGCGTTAAGGTTTGGATCTACAAGGGCGAAGTCCTCAAGGGCGAGCTTCCTGTTCAGAGAGCAGAGAGACCCGACAGACGCAGACGCGACGACAGAAACAATGGCAGAGGCCGCGACGACAGACGTCCTCGCAGAGAAAGAGCACCTAGAAGAGAAGGGGGTAACGACTAATGCTGCTTCCTAAGAGAGTAAAGTACAGAAGAGTACAGAGAGGCCGCCGTACCGGTATCGCCACAAGAGGCAACAAGGTATCTAACGGTGAGTATGGCCTGCAGGCACTTGAGGCCGCATGGATCAAGTCCAATCAGATCGAGGCTGCCCGTATCGCAATGACTCGTTACATCAAGCGTGGCGGTCAGGTATGGATCAAGATATTCCCCGACAAGCCCGTAACTGATAAGCCCCTCGGAGTTCGAATGGGTTCCGGTAAGGGCGCTCCCGAGTACTGGGTAGCTGTAGTAAAGCCCGGCAGAGTTATGTTTGAGATCGCCGGCGTTCCTGAGGAGACCGCACGCGAGGCTATGCGTCTTGCAATGCACAAGCTCCCGATTAAGTGCAAGTTTGTTAAGAAGGAAGACGGAGGTGAGCTTTAATGAAGGCTTCAGAACTGGTATATCTCTCGGAGACAGAGCTCGACACTAAGCTCGCTGAACTCAAGCAGGAGCTTTTCAACCTGCGCTTCCAGCTTGCCGTTAACCAGCTCGACAACCCCACAAGAATCAAGGCTGTCAAGAAGGATATCGCACGCATCAAGACCATTCAGCGTCAGCGTGAGATCGCGGCAAACAATTAAGGAAGGAGGATAAGAACTAAACATGGAAAGAGCTTTAAGAAAGACCAGAGTTGGTAGAGTAGTAAGCAACAAGATGGACAAGACTATCGTCGTAGCCATCGAGGACAATGTTCGTCATCCTCTTTACAAGAAGATCGTGAAGCGTACAATCAAGCTGAAGGCTCATGATGAACAGAACACATGCGGAATAGGCGACAGAGTTGAGATCATGGAGACTCGCCCCCTTTCCAAGGATAAGAGATGGCGCCTTGTTAACGTCATCGAGCGCGCTAAGTAATTCTACGAAAGGAGTAGCATAACATGATCCAGATGCAGACACTGCTCAAGGTCGCTGACAACACCGGCGCCAAGGAGCTTATGTGTATCAGAGTGCTCGGCGGTACCCGCAGAAAGTATGCGAATATCGGCGACGTTATCATTGCTTCCGTCAGAAAAGCTACACCCGGCGGCGTTGTAAAGAAGGGCGACGTAGTTAAGTGCGTTGTCGTTCGTTCCGCAAAGGGTCTCAGACGTGACGACGGAACATATATCCGCTTCGATGAAAACGCAGCGGTTATCATCAAGGAGGACAAAAATCCGAAGGGAACTCGTATTTTTGGGCCGGTAGCAAGAGAGCTGCGCGACAAGGACTTCACAAAGATCCTGTCCCTCGCTCCCGAAGTACTTTAAGGAGGACCTGCCGATTATGAATAGCTTAAATATTAAAACCGGTGATAAGGTTCAGGTTATCAGCGGCGCTGATAAGGGCAAGCAGGGTAAGATCGTTACCGTTTCCGCTAAGGAGAACAAGGTTATCGTCGAAGGCGTTAACATGGTAACAAAGCACGTTAAGCCCAAGCAGGCCGGTCAGCTCGGCGGCAGAGTTCAGGCTGAGGGTGCGCTCTACGCGTCCAAGGTTCAGCTCGTTTGCCCCAAGTGCGACAAGCTTACAAGAGTCGCTCACAAGATTGAGGATGGCAAGAAGATCAGAGTTTGCAAGCACTGCGGCGCAGAGCTCAAGTACTGATATTGCCTGAGATCGGTCGGATACAAGGAATGCTCCCTCGCTGGAGCGGAGCATTAAAATCCGGCTGTCAGATAGGAGTATTGATATGGCAAGAATGAAGGATTTCTACAAGGAAACCGTTGCCCCCGCGCTCTTCAAGAAGTTCGGCTACAAGTCTGTTATGCAGATCCCGAAGCTTGACAAGATCGTTGTAAACGTTGCTTGCGGCGAGGCAAAGGAAAATCACAAGATCATTGAGAACGTTATGTCTGAGCTCGCTCAGATCACTGGTCAGAAGCCGGTTGAGTGCCGTTCCAAGAAGGCAGTCGCTAACTTCAAGCTCAGAGAGGGTCAGGTCATCGGTGTTAAGGTAACACTGAGAGGCGAGATCATGTACGAGTTCCTCGACAGACTGTTTAACGTTGCTCTCCCCCGTGTACGCGACTTCAGAGGTATCAACGCTAATTCCTTCGATGGCAGAGGTAACTACTCTTTCGGTCTGAAGGAGCAGATCATCTTCCCGGAGATCGACTTCGACAAGATCGAGGCTACACGCGGCATGGACATCAACTTTGTAACTACTGCAAAGACTGATGAGGAAGCAAGAGAGCTGCTCACCCTGATGGGCGCTCCTTTTGAGAAGTAAGAAAGGACGAAGGAAAACTTATGGCTAAGAAGTCAATGATAGCTAAGCAGCAGAGAGCGCCGAAATTTTCCACTCGCGCCTACAACAGATGCAAGATCTGCGGCAGACCCCATTCTTATATGCGCAAGTTCGGCATCTGCAGAATCTGCTTCAGAGAGCTTGCTTATAAGGGTCAGATCCCTGGCGTGAAGAAGGCAAGCTGGTAATAACCACAGGAACGTCGATCAAATCAGTTCCATCACAATTTGTTCCCTCGCCGGGCGGGTTTTGTTTCAATAAAAGCCCGGCTTAAATATCAGCTCCGATAAGGAGCAATCATGTAAGTACGACGGACAATTCGGTTCCGTAACGGCTTTCGTATAGGAGGTAAACGAATGCAGATCACTGATACCATCGCAGATATGCTTACGAGAATCCGTAACGCAAACTCCGCGAAGCACGCCTCTGTTGATATCCCCGCGTCCAACCTCAAGAAGCAGATAGCTCAGATCCTTCAGGACGAGGGCTACATCAAGAGCTTCAAGGTTATTGACGACAAGAAGCAGGGCATCATCAGAGTCAATCTCAAGTACACAGACACTAGAGCTCAGGTAATCACCGGCCTCCGCCGTGTTTCCAAGCCCGGTCTGAGAATCTACTCTAACTGCAAGGATATGCCTAAGGTAATGAAGGGCCTCGGTATTGCTATCGTGTCCACTTCCAAGGGCATCATGACTGACAAGAAGGCTCGCGAGCTCAATGTCGGCGGCGAAGTCCTTGCGTTCATCTGGTAAGGAGGAATAGTAATATGTCAAGAATTGGTAAGAAGCCCGTTGCTATTCCCGCAGGTGTGGAAGTAAATATCGACGGCTCCGTAGTTACAGTAAAGGGTCCCAAGGGCACCCTCACTAAGGAATTCAATCACCTTATGAAGATCTCCAAGCAGGGCGACGAGGTTATCGTTGAGCGTCCTGACGAGGAGAACCTCAGCAAGTCCCTCCACGGTCTGACAAGAACCCTGATCCACAACATGGTTGAGGGTGTTACAAACGGCTTCTCCAAGGAGCTGAAGATCAACGGTGTAGGTTACAGATGCCAGAAGAGCGGTAAGAACGTTACTCTGACCCTCGGTTACTCTCACCCCGTTATCGTATCCGACTCCGACGATATCACTCTCGATGTTCCGGATCCCAACACCATCATCGTAAAGGGTATCGACAAGCAGAAGGTTGGTCAGATCGCTTCTGAGATCAGAGGCAAGCGTCCTCCCGAGCCTTACAAGGGCAAGGGCATCAAGTATGCAAACGAAGTTATCCGCCGCAAGGAAGGTAAAGCAGGTAAGGGTAAGAAGTAATTCCCACAACGAAAGGACTGAAAATAAATGGTTAAAATTATCGACAAGAACAAGAGCAGAATCCGCCGTCACAAGCGTGTTCGTTCTAAGATCACCGGTACCGCAGAGTGCCCGCGTCTTAACGTTTTCCGTTCTTCTCAGCACATTTACGCTCAGGTCATTGACGACGTAAAGGGCGTTACACTTGCAGCTGCTTCTTCCACTGAGAAGGGCTTCGAGGGCTTCGGCGGCAATGTTGAGGCTGCTAAGAAGGTCGGCCAGATGATCGCCGAGAAGGCTAAGGCTGCTGGTATCACCGATGTTGTTTTCGACAGAGGCGGTTATGTATACCACGGCAGAGTCGCTGCTCTCGCTGAAGGCGCAAGAGAAGGCGGACTTAATTTCTAATAAGGAGGGACACAGACTTGGCACTTTTAGACGCAAACAATTACGAGCTCAACGAGAAAGTTGTTGCTATAAACCGCGTTTCCAAGACCGTTAAGGGCGGACGTATCATGAAGTTCTCCGCTCTGGTAGTTGTCGGCGACGGCAACGGCGTTGTAGGCTTCGGCATGGGCAAATCCAACGAAGTTCCGGACGCTATCCGCAAGGGTCTCGAGGACGCTAAGAAGAATCTTCACAAGATCGCCCTCAAGGGAACCACAATTCCCCACGAGGTTACTGGTAAGTTCGGTGCAGGCGCAGTTCTGATGCGTCCGGCTCCCGAGGGTACCGGCGTTATCGCAGGCGGCCCTGTTCGTGCAGTCATCGAGATGGCAGGCATCAAGAACATCCGTACAAAGTCCCTGCGTTCCAACAACCCCTGCAACGTTGTTCGCGCAACAATGGAGGGTCTGACTTCGCTCAGAACCGCAGAGGAAGTTGCTGCTCTCAGAGGCAAGACCGTTAAGGAAATTGTAGGCTAAGCAGTACGAAAGGAAGAATAACATGGCTCTTAAAATCACACTTGTACGCTCTTTAAACAGCTGCAAGAAGAATCAGATCGCCACTGCGTATTCCCTTGGACTGCGCAAGATCAATTCTGAGACTACCCAGCCTGACAACGAGGCTACTAAGGGTAAAATCAAGACTATCGCTCACCTTGTAAAGGTTGAAGAGGTTTGATTTCAACGGGACGCCCGGTTCGCGCCGGGAGGTTCCCACAAATTCTAATTACACTTAATCCACATTTACTAGGGGGTGCAAAGTTATGAAGCTTTACGAATTACAGCCCGCTGAAGGCTCTGTAAAGGACGTTAAGCGTATCGGCCGTGGTCATGGTTCCGGCAACGGCAAGACAGCCGGCAAGGGACACAAGGGTCAGAAGGCTCGTTCCGGCGGTTCTATCAGACCTGGCTTTGAAGGCGGTCAGATGCCTCTCCAGAGAAGAATTCCTAAGAGAGGTTTCCACAACATCTTTGCGGTTGAGTATGCAACTGTAAACGTATCCGACCTGGAGGCACGTTTTGAGAACGGTGCCGTTGTTGACGCTGCTGCTCTTGTTGAGAGCGGTGCGATTAAGAACGCTAAGGACGGTATCAAGATCCTGGGCAACGGCGAACTCACAAAGAGCCTTACTGTTAAGGCAGCTAAGTTCACCGCTGGCGCACAGGAAAAAATTGAAAAGGCAGGCGGAAAGGCTGAGGTGATCTAATGTTTCAGGTCTTTCGTAATGCGTGGATGGACACGCAGCTGCGTAAAAAGATTTTGTACACACTGTTCATCATCGTCCTGTTCCGTTTAGGCTCCAACATTTTCGTTCCCTTCCTTGACAACTCCGCTATCAGCACAATGATGGGCGGTGCGTCGCTGCTGAATTACCTCGATGTAATGACAGGCGGCTCGCTCGGTAAGGGTACTCTGCTGGCAATGTCGATCACGCCTTATATCAATGCGTCGATCATTATCCAGCTTCTTGCTGTCGCTATCCCTCCTCTGGAAAAGCTCCAGAAAGAGGGAGAGGAAGGCAGAAAGAAACTCAATACGATCACCAAGTTTACGTCGCTTGCGCTGGCTATACTTCAGGCTATTGCGTTCTATTTCACGCTGAGAAACGGTTACAACGATTCCAACGGAGTTCACACCGCGATCCTCAAGTACGGCGATGTCCGTGAAGCGAACCCCGACATGTTCGCAGTCGTTCTTTCCGCAATCGTTATCGTTGCCTGCTTCGTTGCGGGTGCGTCAATGATTATCTGGCTGGGCGACCGAATCAATGAAAAGGGTATCGGCAACGGTATCTCTATGATACTTTTCGCAGGTATCGTCTCTGGTCTCCCCAATGCAGTAACATACTTCGTATCGCTCTGCAAGGAGAACCTCGCAAACATCGGCTTCGTTCTGCTCGCTATTGTGATCTTCATTGCAATGGTATGGTTCGTTATTATGATGACCAACGCAGAGCGCAGAATCCCGGTTCAGTACGCTAAGCGCGTAGTCGGCAGAAAGATGTACGGCGGTCAGTCGACACACATTCCGATCAAGGTTGCGATGTCCGGCGTTATGCCTATCATCTTTGCAATGTCGCTGATGAGCCTTCCCCAGACTATCCTGTTCTTCTTCGGAATCAACGGAACAGGCGACACCTTCTGGGATGGCTTCGTAAGACTGTTCAGCCAGAGCAGTCCGCTGTATGCAGTGATCTACTTCCTGCTCATCATCGCATTCAACTATTTCTATGTTTCCATTCAGTATAATCCTGTTGAGATCGCAAACAACCTGAAGAAGAACAACGGTGCGATCCCTGGTTACAGACCGGGCAAGCCCACTTCTGACTTCATCTATAACTCTCTCAACAAGATCACATTGATCGGCGCGATATTCCTCGGAATCGTCGCTATATTCCCGATCATTCTGGCGCTCTGCGTACCCTCGCTTCAGGGTATCAGCATCGGCGGCACAACGATCCTGATCGTTGTCGGCGTCGCACTTGAGACCGTAAGATCTCTCGAGAGCCAGATCATGATGCGTCATCACCCCGGCTTCCTTGATTAAAAAAGTCCCCACGCCTGCCGGACTTCCGGCGGGCTGAGGGGTTTCTTCCAGACGACACGTTGCGAATAGGAGAACACCATGAATCTGATTTTTTTAGGCGCTCCGGGCGCAGGTAAGGGTACCCAGGCTGAGGTAGTCTGCAAAGAGCTGAATATCCCGGCTATCTCCACTGGCAATATGCTCCGCGAGGCGGTCAAGAACGGCACACCCGCTGGTCTTGCTGCTAAGGCGTATATGGACAGAGGCGACCTCGTTCCTGACGAAGTTGTAATCGGTATCCTCAAGGACAGGATCGCAGAGGACGACGCAAAGAACGGCTTCATTCTCGACGGATTCCCCAGAACTGTTGCACAGGCTGAGGCGCTTGAGAAGATGGGCGTGAACATCGACAAGGTTGTTGAGATTCACGTTCCTGACGAGGCTATCACAGCAAGAATGTCCGGCAGACGTGTTTGCGAGGGCTGCGGAAATTCTTATCACATTCAGTATAAGCCCACTAAGGTGGAGGGCATCTGCGACGCATGCGGCGCAAAGGTCGTTCAGAGAGTTGACGACAAGCCCGAGACCGTTATCAGCCGTCTCAAGACATATCACGAGAAGACAGCTCCCCTCAAGGATTACTATGCTGCGAAGGGCAAGCTCGTGACCGTCGAGGGTCAGGACGAGATCTCCGAGACCTCCAAGCTGACGCTGGCTGCTATAAAGGGCTGATCTAAAAAGAAAAGCGTGACTATAAATGATTACAATTAAAAATCCAACAGAGCTTAAAGCTATGCTCAAAGCCGGTGAGCTTGCCGCCCAGGCGCTCGAACTCGCAGGCAGGAACGCTGTTCCAGGCATCTCAACATGGGAACTGGACAGGATCGTCAACGATTACGTTGTATCTCATGGCGGCTCATCGCCGTGCAAGGGCTATTGCGGATTTCCGGGGCATAACTGCTTCTCTATAAACGAGCAGCTGATCCACGGTATCCCCTCCAAGAAGGTTATCCTTCACGAGGGCGATATAATTTCCTGTGATATCGTTGCTGAACTCAACGGTTTCATGGGCGACAACACCAAGACCTTCAGGGTAGGAAAGGTTTCGGAGGAAGCTGACAGACTGCTGAAAGTCACCGAGGAAGCAATGTTCAAGGGCATTGAACAGGCGGTGGCAGGAAACAGGATCGGCGATATCTCGAATGCTATCCAGACCCACGTTGAAGCCAACGGGTATGCGGTTTGCCGTAAGTATATAGGTCACGGGATCGGGCGTGAGATGCACGAGGATCCGGAGGTTCCGAATTTCGGACGTGCCGGAAGAGGTCCGAGGCTGTGCCAGGGAATGACGATCGCCATTGAACCGATGGTGAATACAAACTCCCCTGACAACATCACCCTCAAGGACGGCTGGACGGTAGTCACTACCGACGGCAGCCTCTCAGCTCACTTCGAAAATACTGTTGCCATCACAGACGGTGCGCCGATAATTCTCACGCAGCCGGAACACTGATCATATGGATATAACAACAGGCATGGTAATAATCAGCGCCGCGGGGCACGACAAGGGACAGTGGTTCCTGGTCACCGGCGTTGACGGCAGGTACGCCTACCTGGCCGATGGCAAGGAGCGAAAGCTCGCCGCCCCGAAAAAGAAGAACCTGAAACATGTCCGTGCGACCGGTCAAGCACTTTCCGCTGACGGTATGACGGATAAAAGGCTGAGGACCGCACTCCGCGGACTGAGCCGGAGCATCGCCGAGGAGAGTGAATAGCTTGTCTAAAGAAGATGTATTAGAAGTTGAGGGCGTTATTCTGGAAGCACTGCCCAACGCACAGTTCAAAGTAGAGCTTTCAAACGGTCATAAGATCTTAGCACACATCAGCGGCAAGCTGAGAATGAACTTCATTCGAATCCTGCCCGGTGACAAAGTGACCGTTGAAATGTCGCCTTACGACCTGACCAAAGGCAGGATCACATGGCGTGCCAAGTGATCCAGGCAGAGTAAACTATCCTAAAGGAGGGTATTTCAATGAAAGTTAGACCTTCAGTAAAGCCTATTTGCGATAAGTGCAAGGTTATCAAGCGCAAGGGTAAAGTTATGGTTATCTGTGTTGAACCTAAGCACAAGCAGAGACAGGGCTGATAAGTTCTGAATTCCATTCAAGAGGAGGAAAAAGTATGGCAAGAATTGCTGGCGTAGACCTGCCCAAGGAAAAGCGCGTAGAGATCGGTCTTACCTATGTTTACGGCATCGGCAGAAAGTCTGCAAATGATATCCTGGCTAAGGCCGGCGTAAATCCTGACACCCGCGTCAAGGATCTTACCGACGAGGAAGAAGCCAAGATCCGTGAAGTTATCGACCACGGATATCTCGTAGAGGGTGACCTCAGAAGAACTGTTGCACTCAACATCAAGCGCCTCGTTGAGATCAACTGCTTCCGCGGAACCCGTCATCGCAAGGGTCTTCCCTGCCGCGGTCAGAGAACCAAGACCAACGCTAGAACTCGCAAGGGTCCGAAGAAGACTATTGCTAACAAGAAGAAGTAATCACAGAAAGGTGGTATAATAATGGCAGCAACCAAGGGCAAGCAGCAGGTTGTACGCAGACGTCGTGAGCGTAAGAACATCGAGAACGGTGCAGCTCATATCCAGTCTACATTCAACAACACAATCGTTACTATTACCGACCTTCAGGGCAACGCTCTTTCATGGGCAAGCGCCGGCGGACTGGGCTTCAGAGGCTCCAGAAAGTCCACACCGTTCGCAGCTCAGACAGCAGCAGATGTTGCAGCTAAGGCAGCTATGGAGCACGGTCTCAAGACTGTTGAGGTTTTCGTTAAGGGCCCCGGCGCAGGTCGTGAGGCAGCTATCAGAGCTCTTCAGGCAGCAGGTCTTGAGGTTAAGCTCATCAAGGACGTAACTCCGATCCCCCACAACGGATGCCGTCCCCCCAAGAGAAGACGTGTTTGATCACTGAACAGAACCGAGCTGTTCGTTTACTCGGCGTCGGCATAGCAGGCTACCTGCAAAGCCGATATTACTATTGAATAACGGAGGAAAATTACAATGGCAGTTAATCGCGATCCGATTTTAAAGAGATGCAGAGCACTTGATCTCAGCCCCGCAGTTCTGGGCTATGACAAGAAGTCCAACAGAAACCCCAACGGCAACAAGAGAAAGAAGGAATCTGAGTACGCTTCCCAGCTCAAGGAGAAGCAGAAGCTCAAGTTCATCTACGGCGTTCTCGAGAAGCAGTTCTACCACTACTATGAGCTGGCTACCAAGGAAGAGGGCATCGCCGGTGAGAACCTTCTGAAGCTCCTCGAGTCCAGACTCGACAACGTTGTTTTCAGAATGGGCATGGCTTGCACAAGACGCGAAGCTCGTCAGCTCGTTTCTCACGGTCATTTCTGTGTGAACGGCAAGAGAGTTGATATCCCTTCCTACAGAGTTAAGGTAGGCGACGTTATCTCCCTGCACGAGAACAGCAAGAAGAGCAAGAAGTTCGAGCAGATCGCCGAAGTTGCTGGCGGCAGAGTTACTCCCCTCTGGCTCGAAGTTAACAAGGAGGCAGGCACAGCTAAGGTACTCCGTGCTTTCCAGCGTGAGGAGCTTGACTACGATATCGCTGAACACTTAATTATCGAGCTGTATTCTAAATAATAGCATAGAAGCATACAGATATTTAGTGCAGTTATTTTTAATTCATAGTCTGCATCGGTTGATTAAGACCGTAAACTGTGCCAATGCTAGGGATATGCTGATCAAACCAGGTTTTCCCGTTATAGCTGCGGCACGGGCAGAATGTGATTTAAAATTAACAGCGAATATGGCAATAAGCACAGGATAATTAACAGACGAGAACTTGTGGAGGGTACCAAATGCTTGAAAAAATCGAAAAGCTCAATATCGAAACCTCAAAATTACGCTCAGACGGAACTTATGGAATGTTTGTTCTCGAACCCCTTCAGAGCGGCTATGGCAATACGCTCGGTAACAGCCTGAGAAGAGTTCTGCTCTCCTCCCTGCCCGGCGTCGCTGCTACTTCCGTGAAGATCGACGGCGTTCAGCACGAGTTTTCCACCGTTCCCGGCGTTAAAGAGGACGTTACTGAGCTGATCCTCAACATCAAGGGACTCAGAGCTAAAATGTACGGCGAAGCGCCCAAGACCATCTACATCGAAGCAGAGGGCGAGGGCGAGGTTACAGCCGGCGATATCAAGACCGACTCCGAGGTTGAGATCCTCGACCCCGGTATGCACATCGCTACACTTAGTGCTGGCGCCAAGCTGTTCATGGATATCACGCTGGACAGAGGCAGAGGCTACGTTTCTGCTGAACTCAACAAAGAGCAGCTCCAGCCTGTTATTGGAGTAATCCCGATTGACAGTATCTATACTCCTGTCCTGAAGTGCAACTATACTGTTGAAAATACCCGTGTGGGTCAGAGGACCGATTTCGAGAAGCTCATCATCGAGATCTGGACCGATGGCACTATCTCCGCAAAGGAAGCCGTTTCTTATGCGGCTAAGATACTCATAGAGCGCCTCAAGCTGTTCGCTGATCTCTCTGACGATTCCGAGCAGCCTGAGCTGATGGTTGAGAAGGAAGAGAACCGCAAGGATAAGCTCCTCGAAATGACTATCGAGGAACTCGAGCTGTCCGTTCGTTCCTTCAACTGCCTCAAGCGCGCTGGTATTAACACAGTAGACGACCTGATCAACAAGTCCCCGGAGGACATGATGAAGGTCAGAAACCTGGGTAAGAAGTCATTCGATGAGGTCAAGGCTAAGCTTCAGTCTCTCGGATTCGACCTCGCACCCTCTGAAGAAAACAACTGATAACGGCGGTCAATCCGCTGATAACTACATTCCTACTGAAAGGAGAATGGAAATATGCCGGGAACAAGAAAGCTGGGCAGACCCAGCGACCACAGAAAGGCAATGCTCAGAGGCATGGTTACATTCCTGCTGGAGAACGGTAAGATCGAGACCACCGTTACTCGTGCGAAGGAAGTTCGCGCAGAGGCAGAAAAGATGATCACACTTGGCAAGGTGAACACACTTCACACCAAGCGCCAGGTTCTTGCATACGTTACTAAGGAAGATGTCGCTAAGAAGGTATTCGACGAGATCGCTCCCAAGTACGCTGACAAGAATGGTGGTTACACAAGAATCTACAAGATCGGTCCGCGCCGCGGCGACGCAGCAGAGATGGCTATCATCGAGCTGGTTTAATTTTCGATCACACACTTCCCTCTCCGATTTCGGGGAGGGATTTTTGTATTTAAGGAAATATACCTCGGGTTGACACCGGGGATTCCTTAATTGAACCCTGTTTTGTCAGTGGCAATATAAGCTCCAGATTGCACTCTGAGGAGCATATCATTAAATATAATATGGAGAATACTACCACACACAAACTATGGATTATGGGCTAATCTGAGCGCATTTCGAAGAAAAGATATAAAGAAAACCCCTGGGAAACTCCCAGGGGTAATTCTGATATACTATCAAGCGGTTTTCTTAGAACGCTTTTCCTGTACCCAGATCCAAATCGGGCCAGCCAGGCATACGGAGCTGTAGAAGCCCACGAGCATACCGATAGCAAGCGGAATGGAGAAGGTGAGTATCGAGGTCGTACCCATGAGGGCGCACACGATAGAAACAGAAACCATAGCGCATACGGTTGTTGCCGTGGTGATGATGGAACGCGGCATAGTCTGATTGATCGAGAGGTTAACGAGCTGTGTGTCGGTAAGCTTTGTGCCGTACTTAGCGCGGTTTTCACGCAGACGGTCGTAGATGATGATCGTGTTGTTGATGGAGTAACCGAGCAGAGTAAGGATAACCGCCATGAAGTTGGAATCCAGGGTCATTCCGCCGAACACATAAACCGCGTAGGTGATCGCTACGTCGTGCAGCAGGCAGACGATCGCGATGATACCAGCGGAGAGACCTCCGATCTTCTGGAATCTGAAAGCGATGTAAACCGCGAGCAGAATAAACGCAGCAACTACCGCAACAAGGCAGGATACGAAGAACGAAGAACCGGAGGACGCACTTACGTTTGTAGTGTCGATGTTTTCGACTGCGTTGTCGGGGAGTGCGCCTTCAACTGCCGCATTAATGGAGTTGAGCATTTCATCGTCCATCTTTTCGTCAGCCGCGAAGGAAACTACCATTGTGTTCAGACCGCCGGTGAAACTTGTACCAGTTGTAACGTTAACTTCCGGAACATTGCCGATCTCAGCGATAGCAGACTTAACAGTGTTCATTTCAGCGTCGCCGATCTCGCCGGAATAGCTGTAGGTCAGCATGGAGCCGCCCTTGAATCGGATATCGACCTTAACGCCGAGAACAAATGTGAAGATGATAGTCAGCACGATGATCGAAGAGGAGATGATAACAAAAATCTTTCTCTTTGATACGAAGTCCTTGCCTACATTTGTGGGAACAGCAGGAGCGGGAGCTGCGGCTACCTCAGCGGCTGTAGGAGTTATGGCCTTCTTCTCGCCGCCGTAGAGCCAGGGCTTCTTGAAGCACTTGAAGCGGGAGAGCGAAGTGGTCATCATTCTGGTTGCCCAGCAAGCCATGATGAAGTTCATGATAACGCCGACAAGCAGAGTGAAGCCGAATGAGAATATGGTACCATCAGTGGAAGCACCGAATGCAGTACCGAATACGAGCATAAGGATAACCGCCACGATGATTACGGTCAGGTTGGAGTCCAGGATTGCCGTAAAGCCGCGCTGGAAGCCGTTCTTGATCGCACCGTCTATGGTTCTGCCGGCCTTGAGCTCCTCGCGGATACGCTCTGCGGAAAGCACGTTGCCGTCAACGCCCATGCCGACGGAGAGGATAATACCTGCAATACCCGGGATAGTGAGGGTGCTGCTCGCGTTGAATCCGAAGAATCCGGTAACAGCGGCGAACATACCAGCGATCTGACCAGCAAGCGCGATAACAGCGACAACGCCGGGCAGACGGTAGTAAGCTATCATGAATATCGAGATAACGATGAATGCGATAACGCCTGCAATACCCATTGCGTCACGCGCGCCGGTACCCAGTATCGGAGAAATCGTGGACAGGTTCTTGATCTCAAGCTTGAATGGGAGAGAACCGCCGTTGATCATGTTAGCGAGCTTCTTTGCGTCCTCAAGGCCTTCGTCGCCGTTGAAGCTGCCGGAGATCTGCGCGCTGCCGTCGGAGATTACCGCGCTTACTGTAGGAGCGCTGATCTCTTTATCGTCCATCCAGATGGAGATTCTTCCGCCGGTTTCCTTAGCGGTGGCTGTAGCGTTCTTGAACGCCTCCTTGCCGCTGTCGTTGAGCTGGAGGTGTACAAAGTAGCTGTCAGAAACGCTGTCGGTGTCTCTGCCGACCTGAGCCTTGTCAACGTCCTTACCAGTCAGGACGAGTTCCAGGTCCTCGTAGGTCTGACCCTCCTGGAGGTCCCCGCTGTAACCCATGCGGAAGCTCAGCATTGCGGTCGCACCGATTTCCTTGACTGCTTCCTCGGGGTCGAAGCTGGTGTCGTCAGCCTGCCACGGGAAACGAACGATGATGTTGTTCGCCGCAAGGTCTGTGAATACCTCGTAGTCGTTGATGTTCTGGCTGACCAGTCGGGTCTCGATGATCGACTTCGCCGCGTTCAGGTCGTCCTGTGTGATGGTGGACGTGTCGTAGTCGTCCGGGGCGCCGAATGTTACGTTTACGCCGCCGCGGATATCAATACCCCATCTGATATCGTCGATGCCAGCGATGATCGTGGTTTCGTTATCTCCGTAGCGGGTGCTTATGCCCAGCGTGGAGAGAAGTGCAAACGCGATGATCAGTATGGCAACAACGAAGAAAACGGGTTTTCCTATTCTTTTCTTCAAATGTAGCTCACTCCATTTCACTTGTCGGCAGGTAAGAGTATACTGCCGCAATTTAAAATCATACTATTCTATTATAATATAAAACCGGAGATTAGTCAATAGCTAAAAGCAGGGAGCGGGAAGATTTCTGCAAAAAAAGCCTATTTATACATGATATTTTCCTTGTTGAATTTATCATTGAACCCAACGTACCACCCGAACTGCGTAACTGCCGGGATAACAGCGTAGTACACGAGCATCAGCGCCGGAAACAGCGCGGGCATGCTGTCTATCTGGCGGTAGTCGGTGTGCTCCCACGCCATCGTTGAGATATCGGGCTGCGGTATGAAGGTCTGTATGAACGGGTAGGCGCTTCCGCTGATGAATCGGTACGCGAAAAGAGTATCCTGTTCCGGGAAGAACAGCTTGTTCAGCAGCAGGACGAGCGTCGGCAGTGCGGCGATCACATACATGATAACGCCGAGGTATATCCAGCGGTATTTTAACGGAGCGTCGACGCGGCGATTCTTGACAAGGCTGCGTTCTCTTGCGCCGTCCTTCCAAGCGACTGTAAAGATGAGCATGTAGAAAATGAGAGTTCCGCAGATTATGGACAGAATGTTGAATACGATGTTCCCGCCGAACATGGAGAGCGCCATCGTCATGAACATGCAGAGGATATTTCCGAGGATAATATAGCCTATCCCCTTCAATAAAAGAATATAAAATGGCTGTCGTTTCATGTGGATTCCTTTCAGAAGTTTCCAGGGGTAATTCTCTGCCATGGGGGGATACTAATTTCCGACAATGGCATCACAGAATCGGAGGTTAACCATGAGTAATTTCAGAAACAGGCAGAGCGCCGAGATACTCGGCAGCGTATACAAGAACGCAGAAATGGCATACGAGGCGTCCGGGGAGGTGCTGAAGCACTGCGCCAACCGCAAGCTTGCCGGAGAGATATCGGCTCAGCGCGACCGCTACCGTGACGTTGCAGCGCAGGCGCGCACTGAGATAGTCCGCCGCGGAGGCGTTCCGAGGGAGTACTCCGGCTACGCTAAGATGATGTCCCGCATGGGTATCGCGATGAAAACGGCGAACAACCGCAGCAGCAAGAACATCGCAAGCCTGATGATACGCGGAACCACGATGGGCATAATCGATATGCAGCATGCGGTCAACTGTTCCCAGGGAGCGGAGAACCGCATACGCAGCGACGCACAGGATCTTCTCCGCCGTGAGCAGGATTTCTGCGACCACCTCAAGAGCTACCTGTGAGCGCCCGGCAGACATATCCGGAGCAGATCCCCTGCGATGTGGAGGCGGCGCGTTCCCGCGGGGGGCGGCGCACTCCGGTCAGCGGAGGTCAGCCGGTCAGCTCCCCTGCCAGTCGGGGTTGACCACATTTCCGTTGATGATGTTTTCGTAGACTATGCGGGCACGCTCGCGCTGCTCGGCGGTTTTTTCGTTGTTGCCCATCATGTTTTCGAACGTATCACGGAGGTACAGACCCACGGTATCCGGGCAGCTCTTCCAGCGTGCTTCGTCAACGAATCCGGTGGTATTGAGCTGCAAACCGCAGCCGTCGTACAGCACGGCGTCCGGGTATTCCCCGCTGAAATCGGTGAAGAACTGGATAATCTGACCGTCTGCTTCTTCGGCGGCGGCTTCTTCAGTCTCACCGGAAGCCGCTATGCGGTTGATGAGCGTGATTATTCCCTCGTCCGTGAGGTAGAGCTGGCTGTCGCCGGAGAAAAGCTCAGCGGAGAACTTCTCGTTCTGCGCGTCGGTGTATTCAGAGTAGCCGCCCTCGGTGGAGAGGTCGATGAAGTTCACGCCGACATGCACCTTGCCGTTGCCGTCAAAGTCCGGGCAGTAGCGCTCGAGGGCTACCTCGATGTCGTGGGTCTTGGCGTAGATGCCGCTGGAGCCAGTCGTTGATATCGCAAGGACATAGAGGTCTTTTTTCTCGCGGGTGACGGTCTGTATGATCATAAATGTGAGCAGGGCTACGGTGAATATTATACCGATGAGCCGCCACTTGTAGTGATAGAAGAAATTCTCGACGGCTTTCGCGCCGGTGGGCTTTTCGAACTTCGGCGGCTCGTCCTCTGGGATTTCGTCGCTTTCGTCGATGAGTCCCTGACGTAGTTTCAGCAGCTCCGCCTTTTCGCGCTGCTGGCGCTGCTGCTCCTCAATCTCGCGGCGGACTTCCGCCATCGGGTCGCGCTGCTTTTTGCGTATCGGGCGTGGAGCGGTGCCGTCATCATCTGACAGAATGCTTTTATACTGGGGTTCTTTTTCGTTGTTTTCTGGCATTTTATTCTCCTGTTGGTACTTGGGGGTAAATGTTCGTCAGCTTTCGGAGCGTCCGTATTTCCTTACAAGGTGAGTTACCGGGGTGACTGTCAGGCATATTGCGAGGTATATCACGAAATAAAACATGAAGCCTCCTGCCTCAGAGCCGAAAACCGCGCCTGTCGAAATCAGGAACGTGAGCGGCGGGAACAGCGAGGTGAACCACCTGCGGCGTAAATCCCACCCGGCAAAAACCGCGGCGGCAAGGCAGAATGCAGGGTCGACCGCGAAGAACAGCGCGATACAAGCCAGCATGCCCGCAGTCGATGGAGCGTTCCCAACTATCAGAGCCGGAATGAGAAGCATTACCACAAGGTTTGCCGCAAGCGCGGCGGCTGTGGTGATTATATCGCGCCTGTGGGCTTTGATGAACGCGAGTATTTCAGACATTGTGGTTCTCCTGCTTGTCAGCTTTGTTTTTGCAGCGTTTCATTATTATCAGCGTGATAATCAAGGATAAAAGCTCTATCGCGATGTACATAAGCCAGCCGGTCGGAAACTTGATTTCTCCTATTATACAGAACAGCACCTGCAAAACGGCGATATGCCATCTCCTTTTTAGGTCGCGTCCGGTATAGATTCCGGCAGCAAGGAATATTGCGGGATAGATCACAAAAGCCAGCGGAACTACGATAAAAAAGCGGGTATTGAAGTCCTCGATATTTGCTATGAGCGGGTGGACAACCAGTAACATAACTACGTCAAAGGCAAGAACAGCTGTGGTTGTTATGATACCGCGCCGGTGCCTTTTGAAAAACGCCGTG
Organism: Oscillospiraceae bacterium; assembly: GCA_003531585.1. Taxonomy (GTDB): domain Bacteria; phylum Bacillota; class Clostridia; order Oscillospirales; family Ruminococcaceae; genus CAG-115. Next base: position 65,155 of record DQFX01000055.1, on the reverse strand, counting down.
AACTTATTCATATCGTTACCCTCCACGGCGCATTATACCGCTAATTATGGCAGCGAATCACGCTCTATAAACCATAAAGCCGCAGAATAGCTTTGCGGCTTTATGTTCGTATTCTGATGAATTACTTCTCAGGCTTCATCGTCGGGAAGAGCAGAACGTCGCGAATGCTTGCGGAGTCAGTCAGCAGCATAACGAGACGGTCGAAGCCGAATCCCAGACCGCCTGTCGGGGGCAGACCGTATTCCAGAGCAGTGATGAAGTCCTCGTCGACCTGGGCGTCGTTGCCGCCCTGAGCGCGCTTTGCAGCTACCTGCTTTATGAAACGCTCCTTCTGGTCGATCGGGTCGTTAAGCTCGGAGAACGCGTTGCCGAACTCGGTGCCGTTCATAAAGTACTCGAAACGCTCAGTGAATGCCGGGAATTTGGGCTTTCTCTTTGCGAGCGGCGAGTTCTCAACGGGATAATCGTAGATGATGGTCGGCTGAATGAGGTTTTCCTCAACGAACGCTTCAAAGAAAGCGATGAGCACGTGTCCCTTTGTGGAGTTCTCGTCAAGCTCGTCGTCAACGTGGTGCTCCTTTGCGCAGGCTCTTGCGGCTGCGTCATCAGCCCAGCTATAGTAGTCAACGCCGGCGTACTTCTTAACTGCGTCTATCATGGTGAGGCGCTCCCAGGGCTTGCCTACAGCGATCTCCTTGCCCTGATAGGTAACGGTATCTGTGCCGCATACGTTCAGAGTTACTGTGCGGTAAAGCTCCTCGATGAGGTCCATCATGCCGAAGTAATCGGTATATGCCTGGTACATCTCAATGGAAGTGAACTCAGGGTTGTGGGTAGCGTCCATGCCCTCGTTGCGGAATATCCTGCCGACCTCGTATACCTTGTCGAAGCCGCCTACGATAAGGCGCTTTAAGTAAAGCTCAGTCTCGATTCGCATATACATGTCGATATCAAGCGCATTGTGGTGGGTCTTGAACGGACGTGCGGCAGCGCCTATCTCCAGAGGAAGGAGCGTAGGCGTGTCAACCTCGAGGTATCCGCGGCTGTCGAGGAAGCTGCGGATCTCGCGGAGGATCCTGGAGCGCTTTACGAATGTGTCCTTGTTCTCGGGGTTTGCGATGAGGTCGAGGTAACGCTTTCTGTAGCGCTCCTCCTTGTCCTTCAGACCGTGCCACTTCTCGGGAAGGGGCAGCAGGGACTTTGAGAGCAGTGTGATCTCCTTGGCGTGAACGGAGATCTCACCCATCTTGGTGCGGAATACCGTGCCCTTGATACCAACGATATCTCCGAGGTCCCACTTCTTGAATTCAGCATAGGTGTCCTCGCCAACGTCGTCCTTTCTTACATATATCTGCATTCTGTCGGAGCCGTCGCGCAGGTCGATGAAGCTTGCCTTGCCCATGATACGGCGTGTCATCATTCTGCCTGCTACTGCCACGTCGGAGTTTTCAAGCTCCTCGAAGCGGTCGCGGATCTCCTTGTTGGTGATAGTCACCGGGAACTTTGTGATGGTGTAGGGATCCTTGCCTGCCGCCTTGAGCGCTGCGAGCTTCTCGAGGCGTACACGGTGCTGCTCGTCGAGCTGCTCCGCTGTCATTTCCTCGTTTTCGGTCTGGGGGTTCTGTACGTTTTCGTCTGCCATTATTTTATTCTTCCTCCTTCTTGGTGATGTTGAGTATCTTGAACTGTATCTCGCCTGAGGGAGCCTCGGCAGTAACAGTCTCGCCTACGGAATGACCGATGAGCGCCTTGCCTATCGGGGATTCGTCGGACATGTGACCCTTGTCGATGTTGGCTTCGCTGGTGCCTACGATCTGGAATGTCATTTCCTCTTCCATCTCAATGTCAAGGATAGTAACGATATTGCCGATTCCGACCTTCTCGGTGGAGATCTCGTCGTCGTCAAGGATTATCGCATGTGCGAGAGTCTGCTCGATCTCTGCGATACGGGACTCGATAAGACCCTGCTCGTTCTTTGCCTCATCGTACTCACTGTTCTCGGAAAGGTCGCCGAAGGAACGTGCCAGCTTTATCTTCTCGGCAATTTCGGGGCGGACTACGGTTTTGAGATTTTCAAGCTCTGCCTCGAGCTTCTTAACGCCTGATTTTGTTAATTTTGTTAACGGCTTATTCATGATAGTTGTCCTCCAAATATTATTTACAGCATAGGCTGTGTATTTACTGCAATTCAGCGGCGATCTTCGGGGTGAGCACCTCTATCGCCTTCTGGAGCTGGGAATCCGCGTCGTCGGAGATGTTTCCGGGGACTGCGCCCCCCGCAAGCTCTACGGAATAGTCCGGCTTGAGTCCGGTCTCGTTCCAGGTGCCGGATTTCGTGTATATCTTTCCGACGGAGAGCGTCAGGGCGCTGCCGTCCGAAAATTCGTAGGTGTTCTGCATAACTCCCTTTCCGAAGGTCTGGGAGCCGACAATGAGCGCGCCCGCTTCATCGCGGAGCACCGCTGCGAAAAGCTCCGCCGCGGAAACAGTCCCGCCGTCGACCAGCACTGCTATCGGGAGTTCCACGGAATTCGTGGAATCGGTCTCGATGAGGGTCTTGCGGCTGCCGTCGGAGTATTCCACCGTAGCAGCTATCGCGGACGGAACGAACTGGTTTAGTATGGGTTTCAGGGCGCTGACTACTCCGCCGGGATTCTGGCGGACGTCTACGATAAGAGCCTTGGCGCCGACAGCGTTCATAGTTGTCATCGCGTTTGCGAACTGCTCGGCGGTCTTGGCGTTGAAGCTGGTTATCTGAATGTACCCGATGTTGTCGATCATTCGCGTGGAAACCGACTCTATCTCGAGCTGCTGGCGGACGAGGTTCACCGAAATGCTCTCGCCGTCGCGCAGGAGCTGGAGCGCGAGCCGCGTTCCGACTTCGCCCGAGAGACGCTCCATCGCCTGACCCTGCTGCATGGAGAGCAGGCTCTTTCCGTCGATGGCGGTGATGATGTCGCCGGCAAGCACGCCGTTTAGCTCAGCGGAGCTTCCCTTGTAGACAGTGGTTATCTTGAGGTAGCCGCTGGTGTCCTCCTCCGCTTCGAAGCCCGCGCCGAGTATAACGCCCGACTGGGTTTGCTGAAGCTCGTAGTACGCCGAGGGGGCGATGTAGGAGGCGTATTTGTCTCCGATACCGGCGATGTAGCCGTTGATGGTGGCGTTTTCAAGGGAATCGTCGCTGACCGAGCCGATGTAGTTCTGCCGCACGGTGGTGTCGATCTCCCGGAGCTTTGCGTAAACGCCCTCGTATTTCTCGGAGGTGCCGAGCTTTGAGTTGTAGATGTTCAGCGACACCGTCCATGTCAGTACGAACGTGATGGCACAGCCGATTGCAACAAGGCTTATCGCTATGCCGAGGGATATCTTTTTATTCAAGGTGCTGTTCCTTTCTCAGACCTCAGACTTTAAGATACTTTCCGGTGCTGAATACTGTTCCGACAGCGCCGAGGAGCGCTCCGGCGGCACAGTTCACCGCGAGGACATACCACATGATATCTCCGAACGGCGTGAGCCCGTAGAATCCGAACATCTGCCATACGGTGAGATCAGCGGAAAACAGCGCGAACACGGAGTCGTAGATAAGCCACGTGAGCCCCCACGCCGCGGCACCGGCGAGGATACCGATGAACATACCCTCAACGAAGAACGGAGCCTTGATGAACCCCGAAGTAGCGCCGACATACCGCATTATCGAGATTTCGTTGCGGCGCGCGAACACGCTGGTGCGTATCGAATTCGACACGATAACGATGCTGACAACGACCAGTGCGATGAGCACAGCTCCTCCGATGAGCGTGAAGGTGTTGCGTATCTGAACGAGTACGCTTGCGAAGTCATAGGGGGCCTTGGTCTGTTCTACGCCCTCTATGTCGTTGACGGTGTTTACAACATGTCGGATTTTCGAAAGATCCTTTACGCGCACGAGGAATGTCTCGGGCATGGGGTTCTTGTCGAGGTAGTCGAGAAGTTCGCTGTATTCCGCCATATTATCGCGGAAATCATCGAGCGCCTGTTCCTTTGAGTAGTACTTGACGTCGGTGATGTCCTGGTTTTTCTCAAGGACGGATTTTATGTGCTCAACCTGCTTGTCGGAGATGTCTTCCTTGAGGTAGATGGTTATTTCGTTGGTGTCCTCGATGTTGCTCATGATCTTGTTGACGTTCATCATAAGCAGCACTGCGCAGCTTACCAGCAGCAGGCTCACCATCAGGATACAGAAGCTTGCGAATGACATCAGGAAGTTCTTCCAGATGGAGGAAATGCCCTTTTTCACAAGGTATGTTACATTACTCGTCCTCATCTGATGCACCTCCGATATTCTCATCGAACGTGATGGAGCCGTTTTCGATGTTGATTATTCTGCCGCCGAAGTATTTAACGAGATCGTGCTCGTGCGTAACCATGATGATGGTCGTGCCGTTCTGGCGGTTTATCTTGCGCAGAAGCTCGACTATCTCGTAGGAAAGCTGCGGGTCGATGTTTCCGGTAGGCTCGTCCGCGATGATGAGCCCCGGGTCGTTTGCGAGCGCCCTTGCGATTGCCACGCGCTGCTGCTCGCCGCCGGAAAGCTCCCTCGGCTTGCTGCGCGCCTTGTTTCCAAGCCCGACAAGGTTCAGCACGTTAGGAACGCGCTGCTTGATGAATCGGGTGCTCTGATCCGCGATACGCAGCACGAACGCGACGTTTTCGTAGACGTTCAGCTCCTGTATCAGGCGGAAATCCTGGAACACCATGCCGATAGAGCGGCGGAACTTTGCGATTTTGTTGCCCTTTGTCTTGCTGAGGTTGTAGCCGTTGACGAACACTCTGCCCTCCGTGGGCACTATCTCGCGCGTCATGAGCTTAACCAGCGTGGATTTACCCGCTCCGCTGCCTCCGACGATAAATACGAATTCGCCGTCGTTTATCCGTAGGTTGATATTCTGAAGTGCGTCTACTCCGCTGGAGTAATGCACGTTGACATTCTTTAATTCTACCATATTTTCTCCCTCGGAACTATCTGTGTTTTCCCCAAAAGTTAATGAAATTTCCCTGATATTTTTGTGCGCCGGGGGTCTTTTCCTGTCTTTTCTGCGGAATTTCTGGCTCCCCCTTTACACTTCAAAGGCTGTCCCGAATGATTCGGGGCAGCCAATTTTAGCAGTAATTATGCAAGCCCCATCAGAACTTTGTGGGGTTCGCAGCGAGGTATTTCTTTACCATCAGCGCGATCTTGAAGATTATCGCGTGGTCGAATTCGCGCAGGTCGAGCCCGGTCAGCTTCTTGATCTTGTCCAGGCGGTAAACCAGCGTGTTGCGGTGTACGAACAGCTTTCTGGAGGTCTCGGACACGTTCAGGCTGTTCTCGAAGAACTTCTGGATAGTGAACAGGGTCTCGTGATCGAGGGACTCAATGGAGTTCTTCTTGAAAACTTCCTTGAGGAAGGTCTCGCACAGGGTGGTCGGGAGGTGGTAAATAAGTCTTGCGATACCGAGGTTGTCGTAGCTTACGATGTTCTTGTCGGTGTCGAATACCTTTCCTACCTCGAGGGCTGTCTGAGCCTCCTTGAAGGAGCGTGCGAGGTCCTTAACGCCGACTACCGGAGTGCCGATGCCGACGTTCACCTTTGTGAAGAACTCGCTGGACAGCGTGTCGGAGATGGAGCGCGCCAGCTTTTCAAGGTCGCGCACGTCGATGTTGTTCTTTACTTCCTTGACGAGAACGATGTCGTTTTCCGTTATGTTGAATACGAAATCCTTGTTCTTGTCCGGGAAGAGGTTCTGTATAACGTCGTAAGCGGAGACGTCGTTGGAGGAGATAACGCTGATGAGGAACACGACTCTGCTGATATCGGAGTTGAAGTGCAGCTCGCGCGCCTTGAGGCTGATATCGCCGGGCAGGACATTGTCAAGGATTATATTCTTTACGAAGTTGTTGCGGTCGTACTTTTCGTCGTAGTACTGCTTGATGCCGGACAGGGAGATCGCGATAACGCTCGCGTACTTGCCTGCGGGTTCGTCGGTGCCTTCCACGAATACGGCGTAGTCAGGCTTTACGTGTATGCCGAAGGGCTTGTAAGTATATCCGTCGCGTATGAATACTTCGTGGGAATCGCCAAGCTCTATGGGGAAGAAGTCGTTGCCGCCCCCTACCCTTGTGAGATCGCTGCACGCGATTATAGTACCGTTCTCGTCGATAACGCCGATAACGCGGTTAACTGCGTCCTTCATCTGATGGACAATGCCCTGAAAAAGTCTGTTTGACATTTTTGTACCTCTTTTCTGAAGCGCGGCTGTCCAGCCCGCTCCGTCCCTGTCACAGACCCCTCTGGGTCAGACGGCGCGCAGCGGATAAGCCGTTTATGTTTCCTGCCGCCTAATCGCCTAATTATAGACGGACATAAATCTCTAATCTATATTGTACTAAAAAAATCAGAAAAAATCAAGGGTTTTTTATCTATTATGTAAAAATTCCTTTATTTTTTTCGGTATGCTTGCAAATTGCAGTGAAAAGTAATATAATAAAATAGCACAATAATAATCTTCAATGAACATAGTTTCCTGTTGATTATCACTATAAGTAGAAAAAGAGGTAATAATAACAATGTGTAATTGCAGTAAAGGAAAATATTACATCACCACCCCGATCTACTATCCGTCGGGAAATCCGCATATCGGTCACTGCTATACGACCGTAGCGTGTGATACCATCGCAAGATTCAAGAGAATGCAGGGCTATGACGTAATGTTCCTGACAGGAACCGACGAGCATGGCCAGAAGATAGAGCTGAAGGCAGAGGAAAAGGGCGTAACTCCGAAGGAGTACGTTGACGAGATCGTTGCGAACTTCAAGCGCCTCTGGGAAACCATGGGGATAAGCTACGACAGATTTATCCGCACCACTGACGACTATCATGTTTCCGCGGTGCAGAAGATATTCAAGACCCTCTACGACAAGGGCTATATCTACAAGGGCGAGTACACCGGCAAGTACTGCACCCCCTGCGAGAGCTTCTGGACCGAGAGCCAGCTTGTGAACGGCAAGTGTCCCGACTGCGGCAGAGATGTCATCGACGCCCACGAGGAGGCTTACTTCCTGCGCCTGTCCGATTATGCAGACAAAGTTGAGAAGTTCCTCACCGAGACCGACTACCTCCAGCCGAAGAGCCGCGTTAACGAGATGGTAAACAACTTCATCAAGCCCGGACTTGAGGATCTGTGCGTTTCCAGAACCAGCTTCAAATGGGGAGTCCCTGTGGATTTCGACCCCGGACACGTTGTTTACGTGTGGGTAGACGCGCTCTCCAACTATATCACCGCGCTGGGCTACGACAACGACAAGTACGACGATTTCAGCAAGTACTGGCCGGCTGACCTGCACATGACCGCAAAGGAGATAGTACGCTTCCACTCCATCGTATGGCCGATCATTCTGATGATGCTCGACCTGCCGCTTCCGAAGCACCTGTACGGCCACGGCTGGATAAACTTCAACGGACAGAAGATGTCCAAGTCCCTGGGCAACGTTATCGACCCGTTCGTGCTCGCAGAGCGCTATGGCTCTGACGCGGTGCGCTACCAGATACTCCGCGACATGCCCTACGGCTCCGACTGCAACTTCTCCAACGAGATAATGATAGGCCGTATCAACACCGACCTCGCAAACGACCTGGGCAACCTGGTTTCCAGAACCGTTGCGATGGCTGACAAGTACTTCGGCGGAACTCTCCCCGAGGAAAAGAAGGCAGAGCCCATCGACGACGAGCTACGCACGATGGCTGCGGCGCTGGTAGAGCCGGTTTCAAAGCTCATCGAGGAAGCGCAGCTTTCCAAGGCGCTGGAGGAGATATTTAAGGTAGTTTCCCGTGCAAATAAGTATATCGATGAAACAGCTCCGTGGGTTCTCGCAAAGAGCGAGGAGAATATGCCAAGACTTGCGGCTGTGCTTTACAACCTGCTTGAAAGCATTCGTATATGCTCCGGTCTTCTGTTCCCGTTCATGCCCAAGACCATGCCGAAGGTATGGGAGCAGATAGGCGCGGACGAAAGCATGACCGCATACGATACACTGGGCACATTCGGCGTTCTTCCGCAGAATGTGACTGTTCACAAGGGCGAGGTGCTGTTCCCGAGAATCGACATGGAGAAGGAGATCGACGAGCTGAACAGCCTGCTGACTCCTGCAAAGACTATCCGTGAGGACGAGGATCTCGACAAGGCGAACGTCATCACCATCGACCAGTTCGCGGAGGTGAAGCTCCGCAGCGGAGAGATCACCGCCTGCGAGAAGATAAAGAAGGCAAAGAAGCTGCTGAAGCTCACCGTTGACGACGGCAGAAACGGCAGACAGATAGTTTCCGGCATTGCAAACTGGTACCAGCCGGAGGATCTGATCGGCAGGAAGATAGTATTCGTGGCTAACCTTGCTCCCGCGAAGCTCTGCGGTGAACTCAGCGAAGGCATGATACTCGCATGCGACGCAGGCGACAACGATGTAAGAGTACTGTTCCTCGACAAGGACGTACCGAACGGAAGCACGATAAGATAAATTCGGAATTATGAATGCGGAATTCGGAATTTCGGAGCCGCTGTCGCGGCTGTATTCCGATTGTATCAAATTTGAATCCGTCCGCGAAGCGGACACAATAATTCCGAATTCCGAATTATGAATTCTGAATTAATTTGTTTGGGGGTGGTTTTTTGGATATTTCGAGAATGGCGGATATTTCGTCGATAAGCCGTACTACGCTGACGCATTCCGCGGAACACCGCACGCAGGAGAAATCCTCGACGCTGGCGGCGGATCATACCGACGCGTTCATAAAATCCGAAGCGGCGTTCACGCCGGCGTATACCAAGAGATCAGCCCAGAAGCAGCCGAGCGACAATAATCTCACCCAGCGCGAAAACAGCGAGGACAAAGTAGGCGCGGTAAAGCAGAACGATGGAGAAGGCCGCGCGGAGCTCCTGACCCAGGGCGTTCAGCATATAATCCGCGCAATGCTGGTAAAGCAGGGCGAGGTGCTCACCGGGAACGTCCCGAGCGTAGGCGCCAAGCTCTACGCCGAGGAGCTTCTCGGGCAGATACGGCAGCTCTACGGCAACTCTGCCGCAGACGAGAATTCCCCGGACTACTGGACGGCGGAAAACACGGCAGACCGTATGGTGCTGTTTTTCAACTGCGTCTCCATCGAGGGCGACAAGCAGGAGCTTCTCGGCAGAAGCTTCCGCGGAGCGTTCAACGAAACGGAGCAGCTTTTCGGAGGGCGCGGAAGGCTCCCGCTTGAGAGCTATGAAACGCGCCAGCTCGTTATGGATAACTATTTCAACGTTCAGCATACAGGTGGATAATGGCAATATTTGATACTCACGCGCACTATGTAAAAAACGATTTCGGCGAGGCTCTGCACCCGCTGCTTTCCAGTATGTCAGAGGCTGGCGTGGAAAAGATAATGGCGGTAGGCTACGACCTTGATTCCTCAAGGGAGGAAATGCAGCTTGCGGAGCAGTATCCGTTCGTATGGGCGGCTGTCGGGGTACACCCGGAGAACTGTGAGGGACTTCCCGCCGACTGGCTCGGTCAGTTGGCAGGAATGCTGAGCTCTCCGCGCGTTAAGGCGCTCGGGGAGATAGGTCTCGACCGCCATTACGAGGGCTGCGACAAGGTTTTGCAGGCGGAGGTATTCGAGCGGCAGCTGCAGCTCGCGAAGACGTTAGATGTGCCTGTGATAATTCACAGCCGCGACGCCTGCGAGGATACGATGGAGCTCCTCCGGAAGTACAAGCCTGCCGGAGTAATGCACTGCTTCTCCTACAGCCCGGAAATCGCCGAGGAGGTCGTAAGGCTCGGCATGTATGTCGGATTCACAGGAGTGCTCACGTTCAAGAATTCAAAGAAGGCGTGGGCGGCGTGCGAAGCAGTGCCTATCGACAGGCTCCTGCTGGAGACCGACTGCCCGTATATGGCTCCGGCGCCGCACCGGGGGGAGAAGTCCCACAGCGGCATGATAAAATACACCGCCGCAAAAATGGCGGAGTTAAAGGGAGTTTCCACGGAGAAAATGATCGAGATATGCCGTGAGAACGGAGAGAGGCTGTTCAGAATATGAGCGGTATCACAGTAATAAAGGCCGATCCCGGCGATATGCCGGAGCTTCTTGAGATACGCCGGGAAATGCTCGCGATAGTAAACGGAGTTCCGGAGAGCGGCATTTCTGATGAAATAATGCGGCTTTCTGAGGAGTATTTCAGAAACGGCAGCCAGACAACGGTGCTTGCGTACTGCGGGGAAAAACTCGCAGGTTGCGCTACGATATGCTGGCTTAATGTAATGCCGACATACTCACACCCATCGGGGAAAAGGGCGCACATCATGAACGTATATACCCGCAGGGAGTTCCGCAGAATGGGAGCGGCGCGTGAAATGGTGGGTTTTCTTCTTGAGGAAGCGGCGAAACGCGGCGCGACCAGCATAACCCTGGACGCGACGGACAGCGGCAGACCCCTTTATGAGACACTGGGCTTCCGTGGTTCTGAGGAACACATGGAGCTTGTTTTAAACTGATTCTATCGGAGGACACATGGACGCAGACGGCAATCGAAGTAACACGCAGAACGACGGCGAAAAGCAGGACGGACACAAAGCGGCGAGGTTTTTCCTCGGGTGGCTGGTGGCGCTCAACAAGGGTATCACAAAGCTGCTGAAGAAGGCGCTCGGTCCGGATTACATCGCGGTGACGGAGGACGAAGTCCTCGACATGGTGAACGCGCTGGCGCAGACCCCTGACGACGACGGCGACGGAGAGAACGTCATTGAGGAAAGCTCCGCGCAGATGATAAACAACATCTTTGAGTTCAAGGATCTCACCGCCGGGGACGTCATGACGCACCGCACGAATATAGTCGGTGTGGACATGTCGGTCAGCCTTGACGACATCATCTACCTTGCGCTTGACATGGGATTTTCAAGAATACCGGTCTACGAGGGGAGTATCGACAGGATAGTCGGCATAATCATCGTGAAGGATCTGCTGTGCCTGGTCGGGAAAAGTCAGGCTGACCTTGACGGGTTCGATATCCGCGATTTTGTGCGCAGCGTGAATTTCGTGCCGGAGTCATGTCCCTGCTCCGAGGTGTTCAAGTCGCTGACGAGCCTTAAATCCGGCATGGCGGTCGTTGCGGACGAGTACGGAGGCACTGCGGGCATCGTGACGCTTGAGGACATCATTGAAGCGGTCATGGGCAATATTCAGGACGAGTACGACGACGAGCGCTCCGAGATAGTCAAGGTCGGCGAGGATGAATATGATATTGACGGTGAAGCAGACCCGGACGAGGTGTTCCGGCTGTTCGGCGTGGAGCTTCCCGAGGAGCACGACTACGAAACCATAGCGGGCTTCATCACTGACAAGCTGGGGTATATTCCAGAGGGCGACGAGCTGAATCCACCGAGCGTGGAGTACGATGGCGTGAAGCTTGTGGTAATTCAGGTCGAGGACAGGTGCATATTAAAGGTTCATGCTTCCAGGGTCCCGCAGACCGCCGAGCCAGAGCTTACACCGGCAGAGGACAAAGACTGATGGCACGAGTATCACAGGCGAAGAAAAAACGCGCGGCAGAGGTGATAGAGCTTCTCCGGGGCGAGTATCCGGATGTAAAGTGCGCGCTGATATATGAAAAACCGCATGAGCTGCTGATAGCAACGCGGCTTTCCGCGCAGTGTACGGATAAGCGGGTGAATATGGTGACGCCGGCGCTGTTTGAGCGGTTTCCGAGCGTCGACGCGTTTGCTGAGGCGGAGGTCGGCGAGGTGGAGGAGTATATACGCACCTGCGGGCTTTACAAGACGAAAGCGCAGGATATCGTAAATATGTGCGTAATGCTCCGGGATATCTACGGCGGGAAGGTTCCCGACAGCATAGAGGAGCTGACGAAGCTCCCGGGAGTAGGGCGAAAGACCGCCAACCTTATCGTTGGCGACCTTTACGGAAAGCCCGCAATGGTGTGCGACACGCATGTAATAAGGCTGTCCAACAGGCTGGGTCTGGCGGACTCCACCGACGCCGGAGTAGTTGAGAAACAGCTCCGTGAGATAGTTCCCCCGGAGGAAGGTCTGATGTTATGCCATCGGCTGGTGCACCACGGGCGGGACGTCTGCGACGCAAGGGCGCCGAAATGCGAGGCGTGCGTTCTGCGGAACGTCTGTCCGAGCAAGGATAAGCCGGTAAGATCGTTCCGCGCGGGGAGCAAAAAGTAAAGCGCCAAAGCGCCGCACGGATTTCAGAATAATTATCGGGGCTGAGAAGATCAGTCCCGATTTTATTTTTGGGCAAAAAAATTCCGCAGACAAGGGGGTGTCTGCGGCAAACTCAAATAAAATAGCCGAACGCTTGGGGAAAAGCGCTTTTTACTCGGCTGAAATAATTGGGGAAAATATATTAAGAAGTATGGTAGCCAAATTAGCTTACAATACTGTCTTGCGTAATTTATTTACGATATAATTATATCATTTTTGAGCGTCCTTTGCAATCCTAATTCAGCACAAATTTTAATATGGAATTATGGCTATTTTGTACAAGAATAAATTTACAAACTCAGATGAAAGTCATAAAAAGATTTGCCTCGAATTTTCAAAAATTTGTGAATTACCCCTTGATTTTTTCTGAAAAAGGTGTATAATAGATTTAGCACTCGGAGCGATAGAGTGCTAAACAGTAAAAAACGGCATGACACCGAGAAATATAAGGAGATGTTTACAATGGCAGAAACAAAAGAATTCAAAGCGGAATCCAAGCGCCTGCTTGAGATGATGATCAACTCCATTTACACTCACAAGGAGATATTCCTGCGTGAGCTGATATCCAACGCAAGCGACGCCATGGACAAGCTCTACTTCAAGTCCATGAGCGAGAACACAGGTATCACACGTTCCGACATGGCTATAACCATCGAGGCAAACAAGGACGACAGGAAGCTGATAATCACCGATAACGGTATCGGCATGACCAAGGACGAGCTGGAAAACAACCTCGGTACTATCGCTAAGTCCGGTTCGCTGGCGTTCAAGAACGAGAATGAAAAGACCGAGGACGTCAACATAATTGGTCAGTTCGGCGTCGGATTCTATTCCGCATTCATGGTTGCAAAGAAAGTTACCGTTATTTCAAAGGCATACGGCGCGGACAGCGCCTACATGTGGGAGAGCGAAGGCGTTGACGGCTACACGATTTCCGAAGCCCAGAAGGACGGCCACGGCACGCAGATAATCCTCGACATCAAGGACAACGCCGAGGAGGAGAATTACGACGAGTTCCTCACTCCGTACAAGATAAAGCAGCTTGTGCGCAAGTATTCCGACTATATCCGCTACCCCATCAAGATGGATGTTGAGCATGAGAAGCTCAAGGAAGGCAGCAAGGACGAGTACGAAAAGGAGATCGTCACCGAGACCCTCAACAGCATGACGCCTATCTGGAAGAAGTCCAAGAGCGAGCTGAAGGACGAGGACTACGACCAGTTCTATAAGGATAAGTTCTATGATTACGACGCGCCTCTTGCGCATATCCACACCAGCACCGAGGGCACCGCAACATATACCGCTCTGCTGTATATTCCGTCAAAGGCTCCGTTTGATTACTATTCCAAGAACTTTGAGAAGGGGCTTCAGCTCTATTCCAACGGCGTTATGATAATGGAGAAGTGCGCAGACCTCCTGCCTGACTATTTCAGCTTCGTAAGAGGTCTGGTAGACAGCGAGGATCTGTCGCTGAACATTTCCCGTGAAATGCTCCAGCATGACCGCCAGTTAAAGCTCATCGCCAAGAGCCTTGAGAAGTCCATCAGAAACGAGCTGAAAAAGCTCCAGAAGAACGACCGCGAGAAGTACGGCAAATTTTTCGACGCATTTGGAACACAGCTCAAATACGGCATTTACGAGAGTTTCGGCGCGAACAAGGAGAACCTTCAGGACCTGCTGATGTTCAAGAGCAGCTTCAGCAAGGAGTACACCACTCTGGAGGAGTACGTCTCCAGAATGAAGGAAGATCAGAAGTACATCTACTTTGCAAGCGGCAGCAGCATTGCACGTATCGAGGCGCTCCCGCAGACCGAGATGGTTCGCGACAAGGGTTACGAGATACTCTACTTCACCGATCATGTAGACGAATTCACCATGCAGATGATGCACGACTACAACGGCAAGGAGTTCAAGTCCGTATCCGCCGACGACCTGGGTCTTGAGACCGAGGCTGAGAAGGAAGAAATCAAGAAGGCGGAGGAGGATAATAAGGCTCTGTTCGACTTCATGACCGAGAAGCTCGGCGGCAAGGTAAAGGCGGTAAAGCTGTCCCAGCGCTTAAAGACCCACCCGGTATGCGTTACCAGCGAGGGCGCTCTGTCGGTTGAGATGGAGAAGGTGCTCTCCGCAATGCCGGACGAGCAGGCTCACACCGCAAAGGCTGCGAAGATACTGGAGATCAACGCTTCCCACCCGATATTCGAGAAGCTCAAGAAGCTCTACGCCGAGGACAAGAAGGATACCGTTGCCGAGTACGCGGATATCCTGTATTCTCAGGCGCTGCTCATCGAGGGTATGCCGATCGAGGATCCGGTAGAGTTCACGAACAAGCTCTGCACCATCATGGCTGATTGACCGCATAACTGAATAAAATTACAGGGCGGAGAGTATCCGCCCTGTTTGTTTTATTACGGTATTTGAAGCTCTTTGGCGGCGCGTTCCCACAGGGATTCGTCGGTTACCGGAAGCCCGGTCTCCTGCGAGTACTTTTCCACCAGCCGCACGGCGAGCACGGTGTAGTTTATTCCGGTTCGAATGGTTCCGAGAAGCCCCCTGCCCCATACTGCGCTTTTTTCCAGCAGCCCGGAGGAGCTGAATTCCTCGGCGGTGCGCTCGATGTCGTAATCCACCGAAATAATTTCCGGATTCCATTCGCCGTTGTAGGTCAGGAACGCATACTGTGCTTTGGTCTGTTCGTTTACCGGCATTCCCAGCGCGCCGGGATTGACCAGCATTCTCCCTTCCCGCTTAAAAATAAACGGAATATGCGAATGGCCGCACAGCATCAGACGGCAGCCGTACTCCCCGAGCCTGGAGATCATGATCTCCGCTTCCTGGGTATTGGTATGGAACAGGTAGTTTATGCTGTCCGGGGAACCGTGGCACATTATGAACGGCTCGCAGCCGGGAAGCTCCGGGCGCAGCGTGAACGGCTGCGAAGCCAGCCAGTCGAGGTCTCCGCCGGTGAGATCCTCGTAGCAGTAACGGAGCGCTCCGCATTTTGAGCCGTATTCCCACGCCTGCGGGGCTTTCCGCTGATTTATCATGTAATCCTCGCGGTTGCCGCGTATCATAAGGCAGGGGTGAGTTTGCGAGAAATCCCGCAGGAACTCCACCGTGCGGTGCGGGTAGGGGCAGTCGGTGACGTAATCCCCGAGAAACAGCCAGTAATCCGGCTGTCTGGACTCAGCGTCGGCTATGACCGCCCTCAGAGCGGCGTAATTCGAGTGGATATCGGATAAAACTGCGAAACGCACCTGTTCAGCTCCTTTATTTGAGTATTTCATGCAGCTTTTCCGCAGGAACGAACCCGCGCAGCCCGTCGGTTGTCATTCTCCGTGCAATGTCGGTTATAACATCCAGCGAACCGGTGCAGCCGCTGTCAAACCACCCCGAATACAGCGACAGAACGCCGCTTACCGTGAATTCCGACAGCGCGTGCAGGGTCTGCTCGTCGTTCACGACGCATACGTCGCGCAGGGCTATTTCGATAGCGCGCCGGAGCATAGCTTTGACGCGCCCGGTGCTGAAAAGCTCCGGGTTGAGCTTCAGCAGCTTCACGAAATATTCCTGATTGCTGCTTATCAGCGCGCTTATCTCTCCAAGCACCGAGCCGATGTTGAATATGCTCGTGTTGCTGGTTTTCAGTATATCTGAGAAATCCGACAGCAGCTCGTTTTCGAATTCGGTTACAACGTCGGAAATCGAGCGGTAGTGCCGGTAGAACGTCTTGCGGTTGACCTGCGCCCGGGCGGATAGCTCCGATATCGTGATGTCGGAAAGCTCCTTTTCGGATAACAGGGATATCAGCGCGATGCGTATGGCTTGGCGGGTCTTTATGACCCTCAGATCGGTGGGATTTGACATTTATCCTCCTGTCAGTCGGCGGTGTGGAGAACGTCCTCAGCCTGATTTACAAGATTGTCTACGGTGGAGGCTATTTCGGATACGCCGGACATCTCCGTGCTTATGGTGCTGCCCTTTTCAAGGGTAGCGGCGATGTTGCTCTGCATGCTGTTCATCATCGTCAGGATATCGGACATTCTGTCGTTAATGGTGGTTACTATGCCGTTTACGTCGCTGATATTGCTGAACACCAGTTTGTTGGAGGTTTCCGCTTCGGTAACTGCGGTCTGGGAATGCTCCGCGAGGGAACGCACTTCCTCCGCGACGACCGAGAATCCCTTTCCGTACTCGCCGGCGCGTGCGGCTTCAATGCTTGCGTTGATGGCGAGTATATTTATCTGGCGGGCGATATCGCTGATATTGCGGGTCATTTTTGAGAAGCCGGTAACGCTTTCGTCGATTGCCGCCATTGATTCAGCGATGTTGTCGGTGAGTGTGTGGAGTTCCTTGACAACATCGCCGAGGGCAGCCGCCTGCTGGCTGTTCTGACCGTTCAGTTCGGTAATGCCGGACGTAGCCGAGGTAACTCCGGAAATGCTGTCTGTCAGCCTTGAAACGACCTCGCTGAGCTGCGTGGTTATAGCGCTTATGCTGTCGTTTGTCTGGGCGATCTGCTCTCGGCGGCGGTCCGCTTCATGAAGCGTGTACTGCGAGCAGGAGCTTGGCAGGCTGGTGCCGTCCAGGATAGCCTTCGCTAGTTCGCGGCAGGTTCGGAATCCGCATGCATGGCAGTTGTAGTTCATCTCGGTGTCGGTGTGCTTGCCGAGACTGTGCAGGACTTCGTCTATCTGCTCGTCGGTGTAGGATCGCTGCTCTACGCTGTGCGCGGTGTAGCTCCGCAGGAAGTCCGCAGGGTCGAGCTTCTTGTCAAAGGCGAGAAACTGCTTGTCGCGGCCTTTTCTGTCCATTTTAACGCGGTTATTGCGGTTGTACTTTTCGATGCCGTTCAGGATACCGCTCATTCGGTAGACGGAAAGCGGAGTTCCGATGGCTGGACCGCTTCCGCAGCCCCGCCCGCAGGAGAGCACGTCGAATACGTCCGGAAGGTCGCGGGCGCCCACGGTGGGGTACTGTGCGAGTTCCTGATAGATATGTCCGGTACCCTCGGAGGAGATGACGTTCAGCGATGGAGCCTCAAGCTCCAGGCACGCCTTGAGTCCGCCCGGTCTGGGGTAGATAGCGCCCATGATACCCTGCGGGCCGCTGAATTCGAACGCGGAGCGCTTTCCCTTCTGGTCGGCGAGGTGGAAGCCCTTTTCCTCGAGAAGCTGCCCGAGGTGCTGGAATGTGACGTTGTAGTCAACGACGCCGGTCATGCGGAATTCGTCCTGCTTTGCGATACAGGGGGTCAGGGCAGCGAGCTTTGCGTTGACGCCGAGGTACTTCCTGAGGTATATTGCCGCGCAGAGTATCGGAGACTGCACCGGCGAGAGGTTAGGAAGAGCCTCCTTGCAGTATTTGAGCATATAATTAACGATAGCCGGGCAGGGCTGCGAGATGAGCTTCTTTCCGGGATTCTTCTCGAGATACCTGATATGCGCCCATGTGCAGATATCCGCGCCGAAGGAGACATCGTAGATGTCCTTTACGCCGTTGCTGCGCAGGAATTCCAGCACGTTGCGCCAGCAGCCGTCGAACGCCACCTTGATTGACGGCGCGACCAGCAGTACGACCTGCTTTCCGCCTTTGACGTCGTTCCAGAAGCCGGCGGTGTCGTCTTCGTATGTACGCGCGCCGTGGGAGCAGTCCTTGACGCAGGCGCCGCAGCGGATACATTTGTCGGGATCGATATTGTAGACGGTTCTTCCGTCCTCGGTCTGCACCGCCTTGTTAGCCTCGGGCGTCGGACAGGCGCGTATGCAGGAGTTGCAGGAAACGCATTTATTCGCGTCAAATAGTATCATAAGTATATACTCCTCTGATTATAGGATAAAAAAAGCGCTCCCGCAGGTATGCCGCAGGGAGCGCCGGTTTTTATTTCGCGTAATCTACTGCGCGGCTTTCCCGGATAAGATTGATCTTTATCTGACCAGGGTATTCCATTTCATTTTCTATGCGCTTGGCGATGTCGCGGGCAAGAACCTTCATGCCGTCGTCGGTGATAGTCTCCGGCTTGATCATGATACGAACCTCGCGGCCTGCCTGAATAGCGTAGGATTTCTCGACCCCGTTGTAGGAGCAGCAGATCTCCTCGAGCTTTTCGAGACGCTTTATGTAGTTCTCGTAGTTCTCGCTTCTTGCTGCGGGGCGGGCTGCGCTGATCGCGTCGGCTGCCTGTACGAGCGCTGCGATTACCGTGCGGCACTCAACGTCGCCGTGGTGAGCCTCGATAGCGTGAATGACCTCGGGGTTTTCTTTGTACTTGCGGCATACGTCAACGCCGATCTGTACGTGCGAACCTTCGATCTCGTGGTCAAGAGCCTTACCGATATCATGGAGCAGACCTGCGCGTCTTGCAAGGGCAGCGTCAACGCCAAGCTCGCTTGCCATGATTCCGGCGAGGTGGGCTACCTCGATGGAGTGGCTGAGTACGTTCTGGCGGTAGGAAGTTCTGTACTTCAGTCTGCCTATCAGGCGGACAAGCTCGTGGTTGAGGCCGTTGACGTTGGTCTCCATAACTGCGCGCTCGCCTTCCTGGCGGATACGCTGCTCGACTTCCTTGCGTGCCTTCTCGACGGTCTCCTCAATGCGGGCGGGATGGATGCGGCCGTCCTGAATGAGCCTTTCAAGGGAGATACGCGCGATCTCGCGGCGAACCTGGTCGAAGCTCGACAGGGTGATCGCCTCGGGGGTGTCGTCGATGATAAGGTCAACGCCGGTGAGCGTTTCAAGGGCGCGGATATTGCGTCCCTCGCGGCCGATGATACGACCCTTCATTTCGTCGTTCGGAATAGCAACGACGGATACTGCGGATTCAGACACGGTGTCTGCTGCAAGTCTGGAGATGGCAAGGGAGATGTGCTTTCTCGCGATCTCGTCCTCCTCGTCCTTGAGCTTCTGCTCGTAGGCGGTGATCTTTACAGCCTTTTCGTGAGTCAGCTCGCTGTCTAACAGTGACAGCAGGTGTTCCTTTGCCTGATCGGTGGTAAAGCCGGAAATGCGCTCAAGGGTTTCGACCTGCTCGGTCTTGAGCTGCTCGGCTTCTGCGATCTTCTCGTCCGCTTTCTTGTGCTTCTGGTGGAGCTGTTCTTCATAGCGCTCCATTTTGTCGGTTTTCTTGTCGAGGTTTTCCTCTTTCTGCTGGAGACGGCGCTCTGAACGGGAGAGCTCCCCGCGGCGTTCCTTCAGCTCGCGGTCGGTTTCGCCCTTTAAGCGGCTGATCTCCTTTTCGGCGTCTGAGCGCATCTTGTAGATCTCGTCCTTTGCTTCAACGAGAGCTGCTTTCTTGCGGTCTTCGGCTTTTACGTTTGCTTCTTCGATAATGCGCGCCGATTCCTTCTCTGCGGATTCAAACTGAGCTTCCGCAGTCTTAATGCGGTGCTTCACGCCCATTTTGAAGCAGATAAATCCTGCTGCGGCTGCGCCGACGATGAATGCCGCAACTGCGATTATTACCGCTATTATTGGATCCATCTTTTTCGTTTCCCTCCTTCTTAATGATCGGCGGGAATAATATACAATTGTTGGAATGAATCTGCCGCCCATACGGAACGGTTTTTTCATCGCAGTGCTATGCTGCGTTAATCTTTTGAAACAGTGCTGGCACTGAAAAATCATGGCAGACTGACCGCCGCAGTTCCCCCCGGAGCCGCGGAAGCCGCATAGGTAACGGGTTCCTTTTATTATATATTAGACCGCCACTACGTCTATCATACATCTATACAATAGATATTAAAAAACGTAAGCTGCTCCTGCCGGGTAGCCCCATGCAGAAAAGCCCATAGTTATTTTACTACAAAATAACGAAAATGTCAAGGGAAAAACCACTTGATTTTTACCAAAATGCACATGTTGAAAACGTAAAACCTGTTACACGATGTCGCTTTGCATGGATAAAACGGCGCTTTTATGTATGCCGTATGTCGTAATTGCACAATAAACCCGCAGTTTTTTTGGAGTTTTTTCTACGCGTGACGATAACCCGTGCTGTGCAGGAAAAAAATTGCTCAGACCCTTGCAATTATACTATTACTGTGATATAATATAAACAATGAAATATTATGCCCGCGGGCATTGGAGGAAAAACAGATGACATATAAAGAGAGCTTTATCAAGTTCATGGTAGACAGCGGCGTGCTGAAATTCGGCGAGTTCACCCTCAAGAGCGGCAGACTTGCTCCCTACTTCATCAATGCCGGCAACTACAAGACCGGTGCGCAGCTCGCAAAGCTCGGCGAGTTCTACGCTGAGTGCATTATGGAGAACGGTCTGAAGCCGCAGACCCTTTTCGGTCCGGCTTACAAGGGAATCCCGCTTTCCGTTTCCGCGTGCACAGCGCTCTACAACAAGCACGGCGTTGATGTGAACTACTGCTTTGACCGCAAGGAAGTCAAGGATCACGGCGAGGGCGGAATGTTCGTAGGCAAGACCCTTGAGGACGGCGAGAAGGTCGTTATCATCGAGGACGTTATGACCTCCGGCAAGGCTCTGCGCGAGGTTCTGCCGAAGCTCCAGAGCGCCGCAAAGATCGATATTGAGGGTATGATCATCACCGTTGACCGCATGGAGAAGGGTCTTACCTCTGACAAGTCCGCTGTGCAGGAAGTTTACGACGAGTTCGGCGTTAAGGTTTACTCCATCGTCACCATCAACGATATCATCGACGCTCTGGAGAACGACGTTATCCCGGGCAAGGAGTACGTTGAGAAGATGAAAGAATACAGAAAGGTATACGGAGTAGGCTGATAACTGCCTGTAATATCCAGGGAAATAGGGGAAAACGAAATGGAAATGCCTTTTCAGCCCAACGAGGGCAAGAATCTTGAGATAGATACGGATTACGGCAGGTATGCAAGATATCCCGTAAAAACCCACGTTATCACAAAGGATGACGTGCTGGAGGACGTCCTCGACAAGTATGTCAGGGAGTATATCCAGCCCGGCGATACAATAATCATGTCGGAGAAGATCGTTGCGATCTCCCAGGGACGTGCGTTCCCGATTGAGGAGATCAAGGTCTCCAGGCTGGCAAAGATCCTGTCGCACTTCGTTGTTAAGACGAACTACGGCATTGGTCTTGGAATGCCCGAGACGATGGAGCTGTGTATCCGCGAGGTCGGCAGAGTCAAGGTGCTGTGGGCGGCGTTCTGCGCTGCTATCGGCAAGCTGTTCGGCAAGCACGGCGTATTCTACAACATCTGCGGAATGAAGGCGCGCGCTATCGACGGTCCGTGCGAATATACGCTGCCGCCTTACAACCACTATGCGAAGATGGCTCCGGATAAGCCCGACGAGGTTGCCGAAAGGCTCACAAAGTACCTCGGGGTGGACGTTGTTATCATCGACGCGAACGATATCGGCGCGAACGTACTCGGCAAACCCCGCAAGGACATGCCCGATGAGTTCCCGATACAGGCGTTCAAGGATAATCCCCTTGACCAGTGCTCTCAGCAGACGCCTATCGCGATCGTGAGAAAAGTTTCCTGATAAGGTTACTACTTTAATAATCAAATTCTTTAGGGGGTGTTTTTATGGCAACAGTAGGCAGTATGGCAATGATTCAGCTTAAGATGGCACAGGCTTCCGCGAAAACAGGCGTAAGCACAGGCAGTCTGTTTTCAAAGAGCACTTTCTCATCAGGAAAGTCCACGGTGTCGTCCAGCGACGCGATGGAAAATATCCTGAAAGGCAAGAACGACTACTTTAAGGCACAGTATAAGAAGCTGTACAATTCCATATTCCCCGACAGCGAGGATACGGAAAAGGCTGACAAGACCGTTACCGTAAAGTCTGCGGCGAACAGCGCGGCGGCTTCGGCTGACGCACTCGCGGACTACGCCAACGGTTTAGGTTTTGACGACAAGGTCGATACCGAGGCAGCTTCCAAGAAGATCCAGAGCTTTGTTGACGACTACAACGACATGATAGGCGCGCTCAGCGAGTCCGAGAATCAGTCGGTGCTCCAGAAGGGTGTTATCATGGTGAACACTGCTAAGGTGTACAGCAGTGCGCTCAAGCGCGCGGGCGTCACGGTAGGCAGCGACAACAAGCTTAGTTTCGACAAGGATAAGCTGACCGACATCAAGGCTTACGAGTTCAAGTCTACGTTCGGACGCGGCGGATTTGCTTCTAAGGTAACTCAGAAAGCGGAGCAGATCAAGCGTTTGCAGGGAAGCTCCGGCGGGCTGTTCTCATATTCGAACACTGTCACACCGAGCTATACCTACAACATCGGCGCGATGTTCAGCACTTATGCATAATACAAAGCGGAGCTGAAAAGCTCCGCTTTTGTTTGCCTGAAGGTCTGATTTGGAAACTATAATTTAGCGCCCTATCCGCTTTCAGCAAATCAAAATCCCGCGCGCAGCGCGCACCATAATTCCGAATTCCGCATTCAGAATTCCGAATTAAACAAAAGTCCCCTCGGAAAGCTCCGGGGGGAAAATTGTGTTACTGAAAAAAGTTAAAATCTTGTCAGCCGGATACCGGCTTAACCGCGAAATTACTCAGCGGTGTAGGGAATGAGAGCGATCTGTCTAGCTCTCTTGATAGCTGTTGTGAGCTCTCTCTGGTGATAAGCGCAGCAGCCTGTTACGCGTCTGGGAAGGATCTTAGCACGCTCGGTCATGTACTTTCTGAGCTTAGCAACGTCCTTGTAATCAATGAATTCAGAACGATCAACGCAGAACTGGCAAACCTTTTTTCTGGGGCGCTTAACTGCGTGAGCCGGTCTATCAAACTTTTCAGCCATGATACTGAACCTCCTTTATTGTTCAAGTAAACGGATTTTTAGAACGGATAGGGATCGCCGGAGGCACCGCTGAAATCAGCCGCTGGCGCCTGTGCGGGCGCGGACTGCTGCGGAGCGCTTGCCGGCGCTGCGGGTGCAGCGTTCGGAACGGAAGCGGCATAATCGCCGTAGGAGCCGTTCTGAGCCTTTTCGCCGGTGAAGCAAAGCCTGTCTGCGATTACTTCTGTGACTCTGACGTTCATTCCATTCTTATCGGTATAGGAACGAGTCTGAAGCTCGCCTTCGACGAGTATCATTCTGCCTTTTCCGAAATAACGGGTAACGAAATCAGCCTGCTGACGCCATGCGACGATATTAAAGAAATCAGATTTCTTTTCTTCGCCTTTCTGCTGAAACCTTCTGTCTACAGCAATGCTGAACGAGCAGACATTTGCACCTGAGGGAGTGGTCTTCAACTCTAAGTCATGGGTTATTCTGCCCATAAGAATTACCTTATTGTACACAACGACACCTCCTGAAAATAATCGCGGCTTTACCTGCGGAAATTACTGCTGCTGACCCTGTGCGAGTACAACGATGGAACGGAGAACGCCGTCAGTGATGTTGATGACACGCTCAAGCTCCATGGGGAAGTCAGGCTTGGACTCGAAGTTGTAGAGTACATAGTAGCCTTCGCCCTCGTAGTTGATCTCGTAAGCGAGCTTTCTCTTGCCCCACTCGTCGATGTTGGTAAGGGTACCGTTTGCCTTGATGAGGTCAGCGAACTTTGCGGTGAGCGCCTTGATCTCGTCCTCAGTCTTCTTCAGGGAGAAAACGATGATAGCCTCATACTTCTCAGATAACTTTGCCATTTATATAGCACCTCCTTATGGATATATATCCCGTGCGGAATTGCACGAGAAAGGGGTAAGACTTTTCAGTCTTAACTACACTATTATATCAGAAAAGTTCCCCCTTGTCAAGTGCCATAGGGGAACTTTTTCTGAATTTTTCGGGAAAACGCCTTACTTATCGGGAGCTATCCTCCAGATCTCCTTGGCGTAGTCGGCGATAGTGCGGTCGGAGCTGAACTTCCCTGCATTGGACATGTTTATCCAGCACTTGCGGAGGAATCCCGCGCGGTCGTCGCGGTAATCGGCGTTTGCCTTCAGCTTCGCTTCAACGTAGCTGTGCAGGTCGCCGAGCAGGTAGTAGTGATCCGGAACATGCCAGCTTGCGCCGTCCAGAAGCGCATAGTACAGCTCACGAAAGGCTCCGCTTCCGCCGTCGGAGAACGTGCCGTCTATGAGGGTGTCCAGGACCCGGGCAATCTGCGGGTCGGAAGCGTAAATTTTGCGCGGGTCGTAGGAAGGCATGATCTTTTCAAGCTCCTCTACCCTTGCGCCGAAGATGTAGTTGTTTTCTATTCCGGCTTCCTCGGCTATTTCAACGTTTGCGCCGTCGTAGGTTCCGAGCGTTACGGTGCCGTTGAGCATGAACTTCATGTTTCCGGTGCCGGACGCCTCGGTGCCCGCGGTGGAAATCTGTTCGGAAATATCTGCGGCTGTAACCAGCTTTTCAGCGTAGGAAACGTTGTAATTCTGAACGAATACAACGTTGATAAGACCCTTCACGGCCGGGTCGGAATTTACGAGCGCGGCAATTTCATTGATGTACTTGATGATGGCCTTGGCGCGGGCGTATCCGGGTGCGGACTTCGCGCCGAAGATGAATGTCGTCGGGTAGAAATCCTTGATGCTGCCGTCCTTTATCCCGAAGTAGATGTACATTATAGAGAACGCGTTCAGAAGCTGGCGCTTGTATTCGTGCAGGCGCTTTATCTGGATATCGAAAATGCTGTCGGCGTCGACAGCTGTGCGATCGTGCTCTGCGATGTACTCGGCGAGTGTGGCTTTCTTCGCGGACTTTATGCGGCTGAACCGGTCAAGCTGAGCGGGGTCGCCGGCGTATTTCTCAAGTTCTTTCAGGCGGGAGAGGTCGGTTATCCAGCCTTCGTCGCCGAGAAGGTCGGTGATCTGCGCGGAAAGCTCCGGGTTGCAGAGCGCTATCCAGCGGCGCGGCGTGATACCGTTCGTCTTGTTCTGGAAGCGTTCCGGATACAGCTCATACCACTCGGGAAGCGCATTGTGCTTGAGTATCTCGGTGTGGATACGCGCAACTCCGTTGGTGCAGCTTGAGCAGTAGATGGCCATTTTAGCCATGTGTACAACTCCGCCGGAAACCATCTTCATCTGGTCGATCTGTTCGCGGGGCATATTACGGCGGTACATATCCGCGATGAACGCCTCGTTTATCCGGAGTATCACGGAATAAACCTGCGGCAGCAGTTCCTCCATGAGGTCTGTGCCCCACTTTTCAAGAGCCTCCGGCATGATGGTGTGGTTGGTGTAGTTGAAGGTCTTCTGCGCGATCTCAAGGGATTTCTCGAAGCTTACGCCGTATTCTGTCATAAGCAGGCGGATAAGCTCCGGTATGGAGATAGTCGGGTGAGTGTCGTTGAGCTGAATCGAGTTGTACTCCGCGAAATCCTCAATTTTTCTGCCTGCCTTGAGGTGCTTCTTGAGCAGGTCGTGGAGGGAGGCGGCGCAGAAGAAGTACTGCTGTTTCAGTCGCAGCAGCTTGCCGGGACGTGCGTCGTCGTTCGGGTAGAGGGTGCGGGAGATGTTCTCTGCTTCTATCTGGGCGCGGCATGCTTCCATATAATCCTGGCGGTTGAAAGCGTCGAAGTCGAACTCTTTGACCGGCTCAGCCTGCCACAGGCGCAGTGTGCCAGCAAAGCCGTTCTTGTAGCCGAATATCGGCATGTCGTAGGGGACTGCCATGACGTCTCCGGTGGAGAAGTGCACCTTTACGGCGTCTTTCTCAATTCGTTTGCTCCACGGGTCGCCGAACTTTGTCCAGTCGTCCGCGTCCTCCTTCTGGAAGCCGTCGACGATGGACTGCTTGAACAGTCCGTACTTGTAGCGTATTCCGTAGCCGGTCAGCGGGAGCTTCATGGAAGCCGCGCTGTCCAGGAAGCACGCTGCGAGCCTTCCGAGACCGCCGTTGCCGAGCGCTGCGTCCTCGATCTCCTCGAGGCTGCACAGGGACGCTCCGGCGGAGTTCAGCAGCGCCTCTGCGTCGTCGAGAAGCCCTAGGCACATCAGGTTGTTGTAGACCGCGCGTCCAACGAGGAACTCAGCGGAGAAGTAGCTTGCGGAGCGTCCCTTCGGGGCTGACTTCGCCATCACCGGAGCCGCCTGCTTCATTATGGAGCGTGCGAGCGCGTCATGGAGCTGCGGCGCGGTGGGCTTTTCGCCGTCTGTCAGCTCAGCGAGGTATTCGTCAAAATCCTTTTTCAGTAAATCCTTGTCGATCATAGGTGTCTCCTTTTTCAGCCGCCTGCGCGGATATTATGGACATTCTGATTATAGCATAATTTCATGGAAATTTCAACCTCAATATCCGGGACATAGCTGCATACTATATAAATGACTACGTCGCTGCTCCCGCGGCTGACAGCCCATGACTGTTGACAGGCGGTATTTTTTCACTTGGATTTCACATAGTGTTGTGAATTTGGTGAAATAATGGTACGAAGTGAATTAGAATTGGTCAAAATGCACATAATGCGGAATTCATTTTCTACATTGGGAATCCTCGTTTTTGGCGCGAAATCAGCCCAAAACGGCCTGTGAATGCTTGAAAATAGCGCAAAAATATGGTATAATCTAATATACTATAGTGGAGTATGGGGTGGAGTATGCCCTGTTTCCATGATCATATGCGGCACACAGTAAAGCCGCAGGGGGAATGGAGGTAATCCGGTGAAAAAATTCTCATATCAGGCCACCGACATCAACGGAAAAATTATCCGTGGACAGGAGATGGCGGAGGATTATCAGGATCTTCAGCAAAAGCTGAAGGAACGGAATCTGTATATCACGCGCTACCGCGATCTCGGCGCAAACGACGCAGTGGACGTGAAGTACAAGTTCAAAACCAAGGAAGTATCGTTCATCAGCCGTCAGCTGGCGTCGATGACTTCCGCAGGTCTTTCGCTTGTCAGGGCGCTCTACATACTTCAGGAGCAGCAGACAAACAAGAAGGCGAAGCGAGTGCTTCTGGATATCTATGAGGAGGTACAGAAAGGTAAATCCTTCTCGGAAGTTCTGGAATCCAAGCCGGGCGTTTTCCCGGATCTGTTCGTGAGCATGGTCGCAGCCGGCGAATCCTCCGGTACGCTCGACCAGATCCTCGTAAGAGTATCTGACCACTTCGCGAACGCAAACAAGACGAACAACAAGATCAAGAGCGCGATGGTTTATCCTATCATTCTGCTTGTCCTGGCTCTGGCGGTCATCGTACTGATGTTCACGATGATCCTGCCGACCTTCACCAGCATGATGGATCCGGAGGATATGACTCCGCTTTCAAAGGGCATGATCGCGTTCTCTGATTCGCTTATCAACTACTGGTACGTTTATCTTATCGTCATCGCGGCTATCGTGGTTCTGTTCTGGATATGCAGAAGAACTCCCGCAATAAAGCTCAGAATGGACGAACTTGTCCTCAGGATACCTAAGGTCGGAAAGCTTATTTCCACTATCTATACCGGACGTTTCGCGCGCAACATGTCCAACCTTTACGCAGCGGGTCTGCAAATGGTAGACTGCATTGAGAAGTCCGTATCCGTACTTGGTAATACCTATGTAACAAAACGCTTCGAGGAAGTTGTCGACAACATCAAGCTCGGTGAAAGCATGTCGAAGGCGGTCGAAAAGACTGAGATATTCGAGGGCATGTTCACCTCGATAATCTACGTCGGCGAGGAGTCCGGTACGCTGGATACCATCCTTTCAAAAGCGGCTGACTACTACGAGGAAGAGGGCGACACCGCAGTCACCAAGCTGGTCGGAATGCTCGAGCCTGTCATGATCATTATCATGGGCGTGGCTATCGGTCTGGTTCTGGCGGCTATATTCCCGATGCTCTACGGCGGTATGACCAGTGCGTCATAATCAACAACTACAGATTATTTTGAGGTGAAAATATGCTTTCAATTGATATTACTGACAGACAAATAAAGCTGGTCAGAGGCGTACACAGCGGTAACAAGATCAGAGTTCAGGACGCTGATATGCGTGAGCTGACCCTCGGTATGGTCTCCAACGGTTACATCACCGATGTCCCGATGGTAGCAGCCGAGCTTAACGATATCATCAAGACAAAGGGCATCACGGAGAAGGACGCTATCGTGTCCATTACTTCCAGCTCCATCGTTTACAAGGAAATGCTGCTCCCCAAGCCCAAGAGCCTTAAGAACACCGCTGCTATCGAGGCGATGATACAGGCGAACATGGGCGTTTCCAAGGAGTTCAACATCTCCTTCACCATCGCCGGCGAGACCGAGGACGAAGAGAAGAACAAGCTCATCAAGATCATTGCGACTGCCTGCCCGCAGCGCCTGGTTGACGGCTATGTAAGACTGTTCTCACACATAGGTCTGTCTCTCAAGGGCGTAAACATCGCGAACAACTCCGTAACGCGTCTTATCATCAACACTCCTAAGATGGCGGACAGAATGCCTATGCTGCTTATCCAGATAGATAAGGGATTCCTTAACATGAACCTTTACGAGGATAACCAGATCGTATTCTCCCGTTACTTCAACATCGATCCTTCAGATTACGACAACGCGCCTGACTACGTTATCCGCGCGCTTTCTGATAACCTGTTCAGAATGATCCAGTTCATCAAGAGCCGCAAGGGCGCAAAGCCCCTGAAGGAGATCATGTTCTACGGCGATACCGGAAACTTCATCGAGCTTTCCAACGCTATCTCCTCGTTCAACGTTCCGGTTCACGTTCTGGCGGCGCCTTCCACAGTCATCTCCATGGCTGAGATCGACTTCACAAAGTATGCTAACGCGATCGGCGCTATCTACCGCAGAAACAAGGATCTCGAGCACATAAACCTGCTGGAAGCTACCTCCGCGAAGGAATCCAAGGGCATGAACGGCTACCTGATGGCTCTTGCCGGAGCGTGTGTTGGCACGGTTGCCCTGGTCGGCGCTATCGTTATCGGCCTGAGCGCTATTGACAGCTCAATTCAGGGACAGATCTCCGAGATTCAGACTCAGATAGATAATCCTACCCTGCAAAACGATCTTTCCATAGTTACCAACCGTGAGAACATGCTCGCAGGCTTCCAGAGCTATAACGACAATGTAGGCTCAACTTCCCAGCTATTCAACTACATGCCGAAGGTGCAGACCTACATCATCAATAAGGTTTCCGAGCCTATCGAGTCTATCGTGAACAACGACGTTGAGCTTGATATCCTCAACATCAACATCAGCGACTACAGCGTTACCGTAACGTTCATGGGACGCAGCAACGGCGATCCCACGCCGATCCCTTCACAGTACGTTGACAAGCTCACCAATGAAGTAAAGACCAAGTACGGCGATCCGTATTTCCAGAATGTCAACTATTCCGGCTTCTCAAAGTCCAATTCTTCCATCGAGAATACATACCTTGACCTTTCTACCGGTGAGTCCAAGTATGATACTGTATTCACGTTCACTGTGAACATGAATGTCAGACCCGGCTCCGATGAGGATCATGCAACTTCTATCGACCTTAATCCTCAGCCTGAAGAAAATGTGGAGGTAACTGAATAATGAAACTCAGTAAGCAGGAAAGAATTGCGGTTTTAGTGATCGCTGTAGTTATTTTACTCGGACTTGGCATATTCCTTTTCATCGTTCCTAAGTTTGAGGCGATCGGTACATCGTCCGCTTCGCTCCTCAATAAGCAGGCAGAGCTTCAGACTGACATCGACCGCGCCGCAACAAAGGAAAAGCTCGGCGAGGACGTAATCAACGCATACAACGACGGCCGCAATATCGCGGATATGTTCTTTGAAGAAATGAAGCCTTACGAGGCAGACAATGAGATCAGAGAGTTCATTCAGTACTGCAAGGACAACGGCGTGAACATCGCTGTTGATTCCATGTCCATCGGCGCGCCTACCGTTTCAACTCTGGGCGTAAGCTTCTCTACCGAGCCGGTTGTAGAGTATGACCTCAAGACATATGCTACACAGGGTCAGGAGCCTTCCGCAGAGGAACTCGAGGCTCTGAACAGAGAGGCGATCATGCAGGCTGCGCTTGCAAGCACACAGGCTGTGGGCTCCATTGACGTAAGCTTCACAGTTACCACTCTCAATTCCGATGATATGCTGAAGTTCATTGATATCATCAATGATTACTACAAGCAGGAGGACGGCGGCATGATGAGAAAGGCGATCCGCCTTTCAAATGGTCTGTCCATTACCGACACCGACGTTGAGAAGAAGTACGCAGACTATGTTGACGACCTGACTGCAAAGGCAGAGAAGGACGGTAAGAGCCGCCTTGAAAAGGACACCGGCAAGACAGTAGGCAAGCAGGATCAGAACGCCAACAATAACAACGCTGCTGACGACGGCGACGGGGAGACCGCGAACACCAATAACAAGAACGAAGACAAGACCACCACGTTTGAGGAGAACGTATGCCAGGTCGACGTTACTCTGACCATGTACAGCATTGAGCGCATGCAGGATCCTACCGATCAGCTCTCTTCACAGAACAATCAGTAATCGTCCTTAGGAAGTAACACTTTTTGGAGCAAGGGACTATAATGAATCGTTCTCCTGCGCCGCTCAGCATGGGAATACCGGCGGCGCAGGAAGGCACTGCGTGAGATGCATTGGAGGTAATCAAAAATGAAACACGCATTGAGAAAGTATCTGTCACCGTGCGGAAGCGCATTGTTCATGGTAGTAAGCACCATGGCTGCGCTTACCGTTCTTGTGACTGCGATGTACATGTCTGTGCTATCGTCCAGACAGGTGCAGTATGCAACGTTTGATCAGGAGCAGGCGTATGTTACTTCTACGTCAGTGGCTGATATTTTTACTGCATATATATCTGACAGCAAAAATGCAAGCACTACGATAATGAAGAAGATCGGCACAATGAAAGCGGGTCAGACTATAACCACAAACGGCAACGACTTTGCCGCTTTCGGCGGAACGAAGGAAGACTCTGCCATTGGCGCATACACGGTTGATATCAAGCGTCTGAACAATGAGACAATATCCGGCGTGGACTGGAATGTTTACGACATCGCAGTAACGGTTCAGAAGAACGGTATTGCTGAGACCACGCATTCGCTGGTTCGTTCTAAGAATGGCGAACCCACGCAGATGGAGCCTATCGACCGATTCTTTACCAGCACGGGATACCTTCCTAACGATGTGTGGATCTCGTCTGTTACCACGGACTCCACTCTTTACTGCGATAACGAGTACACCATATTCTCAAAGGATAAGTACGCTTCCGGCGACGGCGACGTAAATATCAACATGGATATCGTATGTGCTGGCGCAGCACTGTTCAACGACAAGACCACTATAAAGCCCGTTTCAAAGCCTATGACCTGGATATTCGGCAACAACGTCACCTTCGGTCAGGGCTGTACGATATCAGACTTTAATCTTGGTACATCCTCCGAGAACGGAAAGATCATAGTAGGCGGCGATATGACGCTTGAAGGCAACAATGCCGGTAAGACATTCCCGGCAAACGTTGACGTTTACGTTATGGGCAACCTTTATCTCGGAAAGAATGTATATGCATTCTTCAACGGAAACCTCTATGTAAAGGGCGATATAATCGCTGAAAGCGACAAATCTCACAGCTTCAGCAGCGTTTATGTGAACGGTACTATGAAGCAGAGATCCGGAGACGATATCAAAGGTACCCTGAATAATAAGGGTACATGCCCGGACAATGTAATGACAGATGCGGAAAACATTATGAACTCCAGAATCGGCGGTTCCGTGTTCCCGAAGTGGCAGGCAGAGACTGCCGGCTTACCTATAGAAAACATCTACTTCAACACCGATGATACCAATCAGGGCGCAAGCGCGAAGTACATCCACTATATCGACCACGACTGCACGATAGGCAATGTTAAAGATATATATGGCGGCTCCGGTGACAGCGTAAACCTTACTATAGTTATCGACACTGGCGACGACCCCCAGGGAGTCCGCACCCTTTCTGTAATGCCCAACTGCGACGACGTCGGAGTTGACGACACGTTTATGTGGTATCCCGAGGCTTCGCCTTCCGGCGGTAAGACCATCACGATTCTCACAGTCGGACAGGGTACTCTTGTAATCGATGTTCCTGACGGCGTTACCTATCAGGCGTCCGACCAGGAGTTCTTCGGTCACATTGCATGGTTTATGATCGCCGGCGGAAGCATAAAGGAAACCGCTAAGGGCGCTCCGTATTTCAGCAGAAACACCTCTCTCAGCCCTGGTCTGCAAAGCCAGATCCACAATAGCAGCTTCATCCTCCAGGAAGATGACGGAACATGCAGCTACAGAAAGGTCGGCTCCGGTAAGGACTCCTACTATGTATGCGATTCCCACGGCGGTTCTTATGAAGAACACAATGTAAAGACCGTAGAGGAAGGCAAGAAAGATACTCTTTGCGTGGGAAGAATCCTCAAGGATAAGATCGACGCTTATTATGTTTCCCATGCAAGCGTAAAGAGCAATATTGTTGACTATTATTCCAACTATTTCGGTGAGTTCCGTAACGGCAGCAGCGGCTATTCTTTAGGCAGCTATTATCCGAACGTGAACATATTCGTTATCTCCGTGCTTGAAAATGCTGATATCCAGTTCGGTTGCAAGAAGTCCGATAATTCGAGCATTATGGAGAATGTATACTGCGGATATGTTTATGCTCCGTATATGACCTATGTATCCATCGGTTCCGGCGGCGGTCTTAAGAATGTCGGCGGTCTGATAGTATCTGATATCGCGCTCAGCGGTGCGTATGAATATATCTTCGCACAGCCGGAGCGTACAATAACTCAGATAAGCGGAGAGGATATGGAAGCGCTTCAGCCCAGCGGAAGCAGAACATGGCGTGTTCATGGTTATTGATCCTTGAAGGGGAGTGACAATATGTTAAAAAAATTCTTATCCCGTCGGGGCTTCACCATCGTTGAGGTACTTGTTGCGTTTGTTATCTTCTCGATAATGGCGGCGATGATCGCAATGATTCTGAATACGACCGTGAGAACAAAGCAGGAAAATATTGTCCTTGAGGACGAGATAGCAAACCAAAAGGAAAAATACTATCTCAACACCCAGGATATGACCTATTCCTCCAAGGATGGAACGATACAGCTCAACTTTGACGGCGGCGGACAGGTCGACATCGACTATTCAATAGGCAATCCTAACAAGGATACCGACGATCATTATGTAGAGCTTGACTATTACATCGGAGACGTTGATTATAACGCGATGTACAACAACAAGGGCAAGGACGGCGACTCGGGAGTCGGCAGCGTTATGGAGCGACTTGACTCCCGCATTTACGGCACAAGCGGTATCGAGGACATCTACATCAAGGTCAAGGATCTTGGAGCAGTGGACGGCGGACACAGATATGAATTTGACGTGCTTCCGGTTTCCTCGACACTGGCAGGCGCGCAGTATGAGTTCCATGCTCAGTTCAAGATGCTGTTCCCCGCTAAAATAGTTGATTATGGTTACATCCATCATATAGACAAGAAGCCTATTAATAAGGATGAAGGCTATAACTACAACTTCAACCTGGCTACTCCTACTTCCAACGTGCTTTGCATAGGAAGCAGAATGTCAAAGGATACCTCGATATTCAGCGATACTGACACGGCTTACAAGAAGCTCTGGGTTACTCTGGATTCTGAGATCGACATCAGCGACCTGAATAAGATATTCGGAACCAGCGGCACCGATCAGACCTCCAATAAGAGCGGCGACGTTTACCACTTCACCCCTTATATCGAAAAAGTCGAGGAGGGAAAAGAGGGTCCGCATGACGACCCCGGCACTATCAAGCATGTAAACATCTTCGGTGCATTCCCCAAGAAATCTACACCGAAAACTCCGGAAGCTCCTACGAATGAAGCAACAACAGAATCGTAAGGAGGGCAGATATGAGATCTATCATCAGGCTTCTCAAGAAGCAGAATAAGGGTGGATTCACCCTCGTTGAGGTCGTTGTATCTGTGGCTTTGCTGGCTATTCTCATGGGCGGCATGATGATGTTCATTGCGCCCATAGTAAGGAACTTCAATGATAACCAGAAGGATCAGTCGGCACAGAGTGTTGCGGCCTGCATCAACGATTATATTGTTCACAGTATTCGCTATGCGACCCAGGTCGCTGTGTTTTCCAACACGGACTATGCTACGCTGATGAGTAACTCGGCAAATCTCGACAGAATCAAGTCGATGAACGATTACTGCAATTCTGCCAACAGCTCTAACCAGGCGTATCAGCTAAAGTGCCTCAGTCTGAAGTACGACGCTGCAACCAGCATGTATTATCTGTATGAGGAAAAGGTTGACAGCACGTCCAACGGCAAGATTTACGAGGATAAACCAGGCGTGGACGCTTCCAAGAAACCCAGGAAGGTGTTCAGCGACTGCTTCTACAACGATCTGTACATGACGTTCGAGATAGTCCAGCCTGAAAACGGCGACTACGGCAAGATCGATAGCGCGCCTCTGTTAAGAAATGACGCACTCAAGTTTACGATCAATGCTTACAGGGACTCCGCACGTCAGACCATGATCTATTACGGAGAGGGCATCTCGGAGATGAGAAACATCAAGGGAATGCTCAAGCATGGAGGAAAGGCTGAGGATTACAATATCACAGTTTCCCCGGCGACCCCGGTATCCTTTGACGCAATGGCAGACGGAGATCCGCGCGATATCTACATCTATTATATCAAGCGTACCCTCGCCGTTACACCCACAACGCCATAATAAAAAATTCCGCACCGCCTTAAATGTGCGGTGCGGAATATATTATGGTTACATTATCAGCCCGGGAACATCAGGCTGACGTACCAGTTGATGACCTGGCTTCCGAACAGGAATGCGTATGCGATTCCTATTGCCAGGAACGGTCCGAATACCATTCGGCGGGAGTACTTCACCTTTTCGATAAGATCCTCCTTGATACGAATGCGGAACGTGCCTTCCCTTTCGGTGGTTATCTGCTCGCGTACTGCGCGGCTGAGCGCAGATTTATCCGGCAGACCCTTCCATGCGTCTTCGTCCAGGAACTCCCACTCAATGTCGGTGGTTCCGCCTGAGATGCTGCCGACGATAACGTCGCTGCAACCTTCCTTGACGTATCCTACGTCGCTGTCGAGCTGCTGCTGATACCAGTCGGTCACGATCTGGCGGATCTGTTCGGTTACTTCCTGCTCCGCCTTTTTATCACGGAACTTCTTGACGATACCGTAGATCGCGCCGAGCACGATCCCTGCGAACAGCGCCGGGAACACGCGGTAGCCGAGGAGCAGCGAGGCACCGAGCATGAGCTGGAGGTCTCCTCCGCCCATTCCGCCGACGAGTACCAGAATGAAGAACATCACAGCTACAACGCCGAGGGAAATAAGGCGCTCATACCAGGGGGCGAGCATTT
Source organism: Oscillospiraceae bacterium (assembly GCA_003531585.1). Classification (GTDB taxonomy): domain Bacteria; phylum Bacillota; class Clostridia; order Oscillospirales; family Ruminococcaceae; genus CAG-115. The sequence goes on along the minus strand of DQFX01000055.1, from coordinate 29,582 downwards.
CAGGTCCCCACGGAATGAAGAACGATGCGATGCCGAGCACGCCGACGGTTATGCTGCACCAGTAGGGTATTTCGAAGTGGTCGATGTCTATGCCGCTGAGTACTATAAGTACGGCGAACAGGACGCATGCTACGGCGAATTCCCATGAGAAGCCGTATACCAGGTAGGCTCCGAGGTAGGAGACCGCACAGACCGCTTCCATGATCATGTAGCGTGGAGAGATCTTTGAACCGCAGAACCGGCACTTTCCGCGCAGAATGATCCAACTGAAGATCGGGAACATATCGTACCATTTCAGGCGGTTTCCGCAGGAAAAGCAGTGCGACGGCTCGGTGATTATCGACTGCTTCAGCGGCGTGCGGTATATTACCACGTTGAGGAAGCTTCCGATAACAGAGCCAAACACGAATACGAAAACACAGGTCACGATGTAAATAGCTGTTGTCATTATCATGACTCCTTTCTGAAAACTGATTTCATTGTACCATAAACAAATGGTTTTTGCAAGGAGTTTTGAAAAATAACGGCAGGCAGAACTTAGCTTAATTCAGCAATACCCTATAAAGAAATATCCGCAGGGGCGGTTTTATGGCGGGGCTCCCGCTAATACCAGAAAGGAAGATCATTCATAATGGCTGGACCTATCAGAAACCTTCCCATCGGTCAGATACTGGTGGAGAACGGATTCATCAATGAAAAGCAGCTTCAGGAGGCTCTCGACAAGCAGAAGCAGAGCGGCGGCAAAATGCTCGGCGACGTTATGCTTGAGATGGGGCTGGTGTCTGAAACTCAGCTTGCGCAGGCGCTGTCTATCAGACTGAAGGTGCCGTTCGTCGACCTTGCGTCAGTGCAGATAAACAAGGACGCGGTAATGAAAATCCCGGAGGCTACAGCCCGGGAAAAGACGGTCATAGCGTTCGATATGCACAACAACCGCCTTATGGTGGCTTCCAACGACCCTATCAACTTCTACATATTCGAGGAGCTGAAGGTTCAGACCGGCATGGAGATAATCCCGCAGATATCCACCAAGACCCAGATCGAGGAGGCTATCGGCAGGTTCTACTCGCAGCAGACCGTTAACAAGGTTATGAACGAGCTGGACGACGAGGCGGCGGCCGCAGCCCAGCAGAACCAGGTGGATACACAGTCCGGCGAGCGTATCGACAACGCGCCTATCGTTCGGCTGGTAAACACGATGGTAGAGACCGCGTTCAGAATAAACGCGTCGGATATTCACATCGAGCCTTTCAAGACCCGCACGCGTATCCGTTTCAGAATAGACGGCGAGCTTGTCGAGCAGGAGGCTATGAAGGTTTCCATCGCGCTGCATAACTCCCTTATCACGCGTATCAAGATCCTCGGCGGTATGAACATCGCTGAGAAGCGTATCCCGCTGGACGGCCGATTCGGTATGAAGATCGACGGTATCAACCTGGACGTCCGTGTATCTACTATCCCCTGCGTTTACGGCGAGAAGTGCGTTATCCGACTGCTCTCCACCGCAGATGAAAAGACCAGAAAGATAACCGACCTCGGTATGACGGATTATAACTACGAGATGTTCAAGCAGATAATCCGCTGCCCGAACGGAGTTATGCTGGTTACAGGCCCTACAGGTTCCGGTAAATCTACTACACTGTACGCTACCCTCGGCGAGCTTTCCAAGCCTAACGTAAACATTGTAACAGTTGAGGACCCTGTCGAGAAAAAGATCGACGGTGTAAACCAGTGCCAGATAAACGCCAAGGCAGGTATGACCTTCGCGGCTGCGCTGAGATCTATCCTCCGTCAGGACCCCGACATCATAATGGTCGGTGAGATACGTGACGGCGAGACCGCAGATATCGCGATCAGAGCCGCTATCACCGGTCACTTCGTGCTTTCAACGCTTCATACCAACGACGCGGCTTCCACTATCGTCCGCCTTGTGGACATGGGCGTTGCGCCGTACATGGTAGCTTCCTCGCTGGTTGGTATCATCGCACAGCGACTCGTAAAGCTCCTGTGCAATGAGTGCAAGGAAACTATCACGCTCTCTGACCCCGCAGACCTCCGCCTTGTAAGCAGGGATAAGCCGGTGCAGATATGCCAGGCTCATAAGGGCGGCTGCAAGAAGTGCAGAGGAACAGGTTATTCCGGACGTACCGCTATCCATGAGATAATCGTTACGTCAAACGATATAAAGGAGCTTATCTCGAAGGGCGCTACCGCCGAGGAGATAGGCGCAAAGGCTACAGAAAACGGCACGCTGCTGCTGCGCGACAACGTAACGCAGATGGTTCTTGCCGGAAGAACGACAATGGACGAACTGGTAAAGGCAACTTATACCGTTTGATTTGGGCGCGGATATACCCCGGCGGAAAAGACCTCCCACACGGCATGCGGACAGCGGAAAGCCGCGCGTGAGGGAGCAGACAGCTCCGCAGGGAATATTCCAGACCCAGCCGGAATACTAATTACAAAGGAGCGTAATCAACGTGGAAGGTATGAACACCAATATAATGGATATCAACAGAATTCTGGACGAGGCGCGCAACCTCGGCTGCTCGGACTTGCACTTCACAGCAGGTCTGCCGCCGGTGGTACGTCTGCACGGCTCCATCAGAAAGCTCTCCGGATATCCTGACTGCACCGAGCCTATCATCGTAAACATCATCAACCAGATAACCTCTATCAAGCATAAATCCCAGATATCCAAGGGTCTGGACACCGACTTCTCGTATGTGTCCACCGCGGGATTCCGTCACAGAGTCAACGTATACCGCCAGAGAGGCTACCACGCCGTGGCTATCCGACTTCTGCGAAACGATATCCCTACCCTTGCCGACCTTTCCCTGCCGGCTACCCTCGGCGAGTTCGCCATGGCGCCGCGCGGTCTGGTGCTGGTAACCGGCCCTACAGGTTCCGGTAAGTCTACCACGCTTGCGGCGATGATAGACCACATCAACCGTTCCAAGAACTGCCACATCATCACAGTCGAGGACCCTATCGAGTATCTGCACACCCACAAGCAGTCCATGGTAAACCAGCGTGAGATCGGGCAGGACGTAGACAGCTTCGCAGGCTCCCTGAGAGCGGCTCTCCGTGAGGACCCGGACGTTATCCTGGTCGGAGAAATGCGTGACTTCGAGACCATCAATGCAGCCGTAACCGCCGCAGAAACCGGTCACCTGGTATTCTCGACCCTGCATACCACCGGCGCCGCAGAGACCATCGACCGTATCATCGACGTATATCCCCCGCACTCCCAGGGTCAGATACGCTCGCAGCTTGCGAACTCCGTTGTAGGCATCATCTCGCAGACCCTCGTGCCCACCGCCGACGGGAAGGGTCGCTGCGCGGCTCTGGAGATACTCGCGGCTACCGACGCTATCCGCTCCATGATCCGCGAGGGCAAGATATTCCAGATACCGACGGCTATCGCTACCGGCAAGAAGAACGGCATGTTCACCCTCGACCAGGATCTCGCAAGACTTGTCAACATGGGCAAGATCACCAACGAGGTTGCACTCACCAAGTGCCAGGATCCGAACGAGTACAGAAGATATCTTTCAGTTGTTTGATGGTGATGATATGAAAAGAACGGCAAAGGCGGCGTCAAAAAAGGGGTTCACCCTTATTGAGCTTGTTGTGGTCGTGGCGATAATCGGCGTGCTGGCGGGGCTCCTTGTGCCAACCATGTTCGACGCCGTGACGAATTCCCGCATAGCCTCCGCGCAGCAGACCGCCAAGGTCATACGCGACAGGAGCGCGGAGTTCTTCACGAAGATGGATACGCAGATGCACACCTATGTCGGCGAGGTTCAGAAGGTCGTGATAACTGTCGATAACGGCACGTGGAGCATGACCGGAGGCTCCGCCGCAGACTGGGTGGACGGCGTGAATCACTGGAATACCCTGCCGGGCGTGTCGGATCCCGGCAATGATCCCCGGCAGAATACGGAGCTTCTCTCGAGCCTTGCGGTTTCCGCGCAGAGTATCGGCACGGCGTATATTGAGATGTACGTTGAGTACGCCCATGTTGTCGGGGTTACGGTGATAGAAGGAGCTTCCGCGCCTGCGGGTACTATGCCCGCCGCGCAGGATTTCGCTGACCGCACCTTCGGCTACGGAGGCGGCGACCGCGCCGGAAGAATGCAGGACGGCACAATAATAGGCACTTCGCCGATACTTGCATTAGTTGCTGATGACAACTGATGAGTGAATTGTGTAAACGATACGCAGAATTTACACAAAGATTTCACATAAATTGCACAAAAAGCGGCATTCGAAATAGAATATTTTAAACGAATTTACCCTTGCAATGCAATTGTTTTGAAAAAACTCTTGCAATTTTCATGCCGATAGGCTATAATGGGATTACAGCGAAGGAACGAACCTAAATTAAGTTCCGGCGCTCATAAAAATGGATATAACTCCGCTGGGGTTATACATAAATAATTTTTTTCTTTACAGGAGGTCTTTACAATGATAAAGAAGCTTCAGGCTCTCAAGGCCAAGAAGGGCTTTACACTCGTAGAGCTCGTAGTAGTAATCGCTATCATCGGCGTACTTGCTGCTATTCTCGTTCCTACCATGATCGGTGTAGTTCAGGATTCCAGAGTAACATCTTCCAACACAACCGCATCTCAGATTAAGACCCAGGCTACTACCTGGCTGACTAAGATGGATGCTGCTAAGAAGACTCTTAAGGGTCCGGCAGATGGTTCTGCATTTACGGTTAGTGTTACTGTTGGTGCATCTGGAGCTACTGATGGCAACGGCAATCCTGACTGGGTTCCTACCGCTTCTGCTGGTACATTCCTTACCGGTGCTGGCACTGCTGCTGCATGGGATGGCGATGATGTAAATTATAACTTTGCTGCTTTCATGGCTGACGCACTCAGAGATTTTAAGGCTGGCTCTGTACAGCTCACTATTCAGAACGGTGGCGTTATCGGCGTAGCTGTTGTTGAAGGTGATACTGCATTCGCTGGTTCTTGGCCTGGAGCGACTAACTGGACTTCTGGTGAATTTGACTTTGGCGGTTCCAAGGCTGGTGTTCTTGCAGATTCAACCATTATGGGTACATCCCCTGCGCTTGCTATGGGAACAACCTAATAGCTGGGTAGCAGTTAGCTGAAATCGCAATATTTAAGCACTTCTTTCCTCGGCGGCGCAAGCCGTCGGGGAATTAGTGTTATTATTCAAGCGTTTATCCAACATCAGAAGAACGTTTGAATAATGGCGCTCCCGAAATCAACGAAAGGCGGAATATCACATGATACAATACCTTCAGAGACTAAAGCACAAAAAGGGCTTCACGCTTGTCGAGCTTGCGGTCGTTGTCGGAATCATAGCTGTGCTGACTGCGATAATTATGGTGAACATGATCGGCGGAGATACTGAGAAGATACTTGCGGCGAACTCCAACGCAAAGGTGTTTTTTACGGCAAGCCAGCTGACCCTGACCCGCGCAGAACTGACAGAGCGCTCCATAGTTGACTACCAAGGAAATACTGCGTTTATTGAGTATAAAAACGGCGCCAATACTCTTAATGGAAAATACCTGTTCATGGAGGCTAGGTTCAGCGAGAACGGAATTGTATGGCTTCATGTTGACAACTATCTGAATAAGCTGATGGTGCGAACCGAAGCCGACACAATGACCGCCCTTGAGAAGTACATTTCCACAAATATCAACGAATATGTGTCCGAGAGCGCGGACGGCTATTTCTATGCTTTATGCGACGAGAATTTCACTGTGACATTCGCACATTACTGCAAGGATAGGCTTCCTATGTTCAGCGGCGATACTCTTTCGGAATTCCGCGATAAATATATGATCGGCACCGGCGTAAAGCTGCCAGGAATGGGGTCGATTATCGGCACATGCTCCGATGTTTATACGATCGGGTCTCCTGCGGCTGGCGATTATGCATTTGGTATCCCGGTTGCAAGTGACGCAAATTTCAGCAAATATTTATCCAACTAACATTGAATCAATGCCGCTCCGGTCTGACCGGGGCGGTTTTTGCTCTTTCTGGGGGATTTTTTTGAGAAAAATGCAAAAAATAATGCAGAAAAGCTAAAGTTGTGAAGGTAACTGCCGATAATATAAGTAGGCAAAAGAATGCGGGCGTACTATGCAAATATGAAAACGCCCGGGATCATAACGAAAATTGCAAAGGAGGCAGATGTATATGGAAATAAAAAGAATAAACGGGGTGCTTTCCGCATACCAGACCGTAAAGAAAAGCGCGGCGCCCAAAACTGAAACTGCTTCCTCGGTGAGAAATACAGACAGGGTCGAATTCGGGTTCGAGACCGCACTGCAGGCCGCGAAGAACGGCATTGCGGCGGCGGTAAAGGCAGACGCGGCTCCGCAGGAGCTGGCACAGGCACAGCAGGCTCTCGACAGCGGCGTTGAGGCGAACGACCTCGCGTCTTATATTCTCTTCGGGTGATAAAATGGACGAAAGAACCGCGCAGGCAGTAATAAAATGTCTTGAAATAGACTGCGATTTCTACAGGGAGCTTCACGTGTTCCTGATGAAAAAGCACACAAAGATACTTGACGACGATCTCGAGTGGCTCACGAACTCGCTTAATACCGAGCAGGCTTACGTGATGAAGAGCCAGTCGCTGGAGACCAAGCGCCAAGCGCTTTTCGACGGGCTGGGTATCTCAGGCAGGAAGCTGTCCGAGATGATCGGGGAGGCTCCGAAGGAGTATCAGGCGAAGCTGAAACAGCTTTCCAACCAGATCGCAGACCTTGTCGACGGCATAAGGGAAATAAACGAACAGACCAACGAGATAGTAAAGCGCAAGCTCGATAATCAGACGGAATTCGTAAAGCGCGCCGGGATATTCAACAAGCCCGAAACTTACACAAAGAATGCTTCAAAGGTCACCGGAGGAAGCTCCGCGAAGGCTTTCAGAGAGATTTAGGAGGAAAATATATGCGTCCTACGTTTTTAGGATTTGAGACACAGAAGCGCACCATTCAGGTCGCTCAGAAGAACCTTGATATCGCGGGCAACAACATTTCGAATATCAACACCGTAGGCTATACCCGCCAGAGGGTAGACCTCTACGCAATGTACGTCAGCGGAAACAGGAGCCTCAGATGGTGCAGCAATACGAATAATCTTTCGCTTACAGGTCAGGGCGTCAACGCTTACGGCGTGAGCCAGACGAGAGATCAGTACATCGACAAGCGCTACCGCGAAAACACCGCAGTAGAAGCTGAGACTGAGAAAAAGGTGAATATCCTCTCGGACGTTGAGGACGTGCTTGATAATATCGACACCGACGGACTTCAGTATTATACCGAGCAGTACTTCAAGGCGTTACAGGATTACTCGGTAGAGCGCCCGGACGCCGCCGAAGTCGCTACCATAGCGGTGAATTCGGCAACGAATCTCTGCCGTATCCTCAACGATTACAGCACGAAGCTCAGCGAAGTCGAGGACACATACGTCAGCGAAACCAAGAACACCGTGACATATGTAAACAACCTGCTCAGCGAGATGAATCAGCTCAACAAGCGCATTGCGAAGGAGAAGATGTGCTACCCCGACGAGTACGGCCCCAACGAGCTGTACGACCAGCTCAATATGTACATCGACGAGCTTGCGAATTACGGCGATATCTCGGTCACCAAGCACTCCAACGGAACTATTTCGGTGGACATGGCTGGCGTGAACGTCCTGAATGCTGAGAAATTCAAGACGAACAGTCTTGTAATGCAGGATTACTACACTAATGGTCAGGTAGTCCTCAATTTTGAGAGCGGCGAGGAGGTCAACCTCCACTCCGGCGTGCTCAAGGCTTACATAGATTCGCTCAACGGCAACGGCGTTTACGCTACCGGCCGCCAGAACGGCGAACACGGAATCGCTTATTATAAGTCGGCAATAGATATCTTTGCGAGAACCCTTGCGGATACGTTCAACGCCGCTAACGGCGCGGACGACGACCCCGCGCGCCAGATGTTCGTAGGATATCCCTCCGGCGGCAAGGACCCGACAGCCGACGAGAACAAGGACGGCGTGCTTGACGGCGGCTATTCCGAGGTGCTCATCACCGCGGGCAATATTCACGTTTCCACCGTGTGGAGAGAGAACCCCACGATGATCGGTATGGTAAAGTCCATCGACCCCGCTACCGGCGAACAGCGCTACGGCTATGATGAAAAGGTAGATTCTAATGGAAACGTAACGCTTCAGAACACGAACGTGCTGTTCCTGCTTTCTAAGTTCGAGAAAGGAGTAAAGTTCGGCAACGAGAACGACTTCAAGGGCGACATTTACCAGTACATTTCATTCATAAGCGATAGACTCGCTGAAAAGATAAGCTACGAGACCAGCCGCAACGAAACCGCAAAGTCCACTGTGGATACGCTGCTTGACGCCCGCGACGAGGTTTCCGGCGTACAGATGGACGAGGAAGGCATCAACATGCTGAATTACCAGAAGTGGTACAGCGCTTCCTCGCGTATGCTGACCACCCTTGACGACGCCCTTGACAAGCTGATAAACGGCACCGGGCGTGTAGGTCTGTAAGGAGGACATAGATGAGAATAACTAATTCCACGCTCCTGAGAAATTACGACAGGAACCTCAAGCGTATTTCCACTGCGAAGTACTCTTCTGAAAACAAGATATACTCCGGCAGACAGTACACCCGCGCGAGCCAGTCCCCGCTGAAGGCGGCGAAGGCGCTCACCGTAAGGAAGCAGCTCTGGCACACCGAGCAGTACAAGGAAAACCTCAATGTCGCTGATAAGTTCTACACCGAGGCTGAGACTTCCCTGCTCCAGATATCTGACTCGCTTGCGAATGTCCGCGAAACGATAATCTACGCCTGCAACTCTACAAAAGATGAAAGCGTTGATTTAAACATTCTTGCCGAGCAGCTTGAAACAAAGGCTAAGGAAATGGTGTCCATATTCAACACCGACAGTGCAGAGCGCGCTATATTCGGCGGCGAGAGCAACAGCGCCGAGCCGTTTACCCTTCAGTATGACGAGAACGGACGCGCTACAACGGTGCTGTATCACGGAGTTCCGGTCAATGCGATGTCCGACGCTTCAGGCTATCCGTATTCCAAAGATGTCTATATAGATATTGGTATCGGTATGGTAATAAACGACAACCAGGAGATAGACCCGCAGTCGGCGCTGAAAATATCCTTTAATGGTACGGCGGTTTCCGGCTGCGGATTTGAAGGCTCTGACAAGGATCTCTCAACGCTGAATCTCAAGAGCCTAAACCCGGGCGCCGATGATGATAATACCATTCGTATCACTGCCGGCGGAAAGACTGTAACAGTAAATTTCAAGGGCAGAAATACGGCCGACATACAGAAGGCAATCGACGACGCATTCAACAATGCGGGCGCTGCCGGACCCAAGATAAGCGAAAAGGGCGAGCTTACCATGGCTGACGGCTCTAAGGCTGAGATATCTGAAACCCCGTACATCGACCTTGAAAAGCTGACCGATGGCAAGAAATATTCGTTTGATATCTACGCGAACGGCAAAAAGAAAACCATCAACTTCACAGCGGGTGCTACAGCCGCCGACAGCATGAAGAATATCCAGGATAAACTTAACGAGGAGTTCAAGAAGGAAAAGAACACCCCGGTTATCGCGGCGGACGGCTCCATTACAGTGAAGAACAACGCCGGTGAGGCTTCACAGGTGTATCTCGCCAAGAGCGACGGCGACGCGCCCACGTTCAAGAACGGCGACACATACTCCAACAATTACATACAGGTAACGCTTGACGCGGCAGCGGCGCTTCGCAGGGGCGACCTGGACTACGCTAACGCATGTATCGACAGAATAGTAAATTCCTCTGAGAATCTGCTGGTCGAGATAGCAGACCTCGGTAACGCCGAGGAATACATCGAGTTCAACACAAGCCGTTTCGACACAAGAGAGCTGAACCTCAAGGATCGCCAGAAAACTCTTGAAGCCACAGATCTGGCGTCTGAGATCACGCTGATGAAAACCTACGAGGCTATCTACAATGCGGCTCTCCAGATGTCAAGTTCCATAATCCCGAACAGCATATTCAATTATATTTCGTAAAAAACAATTTGGTTGATTGATTGGTCATAATGCGCAGCGGCGCCTGTTATGGACGCGGCGAAGGCACGGAAGCCGATGCATTAGTTTATATGTTAAGCACAGGACAACTCAGGAGGTGTTGGAAGTGAACAGCAATTTGTTACAGATCACGACGATCCCGATATCCATTGAGATCAAGGTGACTAACGCTAAGTATCAGTACCCCGAGGGGAAAGACAGACAGCCCAAGGTCAACATTACGAATACCCAGGGCGGATATGTCATGAAGGCTGACCCGATAAAGGTGAAAATCGACACCTATGAGGCAAGAAAGAGCCTTGGCTACGGTCATATGACGGACGGGGACATGATGAGCAAAAAAGCGCAGGATGGATTTTCACTTGCGTTCCAGGGCACGGCAAGAGTCGCGTCTGAGGGTAATATGCTCGCAAGAGGAATGACCGCGTCGGAGATAGCGATACAGAACGCGAGAGCCGGTGCAACTGTGGAAACGATCATGGAGTTCCTGCCGAAGGAGGGTGCAGATATCACCTTTGACGGCGGCACGCTCAGCATAGACTACGATATGGGAGAGCAGGAGATCGACTGGGATACAGTAAACGAACTGCCTATGGAATTCGTTCCCGGCAGTGTGGAACTCATCGTACGGGACAGACCCCGCGTTGAGATAGAGTATCTTGGCGAGCCTATCTATTTCCCGGCAAGCGCTAACCCTAACTACAAGCCTCCGGTGCTTGATATAAAGGGCTGAGTTTTCGAAAGGAGCGGCGGAATACGCCGGATTTGCCTATGAAGATAATCACAAGAGATTTCGGCGAGCAGGAGATCGAGGAAGATAAGATCATCACATTCCCCGAAGGTATCATCGGTTTTGAGAACGTCAAGAGATACGCGCTGCTCAGCCCGCTAGGTGACGGAGTGTTTCCGATGTGGCTGCAGGCTGTTGATTCAAAGGAGCCCTGCTTCGTGGTCTACGACCCGATGGTGATATACAGCGACTATCGCTTCGTAATATCCGACGAGGAGCAGAAACTGCTCAACATCAACGAGGACTCGCCGTACCGCTGTCTTGCAGTGGCTATAGTACCCGAGGATTATAAAAAGACTACCATCAATCTGCGCTGTCCCATCATTATCAACACTAATGAGCGCAGGGCTGCACAGGTCATTCTGACGGAGCATTATGAGTTCAAGGCTCCGGTCTACGAGGAGGTCTGACCATGCTCGTAGTTACAAGAAAGCTTGATGAGAGCCTGATAATCTCCGACAATATCGAGATAACCGTGTTGGAGATAGGCAAGGATAAGGTCAAGATAGGCATAAACGCTCCAAAAGAGGTAAAGGTCATCAGAAGCGAGCTGAAAGACGCGCGTCAGACGAATGAGCAGTCGGCGCATATTTCCGGCGGCGCAATAGCCGGGCTTCTGAATCAGCATAAACAGGAGGAAAAGTAACATGGCAGTAAGTAATTTACGTCTGGGAGGTATTACGTCCGGCTTCGATACTGAAGCTATGGTAACGCAGCTTCTTTCTTCATACCAGACAAGAATAGACAAGCAGAGCCAGAAAATCACAAAGTTATCATGGCAGCAGTCCGCTTATCAGGATATCACAAAGAAGATCACTGAATTCAAGAATACATATTTTGATGTTCTCAAGCGTGATACATATCTGATGAGCCCATCCACCTTCAACAAGTTCAAGGCGGACGTCACTGCGACATCCAACGCCGACGCGTCGGGTCTGACCGTCAGCACGACTTCAAACTCTTCTTCAGGAAGCTACAAGATAAAGCTGAACCAGGCTGCAAAGGCTTCGACTGCCCAGGGCAATTCAATAACTTCCGGCAACTTTAAACTCGACCTTGACAAGGCGCTGAGTTCCGCCAGCGGAGAAGTAAAGACCAACGACGACGGCAGCAAGACATGGACAATGAATTTTGCGCTTGACGTACAGGTAGGCGGCATAAGAAAGACGATATCCTTTTCAGCCGACGCCCTGCTCGGCGCAGATGGAAATGTTGCCGATAAGGACGCTGCCAAGTCCAGCATTATTGATTCGCTGAACCAGAAGCTCCAGGAGAGTTTCGGATATTCCGGAAAGACTTCCGGAGCCACCGGCGCTACTGATGCAAACGGCAAGGAGTGGTTCCTTCAGGTAAAACTCGGTTCTGATGGGAAGGCTGAATTCCAGGTAGGCGGAAACGCTTCCGTTTCCGTCGCTGAGAACAAGGGCAATTTTGGTTTAGCTCAGCCTAAGGAGAAGGTTGCTATTTCTACCGGCAGCGTTGTCACCGGTGTGAACGCTTTTCAGGTAGAAATCGGCGGAAAGAATGTATCTGTCGCATTTAACGGCGTTTCCAGCACATATTATGACAGCAAGGGTCAGACTGGTAACGAGGCTATTCTTGCTGAATATAAGGAACTGAAAACAGCGGCTTACCGCAAGTCTTATAATCTTGCAGATAACGAAATAGTATCCGATGAGCAGCTTGAAAAGTTCAACTATTCCAACGAGCAGGCCGCAAAGGATAAGAATGCTGCGTCTATCAAGGAAGCTCTCAAGGGCGTTGCCGGGTACACATTTAATTTCGATGGCACATATGTTACCGCTGCGGATAGCAATGGCAACTCGGTAGATTTTTCTATGACTTCCGTTGAGGGCGGTACACTCGGCCTTACAAAGGCGTCTGCCTCCAATAAGATCAGCTCCGGCTCCACGCTTTCGGATCTCGGTTTCAAACCCGAGGCCGACGGAACCTATAAGCTCAATATAAACGGCACGGAAATCAGCCTTGATAAAAAATCTACCATATCTTCAATGATGAGTGCGGTCAATAAGTCTGCCGCAGGCGTTACCATGACATATTCCTCCCTGACTAACAGCTTCACGCTGGAATCTAAGGAGCTCGGCGGCGCTGGTAAGGTTGAGGTAGGCGATACTTCCCTTGGCAGAAGCCTGGGTCTTGTTGACGACAACGGCACTGTTGGTGCGTCCGAGGGTCAGAACGCGATCTTTGAGATCAACGGTCAGGAGGTTTACCTTAACGATAACACCTACACCCTGGACGGCAACACCTTCACATTCAACGACAACATGACTATCGGCGAGACCTATACCGTAAACATTGCAAAGGATTCCACCACGGTCAAGGACGCGCTAAAGAAGTTCGTTGAATCCTATAATAAGCTCATCGACGATGTGTATGGATATATCGGCAAGTCTCCTGCGAAGGACGACGACGGCAACACGTACGAGCCGCTGACCGACGCCGAGAAGGAAGAAATGAGCGAGGATGAGATAACCAAGTGGGAGGAGAAGGCAAAGCAGGGCGTACTGTACAATGACTCTACCGTTTCCACTGTAATGAGCCAGATGAGATCTGCGCTTTACACCAGTGTCACGCTCGACGACGGTTCTAAGTTCGGTATCTACAACCTGGGCATAAAGACCTCCAGCGAGTGGAGCGAACATGGAAAGCTCCAGATAGACGAGAACGCATTTGACAAAGCGTTTGAGAATAACGAGGACGCTATCATAAAGCTGTTCACCGACAGCGATACCGGCATGATGAAGAAACTGAATTCTGTTATCGACGGCGCGGTAAAGAGCAGCGGCGCTGCTAATACCAGAGGTACTCTGGTAAGAAAGGCCGGTAAGGCAGACAGCTCCGTCACCACTGACAGCACCATCTACAAGGAGATGGTGAAGATGCAGGATCGTTTGAAGGAGCTCCAGGATCGTTACGACACAAAGGAAGAATATTGGTGGAAGGTGTTCACAAACATGGAGACCGCAATGGCTGACCTCAATAGTCAGACCAGCTACATCTCCTCTTATCTTGGAACCGGCACATCAAGCTACCAGTAAAATAAACAGAACAGAGGACATTCATCATGTCAAATCCCTATTCCGCATATAAAAAGCAGTCTGTATCCACTATGACTCCGGTGGAAGTCGTTATCAAACTTTACAGCGAGACTGAGCGTCAACTTGCTATTGGCGTCAGCGCTATCGAATCAAAGGATATCAAGAAGGCGCACGAGGCGCTGATGAAGGCTCAGGAGCTTATCGGGGCGCTCCGTGGTTCGCTGGATAAGGATGTTCCGATATCGAAGAATCTGGATCAGCTCTACGACTTCTTCCAGAGGTCGGCGGCAAATGCGAACCTCAATAAGGACGCTGAGCATGCCGAGGAGCTGAAGAAGATAATTCCGATGATAGCGGATCTCCGTGACGCGTTCACGCAGATAAGCCAGATGACCAAGGAAGAGATCGAAGCGCAGGCAAAGGGACACAAGAAGTGATCCAGAGGAGGTGTTGTTATGGCAGAGTTAACGGGGTGTGAGGGCGTACTCGCGCTGCTTAAGCAGATTTACGAGGTGCTTCAGGAATATGACCAGCAGACTGATGCCATGATCAATGCCGATCTTGAGGTGCTTCAGCAGTCGCTGCTGGCAAGAAATGCGCTTATTGAGAAGCTGGAAGAACTCAAGCAGCAGCTTGAAAGCGTCATAGAGGTAGAGCAGCCGGAGGAAAGGGTGCTTCTGCAAACGCTGGTTCACGGAAGCTACGTGAACGCTCCGCTGGACGACCAGCATAAGGAGATACAGCTCATGCAGCGGAATATCACTGTTATGAAGCAGCGTATCGTCGATAAGGATAAGGTCATCTCCGGGCAGTTCAAGAATCAGCATGTTGATTCCCGCCGGGAGCTTGAGCAGCTCAAGCAGACTCGCCAGAAGATCGGCTATTACAATAGCGCGGTCGTTAATCGTGCGACGGGTCAGTCGCTCAATAAAAATCTGTAATATCAGGGGCTGTCGTTTTTCGGCAGCCCTGTTTTTTTGACGCCGCCTGAGACAGATGCCGTCTGCTTCCAAATATAACTATCCAGCATTGTGCAAAATTGCTAAATTACTTATTTCTTTTTTTCGGTGCTTGCAAAATTCACAAAAATACTGTATAATTGTACTAGGTATATTGCGATTTCACACAGAAGGGTGATCACAGATGAACGTTTACATGGCGCGTCAGCCGATATTTGATACCGAGAATCACGTCTATGGATATGAGCTGCTCTATCGCAGCAACGGCGTCCAGAACCAATATAACGGCGTAGATGGCGACGCTTCCACTGCGGATGTAATTACCAATGCTTTTTTCGGTCTGGATATAAGGGACATCATCGGAAACAGCAAGGCATTCATCAATTTCACTGGAAATCTGCTGAAACGCGGGGTCCCGAAGATGATATCTCCGGAGCTTGTGGTGGTCGAGGTCCTTGAAAACCTGATGATGGACGAAAAACTCCTCGCCGCCTGTCAGGAGCTCAAGGAGCGCGGCTATACCCTTGCGCTCGACGATTTCGAGTACGACAGCAGCTACAGTCAGCTTTTCGAGCTTGGCGACATCGTTAAGATAGACTTCCGCACGCCGCAGAAATCCATCGAGGAGACGGCGTACATCTGCCGCTATTCCAACAAAGTTATGCTGGCGGAGAAGATAGAGACCCGCGAGGAATTCGAATGGGCGAAGAGACTCGGGTGCAGCTTCATGCAGGGATACTTCTTTGCGAAGCCTATGATAATGTCCAAAAACAGCCTGACGCCGCTTCCTGTGAATTTTATGCGCGTTATGCAGCTCATTTCACAGCCGGAGCCGGAGTTCAGCGATATCGTGGACGTTATTTCCTGCGATACCGCGATGTGCCAGCGGCTGCTGCGGCTTATCAACTCCGTCTATTTTGGGGTAAGGAACCGCGTAAGCTCCATCGGACAGGCATTGGTGATACTTGGGCTTGACTACCTGCGCGAGTGGATATACCTCATGGGAATGCAGCGCATAACCCGCAGCGATAACGTTGAAATAATGCGTATCTCGTGTCTGCTGGCAAAGTTCTGCAAGCAGCTTGCGCTGATGATACCGGAGGCAAGGAATGATTCTGACGCGTTCTACCTGATGGGTCTGCTGTCGATGGTGACATACGGCGGCGAGAGGGCGCTGGCCCAGGCTCTGGAGGAGTTCCCGCTGACCCAGGAGATAAAGGACGGACTGATGGGCAGGGGCGGCGTTTACAGCGACGTGTTCGACCTTGCGTACAGTTACGAAAAGGGCGACTGGGCGACAGTCGATAAATATGTTGAAAAATATCATCTGGACAGCTCCGCTGTTTCGGAAGCGTTCGTTAAGTGCGTGAAGGAATCGGAGCGTATCCGTACGATGTGACCCGGGGGATTATAATGGCATTTTTCCTTGATGAGATAGACAGCTGCCTGTGGGATTACCTGCGGCAGACGGAAAAGAAGATAGTGCTTTACGGCATGGGCGACGGCGCGGAGAAGATAAAGTCCGTGCTGGACGAGGCAGGCGTGCCGGTGGCGGATATCATGGCGAGCGACGAGTTCGTGCGGGGACACAGCTTCCTCGGATACCGCGTAAAGAAGCTCTCTGAGATAGAGGAGCTTTACGGCGATGATTTCCTGATACTGGTCTGCTTTGGCAGCCAGATACCGGAGGTCATGGAGCACATCTACAGCATAGCGGAGAAGCACGAGCTTTACGCTCCGAACGTTCCCGTGACCGGCGGAGGTCTTTTCACGCTGGATTACGCCAGAGAGCACAGCACAGAGCTTGAGAAGGTCTACGGCATGCTCGCGGACGAACAGTCGAGGCGTGTGTTTGAGAACGTGATACGCTACAAGCTGAGCGGCAGGATAAACCTCCTGAAGGAGTGCGAGTCCCCCGAGGAGGAGATGTACGACCTGCTCCGTATAGGCGCGCAGGAGACGTATGTAGACCTCGGCGCGTACAACGGCGACACTATCGTGAAGTTCCTGAACGAGACCGGAATGCAGTTCCGCAAGATATACGCCATGGAGCCGGATCACCGCAATTACATCAAGCTCAAGCGCCGGCTGTATATGATAGGCTTCGGATTGCTTGAGGCGTACAACTGCGGCGCCTGGGATACTGAGACCACGATGATGTTCAGCTTGAGGGCGGGGAGAAGCTCCCATGTTGACGCGGCTGACCCGAAAAAGCTGGCGAATCCCGCGAGATTCCGCGAGGTCAGCATGATGAGCGTGGATCACATGCTCCAGGGCGACGCGGCGACGTTCATAAAGTATGACGTAGAGGGCAGCGAGAAGCAGGCGATAGATGGTGCGAAAAAGACGATCACAGCGCATCGTCCGAAGCTCTCGGTCGCGCTGTACCACCGCAACGAGGACATGTTCGCGATACCGCTCCAGATAGCGGAGCTGAACCGGAAATACAAGTTCTACATGAGACATCACCCGTATATTCCGGATTGGGACACAAATTTATATTGCATTTGAGGTAAACAATGAAAGTAGTAATTGGAATAGTTCTGATATCGCTGGTGATACTGGGACTCATCGCGTATATGATACTAATGCTGAACGCCCGGGAGATGATATTCTGCGGCGACCTCAAGAATGAGAACGGCACCAACGCGCAGATAACCCGCGTTTACACAACCGATCTCAACGCAAACGAGACTCTCTCCGAGATAATTGTGAAGATGAACGAATCCGACACGGAGTCGGTGCAGAAATCCGACATAACCGAGGTGCTGGCGCAGTATCAGAATATAATCTACGCCCCGGTGTTCACCATAAGCGTGACCCAGGCGGACTCCTCCACTTACATTATCGACGGTCAGGTGTTTAATGGTCTTGACGAGAACGGCGACCCTGCGTCTCCGGATTACCGCCACTCCAAAATGCAGCTCAATACGGTTGTCACCAACGGCAGGATAATTGCCGCGCAGAACGTCTACGACGCCGGCACTGCCGAGGCGCAGGATATCCAGGACGTTGTATTCACAGAGCGTCAGCGCGTTATAGACCCGATAGTCACCGGCGCGGATTCCGAGGCGGCGTTTGCTTTCCAGGACTGCGACAGCTTCCGCGTTATCGTTAACAGCAGTGATTTCACACAAATGCCGTCGATAACCTTCGTTTACGTCTACAATGTGGACGCGGTAAATCCGCTTGATTTCACGCAGATATCGAACGATTCACTCGCGGTGAAGATGGATCTTTCCCATGATAATAACGGCAAGCTTGCGGCTTCCTACGAGCTTATTAAAACCGTTACGGCAGACGCGCAGCAGTAAATCCGCATTAATTAAAGATTATGTCCGGAGAGTTCTGCTCTCCGGATTTTTCAGAGGTGATATAATGATTTGCAGACTCTGCCCAAGGGAATGCGGCGTTGACCGCAGCGCTTTCCGGGGTTTCTGCGGCATGGGGGAGGCTCCCCGGCTTGCAAGGGCTGCGCTCCACCAGTGGGAGGAGCCGTGCATAAGCGGCGACCCGGACGATTCCGGGCAGACCGGCAGCGGAACTGTGTTTTTTTCCGGCTGCGTGATGAGGTGCGTGTTCTGTCAGAACCACGATGTCAGCGCGGGCGGATTCGGGAAGGACGTCACTGTAGAGCGGCTAGCCGACATATTCCTTGAGCTCCAGCAGCGCGGCGCGTATAACATTAACCTTGTAAGTCCCACTCCGTTCGTTCCGCAGATAATACGCGCACTGGACATCGCAAAGCCACGGCTGACTATCCCGGTGGTGTACAACACCGGCGGCTACGAGCGTGTGGAAACGCTCCGGGCGCTGGAGGGATATGTCGATATCTACCTGCCGGACGTCAAGTACTATTCCGATGAGCTTGCCGTGGAGCTTTCGCAGGCTCCGCATTATTTTGAAACGGCGATGAACGCCGTTGCAGAAATGGTAAGGCAGACCGGCAGTCCCGCTTTTTCCGGGGATATGCTGAAAAAGGGCGTTATTGTGCGGCATCTGGTGCTTCCGTATCACTACCGGGATTCGGTGGAGGTCATAAAGCGTGTCGGGGAGCGGTTCGGAAAGCACGTGCTGTTCAGCCTGATGAGCCAGTATACGCCGTTCTGGAAGGCGAAGGATATCCCGCGGCTCAACCGCAGGATAACTACGTTTGAGTACCGCAAGGCTCTGGACGCTGTTTACGAAGCCGGGCTGGACGGATTCATGCAGGAGCGCAGCTCCGCCAGGGAGGAATACACTCCGGATTTTGACCTTTCCGGCATTTAATTTTCGCATTTTGTGAAATTTTACTTTACAAAATCGTTTTTTTGTGGTAAAGTATTAGTATGAAAAAAATACAAATAGGAGAACAGAGAAAATGACTGATTTTTCTGAGCTGAATTTAGGAATAGACGGCGACAGCATCACCGCTGGCGAACAGTGGAGCTTCCACGTTTATAAGAACCTGGGCATGAAGTCCCACAGCAATGTTGCTGTGGGAAGCTCGGTGTGGTACAAGCGCACATTCGAAGCTGCGGGAAAGACTGTTACCACGCAGGACTACGGCGCGGCTGACTTCGCAGGAATAAGCGACGGCTGGGAGCCTACGGACGACCCGTTAGAAATGCAGAAGCGCGCGAACAACTGCGCGGTGGTGCATATCCAGCGCTTCCTTGCGGAGGTAAAGAGCGGCAATTTCCCGAAGCCTGATATATTCGCATTTGCGATGGGCACCAACGACCTTACGGAGTTCATCGGCGACGCCGACAAGGCGCTGCTCGGCAAGGAGCTTTCCGGCAACGACAACATCGACCTGTTCACCGAGGCGGGCGCGGCAAGATGGTGCATTCAGACCATTCAGGAGAATTTCCCGGAGGCACGGGTGTTCGTTATGACCCCTATCCAGACCGCAACGCCTGCTCATAACAAGAAGATCGAAAAGACGATAGACTGTCTTACCACGATATGCAGAGGGCTTTCAGTGCAGCTTATCGACGCATACAGCAACTGCGGTATCTGCGAGAAGTTCGAGGTCATCGGCGGCAGGGGCAAGTATCTCAAGGACGGACTTCACCCGGACGTTGAGGGTCAGACCCTCGAGGGCGCGTTTGCTTCCAAGGAGATACGCAATAACTATTTTTAAAGAGGATACATATGGAGTTTCCGGCAGAGCTGCGCGGCGAGGTCGAGCGGCTGCTATCTGAAGAAAATACTGACAAGCTCGCAAAGGCGGCGGAGGGAATATCCGCGCGCTACCGCGGGAACGACGGCAGCGGAAAGCGGCTGGTCAGCTCCCGGCGGGACATACTGGCGTATTCCGCAGTGAGAATGCCCGCGACGTTCGGGGCTGTGAGCCGTTCGCTGGAGCTGGCTCTGGAGTGTCTCCCACGGGGCGGTGAGTTCCGGACAGTGCTGGATATCGGCGCGGGTACGGGCTCTGCCACGCACGCGGCGTATCTCGCGGCTGACTGCGGGGAGTTCACCTGCATAGAGCGCGAGCCTGAGATGATATCCGTAGGCAGGCAGCTTACGGAGTTCTGCGGAGTTCCCGCCGTGTGGAAGCAGGGCGACATCACTTCCGGCATTGACGACAGCGCAGAGCTTGTAATGTGCTCCTACTGCCTTAACGAGCTTACCGAAACCGTCCGCAGAAAAACGGTGGAGCAGCTATGGAGCAGCACTCAGCGGCTGATTCTCATAGTGGAGCCGGGTACTCCGGACGGCTATTCACGGATACTTTCCGCGCGGCAGCAGCTTATCGGTCTTGGAGCGCATATCGCGGCTCCCTGTCCGCACGAGAACGACTGTCCGCTTACCGTCGGCGCTGACCCCGGCGACTGGTGCCACTTTACGGTGAGGGTCGCACGCAGCAGGCTCCACAAGCAGCTCAAGGGCGGCGATGTTCCGTATGAGGACGAGAAATTCTGCTTCCTGGCGGCTTCCCGGGAGGAGGTCTCGCCATGTGCGGCGAGGGTTCTCCGCCACCCGAGGATAGACAGCGGCCGCATCACGCTGAAGCTGTGCACTCCCGGCGGCGCTGAGGAGCGCATGGTCACAAAGAAAAGTCCGCAGTTCAAGGCGGCGAGAAAATTCGACGCGGGCGACAGCTTCGGATCATAGGGATAATGGGATATTAAGGCGTACAGCCTGAATATAATGTCAACAAGAATACTGTATGGAGGTAATGAACATGTTTAAGAAAACAACCGCAGCGATCATTCTGAGCGCAGTTATCATGGCTGGTTCTTCTGTTTCAGCGTTTGCAGAGACTCCGGTTCAGACCGTAGTTGTAGAGCAGGAGTATGCGGCTTCCGCAGCCAAGACCTGGGACGGCAAGGCAGCGCTCAAGGCGGGTCAGAAGTACGTTATCAAGAAGAACGTCACTGTTTCCGGCAAGGTAACGCTCCCTAAGGGAACTACCCTGACCGTAAAAAAGGGCGCAAAGCTCACCATCGGCTCAAAGGGCGCGCTGACCGTAAAGGGCACGCTGTCTGTTAAGTCCGGCGCTACGCTGGCTGTAAGCGGCACCCTGACGACTGCAAAGGGCAGCAAGCTCATCGACGCCGGAACTATCAAGTTTGCAAAGACCGCGAAGGTAACTCTCGGTGGCAAGCTGACCGTTTCCAAGACTGGTAAGGTCATCGGCGCTCCCAAGAGCATAAAGCTCGCAAAGACCGGCTCCGCAGCGATTACCGGAACCAACTCCTGCAAGAAGCTGGCTGCGCTCCTCAGCACTGCCGCTGATTCCACAAAGGACGCTCTTGCGCAGGATAAGAAGGAAGTTGAGACCTTCCTCAACAATGTTGCAAACTCCGTTGTCAAGGATGGCAGCGTATACAGTGCAATAAAGATGGCTGTTCCGGCTGATTATTTCAAGCAGACAGAAGATGAGTTCAGTGCATACACCAAGACTCTTGACCCCTCTGACGAAGCTTATGGCATGACATTTGAGCAGTTTATTGACGCTCTGTTATCTGCGCAGATCAAAAGCATCACCAACTCCGTTCAGTCCATAAAGATAAGCGTAGCTGACCTGTCCGACTGCAAGAGCAAGCTCACAGCGGATCAGAAGCAGATGTATGCAAACTGCGGCGATATCGCAAAGGCATATATCGCTAAGATCAAGAGCGATGTGACCTTCAAGTCGGGCGCTGATACAAGCGGATACAATACCGACGATCTCGGCAAGATCACAGTAGTTAACGCCGGTGGAAACTGGTACATCGCAGGCTGATGGAAGTCATAACGGTGCTGACCGGCGGAGCCGGCTTCGAGGACGCGGCGGAGTATCTGCCGTATGTTTCGGCGCTCCGGCGGGACCGCATCGCCAGGAAGCGCAGCGGCTCAGACAAGCTGCTGTCGCTGACTGCCGGGCTGCTGATATCCCTTGAAGTTACCCGCCGCACCGGAATTCCGCGCGGAAGTATCCGGTACGTTCACGGGGCATTCGGGAAGCCGTATCTTGATGGAAGCACGCTGCAATTTTCGCTTTCGCATACGAAGGGAGCGGTCTGCGCGGTGTTCTCCGACGGGGAATCCGGCGAGGTCGGCGTGGATATTGAGCGGCGCGACAGGCGCGTAAGCGAGCGTATACGCGAACGCATACTAAGCGAGAACGAAAAGCTGCTGGTAAGCTCCACGGAGGATCTGCTGCGGCTGTGGGTTCAGAAGGAAGCGTTCCTGAAGCGGTTGGGCACTGGAATTGCGGACGACCTGCGCGGTGCGGATACCACGCTAATGCAGGATACCGAAGCGCTGTGCTGCGGGGAGTACATCGTTGGTGTTTCCGGCAGGGGAGCCGGAGCGGCTCAGGTTAAGGTCATTACGCTTGACGAGCTTCTGCGGCAGTTTGATGAAAAACTAGTATAAAAATGCTGGGGCTGTTGAAAAACAGCCCCAGCATTCCAGCTTGTCGAAAAAGTCCAGCGAAAGCTGGGCTTTTTTAGAAAATATGGTATAAGGTCACCTCTAAAAACCT
>DQFX01000055.1:923-6392 GCA_003531585.1 Oscillospiraceae bacterium | reverse complement strand
CGGTTTTTAGAGGTTCCCATAATAAAAAAGGTTGATAAAATGTTGAACCGAGAACAAAAAGAAAGAAGCCAGAGTGAAATAATCTGCATAGACGACCTTGTGCCGAAAAACCATCTGCTGCGAAAGATAGACGAAACTGTGGACTTCACGAAGATATACGACATAGTAGGAAAGCTGTACAGCGCAAATCAAGGCAGACCGAGCGCCGAACCGGTGGGCTGTTTAAGGCGGCAATAATACAGCATATTTACGGTATCCCATCGCTGCGAAGAACCGCCGAGGAAATTCGCCTGAACATAGTGTACCGCTGGTTCCTTGGGTATTCGCTGACTGAGAAAACACCGCATTTCTCAACATTCAGCTATAATTTCAGCCACAGGTTCACAGAAGAAGTGGTACAGCAGATATTCAACTGGATACTCAATGAGATAAACGACGCGGGGTATCTTTCGCCGGAAGCAGTGTTCATTGACGGAACTCACATCAAAGCCAGTGCCAGCATGAAAAAAGCCATTCGCAGAGCCGTGCCGGAGGCTTTCAAAATCTACAGCGAACAGCTTCTGAACGAGATAAATGAGGACCGTGAAGCCCACGGCAAGAAGCCGTTTGACGGCGGAAACCCACCCAAAGAGAAAGTAATAACCGAATCCAAAACCGATCCGGAATGCGGAGTTTTCCACAAAGGCGAGCATAAGAAATGCTTTGCTTACGCCGCTCAGACTGCCTGCGACAAGAATAGATATATTCTCGATGTAACAGTCAATTCGGGTAATGTTCACGACAGCGTTGCGTTCGACGGTTTGTATGAAAGATTGAAAAAGCGCTTTGCAATGCGATTCGTGGTGGCTGACGCAGGCTACAGGACCCCTTGGATATGCAAACGTGTCATAGACGACGGACTGATTCCGGTTCTGCCTTACAAGCGCCCTATGAGCAAAGACGGTTTTTTCAGATCTTATGAGTACATTTACGATGAGTATTTCAATTGCGTTCTCTGCTCCGAAAACCATGTTTTAAGTTACTCCACAACCAATCGTGATGGCTGCCACGAGTTCAAAAGCAAGCCCTACATATGCGAAAACTGTCCCTCCCGCGGCTAATGCACTGCTAATTCATCCTGCATTAAAACTGTCCTCAAGCACCTCTGGAACGGCTATCTCGAACTTGCCGAGGATTACCGGCATACTCCGGAGATTCGTAAGCTTTACGACCGCCGTAAAGAAACAATCGAGCGTGTTTTTGCCGACACAAAAGAAAAACACTCAATGAGATTTACATATTTCCGTGGCTTGGCTCGTGTCACTAACTGGGTCAGGCTTAAGTTTGCTGCCATGAATCTTAAAAAGTATGTACTGCATAGGTGGTTATACTGTTTTTTCTTGCGTTTCCTGTCTTTTTTTCGGCTTTCGGTTTACTCGCTGCTTATTATTCAAAAAGCCATCTTTCTTTTTCTACGAAAGATGGTTTTTTCGACAGACTGTGCTTGGGCTGTTGAAAAACAGCCCAAGCATTTTTGTATATCGAAAACCCCCGGCAATGCCGGGGGTTCAAAAAAGCTTTAGCGATGAGCAGATCAAATTCCTCCAACTGGTATAATGAAAATGCGGTCTGGCAACTGCAAACAAAAACCAATAGGAGGAATGTCAAATGAATGACAATAATAGTTTAGCACATACGACGTGGAATTGCAAGTACATATAGTGTTTGCACCGAAGTATAGGAGAAAAATATTACTGCAAGAGTATCGTGTGGAAATGGGAAAGATACTAAGGGAGCTGTGCGATTGGAAGGGGATAAAAATAAACGAGGCAGAAATCTGCCCCGACCATGTGCACATGTTTGTAGAGATACCGCCAAAAATGAGCGTATTAAGTTTCATGGGGTATCTAAAAGGGAAAAGCAGCGTAATATTCCACGAAAGGCATGGAAATCTAAAGTTCAAATACGGAAACAGGTCGTTTTGGTGTAGAGGCTACTAAGGGCCATATAAAATAGGAAAACTGCAAATATAAGGCTTTTCGGAGCCTGCAATCCGAAAAAATAAAATAAAAGTCTATCACATTACGCTGAAAGCCGTCCGGGTAAAATCTGGGCGGCTTTTTTGCGTGGTGGACTTGGAAAGGAGGAAAATTTTTCGATAGAAAATCAACGCTCATTTTTGTGCAATACACCAAAATTGAAGGAGGTTAGTGAATGGCAGATGACAAACTCAAAACCGGCCCGGAGCCCCCTGGCCCGGATCGTCCCGGTGACGCTCCTGTGAAAGAGGCTCCGCCAATCCAGGAGCCCCCGGTTCAGGAAACCAACGCGCCGGGGAAAACGCAAGAGCCCGCCGCGCCTGGTACGGGCCCGGCGCTCCAGGCGGAACAGTCTGTTATTCCCGGTATGGGTGAGGACAATCCGGCCCGCTCTGCACTTGGGGAAGTAGTGGTTGATTTTGACAAGATCAACGAGCTTATGTCCCAGCGACAGGCAGCGGCGCATGGAGCCGTAGACAAATTAAAGGCTCCGGCTACTGATAAGGATGGTAAAGAGGCTCCTATCCCGGAGGAAAAAGCGCCGGAGGCGGATCAGCCGAAAAAGCGCCGGGGCCGTCCCCCGAAAGAGCAGGCTGCGGTGTCTGCGGGGAAAAAGGAGAAAGCGGCGGAGCCCCGCACAGGCCGCCCGTCTAAGGTTGACAAGGCGGCCCGTGAGGAGGCCCCGCCCGCTGTTCGGGACAAAGTGTCCAGAGGTAAGAAAGCTGACAAGGGCAAGGAAACGGGCTCCGGCGGTGCGCCTGCGTCTAAACCCGCTCAGGCGGTAAAGCCGGGCAAGGCCGCTCCTGTTAAGGAGGCGGCAGTCCCGCCGCCGGAGATCAATCTGCCGCCCACGCCTGACGTGCCGCCCCGCCCGGTGGAAGAGGGAAAAATCGTCTATCTGAAAATGGCGGAGCTTCATCCGTTCCATACGTTCCGGGAGCACCCCTACAAGGTGCAGGACGATAAAGCGATGGACGATTTGGTGGGGACGATCAAGGAACACGGCATTATGACCCCCGCCACCGTCCGCCCGGAAAAAGACGGCAAGGGCTATGAGATTATTGCGGGCCACCGCCGCCATCATGGCGGTACACGGGCCGGGCTGGAGGAAATGCCCTGTATCGTCCGCGAGATGACTGATCTTGAAGCTGTCCGGGAAATGCGGAACAGCAACAAGCAGCGGGGCGATCCTCTCCCCAGCGAACTGGCAAAGCTGCTGGATTTGGAGGTGGAGGCCATCAAACGCCAGGGGGCCCGCCCGAAAAATGAGAAAGAGGCGGAGGCCCTGGGTAAGCTCTCGGTGGAGATTGTGGGTAAGGAACACGACATGAACTATAAAAAGGTCATGCGGTATATCCGGCTCAACTCCCTGGTGCCGGAGCTTCTGGACAAGGTGGACACAAAGCAGATGGGCTTTATGCCTGCGGTGGAGATCTCGTATATCAGGCCGGAAAACCAGCGGCTGATTGCCGTTTCCATTGACGGGGAGCAGTCCTCCCCCTCGGTGGCCCAGGCGAAGCGGCTCCACGAGCTGGACAAGGAGGGCAAGCTCAACGGCGATGTGATCGACGGCATTTTGAGTGAAGAAAAAAAGGAGGATCGCGGTGTGATTATTTCGACTGCTGAACTGTCTAAGTATTTCGGCAAGGAGGTCACCCCTGCCAAAATGAAAGAGCAGATCATGGCGCTGCTGGACGAGTGGAAAGAGAAACAGCCGCCCGAACTGGCGCAGCCGGACAAGAAAAAGGACTTGGAGAAGTAACCGGGCCCCGCTTCTGGACACTTTGTCCAGAGGTGAACGCCCCGCGCCGGGGATGGGCTCTGTGGTGATATATCCCCCGTCGCCGGATATTTTGCAGCGCAGCCGGGAACGGGCAGTCAAGGGGCGGAACGCCCGCCGTTTGCGGCGGCTTGCCCTTGACGGCCTGGCCCGGCTGTGCTATTTCCGGCAAGGCGGCGGGGGTATATCCTCCAAAGCCGCCCCATTTCCCATGAATGGGAAAGGGCGGGGGGATAGGGTTGAACTACCTATTAAATATCGGAGGTGTGATAATGAAACGATCCCTTGCTTATATCACCGCTGCGTGGCGCGGTGATCCTGCGGTGGATATGGAGCAGGCGGCGCATTACTGCCGTGTGGTCTACGATGCGGGCTATTCCCCCATCTGCCCCATGCTCTATCTGCCGCTGTTCCTCAATGACGCGGTGCCGGAGGAGCACAAGAACGGCATCGACATGGGCCGCGATCTGCTCCGGCGCTCCCGTGTGCTGGTGGTATGCGGCCATTCCGTGACCGAGGCCATGAAAAATGATATTGCCGTGGCCCAGCGCCTGGGGATCACCGCGACTACCCTTGAGGGCATCCTGACCGTCAAGGGCCAGGGCCGCCGCTGATGGCGTCCCTGTTTGAAGCCTACATCACCAACCTGGGAAAGTACAACGAGGGCGAGCTGGTTGGCGAAACGCTGAAATTCCCCACGACTACCGAAGAAGTACAGGCCCTTTTGAAGCGGATCGGTGTGGACGGGGTACGTTATGAGGAATTTTTCATTACCAGCTTTGACGGTGATGTGCTGGGGCTCTATGACTATCTCACGGAATATGAAAACCTGGACGAGCTCAATCATCTGGCCTGCCTGCTCTCCGAGCTGGATCAGGGCGAACTGGAGAAATTTGAGGCCGTGATTGATAGCGGTGAACATACGTCCAGCGTGGCCGATCTCATCAATCTGGCGCAAAACCTGGATTGCTACGAGTTTTATCCTGGTGTCGAGGACGATGAAACCCTGGGGCGCATCTATGTGGAAGACATGGAGGCTATTGATGTGCCGGAGCACCTGCTGAATTATTTTGACTATGAGGCATACGGGCGGGATATTCGGCTTGAAGAGGACGGCCACTTTGCCCCTGGCGGCTATGTGCTGAACAATGGCGGCCAATTTATCGAGCACTATCACGGGATCGAGGACATTCCCGACGAGCACAAAGTTTTTGCCTTTCCGCAGCTCACGGTGCGGGAACAAATGGCAGCCTACAAAGAAATTATTGACGGTTCCTCCCTGGAGGGCTATCGGAAGATTGCCGCAAAGGAACACGAGGAACGATAACGGCACTTCTGGACGTTTTGTCCAGAGGTGCTTTTTTCATGGAAAGGAGGGATACGGCTGATTGACGAGGACGTTTCCAGACGTACCATAGCAGTTTCGATCAAGGCGACAAAGCTCACGGGCCGGGTGCTGGCCCAGGCGTGTCTGGCGGTGGGCCGGAAGATCAAGAAAATGTACCGGGCCCGCCAGACACCCCACGGAAAACAGACTGTGCGCCAGCTCATGGGCCACGGGGCCACCACAAACAGCATCGAGGTGGAGTCCCCAAAGGATTTTGACCGGGTGGCCCGGCGCTGGAATGTGGACTATGCCTTTTATAAGACCGGGCCGGACAAATACCTGTT
>DQFX01000055.1:425-694 GCA_003531585.1 Oscillospiraceae bacterium | reverse complement strand
ACAAATACCTGTTGTTTTTCAAGAGCGGGCAGGCCGACGCCATCACCGCTTGCTTTTCAGAATATTCCCGGCGCGTGTTGAAGCGTTCCAAGTCCCAGCGTGTTCCCATCCGGGAACAGCTCAAACGGGCTGCCGCTGAACTGGCCCGCCAGCCGTCCCGCAAGAAAGAACGTGCAAGGGAGGCGGTGCATGAGGACAGATAGCGTCAAAAAGTATGTGATACCCAATATCCCGTATCTGTTTATTCTGTGGGCCTGCCTAAAGCTGGG
>DQFX01000055.1:0-179 GCA_003531585.1 Oscillospiraceae bacterium | reverse complement strand
TGGGCCTGCCTAAAGCTGGGGACGGCCTACCGCCTGGCCCCTGGAGCAGACTTTGCTCACAAGCTCATGGGCCTGGGGCAGAGCATCGGCCCGGCCTTTGCCGACTTTGCGCCGGGGCTGGCCCCCTTTGACTGGCTCATCGGTATTGTGGGCGCGGTGGGCTTTCGCCTGCTGATCTA
>DQFX01000076.1 GCA_003531585.1 Oscillospiraceae bacterium | reverse complement strand
TCCTCCGAAACAGTCCGGTGGACTGTTTCGGAAGAACATTACACATCTAAATTATAGAGTTATATTTCCAGAATCAAATGCTCTTATCTCCGGTTGATTCCCGGGGAATCAGCCTGTGCGGGAGCTTATAAGTCCCGGTGTCCTTATCCTCGGACTTGATATTGTGTATCAGTTTCTCGATAACGGTCTTTCCCTGGAGGTAGCACGGCTGCTCGACCGTTGTCAGGTGAGGTATGAACATATGCGAGTACGCAATGTTGTCGAACCCGAAGAACAGCACGTCCTTGCCGACTGTAATGCCGTTGTTCAGCGCGTATGTCATGGCGCCGATGGAGATGGTATCCGATATCGAGAAGATAGCGTCCGGGCGCCTGGGCTGATTCATCAGCTTCTCACAGCCGCGCGTGCCGCTATCCGCGTCATATCCGCCATAGTATATCAGGTTCTCGTCAAGCGGTATCCCAGCTTCCTGGAGGGCGCGTCTGTAGCCTTTCTCGCGGTCAATGGAGGACTGACTGCGCACCTCGGTGGTCAGCAGACCTATCCTGCGGCGCCCCTTGTCGATGAGGTATTTCGTGGCGTCGTAGCCTGCGCGCTCGTTGTCGATGGTCACGCACAGTATATTGCAGTCCTCGAGGCGCTCAAGGCACATCGCAAGCTGGTACTTCTTCGCAAGCTCCGAGATAGTGCGGCTGTCGAGCTTCGGCGCGAGCAGCACGGCTCCGTCCACCGCCTTTGAAAACAGCATTCCCAGCAGGTGCATTTCGTGTTCGGGGTCGTCGCGGGTGGTGGCTATCAGTACGTCGTAGCCCTGCATGTACGCGGCGTCCTGCATTCCTCGGAGCACCTCCGAGTAGAAACTCTGCTCGGTGGAGGCGATTATCGCGAGTATCCGCTTTGTCTCGCTCTTCCGGAGGTCGCGCCCGAGGAAGTTCGGAGAGTACCCCAGATCCTCGACCGCCTTGTTGACCGCCTGCACTGCTTCGTCGGATACATTGGATTTCTTGTTCAGCACGCGGGAGACCGTTGCAACGGAAACGTTTGCCGCCTTTGCTACATCTTTTATTGTGATATTCAAGCGCGTTTCACCTCTTCTGTCCTGTTGTCTATATTTATATAATACACTATTGATAAAACGTTTTCAATTAGCATTTTGCACAAAATTTGTGTTTTTGGCTTCCTGATAGTAAAATTTTTACTGTTGACGAACATAAAACCGAACCAGCGCCGCAGAATGACTGGTATTGTAAAAAAAGCCGAAGATTTTTCAAATCGGTTCTGTAATTTATAAAGAATGGCGAAATTTCTTATGAAGGCGTGATTAAGCCGATTTCTCCTTGCAAAAAAGCGCAAAAGAGTATATAATATATAGTGTATATAAAATTACAAACATCTGATCCTACGACCATCTGTTCGGGTAAAAATATAAATGAAAATTGTTTTAAAATGGCTCGGGAACTACTTTAAGCATATCGACTGGATACTCATGCTGATATGCCTGTGTATCTCAGCTTTCGATATCTACCTGCTGTGCTCTCTAAATGAGATTGGGTTTGTCAAGGACGACTATATCCAGACTCAGCTGGTGGCGTGCGGAATCGGCGTTTGTGCCTGCATTGTGATCGGAATGATCGACTACAAACGAATGGCAAAATGCTGGTTCATTTACGTGCCGGCCGCGCTGATACTTCAGCTTCTGCTGTGGACTCCTCTCGGAGTCCGGCGTGACGACGACCTCGCCTGGCTGGATCTCGGCGTGACTACGATACAGCCGTCTGAAATACTGAAACTCGCGTTCATACTGTCGCTGGCATGGCATATTTCAAAGATTGGCGACAAGATGAACACACTTCCGCATTTCCTTCTGCTGTGCCTGCATTTCGGCGTTCCGTTCGGGATTATCATGCTTCAGGGCGACGCCGGCTCCGCGCTGGTGTTCCTGTTTATCTTCATCTGCATGATGTTCGCCGGAGGAATGTCCTGGAAGTATATTGCTGCCGGTCTGGTGGCTGTTCCGGTCGTGGCTTACGTCGCGTGGAACTTCGTAATGGGCGAGCACCACCGCAAGCGATTCAGGCTGCTGTGGGACGAGGAACTCCAGAACGCCGAGCGTATCGGGGACTACATGCAGCAATACAACGCCAAAGTTGCGATGGGCTCCGGGCAGCTCACCGGGCTTGGAACCCACGCCACGACGTACACCTACGTCCCGGAGGGCTACAACGACTTCATCTTCGCGTACATCGGCATGGTGTTCGGATTCATCGGCTGTATGGCGGTGGTCATCGCGTTGTCCGTGATGTGCATAAAGCTCCTGTCGGACGCCTCCTCGGCGATCGACCCGCTCGGTAAGCTTATCTGCGTGGGAGTGTTCGCAATGTTCACGTTCCACTGCGTCATAAATATCGCGATGGTGCTCTCCGCAGGACCTGTAGTCGGCATTCCGCTGCCGTTCGTCAGCACCGGAGGAACCTCCCTTGTGATGAGCTACGCTTCGCTCGGACCGGTCATGTCCGTCGTGTCGCACCGGGAGAAAAAGAAGCACATGTTCTACGAAGAAAAGGAATAACGTAACTCGCTGCAAACGCAGTTCTAAAAAATAACCTAATTACGAAAGGTAAAATCAAATGAAACCTGTAATCTCGACCATCAAGGACATTTACCCCAGCTCCCAGGCGGAGGCACAGAAGCAGCGCTACAAGAGTGCAGTGACCGCATTCGCGGAGCATTTCGGCTCCATCGGCGAGCACAGATTCTTTTCCGCGCCGGGAAGAACCGAGATATGCGGAAACCACACCGACCACAACCACGGCAAGGTATTCGCAGCCAGCGTAAACCTTGATGTCATCGCCGTAGTTGAACCTACCGAGGACGACAAGATCGTGATCAAGTCAGAGGGCTTCCCCGAGGACAGCGTGGATCTTTCCCAGCTTGCGGTCGTGCCCGAGGAGAAGAACACCTCCGCTTCGCTGATACGCGGCGTTGCAGCAGGCTTCGAGAAGGAAGGAATGAAGATCGGCGGCTTCCGCGCGTACACCACCTCCGACGTAATGAAGGGCAGCGGACTTTCCTCCTCTGCGGCGTTCGAGGTTCTGGTCGGAACGATCCTTTCCCACCTGTACAACGGCGGTCAGGTAAGCGCAGTGAAGATCGCGCAGATCTCCCAGTTTGCCGAGAATGTTTATTTTGGCAAGCCCTCCGGTCTGATGGATCAGATGGCGTCCTCCGTGGGCGGATTCATCGCCATCGACTTCAAGGACACTTCAAGCCCCATCATCGAGAGCGTACCCGCTGATTTCGAGAAGTTCGGCCACGCGCTGTGCATAGTCGACGCCAAGGGCGACCACGCAGACCTCACCGCCGAGTACGCAGCTATCCCGCAGGAGATGAAGGCGGTTGCGGGATACTTCACCTGCGATACCCTCCGTCAGCTCTCCAAGGACGACATCATGCTGAATATCCGCGTACTGCGCGAGCAGTTCGGCGACAGGGCGGTGCTCCGTTCGATACACTTCTTCGACGAGAACGAGCGCGTTGACAAGCTGGTGCACGCACTCAAGGCGGGCAACTTCGACGACTTCCTCTCCAGCGTGAAGGAATCCGGCGACAGCTCCTACAAGTACCTCCAGAACATCTACGCGGCTTCCGACATAAAGCACCAGTGCCTTTCCATCGCGCTGAACGTTGCGGAGTACTCACTGCACCGCAAGGGCGCATGCAGAGTCCACGGCGGCGGCTTCGCGGGAACGATCCAGGCTTTTGTTCCGCTGGAAATGCTCCAGCAGTTCAAAATGAACATTGAGAGAACCTTCGGCGCAGCATCCTGCCACGTTCTGAGCGTTCGCCCCATCGGCGGAACAGAGGTCAGCATTGAGGAATAATTCCTGACGCTTACATCTAATGAGCGTTTAATTAGGAATTTCGGAATCATGGTTGCCGCTTTCGCGGCGGATTTCCGATTGTATCGAATTTAAATCAGTCCCACGAAGTGGGATACCGAAATTCCGAATTCATAATTCCGAATTAAAAAATGCGGGGCGTGCGCCCCGCAAAGGTTATTCGGTTTCGTACTGCGACATCTGCTTTATCAGCATCTGGTCAACCAGGGCGTCCACAAGTACGCCGGTTTCGGTGTACTCTTCGGTGAACACCTTGCCGTTTTCACGCAGTTTCGCGGTGAATCCCGCCTTGTCGTAGGGAAGCAGCAGCTTCATGCGCTTCGCGGTCTCCGGAAGGTTCGCGGCGACGACCTGCAGCAGCCTGTCGATTCCCTGCGCCTTCTTCGCGCTTATCTTCACCGTGGAATCGTCCTCCGGGATATTCTCGGTCAGCAGGTCGCACTTGTTGAGCACGGTGACTACCGGTATCTCGGCGGCGCCGAGGTCGGCGAGGGTCTTCAGCGTTACGTCCGCTTTCTCGGCGGCTTCCGGGTCGGATACGTCGCAGACGTGGATTATGATGTCCGCGCAGGCGGCCTCCTCAAGCGTGGATTTGAACGCCTCCACCAGATGGTGCGGCAGACGGCGGATAAGTCCTACGGTATCGACGAGCAGCAGACTCCTTCCGTCGGGAAGCTCTATAGCCCGGGAGGTCGGGTCGAGGGTGGCGAACAGCTTATCCTCCGCGAGGACGTCCGCACCGGTCAGCAGGTTCAGCAGCGTGGATTTCCCCGCGTTGGTGTAGCCTACGATGGCTCCGACCTGCACGCTGTCCTTTTTGCGGCGGTCACGGGCGTAGCCGCGGCGCTCCTCAAGCTCCTTCAGCTCCGCTGACAGCTTGTCGATACGCCTGCGGATATGGCGGCGGTCGGTTTCAAGCTGGGTCTCGCCGGGACCTCGCGTGCCGATTCCTCCGCCGAGCCTCGACAGGGAAGCGCCTATTCCCATGAGCCGCGGCAGGCGGTATTTCAGCTGCGCAAGCTCGACCTGCAGCTTGCCCTCACGGGAGACCGCGCGGCCTGCGAAGATATCCAGTATCAGCATGGTGCGGTCGATGACACGGACGTCGGTTTCGTCTTCAACGTTTCGTATCTGCGACGCGGTAAGCTCGCAGTCGAATATAAGAAGCTCCGCGCCAAGTGAGCCGCAAAGCTCCTTCACCTCGGCGAGTTTTCCCTCGCCTATGACGGTGGCAGGCTCGTAGGCTTCGCGCTTTTGAAGAACTCTTGCAAGCTCCTCCGCTCCGGCGGTCTTTGCAAGCTCTGAGAGCTCGTCCATCGAGCTTTCGGCGTCGTACTCGCCGGTGTCCGCACCGATGAGTATTGCCCTTGTAAGGTGTTTTTCTTCCATAATTACTCCTTCTCATGTTACTCCGGGATTCGGAGTAAGTTTCCCGGTCTGCGCGTGAGTGCGCGGACGTAAGTAATTACACACATATCGGTATTATAACAATATTTTTCCGATATGTCAAGTACAAAATCAACCGCCCAGTCGCGGTGATATAAACGGGCGAAAGTCCGGAAAAGAAAGGCTGATCGCTTTGAAATTCCAAAGATATGACGTTATCATCGTCGGCACCGGTATCTCCGGTATCTACGCCGCGCTGAACCTCGCACCGGATCTGAAGATCCTCATGCTGAGCAAAAGAGAGCTTACGCTCTGCAATTCCGCGCTTGCCCAGGGAGGCGTTGCGGCTGTTATGGACAAGGAAAATGACAGCTACGAGCTTCATATAAAGGATACCCTCGTCGCAGGACACTACAAGAACAATCTCGACAACGTAAAGATACTCGTCGAGCAGGGACCCACCGATGTTATGCGCCTGAAGGAGAAGTACGGCGTTGAGTTCGACCTCAAGCAGGACGGCAGCATCGAGCTTACCCGCGAGGGCGGACACTCCCGCCGCCGTATCGCCCACCACAAGGATACAACCGGCTTCGAGATCGAAACCAACCTGATAAAGCAGGTGCAGGAGCTTAAAAACGTGACCGTAGTCAACTGGTCTGTGCTCTGCCGCCTTGAGAAGCAGGACGGAATGTTCTTCGCGGACGTCCTCGCCCACAACGACGAGCCGGGAAAGCAGGAGCACCAGTACTACTGCGCTGACGCGGTTATCCTGGCGACCGGCGGTATCGGCAGAGTCTACGACTACACCACGAACTCCGCGATCGCCACAGGCGATGGAATTCAGCTCGCGTACAACCTCGGCGCTGAGATAAAGAACCTGAGCTACGTACAGTTCCACCCGACGGCGTTCGCCGACCGCAAGAACCGCGAGTGCTTCCTTGTTTCCGAGGCTGTCCGCGGCGAGGGAGCGTACCTGCTGAACTGCCACAAGGAGCGCTTCATGCAGAAGTACGAGCCGGAGCGCAAGGAGCTTGCTCCACGCGACGTGGTTTCCGAGTGCATGATGAAGGAGCAGGCGGAGACCGGCTCCGATGAGTTCTGGCTGGATATTTCCTACAAGGATCCCGAGTTCGTCAAGGGACACTTCCCGATGATCTACAGCAAGGTGCTCGAGAAGGGCTACGACATGACCAAGGAGCCGTTCCCGGTTTACCCCTGCCAGCACTATCTGATGGGCGGTATCAACGTCGACGGCAAGGGCGCTACGAATATCCCCGGTCTGTACGCTGCGGGCGAGTGCTCACACACCGGCGTACACGGAAAGAACCGTCTGGCGAGCAACTCCCTGCTGGAGGCGCTGGTGTTCTCCCGTCTTATCGCCGAGGACATCACGAAGAACCGCCGCGAGGACGACCGCGAGTGCGTTGAGTACCCGATGAGCTCCCCGGAGGGCAAGCCGCTTCCGCACGGTATCCGCACCGAGATACGCCATATCATGCAGAAGGCGTACTTCATCAAGCCTAACTACGAGGAGGCTGAGAAGGGTCTCGCGCGTATCAAGGAGCTGAAGAATCAGGTCTACAACGGCGGCTACGAGATCACGTCCGATTTCGTTGAAACGAAGTCGCTGGTGACCGTTGCGTACATAATTCTCACCGAGGTACTTGAAAGGAAGGACAAGGAATGATACTCTTACCGTTTTACGTTGACGATATAATCAAGACTGCGCTGACCGAGGACATCAACTACATCGACAGCACCGCTGACCTGCTTATCCCGGAGGACAGCATTTCATCGGCGTATTTCATGTCCAAGGCGGACGGCGTTCTGTGCGGACTCGAAGTAGCGCTGCGGGTATTCACGATACTCGACCCGGAAATGAAGATCGAGTGCCGCTTCAAGGACGGCGACAAGGTGAAGTACGGCGATATCATCGCGGAATTCACCGGACACACCCGCCTCATGCTGAAGGCTGAGCGCACATCTCTGAATCTGCTCCAGCACATGAGCGGAATTTCGAGCTACACCAACAAGTGCGTCGAGCTTGTGAAGGGAACCAACGCCAGCATTGCGGATACCCGCAAGACTCTCCCGGGACTGCGCCCTCTCCAGAAGTACGCGGTAACGGTCGGCGGCGGCCGCAACCACCGCTACAACCTTACAGACGCGGCAATGCTCAAGGATAACCACATCGACGCATACGGAGGTATCACCGCGGCTGTGAACGCGCTCCGCCAGAAGGCAGGACATATGCTCCAGATCGAGGTCGAAACGAGAAACCTCGAGGAGGTTCAGGAGGCAGTGGACTGCGGCGTGAACGTAATAATGCTGGACAACATGGACTGCCCGACGATGGCGAAGGCAGTGAAGCTGGTAAACGGCAGGGCAAAGCTGGAGGCAAGCGGCAACGTCACAATGGAGAATATCCGCGAGGTCGCAGAGTCCGGTGTTGATATAATCTCCCTCGGCGCTCTGACCCACAGCGTCAAGGCGTTCGACATTTCAATGAAGTGGAAAAAGTAAGTGATATAGCGGCACGTAAATCCCCGGGGCGCGTAAGCGCTCCGGGGATTTTCTATTACATACAAAAAGGGCTGCCCTTGCGGACAGCCCCGTATTGCATTAAGCGATTAGCATTAGCCCTTAGCCATAGCAGCAACTTCAGAAGCGAAGTCGTCCTGCTTCTTCTCGATGCCCTCGCCGCGCTCGTAGCGTACGAAGGAGTCGATCTTGATGGAAGCGCCTGCTGCCTTAGCCTCAGACTCAACATACTTAGCGATGGACATTGTATCGTCCTTGAAGTACTTCTGATCGAGGAGGCAAACTTCCTCGAAGTACTTTCTGAGACGACCCTCAACGATCTTCTCAAGTACGTTCTCGGGCTTGGGCTTAGCGGACTGCTCGTTCTCGGTTCTTACCAGACCGAGCTGTACTTCCTTCTCGTTAGCGAGTACGTCGGCAGGGATATCAGCCTGGGAAACGTACTGTGCGTTCAGAGCGGTGATCTGGAGAGCTACGTTCTTGCCGCATGCGAGAACAGTTGCGTCCTCGGGCTTGTCGGTGTCGAGCTTAACCAGTGTACCCAGTCTGCCGCCGTCGTGCATGTAGGGAACCAGTGTGCCGGTCATCTTGGTGAAACGGCGGATATTCATGTTCTCACCGATGGTGGCGATCTTCTCGGTCATATACTCGGAAACGGTCTGTGCGCCGCCTGCGATTGTGCAGTTCTTGAGAGCCTCAACGTCTGCTGCGTCGTTAGCGAGGATAGTGTCAGTGATGGTCTCTACCAGCTCGAGGAACTTGTCGCTCTTTGCGCAGAAGTCAGTTTCGCAGTTGATCTCAACGATAACGCCGTTTGTGCCGTTTACCTTAGCCTTTACGATACCCTCGGCAGCGATTCTGCCTGCCTTCTTGGCAGCCTTTGCAAGGCCCTTCTCACGGAGGATCTTAACAGCCTCATCTCTGTTGCCGTCAGCCTCAACGAGAGCTCTCTTGCAGTCCATCATGCCGCAGCCGGTCATTTCGCGAAGTTCTTTAACGTCGCTTGCTGTAATATTAGCCATTTTTGTTCTCCTTTAACTGTATTTTACGTTGTGTATATACGAATTACTCAGCGTCCTCAGCGGGAGCAGCCTGCTCTTCAGCAGCGTCTGCGGAGCCCTGCTTAGCGGAGATGATAGCGTCAGCCATAGCGCCGGCGATGAGCTTTACTGCTCTGATAGCGTCGTCGTTGCCGGGGATAACGTAGTCGATCTCGTCAGGATCGCAGTTGGTGTCAACGATAGCAACAACCGGGATACCGAGCTTCTTAGCCTCAGCTACTGCGATCTTCTCCTTGCGGGGGTCAACGATGAACAGAGCGCCGGGGAGCTTCTTCATGTTCTTGATACCGCCGAGGAACTTTTCGAGCTTCTCGATCTCGAGGTTGAGCTTGATTACTTCCTTCTTGGGGAGCAGGTCGAATGTGCCGTCGGTCTCCATGGTGTGGAGCTGCTCAAGTCTTGCGATTCTTCTCTGAATGGTCTTGAAGTTGGTCATCATGCCGCCGAGCCATCTGGCGTTTACATAATGTGCGCCTGCGCGGGTAGCCTCTTCCTTGATGGAATCAGCAGCCTGCTTCTTGGTGCCTACGAACAGGATCTCGCCGCCGTTTGCTGCAACTTCGTGTACGAAGTTGTAAGCCTCGTCGAGCTTTCTTACAGTCTTCTGAAGATCGATGATGTAGATGCCGTTTCTCTCGGTGAAGATGTAGGGAGCCATTTTAGGGTTCCATCTTCTTGTCTGGTGACCGAAATGTACGCCTGCTTCGAGAAGCTGCTTCATAGATACTACTGCCATTGATTTTTCCTCCTGAATTTGGTTAAAATGAATTTTCCTCCACGGCTGAACGTCCCGGACGCGTGAGCGCACCGGCGGAACGGCTGCGCCGTGTGTGTATTTGTGCATATTATTCCGCACACTTACTGAAATATTATACCACAACGGCAGATTTTTTTCAACATCTGCCGCAGAGTTTATTTCAACAAATTTCCGAATAATTTGCCGCGCTTCTTTGGCGAATTTGACGGTTCCTGACAGGATACGAGTATCGTATCCTCGCCGATGACCTCAATATCGCACCATTTTATGCAGATGTCCTCTTCTCTGCCGAAAAGCCCGAAGAACCGCGCTTTTCCGTAAACGATGAGCCGGCAGATCTTAGCGGTGCAGTTCTCAAATTCGATATCGTCCGGGAAGCCGATGCGGCAGCCGTTGCGGACGTTGATTATCTCCTTGCACCTGATGTCGTTGAAGCTGTAAACCATACTCTCACCCCGTACAGCATATGCAGGCGGGGGCGGGAAAATTCAGGCGGACAGGGCGTTGAAGCCTGTCTGCGCCGCAAAAAGCACTATCAGCATGGCGAAATTGTAGGCGGAGAACTCCGCAAAGTACCTGCCCTTTTTGGCTCCGGCGGTGGCTCCGTAAAGCTTGAACGAGATTAGGCTCGCGAGGGAGGCTATGAGCGTCCCCAGACCGCCGATATCCACGCCGAGCAGGAGCTGCTCCGCATTCCCGGTGAACCCTGAGAGCATGACCGCGCAGGGTACGTTGCTTATCACCTGCGAGAGCAGTACGCCGACCAGCATTTCCCGACCGGAAACCACGCCGCTGATAAGCTCCCGGACGGCGGGGACTGCGGAGAGATTCCCGACGAAAACGAAGAAGCATATAAAGGTCAGGAGCAGGGCGTAGTCAACGCGTCTGAGCACGCGCCAGTCCGCAGTCAATACGCACACGAGCACCACGACAAGGCAGATGCGCCAGTCGAGGAGCCTCAGCACGGTGCACAGGCTGACCGCCGCCGCAGCGGAAAACAGCGCCGCCCGGAGCTTCGTGCGGTTTCCAGAGGCGCACGCCGGTACGTCCGGGGCGTTTTCAGGGCTTTCAGGCGCGGACAGCTTACTGCGGGGGATGATCAGCACGGAGAGCAGGAGCAGCGCAAGGCTGAGCGCCGTTGGAGGCAGCGTTACCCGGAAGAAATCCGCGACCGGCATGCTGAAATGCGAGTAAATATAGAGGTTCTGCGGATTCCCCATCGGGGTAGCCATGGAGCCGAGGTTTGCCGCAGCGGTCTCGAGAACTACGGTGCGGATACAGACCTCCGGCATGCTGCGGAACAGCGCGATGGTAAGCGGGACGAGGGTCAGCAGCGACACGTCGTTCGTCACCAGCATCGCGAGGAAGAAGCACATCAGCACCAGCGCCGCGCCCAGGCTGCGGGTGCTGTGGAACCGCCTGGTGAGCGTTCCGGCGAGTCTTGAGAACGCGCCTATGCTTCCGAAGCCCTGCACA
This sequence comes from Oscillospiraceae bacterium, assembly GCA_003531585.1. Taxonomy (GTDB): domain Bacteria; phylum Bacillota; class Clostridia; order Oscillospirales; family Ruminococcaceae; genus CAG-115. The sequence continues at coordinate 43,904 of DQFX01000076.1, read as the reverse complement.
GCCGCCATCAGGCAGAACAGCAGCCCCAGGGTCGACCAGTCCACGTAGCCGAGGTATTCCGGGTTCGGCGGGGTGAATATCATTGAAATAAGCGCGGCCGCAAGCGATATGAACAGCACGGCTTCCTTTTTTACGAATTTGATTACTTTGCTCATTTTACATTCCTGCTTTATTCGGTATTATTCGACAACGATAACGTTCTTGCCGCTTGCCTTTCCCTTGTAGAGCCGTTTGTCGACGGTCGAGAGCATGGCGTCGATATCCTGGCTCCCGGATTCGCCGCTGGCGGCGAATCCAAAGGTCATAGAGACCTTCACAGGCGTGCCGTCGTGCGTGATCTTAAGGTCGTTTATCTGGGCTTTTATACGGGAGATAGTGTGGAAACAATCCATCGCGGAGCCGTACATTATCATGAGGATCTCCTCGCCGCCCCAGCGGCAGGCGGTGTTCCCGCCGTCCATGTTGCGGAGTATCACTTCGGATACGCTTTTCAGCACGACGTCGCCGCACTCGTGGCCGTAGGTGTCGTTGACCTTCTTGAAGTCGTCGAGGTCGCCCATTACGATACAGAACGGGCGTTCGGAGGTTTTAAGCGCGCTGAGCGCTCCGGTGAGGCTGTGGCGGTTGTACAGCCCGGTGAGGGCGTCGTGGGTGGCGATGTAGTTCAGCCGGTCGTTGGTTTCGTTGAGCTTGTTGATGAGGTTGTGTATCTCGAGGATGAACAGCGTGCTGAACCCGAACAGCAGTACTATATTAAAGGCTATGTTGATGGTGCGCATGAGGTCGGTCTCGTTAAGGGTGAGGGGTCTGCGGAACGTGTAGAAGAACGGGTCGCAGAAGTGGTCGAACACCAGCGCCGCGCCCAGGAACGCCAGCGAGCAAAGCGAGAAGAGCAGCGTCCCGCGCTTGAACATCTTTTTTTCGCAGGTGAGGAACAGGTAGTACAGCATCACAGGAATGGTCATCATCGTGTAGAGGAAGAAGCAGGTGTTAACTCCCAGAAACAGTGTGCAAAAAAACGAGTGTAAGGCTATCTCAAAGTAAATTGCGGATATCCAGTTGTACGCCCTTCTCTCGAAGTTCTCGCGCTTGCATATCATGCCCAGTACTATGTACAGTCCAACGCTGAAAACATTGAAAATTACCATGACGTATAGCTGAATAATAGCGAATATCACCAGAAAGGTGAGGTGCATGAATGCTCCGGAAAACGCCGCCGCTGTATATTTTACCGACTTGCCTATTTTTAAGTCGAGAATATCCCTTCTCTTATCTGTATTTCTCATGGAATGCCCCCTATTCTGTATTTTTCTGAGAATCCTTTATTCCATATTATAAAACTGTACGATATAAATTTCAAGCCTTTTTTCGGATAATTCAATTTTTTTCCCAAAAAATAATAAAATTTTGTTTACCCCCTTGAAAAATTCATATAAGTATGATAGAATAAGACCATCGGGTGTGTAAACGATTACCGCCCATTGCGGAGAAATAGATTTACGGAGGAAATGACCAATGAAGTATGCAGACGGATTATGGCTGAACAAGCCCGGTTACGGCGTGAACTACGCTACCCAGATGTACGAGGTAACAGCAGATGAGACCTCTGTCAACGTACTTGCCACCAACCAGTGGATAGGCAACAGAGGCATGACCCTGGGCGGTCCTGTGCTTGAGATAACCTTCACTTCCACACTGGAGAACACCATCAAGGTGTCCATCGACCACTACAAGGGAAGAGTACATAAGTCTCCCGATTTCCAGCTCAACGAGGACAAGAGCTTCAGACCCGTCATCAAGGAGACCGACGGCGCATACGAGCTTATTTCCGGCAATACTAAGGTAGTTGTCGCAAAGGGCGGCGCATGGGACATCAAGTACTACTACAACGACAAGCTGCTCACCAAGGAAGGCTGGCGCACCACGTCCTATATCACCGAGGATCAGTGGAAGACCAACGAGCGCATGGCAAACGATGAGATGAAGCCGTTCTTCTCCCATGACGAGACTGCTGACGGCGCTGTAATGCGCGAGATGCTCAACATATCCGTAGGCGAGTGCCTGTACGGCTTCGGCGAGAAGTTCTCCACATTCGTAAAGAACGGTCAGACCGTCGAGGTATGGAACAACGACGGCGGCACAAGCTCCGAGCAGAGCTACAAGTCCATTCCGTTCTACGTTTCTTCCAGAAACTATGGCGTGTTCGTTAACCACCCCGAGAAGGTAACGTTCGAGGTCGCAAGCGAGACCGTTTCCAAGGTAGCTTTCTCGGTTCAGGGCGAGCACCTTGAGTATTTCGTTATCGGCGGCGGGAAGCTGACCGACGTTGTTTCCACCTACACCACCCTGACCGGCAAGCCCGCCCTCACTCCGGCTTACACATTCGGTCTGTGGCTGACTACATCCTTCACCACCAACTACGACGAGGCTACAGTTTCCAGCTTCATCGACGGCATGGCGGAGCGCGATATCCCGCTGGAGGTATTCCACTTCGACTGCTTCTGGATGAAGGAATTCAACTGGTGCGACCTCACATGGGACAAGAGAATGTTCCCGGACCCCAAGGCTATGCTGGACAGACTGAAGGCAAAGGGTCTTGAGATCTGCGTCTGGATCAACTCCTACATCGCGCAGCGCTCCTCCATGTTCGACGAGGGCGTGAAGGGCGGCTACTTCCTCAAGACCAAGGACGGAAGCGTATGGCAGGGCGACATGTGGCAGCCCGGCATGGCTATCGTTGACTTCACTAACCCCGCTGCATGCGAGTGGTACAAGGGCAAGCTGCGCGCACTCTGCGAGATGGGCGTCAACGCGTTCAAGACCGACTTCGGCGAGCGTATCCCGACCAAGGACGTCGTTTACTATGACGGCAGCGATCCCTACAAGATGCACAACTACTACACCTACCTCTACAACAAGTGTGTATTCGAGGTCCTCGAGGAATTCTACGGCAAGGACAAGGCGTGCCTGTTCGCACGTTCCGCGACCGTTGGCGGTCAGCAGTTCCCGGTACACTGGGGCGGCGACTGCTTCTCCAACTACGAATCCATGTGGGAGACCCTCCGCGGCGGTCTGTCCCTCTGCATGAGCGGCTTCGGCTACTTCAGCCACGACATCTCCGGCTTTGAGGCTCAGGGCACTCCTGACCTCTACAAGAGATGGTGCGCATTCGGTCTGATGTCCTCTCACTCCAGACTGCACGGCAACAGCTCCTACCGCGTTCCGTGGAACTTCGACGAGGAGAGCTGCGACGTACTCCGCCACTGGACAAAGCTCAAGGGCAAGCTCATGCCGTACCTCTGGACGCAGGCTCACAAGACCCACGCCACCGGCGTTCCGATGATGAGAGCAATGGTAATGGAATACGCGGACGATCCCGCTACGCTGTCCCTCGACCGTCAGTACATGCTCGGCGACAACCTGCTGGTTGCTCCGGTATTCAATGAAGAGGGCATTGCGGACTTCTACGTACCCGCAGGAAACTGGACCGATATCCAGAGCGGCAGGGTATACGAGGGCGGCAAGTGGTACTCCACCAAGAACAACTACTTCGAGATGCCGGTGCTCGCAAAACCGAACAGCATCGTAGCTTACGGTAACTTCGAGCGCGCATTCACCTATGCATACGGCGACAAGGCAGACATCGTTATCTACCAGCTCGAGGACGGCAAGTCCGCTGAGACCACCATCTACGACGCAGACAGCAGCGTAGTCCTGACCGTAAAGGCAGTACGCAGCGGCGACACCATCAAGGTAACAGCCGAGGGCACAGCTAAGGATTACACCATCAGAAGCGCTGAAGGTCTCAAGGTTGAGTTTTAATTCTGAATTTCGGTTTGCCTGACGCTGCCTCAGCAGTCCGCCGGGGTGTTTGGGTGCGGAGGAAAATCAGTAATATGTGATTGTGGGGGAAAACTCTTGTTTTCCCCCACAGCCTTTAGCGCTCTTTAATCGTTTGACTGCGCGCCGGCGCGCGCAGAGTATCCGCACTCCGTGCGGGAGGGCGGCTCAAAGGTGCCCCCTGTAAACAATTTATTACCTTCTAAACTTCATGTAAATCAACCCGGCTGCTCCACTTATCAATGCGGCAGCTTCATTCCGGCAAGCTGCGGGAACTCGTCGCGGCGTATCTCTGCGATGCGGCTTTCAATACGGCTCCGGGTCACGCCCGGGTATTCATCGAACACCGGCTCCACGCCGAAAAACGCCGACGCCACAACGGCAGCGAACGCGTTCGCGTCCACCTCGGCGGGCTGTAGGCTGAACTCCCTCAGCGGAAGCTCCTCCCGCGTTTTATAGCTCCCGTAATACATCGCAGCGTCCCTGCGGCGCTGCCACTCCCGCCGAAGTTCCGACGAAGCCGCGAAAAGCTGATCCAGCGACGCGGTTTTCAGCTTCCTCAGATATAGCTGCTTCCCATCCGGCGTGAGCCTTGCATGCTGCCCCGGTTCAAGCGCGGAGTCGTTATAAAACACCTGCGGCATGGGAAGCTCCAGCATTCCGCATATCATCTTGACATAGTTGTTTATCATGTTTCACCTCAGAATAATGTGAGCTGCTCGCACTCCGGGAACTCATTCAGATACGCGAATATCCTGTCGGGCTCGGACATCATGCCGTACCGCGCGCACTCCTCGTGGAACATCGCAAGAAGCCGCGCCGTATCCGGGGAGGGCAGCTCGTAATTGTTCACGTAGCGCTTTATATAGCGCTCCTTTACGCCCGGCAAGTGCCTGTCAAGCGCCTCGTAAAAGTATTCGCGGCTGCCGTCGCGCAGGGTCAGCCCCATTCCGAACGCCATCACGCCCTTGCAGCCCGCCCGGTGAGCCAGCTCCAGTATCCCACGGACGTTCTCCTCGGTATCGTTGATGAACGGCAGCAGCGGCGTCAGCCACACCACCGTCGGGATACCGCGTTCACGCAGCTCGCACAGCACCTCAAATCGCCGGGAGGTCGGGCAGACGTTCGGCTCTATTATGCGGCACAGGTCGTCGTCAAGGGTGGTCAGGGTCATCTGAACCACCGCTTTTGAATCGCGGTTGATCTGCTCCAGCAGGTCGATGTCCCGCAGAACCATATCTGATTTTGTCAGCACTGTTGCGCCGAATCCGTTCCGGCTGATGACCTCAAGGCAGCGCCGGGTGAGCTGAAGCTCCTTTTCGGCGTGGAGATACGGGTCGCACATTGCGCCGGTCCCTATCATACAGCGCTTCCGCTTTGAGCGCAGCGCGGCTTCAAGAAGCTGCGGAGCGTTCTCCTTCGCTTCGACGTCCTCGAACGGCACCGGAGTGTGGTAGCACAGGCTGCGGGAGTCGCAGTAAATGCACCCGTGCGTACACCCGCGGTAGACGTTTATCCCATTGTGCGCGGACAGTATTCCCTTCGCCTGGACTAAATGCATGTTCTCACTTCCGTTCATTTGCTTTTATCATGTGAACATTATACACTATTCCCGGAGGTTTGTCAATCATTCTTGACAATATGCGGAAAAGGGAGTATAATTAAAAATGTATATAAAACCATACCAGGTTATTATTCAGGAGGAAAACCAATGAGCGAATTAAAAATGGGAACCAAATGCGTCCAGGGAGGCTACACTCCCGGAAACGGCGAACCCAGGCAGGTGCCGATAATCCAGAGCACCACCTTCAAGTACGCCACCAGCGAGGACATGGGCAAGCTGTTCGACCTTGAAGCCAGCGGATACTTCTACACCCGCCTTCAGAACCCCACGAACGACACCGTTGCCGCTAAGATAGCCGAGCTTGAGGGAGGTTCCGCCGCAATGCTGACTTCTTCGGGTCAGGCTGCGAACTTCTTCGCGGTGTTCAACATCGCAAGCTGCGGAGACCACGTAGTCGCTTCCAGCTCGATCTACGGCGGTACGTTCAATCTGTTCAACGTTACCATGCGCAAGATGGGCATTGATTTCACGTTCGTAAGCCCCGACTGCACTCCCGAGGAGCTGAACGCGGCGTTCAAGCCGAACACCAAGGCGGTTTTCGGCGAGACCATCGCAAACCCCGCCCTGACTGTTCTCGACATCGAGAAGTTCGCGAAGGCTGCGCATGAGCACGGCGTTCCGCTGATCGTTGACAACACCTTTGCAACTCCGGTCAACTGCCGCCCGTTCGAGTGGGGCGCTGATATCGTTACCCACTCCACCACCAAGTACATGGACGGCCACGGCGCTGCGGTAGGCGGCTGCATCGTAGACAGCGGCAGATTCGACTGGCTGGAGCACGCCGACAAGTTCCCGGGGCTGTGCACTCCTGACGAGAGCTACCACGGGATAACCTACGCCGAGAAATTCGGCATGGGCGGAGCGTTCATCACAAAGGCGACCGCGCAGATGATGCGCGACCTCGGTTCTATCCAGGCTCCGATGAACGCGTTTATTCTCAATCTCGGACTTGAGAGCCTGCATGTACGCGTAAAGCGCCACTGCGAGAACGGTCTTGCAGTAGCGAAGTTCCTGAGCCAGCACAACAAAATAGAGTTCGTGAACTACCCCGGACTTCCCGGCGACAAGTATTACGATCTTGCGCAGAAGTACATGCCCGATGGTACCTGCGGCGTAGTTAGCTTCGGCATGAAGGGCGGCAGAAAGGCTGCCGAGGAGTTCATGAAGCACCTGAGACTCGGCGCGATAGAGACCCACGTTGCGGACGCACGCACCTGCTGCCTCCACCCGGCGAGCGCAACTCACCGCCAGATGAACGACGAGGAGCTGAAGGCATGCGGAGTATTCCCGAACCTCGTAAGATACTCCTGCGGTCTTGAGGACGCTCAGGACCTCATCGACGATATCGCACAGGCGCTGGATAAGATCTGATACGCCCGATATTGAACAAAAAAATCCCGGACTGTTTTCAGCCCGGGATTTTTAATTAGGGCAATACCGCACAAAGATTGTGCGTGTATTGCGCAGTCAGATTTTTCGTCAGATTGTACAATGAGGACGACGCAAGGCTGACGCCTTGCTAGGACGAATTGTGCAAGATGACGGAAAAGATGCAAGCAAGACACGTACAAAATCCAATAAATGGTCTTTGTGCGGTGTTGCCATTAGTTTATCAGTCCATAGCCTTCTTGATGGCAGCCATGAGTTCATCGTAGGTCTCGTATGCGGGGAGGTCAGGGTTGTCAGCCTTGATATTGTCGGGGCTCTTGAACAGGAAGCCTGCCTTGCTTGCACGGATCATTCCGAGATCGTTGTGGCTGTCGCCGCTTGCGATGGTCTCGAAACCAATGGACTGGAGCGCCTTAACTGTTGTCAGCTTGGACTGCTCGCAGCGCATCTTGAAGCCTGTGATCTCGCCGTTCGGAGCGACCTCAAGGGTGTTGCAGAAGATGGTAGGCATGCCGAGCTTCTTCATGAGAGGGCCTGCGAACTGGGAGAATGTATCGGAAATTATGATCACCTGGCAGAAGGAGCGCAGCTCATCGAGGAACTCCTTAGCGCCGGGCATCGGGTCGATCTTTGCGATGGTCTCCTGGATCTCCTTCAGACCCAGACCGTGCTCCTTGAGTATGCCGAGTCTCCAGTTCATGAGCTTGTTGTAGTCCGGCTCGTCGCGGGTGGTGCGCTTGAGCTCGGGGATTCCGCTCGCCTCAGCGAATGCGATCCAGATCTCGGGAACCAGTACGCCCTCGAGGTCAAGACAGGTGATATACATGGACATTGTGTTTTCCTCCGTATTATGTAATTACCGCAGAAATGCGGTTTCCTGAATAATTATACCACACTTTCCTGCAAATTTCAATACATAATTTTTTTATTTGCGCTTTCTGCACGCGAATACTCCGGCAGCCGCCAGAGCCGCGATACCAGCGAACGCTGCCGCTCCACCAACTCCGGTGTCGGGGCTGCCCTTTGCAGGGGTTCCCGCGGGAGTTTCAACTGCGCTTTCCGAGCCGTCAGTCTCAGCGGTCACGGCGCCAGTTACCGGCGCGGAGGTCTGCTCTGCGGTCAGCCCGGACAGCAGCGAATAGATAGCGCTGTGACCTTCCTTGTTCGGGTGGATATCCATTGAGGAAATGTTCGTGTATTCCAGCGCGTGACCCTCAAACGCGGAGTGTACGTCCGCTACCTCCACGCCGTGCCCCTTAGCTTCTTCAAATATCTCCGCGTTGAGTTCACCGAGCTTTTCGCGGGCTGCGACGTCCATCATTTCCATGCCCTGTACGCCCTCGAACGGGTCGTATACGGTCAGGAGTATCACCTGGCACTCGGAATTGAGGTCGGAGATCTCGCTGAGAATGCCGCATATGTTTTCGCCTATAGCGGAGACGTCCACGGAATCAACGGCGTCCAGCATTACGGACATCATCTGCGTCATTATCTGCATGTAGTTGTCCTCGTTGAGCTGAGTTTCCCCGCCTTGTAATGCAGAAAGCAGGTCGGGGTCGGACATCACCGCGCTCTGAACCGCGCTTATCATCGGCTGAAGGAAGTCGTTGCCGCCGATGGAGATGACAACTGTGTCAGCTCCTGCGAGAGCCGCAGCGATATCGGCGTCTTCGAGGGCGGTCAGAAGCTCGCCGGAGGTCCTGCCGTCGACCGCGAAGTTCTCGTAGCCTCCGAAATCCGCGCCGAGCATGTTCGCGAAGCTGCCAGCTGCGCTGTAGTTATCGCCGGAAACGTAGCCGTCAAGCCCGTAGCCGCTGGTGATGGAGTCGCCCAGCACGACAAGCTCGCTGCCCTCCGCGCCGGCGGTGACGGTGCACGCCGCAGCTACCGCGGCAGCCATTATAATAGATAAGGTCCTTTTCATGTGTTCTCCTTTCAGGGAATACCTCTTGAACGATAATATATGCCTTACTCCCGCGGAATATCCCGCCGGAGAGCCGTTTTCAGTATAACACAGACGCTATTTTTTGTCAACATCAAATCACGGCGGTGTGGAAAACTCAAAATTCGCTGCCCTGCCGCATATTTTTTCAACTTTTAAACATTAAAAACGGGCAAGCCGATCGCCTGCCCGTTGCTCTTAATTGACGCCGAATTCACTTTCAACTCTGTTCCGGAAGAATGTACTTGTTCTTATAATCGTTGAACTCATCCATGAATTCGGAGCGGTCGAGCTTTTTCAGCTCGTTCATATATTCGTGGGTGTCCATGCTGTTGTCGTTTATCTGAATGAGGTACACCGCGATATTCGAGCAGTGATCGGATACGCGCTCGAAGTTCGTCAGCAGATCCTGCAGGATGAAGCCCAGCTCTATCGTGCACTTTCCGTTGCGCAGGCGCTCGATATGGCGGGTCTTGAGGTCGCTGCGGAGCTGGTCGATCACGTCCTCGAGAGGCTCAACGTTCTTCGCGAGATTCACGTCGCCGCTTACAAACGCGTTTATCGACATGTCAAGTATCTCGCTTACCGCGTTGATGATGACCGGAAGCTCCCTGAGAGCCTGCGGGGAGAACTTTATCTTCTTGCTGTGCATCTCCTCGGCGGCTTCCACGATGTTCACCGCGTGGTCGGAAATGCGCTCCAGATCGCCTATCGTGTGCAGCATGCTGGATACTATCTTGCTGTCGTTCTCGGAGAGATCCTTCGAGCTTATTTTCAGAATATATGAACCTATCTTGTCCTCGAAAATATCTATTGCATTCTCGTTGTCTATTACCTCGGCGCACTTCTTCGCGTCGTAGGTCGTAACGACCTCCATCGACATTTTCAGAGTTTCCTGGGTAAGTCTCGCCATGCGAATGCAGACGTTGCGGCACTGCTCGATAGCTACGGACGGGGTCTTGAGCAGACGCTCGTCAAGCAGCATAGGGGTGAGCTTCTCGTCGTTGGAATCGTCGCGGACGGTCAGACAGGCGAGCTTCTCAAGCTGCTTGGTGAACGGCAGGAACAGCGCGGTAGCCAGCACGTTGAATCCGGTGTGTATAACCGCGATACCGACTGCATTCAGCGATTCCTCCATGAATGGCATACTGATGAATGCGTTCAGCAGGTAGAATATCGAAAGGAACACAACGGTTCCGATAACGTTGAAATAAAGGTGAACGAACGCCACGCGCTTAGCCGGCTTGTTTGCTCCGACGGAGGAGATAAGCGCGGTAACGCAGGAGCCGATATTCTGACCGAGCAGAAGCGGCAGCGCCACGGAGTATGTGACCTTACCCGTGGAAATGGCGATGGACTGCAAAATACCGATGGAAGCCGACGAGGACTGAAGCACAGCCGTCAGGACAGCTCCCGCGATAACGCCGAGCACGGGGTTCGAGAACATCATCAAAATATTGCAGAATGTCTCGTTCTCAGCAAGACCCGCAGTTGCGGAGGACATCGAGTTCATGCCGAACATCAGTACGGCGAAACCCGCGAGGATCATGCCGATGGTCTTTTTCTTGTCCGACTTGGTGAACATAATTAGGATCACGCCGATGACCGCAAGAACAGGTGTAAACGTGGTCGGTTTAAGAAGGTTCAGGAAGCTGAATCCGTCCGAGCCGCTTATCGATTGAAGGCTGAGCAGCCAGCTTGTCGCGGTGGTTCCGATGTTAGCGCCCATGATGACTCCGATAGCCTGTGACAGCTTCATCAGCCCCGAGTTAACGAAGCCGATTATCATGACCGTGGTTGCAGCCGACGACTGTATAACGGCGGTGATTATCGCGCCGAGCACTACGCCCTTGATGGGTCTTGACGTCGCTTTTTCAAGCCAGGTTTCGAGCTTTCCGCCCGCGAGTTTCTCAAGTGAAGCGCTGAGGGTATGCATTCCGAAAAGGAACAGGGCTATACCCCCGAGCAGGTTCAGTATGTCGTAGACATTCATTGCAAGATTCTCCTGTTTTTACAGCAATTATTCTTTATTGCTCTGGATTTAACACTTCTTTTATCCATACAACATAATTATACATGATTTTTCGGGAATTGTACAGTAGTTTGTCAAAAAATTTACGAAAATTTAATTTTTTGTTGATAAACAACAAAACAAGCGCTGCAATACCAGAGTTTTGCCGCACCGGGTCAATGTTTTTCTCACAAAGCTATAATTTACGGAATAAATGGAAATATTCTGGCTAAACTATGGCTGAACCCCGGAGCATACTATACCAAAAACGAGAAAGGAACTCATCATGAAAAAGGACAGAAACAGAAAGAATCTGAATACAAAGGCGTTTGCGGCAGCCGCGGTGCTTGGCGTGGGCGCGGTGGCGGCGGCGTCCTTCGCGGCGTACAGCCGGACGATGGCGAACCTGACCCCTACCACCAGCGCGGATTCAACCAGCGTCTGGACTTTCAGCGCGCCTGAGAGCGTCCCCGCGAACGCGGAGCAGAGCGGAGTAGAGCGCGACGACGCGGCGGCCTCCAGACCCTCCGTTACTACGGCTCCCCAGGCGGCTGAGGCTCAGTCCCCGGAGACCGCCGAGGCTGAGGAGGTCAACAAGCCGGTGAAGTCGGAAGCGCGCAATATCATGCCGGTCGACGGGGAAGTATCCCACCCGTTCAGCAGCGGCGAGCTGGTGAAAAGCGAGACCCTCGGCGTGTGGAAGACCCACGACGGCTGCGATATCCTCTGCCCGCTCGGGACTGACGTGAAGTCGATGTCCGCAGGAACCGTCACCGAGATACGCGAGGACCCGCTGTGGGGCGTGATGGTGGTGGTCGAGCAGGATAATGGGCTAACCGTGGAGTACTGCGGGCTTGCCAAGGAGCTGAGCGTAAAAACCGGTCAGGAGATCCAGGAGGGCGCTGTGATCGGCAAGACCTCCGACACCTGCCAGGCTGAGATAGTCCAGCAGCCGCATCTCCACCTCGGAGTTAAGCAGGGCGGTAAGTGGATAGACCCGATGTCAGTGATTACGGGGAAGCAGGAATAACGAACTGGCTAGGAAAATTCAAAACTGGACAAAGGAAAATTCGGAATTAAGAATTCGGAATTCGGAATTTCGGTATCCGGCTTCGCCGGATAATCTAAAATGACCAAAAAATCGGAGGAAAACCATGTTTTCCTCCGATTGTGTTCTATGTGTTTTATTACTTGAGACCTATAATATGACAATCATCTTCGCCGGGAATCAATTAAAATATTCCGGCGAAGCCGGCACCATAATTCCGAATTCATAATTCCGAATTCCGAATTCCCAATTATGAATTAATCCGTCATAATTATGTCAAATGATTATATCCGCCCTTTTTGATTATTTTCGCGTAGTTCTTGTAGGAGAGGTTAAGGTCGACGTAGCCGTCTATTCCGGATACAATTCCCTTGCAGGTGTACTGCCACATTCCGAAGTCTCCCGTGTAGGTAGGAACGGTGTTCCACTGCGCAAGCCATACTTCGTAGCCTGTGAGCTTCGACATATCAAGGTAGGTCGTCAGCCATGACTTGTTGGAGTACAGCATGCCGTAGTAGCCTGCCGCGTTCACTTCGTCAAGGAACGCCTTGACGATCTTTGTAAGGGCGCTCTTTCCGAGGTTAGCCTGGCTCTGCTCCTCAACGTCGAGGACTACGGGGTAGGTTATCTGATAAGGCGAGATGGTCTTTATGAAGAACTTCGCCTCCTGCTTTGCCTCGGACACGGTGTGCGCATACAGGTAGTGGTAAACTCCGACCTTTATTCCTGCCTCGGCTGCTTCGGTGATGTTGCGCTTGAACGTGGTATCCTCGGAAGCGGGACGCGTGCTGCTGACGGGTCCTCTCGAAGCGCGGAGCATTGCGAACTCAACGCCGGAAGCCTTCACCTTCTGCCAGTCGATGGCTCCCTGGGCGTAGGAAACGTCAATGCCCTTGATACCGGAATCGGTGGTGTCCTCGCTGGTGTTGTCGTCGTCGCCGGGGTCGGGGTTTACGAATGTTCCGTTGGAGTAGCGGTAGTCTATCAGGCGGCTGCTCTTTGAAACTGCGAATCTCGCCGCCTTCGACTTGTAGTATCTTACGGTTTTTTCAAACACGAAAACGCCGCTGTTCACCACGCTGCCGGTAAGCGAGAAGTAGCCCGCCTGGGTGGTGCGTCCGTTGATGGTTACTGAGAGGCTGCCGTGGCACAGCAGTCTGCCGGTCTCGGAGGTCTGGAAATCGCCGGTTACTACCATGTCTGCACTGGTGGTGAGGCTGAGCTCGCCGTAGTTCAGCAGTGTGCCGTTTTTATAAACGTTCACCGAGGTGGACGCTATCATGCTGCCGGTGCTGCGGTTTATGAAGTCGCCCGCGATCCTTACCAGCGCGCTCACGCTTGCCTTGAAGCTGCCGAAGTTTTCAAGTCCTGCTGATTCGAACACGGTCAGCGTGCCGGAGGTCATAAGCTCCGCGCCCGGCTCGATGGTGAGTATGCCGCGGACGTTCAGTGAACGCTCCGTGTAAACGACCAGCCTTGCGCCGCTCTTGATGAGCAGCCTGCTTCCTGCGGGAACTCCGAAATTGCCGCGGAGCTTGGTATCCTTTGATATGTAGTAGTTGACGCCGCTCTGCATTTTGGTTTTTCCGTCCCACTCCGTCCAGCCGGAGGTATCCGTCTCGGAGTAGATGTGGTTAGAAACGTCGAGCACGCTGTCAGGCTTGCCTGATATCGTTTCATCGGGGTCGATTATGGTCGTTTCGGTGCTGCCGCCGGGCGTGACTATCTCAGCTCCGGAGGTCCCGGGATCGCCCGAACTGTCGCCTGTGGCGGGGTCTATGACCGATGTTTCATTTCCGAAGTCCACGACCAGCATTGTCGAGCCGTCGCCGGTTTTTATCAGGGCAGTACCGTCTGCCTCCGCATACGCAGGAAGTGTCATTCCCGCGAGCATTACTGCGGATAACGCCGCAGCCGCCGCTTTCTTAAAAAAATTCATTTTTATACTCCACAACTGTTTGAATCCCGGCAAAAAGCGCCTGCTTCTATTGTGACATATTTTTTTGGATTTGTCAAATGTTTTTTGTGATTTTGCCAAGTTTTTTCACATGTAATTTATGGAAATACGGGATTTCTGTTAAAATCGAAGATATTTTGCTGTTCCCGCGCGGAATATGAAGCGTTCATGAAGCTGTCCGGCGGCAATTCCGGGCGCGTTCCATATATTGCAGGATTATTATGCTGAAATTTCAGAAAATACTTGACAAATCCCGGATCGGGGTGTATAATCACATTGTACGGAGTTATTCCCGTACAGCAGATCAATAAATGCGTTGATGGGTGCGGTTTTCCGCCACATGCCGAGTCCGCTTTTACAGAGAGCTGCCGTCTGGTGCAAGGCAGTAAAGCCTCCGCGTGCGATCCGCCCGTAGCAGACAGTCCGAACCCCCGCTGTACATACGGTCGCCACGGTGATACAGGAGTATGGTTCCCCCCCGGTGATACAGGAGATACTAAGACTGTACGGATTTCCACCGTTAAAGGGAAGTGCATTGATGGATGTACAGAGGCTGATTTGGCTTATATTTATGCCCTCTTATCGCTCTGACAAGGGGGATTTTTTAATAGCTGCTCCTCTGCACCCGACTAAAAATTGCCGAACGGCAGGAGGAGTTTTTTTATGCTTACACTAGACAAGGTTTACAAGGCGTCACACGTTCTCAAGGAAGTCATCAGGGAGACCGACCTCATCAAGGCTCCCAAGATCAACAAGGAGGCTGAGGTCTATCTCAAGACCGAGAACCTCCAGGTAACTGGTTCGTTCAAGGTGCGCGGCGCGTATTTCAAGATCTCCCAGCTCAGCGACGAGGAGAAGGCAAAGGGCGTTATCGCCTGCTCCGCAGGAAACCACGCGCAGGGCGTTGCTCTCGCGGCTTCCAGAGCCGGTATCAAGTCGCTCATCTGCCTGCCCGACGGCGCGCCTATCTCTAAGGTAGAGGCTACCAAGTCCTACGGCGCAGAGGTCTGCCTGGTAGAGGGCGTTTACGACGACGCCTACGCGAAGGCTCTCCAGCTCCGCGATGAGAAGGGCTACACCTTCATTCACCCGTTCGACGACGAGGACGTTATCGCAGGTCAGGGCACCATCGGTCTGGAGGTGCTCGAGCAGCTCCCCGACGTTGACGCTGTCGTAGTTCCGATCGGCGGCGGCGGACTTATCTCCGGCGTTGCCTACACCATAAAGCAGCTCAATCCGAAAATCAAGGTTTACGGCGTACAGGCCGCCGGAGCTCCCAGCATGGTGAACTCCATAAGAGACGGCAAGATCGAGCGCCTTGACAATGTTTCCACCATCGCGGACGGAATCAAGGTAAAGGAACCCGGTCAGCATACCTTTGATATATGCAGCAAGTACGTTGACGAGATCGTTACCGTTACCGACGACGAGATCGCGGCGGCTATCCTGGCGCTCATCGAGCAGCAGAAGCTCATCGCAGAGGGCGCTGGCGCAGTTTCCGTTGCGGCTGTAATGTTCGATAAGGTACCCGTAAAGGGCAAGAAGGTCGTGTGCCTCGTATCCGGCGGCAACATCGACGTTACTATCCTGTCCAGAGTCATTCACCGCGGCCTTGTTAAGTCCGGCAGAACCGCCCTGCTCAACATCGAGCTGCTCGACAAGCCGGGTCAGCTCCTCGGCGTATCCAAGATCATCGCACAGCTCGGCGGCAACGTTGTCGGCGTACACCACGAGCACGTTGGAAATTCCGACATCAACGGCTGCTACCTGAGAATTGAAATGGAGACCAGAAACTTCGAGCACCTCAATGAAATCAGAAAGGCGCTCACAGAGGCTGGCTTCAAGATCGTAGATTAATCACAGGAGGACATCAACATGAAAGACGTATTCACCACCAACGCACCCGCAGCTATCGGTCCCTACACACAGGCAAAGGTCGTAGGAAACATGGTCTACACCTCTGGTCAGATCGCAATTGTTCCCGCTACCGGAAACCTCGCAGAGGGCGGTATCGAGGCACAGGCAAAGCAGGTCTGCGAGAACCTCAAGGCAGTGCTTGCCGAGGCTGGCTCCGACCTTGCAAAGGTCGTTAAGACCACCTGCTTCCTCAAGGATATCAACGATTTTGCAGCGTTCAACGCGGTTTACGGCGAGTATTTCACCACCAAGCCCGCACGTTCCTGCGTAGGCGGTCTGAGCCTTCCCAAGGGCGCGCTCGTCGAGGTCGAGGTTATCGCCGAGGTCTGATACCCATATTCTGAATCATAGCTGGCTGCCTCCGGGCGGCCAGTTTTTTTCGGGGATAAATTAACGACATCGTGCTTGAAAAACCTAAGCTCCGGTGATATAATGGATTCAGAGCGTTATAATACGCCGCTGAACTTACAGACTGAAAACAAAGGAAACCCAAACCCATGAGTGAAAAGAAAAAGCAGCACGGAGCCGGACAGCTCCTGCCGCTGTTTGTATCGTTCCTGAAAATCGGTGCGTTCACCTTCGGCGGAGGCTACGCAATGATCCCGCTGATACAGAAGGAAGCCGCCGACCGCCACAAGTGGATGACAGACGAGGAAATAATGGAGATAGTCGCCATTGCCGAAAGCACGCCGGGGCCTATCGCAGTCAACGCCGCGACATTCACAGGATACCATGCCGCAGGAGTTCCCGGCGCGGTGCTGGCTACCATCGGGGTAGTCATGCCGGCGTTCCTGGTGATAGCTGCGGTGTCCTCGGCGCTGACGCTCGTCAGCGGAAACCAGTGGGTGAAATGGGCGTTCAGCGGAGTGCGCGCGGGCGTGCTGGCGCTTATCGTGAAGTCGCTGTTCGGAATGTACCGCCAGTGTCCAAAAAACGCGCTGTCCTACGTTATCGCTGCCGGGGTGTTCATCGCGGCGGGGTTCTTCAACGCCAGCGTACTGCTGCTGATAGTTCTGTGCGCGCTGTTAGGGCTGTTCTTTTCGCTGAGGAAGCGGGGTGAGCGCCGGTGATATACCTTGAGCTGCTGCTTACGTTCCTGAAAATAGGCGCGTTCACCTTCGGCGGAGGCTACGCAATGCTGCCGCTGATACAGGCGGAGGTGAAGTCCCACGGCTGGCTCGACACTGCGGAGCTGGTGGATTTCATCGCGGTCAGCGAGAGTACTCCGGGGCCGTTCGCCGTGAACATCTCCACCTTCGTCGGAATGCGCACCGCAGGTATCCCGGGCGCGTTATGCGCGACCTTCGGAGTTGTCCTGCCGTCGTTCCTGATTATAATTCTTGTCGCGAAGTTCTACGAAAAGTTCCGGAAAAGCAGCATAGTCCAGGGCTGCATGACCGGTCTGAAGCCCGCGGTCGTCGGACTTATCGCCGCTGCGCTCGTGACTACGGGGCAGGCGGTGTTCTTCCCGGCGGGTATAAGCGCCGGAGTGTTCACGACGCCTGCGTTTTTGTGCTCCGCCGGGATATTCGCGGCTATGCTGGCGCTGTCGCTTAAAAATCTCCACCCCATTGTGGTGATACTGATTTCCGCCGCGCTGGGAGTGCTCACCGGGTGGTGCTTCGGGCTGTGATTCACGCCCCCCTTTGAAGGCGGAAAATTCTCCTCATAAACGCGCTGCGGCGCAGGATCTCTCCTGCGCCGCGTTTTCGCAAAATTTGATCTATCCGCGCCGGGAATTCCCGACGGCTGTAAGCGTATCATTTTCGAAGATACTGAGCTTCACGCCCGGTATCTCAGCGTTTGTTATTTCGTAGTCGGCAAAGCTTGCAGGGCGGCTTCTGAGCGGCTCGGCTATCACGCTGCTGAACACAATCGCCGGAGGGCAGACGCCGAGCTTCCCCGGGTGCTCCCACCAGTACAGGCGGCGAACCTCGATAGACCCGGCGGGGCGCGACGATGAGCAGTCGTTATCCGGAAAATGCAGCAGAGCCTCCCGAAGCAGTTCGCAGTCGGCGCAGGTCAGCCCGTTTTTAGCCGCCACGCCCGGAATGATTGAGCCGCGCAGAATGTACAGTCCGTGCTCAACGCTGCTTTTGAATCCCATCGAGATTTTCCCGTTGTTCGGAAGGCAGCAGGTTATCCCGGTGGAGATAACCTTTACCGGGCAGACGCTCACCGCTGGCTGAATCGAGACCGCGCCCTTAACGCCCGGCGCGTGCATTCCCCTGGAGGAAAACACCTGCCCGAACGCGCGGACATCGAACCAGCGCCGGCATGCCTCCGCCGGAATATCGCAGTTCTTCGGGAGCGCGGAGAGCCGCCGTGCGAGGTCGTCGCCGGGGCGCTCCGGCGGGGAGATCAGAATCGGCTGACCCAGCTCGGCAAGCGCGTTCCGGAGCTTCCTGCGAATGCACACCGCCGATATGACGCCGCGCCCGCTGCTGTCCGTTCTGGGGAGACCTTTCTTCATCGGGTCGCCGTTGGGGTTCGCTGAATCCACGGTTATCAGCGCTTCGAAATCTATTCTGTGGCCGAGCGGGGTAAGATGTTTTGGCTGCGGCATGATATCACCTCTTGTTCGCGAGTTCTGGCAGTTGGAAAAGCTCCTGCGCCGAATAGCGGATAACGCCGCTTTCCATAATGCAGTTGAAGTAGCGCGGCTCGCCTGCCGTGTAGTCGAAGCTGTGGTAGAGGATCCCCAGGCTGACCGCCTTGCCGCTGTCGTAGGCTCCCGCGCCCTCGCCGAAATGCACTGAGCGCACCGCCGCCGGGCAGTCCGCGCGGCCGAGGCAGACCCATCTGCGGCCGCCCCTGGCGAGGCTTCGCAGCGCTATGCGGAAATGTTTGATCTCGTCGCGCTCGGTGAGTTTAACAGAGCCGGGGCGCTGTTCGTTCCACACAAAGTGCGCCCGGAGCTGATACCGTACATCCTTCAGACAGTGTACGCCGGCGTTTGTGAAGCGGCTTCCGTCAGATGTCCGCGCGCCCTCGCGGGTATATCCGATGGGTTCCATCACACGAAGACTGTCCGGTACCCATATGAAATCCGGATTCCAGTAGATTGAGCCAAGTATTCCTTTCAGCGCTTCGCAGCTAGGGACCGGAAGCGTCTGCGGACGCAGCGGGTCGCGGAATAACGCGCGTTCGCCGCGTATCTCAAGCTCGATGGAATTTGAAAACTTCACAGTATCTCCCCCTCGGATCATTATAGCTTAAAATCGTTATTTTTTCAATGCGCAGCTCAGCCAAATAATTACAGGACGTGCGGATTTCGGGCGGCGGGTGAATTTTACTGAAATGCGGTTTTTGTCGAAGTTCTACAAAATTTGGTTTGCAGGATTGTTCAAATCGGAAAATGGAATGGGTCGAATGTCGCTGGAATGCACAAAAAATCCCTGCATTGCTGTAGGGATTTTGTACTTATACTAGTTCACTTACAAGCTGCTTGAAATGCCTGCCGCGTTCCTCAAAGTTCTTGTAGAAGCCGTAGCTTGCGGCGGCGGGGCAGAGTATCACGCGGCGCTTTGCAAGCCCGGAAGCGGTTTTGACTGCCTCCGGGAGGTCCTTTACGCGGACCTTGTTCACCATAGGGGAGGTTATCATATCGCCGATACGGTAGCCGCTGTCCGGCAGGAGTATCACATTTTTAACGTACCCGGTGTTGAGAAAATCCGCCAGCTTGTCGTAGGGTATATTGCGCTCCATGCCGCCGAGGATAACGCAGTCGGCGCCGTCCGGGAACGCCTTCACAGCCGCTATCGCCGCCTCCGGAATGGTGCAGATGCTGTCGTTGATGTACTCCACGCCGTTCACTGTGCCGACGTATTCAAGGCGGTGCTCAAGCCCCATGAAATCCGGAAGGGAAGCGAGGCAGCGGTCGGTATCGGCTCCGGCGGCGGTTGCAGCCATGAGCGCCGCGGTGATGTTGTAGACGTTGTGCTTTCCGCGGAGCTGGGTACGTACCTCGCCGGCGGGTATCTCACGGTCGGGGAGGAATATCGCGCCGTTCTCCGCGAACGCCATAGCCGGGCGCTCGCAGCCTATGGTTATCAGCCTGGACTTCCGGTAGCCGGAGCTGCTGCAGTTCGGGGCGTTGCTGCATTCCGCGTTGGTGCAGATGTCGTCCGGTATCAGGTCTACGTTGAGTATCGAAACGTCGCCTGCCTGCTGGAATTTATAGATGTTCCGCTTGGCTTCGGCGTACGCCTCGAGGCTCACGTAGTGGTCGAGATGTTCCGGGAAGATGTTCAGCAGCACGGCTATCTCCGGGGAGTGATGCACGAACTCGAGCTGATGGCAGCTCATCTCGCAGACCGCAACGGCGTCCGGGGTCATTTCCTCGAAGCGCTCCAGCGGCGGAACTCCGATGTTGCCTATCAGCATGGTTTTGAAACCGCAGGCGCTGAGGAAGTGATAGGTCAGCGAGGAGGTCGTGGACTTCCCCTTTGTGCCGGTTATGCCGATAATTTTACATGGGCGAAGCCGGAGCAGCACCTCGGTCTGGGTGAGTATCCGGGATTTTTCCTCGTCAGTCAGCTTATCCTTGATGATGACGCCTGGGCTTTGCAGGAGCAGGTCGTAGCCCTTTGCGCGGTCGAGGCAGTCCTCGCCGTATATCCCGGTGACTCCCGGTATGTCCTGCGGCTTCATGTCCGCGACTGCTATCTCAGAACAGCAGCCGAGCCTGTTCAGCAGCGAGAGCCACACTCTGCCTTCCCTGCCGTAGCCCAGTATGGCGCAGCGTTTTCCTTCAAAAAGGGGGCGTAATTCATTGATGTTCATTGCATTTCTCCGAGCAGATATTTGAACTCCTCCGGCACGAAATTGTCCCGGTCGAAGTAGTTTTCAAGGGATACCGGCGCGTATTCCGGGAACAGACTGCGCCAGCGCTTCAGCAGTGCGGGCGGATCTGACTTCCGGCGCTTCCACGCCATTTCGAGCGAGAGCCGCACCTCGTCCTTGGTGCCGACGCATTCGAAGGGCTTATCTTCGCCGTCCAGTACCAGACCGTCCAGCATATCGGAAAGCTCCTGCTTTTCGAGCATGTTGCAGCCGAAAATCCCGGTCAGCACGTCGTCGTCGAGGAACGCCGCGAGCAGGATATAGACGTACAGGCACTTCGCGCAGTTACAGCACCAGGAGTTGGTCTTACTGCCAAGGTTGCAGCTCTGGAAGATTCCGAAATACTGCGGGTACTTCACGAATTCCCGGGCTATCTGCCACTCGCTCCAGGGGCGGAGCAGGCTGAAATATTCCGGGCAGCGGGAATACCCGCCGAACCACTTTTCGCAGTACTCCCGGAAATCCCGCTCGAACTCGGTGGACTTGCTGTACTGGTGGTTTATCTGTGTGCCATCGACGTAGGATTCGTTCGCGCTGCTCTCGTTGGAGAGCGCGATGTACTTCAGCCCGTGAACGCAGGCGCAAAGCTCCGCAGAGAACGCCACCACAGCGGAAAACGGCGTGTGTCCGTTGAGATAACCCATTTTGTTCAGCTCCAGGAGCTGTTTGTCGATTGCGCGCTTCGGAGCGATAATGCGGCTTTCCGGAATTCCCGCCGCTTCCGCACAGCCGAGGGTCGCGCCCCGGGGATTGATGATATATGCGGATATGTCCACCTCGGCTTTTCGCAGTAATTCCAGCGTGACGACGCTGTCCTTGCCGCCGCCGATGGGAACCATGAAGCCGGAAAGTCCGTTCGTCCGTGTGGGAAGCTCCGAAGGCTCCGGCGCGTTTATCGTCATGAAGCTGTCGAAGCCGGGAGTTATTCCATTGCGGTAGAAGAACTCCCCAAGCCCGTTGAAGTAGAGCTTTTTCCACCAGAGCTTCTGTTCTTCGGAAAGCCCGCCGCAGCGTATCTCCACCACTGGAGGGCAGGCGCACTTCCAGTAGGAAACGAGTTCCGCCATTCCCAGGGAGAACGCGATACGGTCTGCAAGCTCACGGTCGAAGGTCAGTCCGCTGAATTTCTCGGGAAAAGTCCACCCGGGGTAAAAGTGGTATTCGTCAATTGAAAAGTGGAACCGGAGCAGCGTGGAGCCGTCCTGCTCCATGAATTCATAGCTGTGGTAAATAAAGCTGCCGTGCTTCCGGCGAAGCTCGTCGTAAAGGCTCATGTGTCCTCCGTTATGCGTGATGATTACGCAGGTCGTATTTCTTCACGAATGCGTCTATGCTGTCGTCGCTTTTCCTGTCGAAGCCTTCGCTGCATGGTATCAGCGACCAGTACTCTGTAATGCTGGCGGATTCGCCGTTTTTCAGGGTCTTTAGCTCGCCGAGGCTCTCGCATTCGAGGAAGATCCCGTTCGTGAAGGTCTCGAAGTTGCAGCCGTAGTCCGGGTAATTCCCGTCGATATTCATGCGGAAATTCTTGAGGAAAATCTGCCCGTGGTTGACCACAGCCGCCCAGCCGTCCTCGTTGTTTATGCCTATCTTAAATTTTTCCGGCGCTCCCTTTACCTGCTGAAGCGTGCCATATCTGTTCGACAGGAAAAACCGGTCGTCGCTGATATCCGAGTAGCTCCAGAAAACGTTCCTGCGGTTAGAGAGCAGCCCGTTGTCAGCCTGGCTCTGAGGGAATATCTCCACGGCGCCCGCCGCGCATACGGTGAGCGCCCAGGGCGCCAGTGTGACTATCGCGCCGGAAACGTTCCTTATCTCGTGGAAAAGCTCGACTTCCGAGCCCTCGTCCGCGAGTCTGTATATCAGCCTGTGCTGCTGACCGGTGCGGGTCGCCGGAGGAATCAGCGTTATTTCGCCGCCGGAGACTGTATATTCCACCGGCTCGTTATCCGGGACGTAGCTGTGCGGGTAGCTTTCAGGGCTGCTCCAGAGCCTGTGGCCGCCGTATATGTACCAGGTCCTGCCCTCGCCGAAATAATCGCGGAGTTCCTGCGAATCGTCCTTGAATTCCCGGCCTACGTCCTCAAGCAGCATGTTTTCGTGACCGTTCAGGCAGTAGGAAATAATGCGCGGGCCGATGTCCACAGTGATTATAATGCTTGCCGTGCCGTTGTCGAGCTTAACGCATCTGCCGAAGTTCTTGTAGTTAAGTTCAGTCGCTGTTACCATTTTATGCACACTCCCTTTTTTAAAATTCGGAATTATGAATTCGGAATTCGGAATTTCGGAGTCCCGCTTCGCGGGACATATCAAAATTTGATACAATTGGAATACCGCCGCGGTAGCGGCGCACATAAATTCCGCATTCCGCATTCCGAATTCCGAATTTAACTTAGTATCGTTGGCTTGGCTGTGAAGTCGGAGCCGCAGGGGAGCGGCTTTTCCAGGGCGAGCGCCCATACGTCCCTGCAGCGCGCCTGGAACGCTCCGAGCCTGTGAGCTTCGAAGGACGCGTCCATCAGCGCCCGCAGTGAGGTGTCCATCGGGACGGTGCAGCCGGAGTTCTTCGCAGCCGAGAGTATCTCCCTGCCGCGGGAGTTCATGCCGAGAATGCGGATATATCCGTCCGGCTCATGGAGCATTTTTTTGTCCACGCCGAGGAACGCGCACAGCACCGCCCGGCGTATCCGCGCGAGGGTGTAGCGCTTCGTTTTGGCGAGGAAGTACAGCTCGTCGAGGCTCCCCGCCCGGCGCACCGCCTTGAAGAGCCGTTCGCCGAGCCCCTGCGCCGCGTCGTACACGGCTTCGAAGTCCTCCGGCCGCATCATGCGGAGCTTCGCGAGTATCGCGGTCTCCAGACGGCGGATATCCGCAGCGGGGGAGTCTATAAGCGGAGCGTACGCGCTGTAGTCCTCTCCGGCGAGTATCTTTTTGCGTATCGCCGAGGCGCTGAGGAATTTTTCCTGCTCGCTGTCGCTGTCGTGGGCGGCGCCTTCGCGCCGGACAGTTACCGGCTCGATGCCGCTGCCAATGTCGTCGAGCGCCTTGATGTACTCCACGGCGAGGGTGTTGTTTGGCGAGGATATCACGTCGTATACGTCGTTGGTGTAGAATTTCTTCACCGCCTCCGCGAGGGCGGCGGGGTAGCTTTTCCCGCCGGACATCAGAAGCTGGAAGTAGTCGGAATGCACCGCGTACTCCACGGCTCCCGCGGCCTCGCGCAGGGCGGGAATGCTCCCGCATTCGCTGCCGAAGCTGAGCATATCGACGCAGCCGAGCGCGGAAATTATCCCCACCGCGCCCTTTGCGAAGCCCTCGGCGGCGCACAGGCTGTACTTCACGGGAAGCTCCAGCACGAGGTCGGCGCCGTTTTCGAGCGCGGTCTTTGCCCGGGCGAACTTATCGGTGACTGCGAGGTCGCCGCGCTGGGTGAAATCCCCGCTCATCACGGCGACGATGTGGGTCGCGCCGAGTGCGCGGGTCTGTTCGAGCTGGTGCCTGTGTCCGTAGTGGAACGGATTATATTCGCAGATAACTGCGGCTGTTTTCATAAAAGTGCCCCCTTTCCGGATCGTGGCTGTTCTTCTTAATATTTTACACCAAAACACGCTATAAATCAATAATTTTTCAAAAAAGACTTGATTTTTTCGCCGGAAAGTACTACAATATTACTGTTGTATGAGCAAAATCTCTGTTATTCTCTGATTTTGTGATTTTTTATTTCACCTGAAAGGATTTATTAACATGAAGATTCTTGTAATCAATGCCGGCAGCTCCTCGCTGAAGTACCAGCTTATCAATATGGAGGACGAGAGCGTTATTGCAAAGGGCAACTGCGACCGTATCGGTATCGACGGCCATATCAAGCACACCACGTTCGACGGCAGGACAGTCGAGGCTGACTGCAAGTTCCCGACCCACACCGAGGCGTTCGAGAAGCTCGTTGAGGTACTCACCACCGGCGAGGGCAAGGTCATCGACAGCATGAGCGAGATCTCCGCCGTAGGCCACAGAATAGTACAAGGCGCTGAGATCTTCAGCAAGACCACCCTCGTTACAGACGAAGTTATCCAGCAGATAGACGACCTCGCAGAGCTCGCACCGGTACATAACCACCCCCACGCGCTCGCCCTGAGAGCATGCAAGAAGGTAATTCCGGCTACGACTCCGCAGGTAGTCGTATTCGATACCGCGTTCCATTCCACCATGCCGGAGAAGGCGTTCATGTACGGTCTTCCCTACGAGTGCTACGAGAAGCTGCACGTAAGAAAGTACGGCTTCCACGGCACATCTCACAGATTTGTAAGCCAGGCTCTCGCTGACGCTATGGGCAAGGATATCAAGGATCTCAAGATCGTATCCTGCCACCTCGGCAACGGCTCCTCCATCACCGCCATCGAGGGCGGCAAGTCCATTGACACTTCCATGGGCTTCACTCCTCTGGACGGCGTTATCATGGGAACACGCTGCGGCAGCGTAGACCCCTCCGCTGTAACCTTCGTTGCAAATAAGCTGGGTCTTACTCCCAACGAGATGAGCGACTACATGAACAAGAAGTCCGGCTTCCTCGGGATTTCCGGTATTTCCAGCGATAACCGCGATATCACAAGCGCGGCGGAGCACGGCGACCACAAGGCTCAGCTCGCAGGCGAAATGCTCCGCTATGAGATCAAGAAGTTCATCGGCTCCTATGCTGCTGTCATGAACGGACTTGACGCTGTTATCTTCACCGGCGGCATCGGCGAGAACTCCGACGACGTACGCGCCGATGTATGCCACAACATGGAGTACCTCGGCATCAAACTCGACGATTCCGTTAACCACGGTCTGAGAGGCAAGCTGCAGAAGATCTCCGCTCCCGACAGCAAGGTCGAGGTCTGGGTCGTTCCCACTAATGAGGAGCTTCTTATCGCCCGCGATACCCGCGACCTGGTAGGAAACCTTTGATTTTACGCTGATGTAAACGAAGTCCGCAGTCATTCGGCTGCGGATTTTCTGTATCGGGAGGTGGCGCCGTGAGGTCGTTCTACATTATACTTCTGGGGCTTTCCGGAGGGTACCTGCTGTTGCAGCTTGCGGTGCATCTGCTGTTTGGAAGGCCGCTTTTCCCGAACGCCGGGGAGCTTTTCGAGCACACTAAAAGCCGCGCGGAATGGCAGACGGTATTTCCGAAGAACCTGCTGCGGCTGATCGTGTTCGTATTCGTGACATCGTTTATAGGGCTTCTGCTGGACTGCGCCGGGGCTGTTAGCTGGCTGGGGCTTCCGCTGGCGGCGGCTGGAGGGCTGGCGTTCAATTTCCTGCTGAGCACGGTGTTTTCGCCGATGTACCTGAAGCTCCACAAGCAGGGCGAGCCTTCCGAAAAGGAGCTTGAGAACATGGACGGGGTAGTGACCGAGGAGATATCCCCGGATATGTACGGCGAGATAAAAGTGACCCGCGGCGGGAAGCCCTATTATTTCCGGGCGGTCTCGGCGAACGGCAGGGAGCTTCCGGAGGGCACGGAGGTCATAGTTATCTACAGCGAGGACAGCGCGTGCTTTGTGGAGTCGAAGGAGCGCTTCTTCGATGTGCTTTTCGGGGAGGGAGCGGCTCCGGAGGCTTCCGCGCGGGAAGCGGACGATGATTCATGGAGGGCGTAGAATGAACGTGATAGTATTTGACATCGGCGGAACTCTGATGGAGTATGTCAACATGCCGAATGTGTGGATAGATTACTATGACAGCGCATTCCGGCATGTGCGGGAGAAGCTGGGGCTTCCGCTGACCGACGAGCAGCTTGAAGCCTCCATCGAGGTGCTGAAGCAGTATAATCCGCGGGTGAAGTACCGCGAGAGGGACTACGCGCCGGAGCAGATATTCGGCGACGCTGCGGAGGGGTGGGATTTCCCGTATTCGCTGGAGGAGGTCATAAGCGCGTTTTTTGAAAACATGAATCTGACCCCGCTGATTTATCCTGAGACTATCCCAGTGCTCCGTAAGCTGCGCTCGGCGGGCTGGAAAATCGCCACGCTGACCGACGTAGCTACGGGAATGCCGGATAAGCTCCACAAGAGCTACTTCCCGGAGCTTATGCCGTATTTTGACATGTATGTATCGTCACAGAGCTGCGGGTTCCGCAAGCCGAATCCGGAGGGAGTGCACCAGATAGCGGAGCATTTCCAGGCTGACGAGAAGGAGTTCATATTCGTCGGCGACGAACCCAAGGACATCAAAACGGCGCAGAATGTAGGCTGCCGTTCGGTGCTCATCGACCGGAAGGGCAGGGGGCTGGAAGTCGGGCAGGATTACACGATAACGACGCTCGACGAGCTTCTGCCGATATGTAGAGTGACATGACGGGCGTAAAAGGGCGCTGAACCTCACGTAAATTTATAATTTATGCAACTAGATTTATTCTTTCAGCAACCACCAATAGGGAGTCAAGGGGGACGCGTCCCTCTTGCAGGTCAAGGGCAGCGCCCTTGTCGCCGCTAGGCGAAACCTCCGTGCGAAGCACGGCAAAACGACAAAAAGGCGCTAAAGGGGTGTGGGGAAAAACAAGAGTTTTTCCCCACAAGCTAGTTATTGTCTTACCATCGCCTGTTCTCCGAAACAGTTCGGTGGACTGTTTCGGAAGCATACGGCGCAGACTTTTTCGACGGTCTCGCGGGAGGGCGCTGACCCTCCCGTATTTTTATTCCTCCATCTGCTTGCCGAAGTACATTGCGGCAGCCTGGACGAGCGCGCTCTGCTCGTTCGTTGCGAATTCGTTGTCGTCGCCGGAGAGCATGATAACGGCTCCGTTGACGTCGCCCTGCGAGAGTATAGGCGCGGCGGCTATCGCGTAGCGGTCGATACCCTCAATGGGGTTGAGCCGCTGATCCTCGCGGGAGCGGTAGACATGGCTCTTGCGCTGCTCGATGAGGTCCTCCAGGGAGCCTGAAACCCGGCGCTCGATGACCTCCTTTTTCGCCATGCCGGATACGGCGATAACGTGGTCGCGGTCGCAGATAACGGCGGGGCAGCCGCCTACCTTCGACAGCACGTCGGCGTACTGCGACGCCGTGCAGGATATCTCCCCGACCGGGGAGTACTTCTTGAAAATGACCTCCCCGTCGGGGCTGGTGTAGATCTCTAGGGGGTCGCCCTCGCGGATACGCATGGTGCGGCGGATTTCCTTAGGGATAACGATACGTCCGAGGTCGTCGATACGGCGGACGATTCCGGTAGCTTTCATATATAAATTCCTCCGTTGTTTAAAAATAACAGCATTTCTGCCTGTGGTGGTATTGTCTGTCTTTTCCGTGGAATTATTCATGCAGTTTCGACAAAAAATGCGAACGACTAGTAAAAACGGCATGCTTGAAATCCATGTGAGTTTGTGTTATAATCAAATCAGTTTATTATGGGAACCTCTAAAAACCGATAAAAACGCCATGCTGAAATTGATAATTGCCGTTGTCGTGCTGATTATCGGAGTGTATTCAATGCCGTTCTTCGTCAACACAGTACAGATGTGGTTTTAGAGGCGACCAATAGTTTATTTCGACAGCCGGCGCCGTTTGTTGCCGGAATCATGCAGATTTTCCGAGCGCCGGCTTATCTTCCGCGAACCTGCATTTCCGGCTCGCGGGCAGGAAGTACGCTATCTCCGCCACGGCGGTTATCGCCCATGAGAAGCTGTACAGCAGGTACAGCGACGTTATCGTCTGGAAGTGCGCGAATATAGTGTACACCCACACCACCCGGAACACGCAGGAGCCCATTATCACCATGATGGTCGGGACTACTGTCCTGCCTATCCCGCGGGCGGCGGCTATGGTGCAGTCCATGAAGGCGGCGATGGGGTAGCTCCAGCCCATTATGTAGAGCCGCTCCATTCCTGCGTTTATTACCTCCGCGTCGTTCGCGAACAGCGACAGGAACCCCCGCCCGAACAGCATGAGCAGTCCGCCGAGTATCGCGCCCGCCGCGAAGGAGTAGGTAAGGCTCACGGCGTAGCTCTTCATCATTCGGGAGTGGTTCCCGGCGCCGCGGTTGCGGCTTATAAAGCTGGCGCAGGCGGTGTGTATCGCCGCCTGGACGTTGAATATTATCGCGTCCGCGTTGGCTGCCGCAGAGTTTCCGGAAACCGTTATCGCGTCGAAGTGGTTCACGCCGGTCTGTACGAACAGGTTCGCCACTGCGAAAACCGCGTTCTGTATACCCGCCGGAATTCCCAGCATGAGCACGTCGGCGCACGCCTTACGGCTGATGTACTTCCGGGAGGGTCTGAGCGCGCAGCAGTCCCTGCGGCGCACGAGGTGTACCACTATCAGCCCCGCCGAAAGGTACTGCGAGATAACGCTCGCCGCCGCGACTCCGGAAGCCGCCATTCCGCAGCAGATGACGAAGAAAAGGTTCAGCGCAACATTGAGCGCTCCGGCTATCGAGAGGTATATCAGCGGGCGCTTGGTCTCGCCGCAGGCGCTGAGTATTCCGCTGCCGAAGTTGTACACCGCCATTGCCGGCATTCCCAGGGAGTATATCCGCAGGTAGGTCACTGCCTCGGTTATAAGTTCGGATTTCGTCCTGAGGAGGGTCAGCATAGGCTCCGCCAGGAACAGGCACACCAGGCAGACTATAACCCCGATTATCCCGCACACCAGCAGCGAGGAGTGCACCGTCATTCTGACGCCCTCGTCATCGCCTGCGCCCAGTCTGTGCGCCGCCCGGACGTTAACGCCCGCGCCCATTCCGATGAGGAATCCGGTGAAGAGCGACACCAGCAGGGTAGTGGAGCCTACCGCGCCGAGGGCTATGTAGTCCGCGAATTTCCCGGCTATCGCTACGTCGCTGAGGTTAAAGAGCACCTCCAGAACCTGGGTCATCATAAGCGGCAGGCTGAACAGAAGTATGTTCTTCCACAGCGAGCCTGTTGTCATTTGTATAGAACACGTCTTTGTATTCATTTTATTTCCTTATCATTATCATTGAATTATTGTTTTCCAGCGCGGCGGAGGCACCGTTGCCTTTACCCGCCAGGATATCATATCACTTTAGGCGGGAATTGTCAAGCGCGCACTGTGCCGGAGCATGAAAAAACAGGTGCGGCGTAACTCCGCATATTTGCGCCGCATGCGCGGAATTCCTCCGTGAAGCGCGGCGCGGCGCGGCAGTGAGAGACTCCGGGGCGCACGGCGGAGATCTCCAGCACGGAGCGTTCCGTGCCGGGAAACAATCGCCGCAATCGGCTTAACAGCGCGTTTTGGCGGCTGTTTTCCGGAAAGGGCTTGAAATTCCCGGGGATTTGTGGTATGTTATTGTTGCAGGGAAAAACCCGCAACAAACATATGTGCAGAACAACAAGGAGGAATCATCATGGATTTTCAGATCGTGCTGCCCGGAAAGACCATCGCAGGCAAGGGCGCTTTATCCCGCGCAGGGCTTGAGAAATACGGAAAGAAGCCGCTTATCGTCACCGGAAAACATACCGCGAAGTCGCAGGCGGCGGCGGAGCTTCTGAAATATGCGCCGGGGGGAGTTGTTTTCGACGGCATAACCGGCGAGCCTACCGTTGAAATGATAAACGCGGGAGTCGCGGCGTATCATGAGAATTCCTGCGACCACGTCATCGGCATCGGCGGCGGAAGCGCCCTCGACAGCGCGAAGGCTATAGCCGCGATGTCGGCGCTGGGCGGGAACATCGCGGACTACATGGGAAAAGAGATCGACGGAGAATTCCCGCCGATGGTGCTTATCCCGACCACGGCGGGGACAGGCTCCGAGGCTACGAAGTTCACTATAATCACCGACACCGAAAAAGATATCAAAATGCTGCTGAAGGGCGACAAACTGCTCCCGGAGCTCGCCGTGCTGGACTATTCCTACACGCTGTCCGCGCCGAAGTCAGTGACCGCCGCCACCGGCATGGACGCCCTCACCCACGCCATCGAGAGCTACACCTCCAGGAAGGCGAATCCCATCACCGACACCTTTGCGCTGTCCGCGCTGAAGCGGATTTTCGCGAACCTCCCCACGGCGTACAGCGAGCCGGAAAACGAAACCGCCCGGGAACAGATGCTCATTGCGGCATACGAGGCGGGGGTATGTATCAACAACGCCTCCGTCACCATCGTACATGGAATGAGCCGCCCCATCGGCGCGCTGTTCCATGTTCCGCACGGGATATCCAACGCTATGCTAGATATAAAGTGCCTGGGATTTGCGGCGCAGGGCGCTCCCGGGAAGTTCGCAGAGGCTGCCCGGGCGGTCGGCGTATCCTGTAATGCTGACGACAGCGCCGCCGCGCAGGACTTCCTCGCGGCGCTTGAGAAGCTGTGCGGGGCGGTGGAGATACCCACGCTCGCGGAGTACGGCATAGACCGCGGGGAATTCTTCGCCGCAATGGACAAGATGGCTGACGACGCCCTCGCCAGCGGAAGCCCCGCCAATACCATCAGGGAGGTCGCCAAGCAGGATATTCTTGACATTTACGCCTCTCTTTGGAATTAAACGGTGTGCCGCAGCATAGTCAGCCACTGTGCCAGAGGCACAAAAACGGCGTTTTTTGAGCGAATTTCGCAAAAAAGGTTGACACAGCACAAATAACACGCTATAATCAGTACATAAAGCAACGGCGCTTGAAGCCCTTACGGGTTCAGGCGCCGTTTGTTTTTTATCAGACAGAAATACAGAAGCAAAGGAGAGTTTTTATGTACACATGCAGCTATGACAGAATGAAGGACAAGATCGAAACTTTCAGCAAATTCGGCGACGCAGGCCACGGCGGTATCACCAGGTACTCCCTCTCGCCGGAAGCTATCCAGGCAAGAAACGAGTTCCGCCGCAGAATGGAGGCGATCGGCGCGGTCATCGAAGTGGACGACGTTGCATGCATGTATGCGACGCTCCCCGGCTCCGACCCGGACGCAAAGCGCATCGTAATGGGCTCCCACGTGGACAGCGTAAAGAACGGCGGCAACTACGACGGTATCCTCGGCGTGATGAGCGCGATGGAGGTGCTCGAGACAGTCGCTGAAAAGAAGATACCGCACAAGCACCCGCTGACCGCGATGATCTGGACAAACGAGGAAGGCTCGCTGTATCCGCCGGCAATGATGTGCTCCGGCATTATCTGCTACGACTACCTGCCGGAGGATATCCGCAGCAAGTTCAGGTTTGAGGACATGATGGCTTCAAAGAGCATTCTCGACAACAAGTCTACGTTCGGCGAGGCGCTGGAGAAGTCCGGATTCAAGGGCGACAGGAAGTATCGTATCTCTCCTGAGAAGTACATGTATATGTTCGAGACCCACATCGAGCAGGGTCCTATCCTCGAGGACGCCGGAAACGATATCGGCGTTGTCGACTGCGTGCTCGGAATGTTCAACTACCGCCTGAAGTTCTACGGTCAGACCACCCACGCGGGAACGTTCCCCATGCCGAAGCGCAGGGACGCATTCCTGGCGGCTTCGCAGGCGCTGTGCTACCTCCACGAGGAGATAGACAAGCTGGGATATTCCGATCTGGTTTACACCACCGGCGAGGTCGTATGTCACCCCTGCGTGCACACCTGCGTTCCGGATTTCTTCGACTTTTCGTTCGACGCACGCCACGAGGATCCGAAGGTGCTGGAAAAGGTGCTGGAGATCGTCAGGAGCTGTGCTGAAAAGACCTGGGCTGGCTGTACCTGCGAGGTAGTCAAGGCATGGAACCGCGACACCGTTTATTATGATAAGAAGCTCGTAAGCTACGTCAAGGCTGCCGCCGAGGAGACCGGCATCAAGCATCAGTATATCCACTCCGGCGCTGGTCACGACGCTCAGTTCTGCGCTTACATGATACCCACAACGATGGTGTTCGTTCAGAGCAAGGACGGCCTCTCTCACTGCGAGAAGGAGTTCAGCTCCGTGGAGCACTGCACCGAGGGCGCTACCGTAATGCTCAACGCAGTCCTCAAGGCGGATCAGGACTGATATCCGGTACCGCGGAATAACAATGCTCCGGGCGGCTTCGGCTGTCCGGAGCTTTTCTGCGCATAATGAATAATTTATAAGTCGAAAATTCGTTTTTGGCTCGGGCGGTTCCGGCTGAACGTCCTGGCGCACGTGGTGAAATTTCCGGCGGAGCGTTCCTGCACGGGAGGGTCAGAGCATGGAGGCTCCGGACAGATATTCCGGCAGCATTTTTGTTGTGCCTGCGCACAAACCGCGTGGTTATGCGGCAGCACAATTCGCGGCAGTGTGTATGTTTTCCCTATATTTCAACCATGAATGCATATTTTTTGTTGTGGAAATCTCCTAAATGTTCTCCGGCACATTGACAACAGAGAAATTATGCTGTATACTTGTATCATAAACCAAGGGAACGAAGAAATGAATAACAAATCTTCGAATCCTGCAAAATTAAAGAGATCAGAGGATCAGGGCAATGGCGCCGCAGATGTCGCTAATGCCCTGATTTTTATTTTAAGGAGTGATCGATATGGCAAACGAGAAAACAGAGATCATGCTGGACAGCATCGGCATGGTGTACAAGGATCAGGGCGGAAACGATGTCACGGCGCTCACCAACGTGACGCTGGACATCAAGAAGGGCGAGTTCATCTCGCTGCTCGGTCCCTCGGGCTGCGGCAAGACGACGCTCCTCAGAATAATCGCGGACCTGCTCCACCCGACTTCCGGAACGATCACGGTCGGCGGAGTAACTCCCCGGGAGGCGAGGCTGGCTCAGCGGTACGGAATTGTATTCCAGAGTCCGGTGCTCTACGACTGGCGGACGGTCCGCAGGAACGTGATGCTCCCGCTGGAGATAATGCACGTTCCGAAGGGCGAGCGCGAGGACATCGCGGACGGAATGCTCGAGATGGTAGGGCTAACGAACTTCGCGAACCACTATCCGAACCAGCTTTCCGGCGGCATGCAGCAGAGGGTCGGAATTGCGAGGGCGCTGGCGATACGCCCGGAGATACTGCTGATGGACGAGCCGTTCTCAGCGCTTGACGAGTTCACCCGCGAGAAGCTCCACATCGACCTGCTGAAGATCTGGCGCAAGACGAACAAGACCGTAATTTTCGTAACGCACAACATTTCCGAGAGCGTGTTCCTTTCCGACCGCGTATGCGTGCTCTCACCGCACCCCGGGCGGCTCTCCGCAGTGGTCGACATCGACCTGCCGAGACCCCGCACGCTGGATATGACGGACACGCAGGAATTCACCGAGCTGGTCGCCAGGGTGCGCGGCAGCTTCGAGGGCGTCTGAGGAGGGAACGGCATGACAACAGCAAAAAAGGCGCGCGGCGGGCCGCTTCCGGCACTGAAGCGCTTCGTACATTCAAAACACATGGTGACGCTGGTCTGGATACTCGGCATAGTGGTCGTCTGGGAGATATTCGCCTGTATCGTGGCGGCGACAAAGCGCACCCCGGTGAACGTTCTGCCGCACCTTTACGAGATAATCGGGTCGTTTTTCAGCGACAAGAAGGTCACCGGCAAGATGACGATGATAGAGCTTATCGGCACGGCGTGCGGCGAGACGCTCTCCCGGGCGGGGATAGGCTTCCTGGCAGGAATCGCGGCGGGCTACATACTGGCGCTGCTGATGAACCTCTCGAGGGTGGTCGAGAAGATAGCGTTCCCGTATCTGATGATAATTCAGATGATACCTATTCTGGGAATGGCTCCGATAATCCTTTCGATAACCGGCGACATCAATTCCGCTAGAATAGTCATTGCGGCGATACTGACATTCTACCCGGTGTCAACGAACGTGCTGGCGGGGTTCAGGTCGGTTGAGAAGGAGAAGCACGAGCTGATGTACAGCTACGCTGCGAACAAGTTCCAGCTCTACACGAAAACGCTTATCCCGGCGTGCATTCCGTATTTCTTCACGGGGCTGAAGATCTCGGCGCCGATGGCGATAACCGCTTCGATACTGGTGGATACGCTCCAGGGCGGCAACGGACTCGGCTGTATGCTCTCACAGTCGCTCAAGGGCGGCATGACCCGTCTGGTTTTCTGGGATATCGTGCTGATAAGCGCGGTGATCGGCATACTCAGCTTCGTGCTGATGGGGCTGATTGAAAGGCTGCTCTGTCCCTACAAGCGAAACAGGTCCAGTGACTAAGGAGGGATATCATGAGAACGAAAAAATGGCTGGGCATGATGTCCAGCGTGGGACTTCCGCTTCTTTTCGGAGTGATCGTATTCGTGCTGTGGCAGACTCAGGCGCTTCATTCCTGGCTCGGCACTGACACGATAACCCTTCCGCTCCCCACCAGAATAGGCGAGATAATCTCGCAGAACAAGGACAGCATCGGCAGCCAGGTCAAAATGACCCTGACGGTCGCGCTGGGCGGACTGGCAGCGGGAAGTATCATGGGGTACCTCATCGCGGTGATCGCTTCGATATTCCGCAAGTGGGGCGCCGGCGGACTTACGATAGTATCCGCGTTCAACGCGATCCCGATCGTGGCTCTGGCTCCGGTTATCAACAACTGGACGCGCGACGTCAGCAGCGACGTTTCCATCAGAAGCACGCTCGCAAAGATAATCGTTGTGACGATATCCTGCACGGCGGCGATGAGCGTCAACGCGTTCCGCGGGCTTACCGAGCTGAAGCCCTTTTCCGAGGATCTCATGACCTCCTACGCGGCGCCGAAGATCGTGGTTTTCACGAAGCTGCGGCTTCCGAACTCGATGCCGTACGTTTTCACGGCGCTGAGGGTCAGCGTTCCGGCGAGCGTCATAGGCGCGCTGGTAACGGAGTATTTCGCGGAGGACACGGTGGGCGTCGGCAGGCAGATACGCGAGAACATCGTCAAGGGACAGTACCCCACCGCGTGGGCGTATATCGCGACGGCATGCGCGATAGGAATAGGAATGTACATAATCCTCATGCTGGTTGAAAGATTGGTGCTGAAACGGAGAAAGGCGTAACGCTTCCGTTTGGTATAGAACAAAAGGTATTAAAGAAAGGCAGGTACACACTATGAAAGCAGAAAGAAAGAGATTTTTACTTGCAGGAGTCGCAGCTATCCTTGCATGCATGCAGTTTACAGCATGTTCCGGCGGAACTTCAAGCACGAGAAGCACTTCCTCCGTCAGTTCTGATGGAGGCGCTCAGGCAGACGATGTTTCCGCAGCAGACAGCTCTGCGGCTGAGGAAAGCTCCGATTCTTCCACAGGAGCAATGACCCACGAGGAGATAATCAAGTCCGCAGCGGCTGAAAGCACTGTCGGCAACTGGGGTCTCGGCAACGAGTACGAGATCCAGGCTCTGCTGACAAAGTACGGACTCCCTGCCGACTATATCACACAGGACTTCACAATGGATCAGTTCGACAGCGACAGCGTCAAGCTGGCTTCCGCGATGACCTATAACGAGCTGGGTCTTGTAAAGAACGACTACGACGGCGGCTACGGCTACGGCGACACCGTAAGCATCATCGACATGAACGACGAGGGCGTTGCGATGCTGGAGGACAACCTGTTCACCTCCAAGGCGTTCGCAGAGGCTAATCCGAATACCGTAAAGGCGTTCGTATCCGCTTCGATGAAGGGCTGGGCTTACGCCTGCGAGCACCCGGACGAGGCTGCGGAGATCGTATTCGAGGCAGGTTCCTCCGTATCCGCAGACCATCAGGCGTATATGGCTTCCGAGGTCGCTAAGCTGGTAACGACCGACATGAGCGGCAATACCGTTTCCGCTTCCGACGTGGGCAATATGGACGAGGCGGCAATGCAGCAGACCCTCGACCTCGCAAAGCAGTACATCATTCTCGAGGACAGCGCCTCAAAGGATAAGCTGGCTTCCCTGACCCTGGACGATATCCGCAGCGCGGATTACCTCGCATACGACCCGGCAGCGGACGGCGCTCCCGAAAAGACCTCCGTGTCCGTACAGCTCAAGTGGCTGCCGCAGGCTCAGTTCATGGGCTACTACGTTGCTAAGGCCAAGGGCTACTACGACGAGGTCGGCCTTGACGTGGACATCATCTCCGGCGGCGGCGACATCTCCGAGACCACCGCAGTTTACAACGGCACCGTTGATTTCGGCGTAACATGGGTATCAAACCTCATCAACGCCAACGCGGGCGGCATGGAGCTGCTGGAAGTAGCTCAGGTATATCAGAGATCTGGTCTGGTGCTGGTATACAAGAAATCCAACTACGGCGGCTGACGGGCTGGCGGGGCGGCGATAAAGGCGCATCTCCGTCGTCAGGCATACAATGGCAGGCACAAAGCCTGGCCATTGTACGCCTTCCTAGGATCTGCACCTTTCTCACCACCCCTGGTTTGATTTTCCAAAGTAAGTAAACAGGTTTCATTTTCGGCAGACCCCCGCTGCTGCGAGGGTTTGTCGGAAAGTCCGGCGGGGAGCAGCTCCGCCTGGTTTTCCGACAAATGCAAGTTTGCCAGAACAATATAAGGAGGCTTTCGATATGGACATGATAATCAGAAACGGCACAGTCGTCAGTGCGACAGGCTCTTACAAGGCTGACGTCGCGGTAAAGGACGGGAAGATCGCCGCAGTCGGCAGTATCCCGGATATCCCCGGAGCGAAGGTGGTGGACGCAGCGGGCAAGCTGGTGCTCCCGGGCGCTATAGACGCCCACACGCACCTTGCAATGCCGTTCGGCGGCACGGTTTCCTCCGACGACTACTTCGCGGGGACAAGAGCCGCGGCGTGCGGCGGCACCACAACGGTGTTCGACTTCGCGCTCCAGGATTTCAACGAGACTATGACCGATACGTTTAACCGCAGGAACGCCCTGGCGGCTCCGGACGCGGCGGTGGACTATTCGTTCCACATCGGCGTCAAGGATATCCACGGAGACCTCCTCGACAGCATAAAGGACGCCTGCGACATCGGAATCACCTCCTACAAGGTGTTCATGGTATACGATTTCGGCGTTAAGGACGGCGTGTTCTACCAGCTCCTTGCAAAGTCCAAGGAGTTCGGAGCGCTCATCGCGGTGCACGCCGAGAACAACGAGCTGGTGAACACCCTCACCGAGAAGTACATCAGCGAGGGCAAGACCGACGCGTGGTATCATTACATGAGCCGTCCCGAGTTCGTGGAGGGCGAGGCGGACGAGCGCGCCATCAATCTGGCGAAGGCTGCGAACG
The DNA here is from genome assembly GCA_003531585.1 of Oscillospiraceae bacterium. GTDB lineage: Bacteria > Bacillota > Clostridia > Oscillospirales > Ruminococcaceae > CAG-115. Next base: position 6,238 of record DQFX01000076.1, on the reverse strand, counting down.
CACCGCTGTACATCGTACACCTCGCGAACAAGCAGGGCGTTGAGGCGGTGACAAAGGCGAAGGACGAGGGCTATGAGATCTACGCCGAGACCTGCCCGCAGTACCTTGAATTCACCAGCGGCGTTTACAAGCGCGCAGACGGCAGGAACTTCGTATGCTCGCCGCCTATGAAGGGTCAGGAGTCGCAGGACGCCATCTGGGAAGCGATAAAGCGCGGCGACATCGACACCATCGCCACCGACCACTGCCCGTTCCAGCAGAGCGAGAAGGACTGGGGTCTGAACGACTTCCGGAAGATTCCGAACGGCTGCGCCGGGATCGAGAACATGTACCCCTACATGCTCGGCAAGGCGAACGACGGCGTTATCAGCTTCGAGAAGGCTGTGGAGCTGTGCTCCACCAACCCGGCGAAGATATTCGGCTGCACCGACAAGGGCGAGATAGCTCCCGGCAAGGACGCGGACATCGTCATATACGACCCCGCGAAGGAGTTCACGATACATCAGGAGAACATGCACTCCGACTGCGACCACACCATCTGGGAGGGCGTGAAGGTACACGGCTATCCCGTTCAGACCTACTCCAGGGGCAGGCTGGTGTTCGATAACGGCGAGTTCGTCGGCGAACGCGGCTGGGGCAGGTTCGTTAAATGTGCAAAACATAAGGCAAAATAAAAACTTACCGTGCAGGAGGTAACGATATGAAATACGCAGAACAGATACTAAACAATGAATCGGCGCAGTGTATGCTGTGCGCGGAGGCTCCCTGCACGGCGGCTTGTCCGGAGGGCTTCGACCCGGCGCGGTTCGTCAGGGCGGCAAGGTTTGAGAACGCGGCGGTCGGCGCCGGGTACGTCTCAGCCGCCAGGTGCGCGGAATGCTCCGGCGAATGCGAGAGCGCCTGCCTGCACTACGAGTCTCCGGTGAAGATACGCGAGATGATAAAGGCGGCTCCGGAGCCGGTGAAGGCTGAGAAACTGACCGCAGACCTCTCGATGGAGTTCTGCGGCGTGAAGTGCGAGAATCCGTTCTTCCTCTCGTCGTCGGTGGTGGCGAGCGGCTACGAGATGTGCGCCAACGCGCTGAGAGCCGGCTGGGGCGGCATAGTCTACAAGACGATAGGCTTCATCAGACCGGACGAGGTTTCGCCACGGTTCGACGCCATCGGCAAGGAATCCACCCCGTTCGTTGGGTTCAAGAACCTGGAGCAGATCTCCGACCACCCGCTGAAGGAGAACCTTGAGATACTACGGCGGCTGAAGCGGGAGTTCCCGTCGAAGGTGATAGTTTCCTCCATAATGGGCAGCACCGAGGAGGAATGGACGGAGCTTGCAAGGCTATCCGAGGAGGCGGGCTGCGACATCATCGAGTGCAACTTCTCCTGCCCGCAGATGGTGGGCGAGGGGCTGGGCAGCGACGTCGGGCAGAATCCGGAGCTTGTGAGAGCCTACACCGCCGCGGCAAAGCGCGGAACGAAGCTCCCGGTGCTGGCGAAGATGACCCCGAACATCGGCAACATGGAAGTCCCCGCGACAGCCGCGAAGGAAGGCGGCGCGGACGGCATAGCCGCGATAAACACGGTAAAGAGCCTGACGCGCGTCGATCTGGATACGATGGTCTCCTGCCCGGGCGTTAACGGGAAGTGCTCCGTTTCGGGGTACTCCGGAAAGGCTGTGAAGCCGATAGCGCTGCGGTTCATTCACGATATGGCGGTCTGTCCGGAGCTTTCCGGGACGCCGCTGAGCGGTATCGGCGGCATAGAGAGCTGGCATGACGCGCTGGAGTTCATCGCGCTGGGCTGTGAGAATATCCAGATAACCACAGCGGTAATGCAGTACGGCTACCGGATAATCGACGACCTTATCTCGGGAACGAGGGCTTATCTGGCGGCGCACGGAATGTCACGGCTGAGCGAGCTTACAGGTTCGGCGCTCGCGAACATAGTTCCGGCGGACGACCTCGACCGCAGCACGGTGGTCTATCCGGTGTTTGACCGGGAAAGCTGCGTCGGCTGCGGAAGATGCTGCATCTCCTGCATGGACGGCGGACACCAGGCGATCGCGATGTGCGCGGACAGAAAGCCGCACCTCACCGGCGGGAACTGCGTGGGCTGCCTGCTGTGTACGCTGGTCTGCCCGACCGGCTCGATAACCCACAGCAAACGGGTGAAGAAGCCCGGAAGATGATCGGAGAGGAGGGCGTTTATGGCGATCACACTTGCAAGAATATGCGCGAACGCTGAAAAGACCTACGGCATGAAGCTCATCGCAGGCAGGGCGGGAATGGATAATTTCGTCCGCTGGGTACACATCGTTGAGGACAGCGAGGTTCCGGACTTCATGCACGGAAACGAGCTGGTGTTCACTACTGGTATCGGTCACAAGGGCAGCGGCTGGCTGCTGGATTTCGTGCGGCAGCTCAAGGGCAAGAACGCGGCGGGCGTAGTCGTGAACATAGGACCGTACATAAACGCCGTTCCGAAGGACGTCATGGAATACTGCGAGTGCAATGCGCTCCCGCTGTTCGTGGTGCCGTGGTCGGTGAGGCTCATCGACCTGACCTACGATTTCTGCCACCGGATCATTTCCAACGAGGAGAGCGAGACCAGCCTTGCCGGAGCGTTCCGCAACCTGTTCTTCGCGCCGGGGAACCGCGACGAGTACGCGCCGGTGCTGGAGCGCCGGGGCTTTCACGACATGGTGAGCTACACGCTGCTGGCGGCGCAGCTCTCCCACCCCGACAAGCCGGGGAGCGGCGACGAGTGGCGCGGCATGCGGTTCCTGGTGCGGAAGATATGCGCAAGCCCGCAGTATCCCTCCTGCATATTCATACAGGAGAACTATCTTGTGATAGTGCGGCAGCATATCACTCCGCAGGAGGCGGGGAGGCTCGCCGAACAGCTTGCAGCCGCGGTGAGCGAGAACTGCTCCGAGCCTGCGGGAGTTCACATCGGCATTTCAGACAACGGGCTGGGGTACGACGGGATACATTCCTGCTACCGCGAGGCGGTCTCCGCGATGAGGCTCGCCGTGATGAAGAAGGCTCCGGTAATGCACTATCACGACATCGGCGTTTACAAGCTGCTTTTCGGCGTGGAAAGCTCCCGTATCCTCTCGGACTACGTGGACAGCACCCTCGGCAAGCTGCTGGACTACGACGCCAAGAACAACACCGACTGCGCCGATCTGCTGCGCTGCTACTTCGAGAACGACTGCAGCGTGAAGGAGGTCGCGGATATCTTCGGCGTTCACCGGAACACGGTGAACTACAAGCTCAAACAGATCCGCGAACTTCTGGGCAGCAGCTTCAGCGACGAGGATAAAATGAATCTGCTTCTGGCTTTCCGGGCGAGGGAACTGCTCAACATGGAAAACTCAAAGCTGATAATGGAGGACGATTCTTATGAATGCAACTGAAATCAAAACCAACCACACCAAGTACAATTTACAGTCATGGTCAAAGCAGAAGGGGCTGAACCCCATCGCCGTGGAAAAGGGCGAGGGTATCTACTTCTGGGACTACGACGGCAGCAGATACACCGATATGTCCAGCCAGCTCGTCAACCTGAACGTGGGCTTCGGCTGCCGCCCCATCATCGACGCCATCAAGGAGCAGGCGGAGAAGTTCTGCTTCGTCGGCCCGAGCTACGCCTGCGAGAGCCGCTCGAAGCTCGCCGAGATGGTCGTTGACCTTATGCCGGACAACATCGCGAAGGTGTTCTTCACCAACGGCGGCGCCGACGCAAACGAGAACGCCATCAAGATGGCGAGAATGTACACCGGAAGAAAAAAGGTGTTCTCCCGCTACAGAAGCTACCATGGCTCCACATTCGGCGCTGGCAACCTCACCGGCGAGCCGAGAAGGTATCCGCTGGAGCCTGGTATCCCCGGCTTCGTGAAGTTCTTCGACCCGTACATGTACCGCGACAACCTCCCGTTCGCAAGCGAGAAGGAGTACAGCGAGTACTACGTTAACAAGCTCCGCGAGCAGGTCGTCTATGAAGGTCCCGACACGGTTGCTGCCATCGTTATGGAAACCATCACCGGCTCCAACGGCATCATTATCCCGCCGGAGGGCTACCTTGCGGGCGTACGCAGGATCTGCGACGAGTTCGGAATCATGATGATCTGCGACGAGGTAATGGCGGGATTCGGGCGCACCGGCAAGATGTTCGCGTTTGAGAATTTCGGCGTAAAGCCCGATATCGTAAGCTTCGCGAAGGGCGTTACCTGCGGCTACGTTCAGCTCGGCGGCGTTGCGGTCAGCAGGAAGATCGCGGACTACTTCGACGATAACGTATTGCAGTGCGGTCTGACCTACAGCGGACACCCCCTCGCATGCGCAGCCGGCGTTGCCTGCCTGAACTACTACAAGGACAACGATATCCTGGGCAACGTAAATAAGAGCGGCAAGGTGCTGGGCGAGATACTTGAGGAACTCAAGGCAAAGCACAAGTGCGTCGGCGACGTGCGCTACATCGGTCTGTTCTCCGCAGTGGAGCTGGTAAAGGACAAGGCGACAAGGGAGCCTCTGGTGCCCTACGGCGGCGACAAGCTCGGAGTAATGGGCGGCATCATCGGAAAGCTCAAGGCGAAGAAGTTCATGACCTACTCCCACGAGAACATGATACTTGTATGCCCGCCGCTCATCATCACCCCTGAGCAGCTCCGCGAGGAGATGGTGAAGCTTGACGAGGTCCTCGCCGAGGTAGACGCAACTCTTTAAAAGGAAGGATCGATGAAGCATGGCTAATTCACAGCACTACGCAGACGCTCCCACGGTGAAGCTGGAGGATTACATTCCGGTGAAGATGTTCCGCACGGTGCACCGCACGGAGGCGGACCTGCCCGGCGGCATAACCGAGATAAAGGTAATAATCGACATTGAGAGACCCTTTGCAAAGAAGCTGTCCTTCAGGACGAGCAGCAGCGGCAGGATACACGGCTTCGTCCGCATGAATGACCTGCTGAAGTCGATCAACACCAAATCGGACAAAGCCTCCACGGTACGCCGGATAACCCTCAACGACTGGGGTACGAAGGCGCTCATGGTAATTGAGATGGAGAACGACAGCGAAAAGCCGTTCTTCGTTCCGATAGCGCAGCTAAGGGATCTTCTCGAGAACTGCCGCCGCGCTCCGGAGCAGTCAGCCAAATAATTTTCCGGGCGCATTCCATCAGGAGTGCGCCCGGAACTCCGTCAAGCCTCCCCGGCGCCTGCGCGGACTTTGTCCAGCATTGCGAGGTACTCGCTGCGGATACTCTCCGGTTCGATTATCTCGGCCTTGCCGCCGAACTGGAACACCCACCCGAAAAACGGCTCCTTAGCGACCACCGGGGCGTACACCGTGAAGCTCTCGCCGTCATTCGCCGGAACTATCCGCACCCCCATGCCGAACCTGTCCAGAACCGCATTGACGAGGGATTTGTCGCAGCGCAGCACCACGTCGGATTCCTCGCCGCTGAACATTGAAACGTGGGTCAGTATGTAGTCCTCAAGGTCGAAATGTGGGTCGGCGCGGCGCGCGGGTTCGTCGATTATCTCGACCTTCTCCATGCGGTCTACGCGGAAGTTTGAGTAGGTCCCGCGGTGGTCGTTCCACGCCACGAGGTAGTAGTGGTCGTTGTCCCACACCAGGGCGTAGGGCGTGCACACACGCGCTTCGTCGCGGTATTTTTTGTTCTTGCGCATGTCGTACTCAAAGTACCGGAAGGATATTTTCTTCTTCGGAGCCGACGATATCGCCCGCTGGATAGTATCCACGTTGTAAAGCACCGCTTTGTTTGAGTTCTGCCGGACCCTCCCGGAGACGTACACCGTGCGCTTTATCTGTGCGGCTTCCTTGTCGCTGCACAGCGTGGAGAGCTTCTTGAGCAGCGCCGCCGACTGGCTTTCGGAAAGCAGCTTCGCGGAGCTTACCGCGTCAGCGAGGAGCTTCAGCTCGGCGAGCTCGAAATCCCTCGTCATAAGTTGGTAGGAAGCCGTCCTGCCCATCGTCATGCGGATATCCATGCCGTATTTTTGCAGCGCCTCCACGTCCTCGGAAAACGCCTTGCGGCCCTCGGTTATCCCGTAGTCCGAGAGGATGTCGGTTATCTGGTTTCTGGTCAGGGCTTCGGTCTCGCTGGTGAATTTCTGGAAAATATCCCGCAGATAAAGCAGCTTGAGCCGCTGTGCGCTGGTGTCCTTCTCTGCCATTAATAACGCTCCTTTGTGAGGTCACCTCTAAAAACCTTGTT
>DQFX01000058.1:11996-19440 GCA_003531585.1 Oscillospiraceae bacterium | reverse complement strand
TTGACTTTTCATAGCTGGTCTCCGATGTAATTAAAAAGTAATATTAGGTATTTAAGTAAAACGAAAACCGCCCTCCGACGACCCGTCAGGAAATCCTGACCTGTCAACCGGACGGACGGTCTAGATCATTTCTTCAAACCCAGCAATTAAACACCGAACTTGATGGTGTTGACCTTAACGCCAGGACCCATTGTGGAAGAAACTGTGCAGCTCTTGATATACTGACCCTTTGCTGCGGTAGGCTTAGCCTTAGCAACAGCCTCCATCAGTGCGTTGAAGTTCTGCTCGAGCTTCTCTGCACCGAAAGACGCCTTGCCGATGGGGCAGTGAATGATGTTAGCCTTGTCAAGACGATACTCGATCTTACCAGCCTTAGCTTCCTGAACAGCCTTAGCTACGTCAGGGGTAACAGTACCAGCCTTGGGGTTAGGCATGAGGCCTCTCGGACCGAGGACCTTACCGAGTCTACCAACAACGCCCATCATATCGGGAGTTGCGATAACAACTTCGAAGTCCATCCAGCCGCCGTTGATCTTAGCAACGGTGTCGTTGTCAGCGATGTAATCTGCGCCAGCGTCCTTGGCAGCCTGCTCCTTGTCAGCCTTGCAGAATACCAGGGTGCGTACCTTCTTACCGGTACCGTTGGGCAGTACAACTGCGCCTCTGACCTGCTGGTCAGCGTGGCGGGAGTCAACGCCCAGACGAACGTGCAGCTCAACAGTCTCGTCGAACTTAGCCTTAGCGGTCTTGCATACTAAATCGAAAGCTTCAGCGGACTCGTAAACCTTAGTGGACTCAACGAGCTTGGTGCTCTCTACATACTTCTTTCCGTGTTTCATTAAAAAATCCTCCTTGTGGTCAAGCGGAATAGATCCTCCCACTGAATTTAGTGTTTTAGTAGTACGGGGGTGTTATCAGTCAACGACCTCTACGCCCATGGAACGTGCAGTACCAGCGATCATAGACATAGCTGTGTCGAGGTTAGCTGCGTTCAGGTCGGGCATCTTGGTCTCAGCGATCTCCTGGAGCTGAGCCTTAGTGATCTTTGCGACCTTGGTCTTGTTGGGAACGCCGGAACCGCTCTCGATCTTGCAAGCCTTCTTGATGAGTACGCTTGCGGGAGGGGTCTTTGTAATGAAAGAGAAGCTCTTGTCAGCGTAAACGGTGATAACAACAGGGATTATGAGACCTGCCTTATCCTTTGTGCGCTCGTTGAACTCCTTGGTGAATGCCATGATATTAACGCCGTGCTGACCCAGTGCAGGACCAACAGGGGGCGCAGGTGTTGCTTTACCGGCAGGGATCTGTAACTTTATAAATCCTGTAACCTTCTGTGCCATGATTTTTTATCCTCCATAAAAAACTTGAAGTTTGTCTGCGCGTAAGCGTCAGATCTTGGCGATAGCTGAAAGCTCAAGTGTAGCCGGGGTGGATCTTCCGAACATGGATACATCGACGTCAGCGGTGCTGTGCTCGAGATCAATGCTCTTAACGACGCCCTCGAAGCCCTCAAGCGGGCCGGACTTGATGCTGACTCTGTCGCCAGCGTCGAAGGAAATCGAGGTTTCCTTCTCAATAATACCGAGGTTCTTGACCTCTTCTTCGCTCAGAGGAGTAGGCTGTGACCCTGGACCTACGAAACCGGTAACGCCTCTTGTGTTGCGGCAGATGTACCATGACTCGTTAGTAATGATCATCTTGACGAACACATAGCTCGGGAACAGCTTTTCCTCGACCTCGACCTCTTTGCCGTTTTCCTTGGTCTGCTTGGTCATTTCAACGGGGAGGTAGACCTCCTCGATGACGTTCTGAAGATTTCTGTTCTCAACGACCTTCATGATGTCGTTAGCGACCTTGTTTTCGTAGCCGGAATATGTGTGAAGTATATACCATTTTGCCTCTGTGTCAGCCATGTTTACCCCCTTGAACCTGTCAGCCCAGTATCACTTTGTTGAGGAATGCGAAAAGCGAGTCGATACCGAAGATGAACAGTCCAGCCACCAGACATACGACGATAACAACGATAGTGTTGTTCGTTGTGCTCTTCGGTGTGGGCCATACGACCTTCTTGAACTCAGCCTTGCAATCCTTGAAGTACTTTACGATACCCTTCTTGGGCTTCTTTGCAGACGCAGCCTTTTTGGACTTGTCCTTATCCTTTGACTTCTTGGAGTCTGCGCTATCCTTCACATCGGAAGCAACGGGAGTGTCTTTGCCAACGTTCTTAATCTCGTCGATCTCGTTTGCCATTCTGACTCCTCCTGATTACTTGGTTTCCTTGTGAAGAGTATGCTTTTTGCAGAAGCGGCAGTACTTGTTCATCTCAAGTCTGTCAGGATCGTTCTTCTTGTTCTTCATGGTGTTGTAGTTGCGCTGTTTGCATTCTGTACACGCCAGTGTAATTTTAACTCTCACTTTCGGCACCTCCTATTTTCTTGCCCGTTGCGGGCATTATTGCCTCCCTCGGCCGCGGGATTGCGGGTTTAAACGGCGGCTCAACTGCATCTATAAAAAGACACAAAAAAATAAGCCCCATTCGAGGTATCACCATTATACCACATATATCCCGGCTTGTCAAGGGCTTTTTTCACTTTTTTGATCCACATTGTTGACAAAAGCGCGCCTGTGCGTTATCATTAATATAAAGGAGTGATTTCACATGGTAAGAATTGGCACAGGCTACGACGTACACCGCCTGGTTCCGGAGCGGAAGCTCATTCTGTGCGGCGTGGAGGTACCCTGCGAACTTGGACTTCTCGGTCACTCGGACGCGGACGTCGCGGTGCACGCCCTGATGGACGCGATACTCGGCGCACTCGCGATGGGCGACATCGGGAAGCTTTTCCCGGACAGCGACCCGCAGTACAAGGGCGCGGACAGCATGAAGCTGCTTGCGGAGGTCATTCGCCGCATGGAGGGCGCGGGGTTCCGGCTCGGCAACCTCGACCTGACGATAATCGCGGAGCGCCCGAAGCTCGCGAAGCATATCCCCGCAATGCGGGAGAGCCTCGCGGCGGCGTTCGGCTGCGATATTTCGCAGGTGAGCGTAAAAGCCACCACCGAGGAAGGGCTGGGGCTTGCGGGAGCGGGTATCGGAAGCCAGGCGGCAGTACTCCTCGAAAAGTAAATCAGGGCGCAGTCAGATACGGCTGCGCCCGATTTTTAGTTGATGAATATATCCTGCTGAAGAAGCTCCGAAGCCGTATCTATCCCCACGAACAGCGTAAATCTGCCCGGAAGCACCTCGCGCGACCCGTCGGAAAGAACGGTCTGAAAAGCCGCCGAGGGTACCGGGATATGCACCGCCTTAGTTTCGTGCGGCTCCAGTCTCACACGCTGGAAACCGCACAGCGAGCGGTTCGGCACGGAATCCTCATTGCAGCCCTTGACGTAGACCTGCACGACCTCCTCCGCCGGGATATCGCTGCGGTTCTCCACCGTGACTTCAACGTCCGTGCCGCTGACTATTTCCATATTCACGCAGCGCACGTCCGCGTAGCTCAGACCATGCCCGAACGGGTAGAGTACATTCTCATCTGTGCAGTAGCGGTAAGTCCTGCCCTTCATGCTGTAGTCATGGATATCCGGCAGGAGGTCAGCCGTTCTGTAGAACGTCACCGGGAGCTTTCCGCTCGGGGAGACGTCGCCGAAAAGCAGATTCGCGAGCGCACGTCCGCCCAGCTGACCCGGGTACCACATATCCAGCAGCGCGTCGCACTTCACCTCAACGTTGACCGAGCTTCCCGCCGCAAGCACGATAACAAGCGGCTTGCCGAGCTCCTCCAGCTTCCGGAGGAGAATACGCTGGCTCTCCGGCAGACGCAGGTCGGGCTTGTCGCCGGAGCTGAACTCGTTGCCGGTGTCGCCCTCCTCGCCCTCGAGGGTCGCGTCAAGGCCTACGCAGGCTACGACCACGTCGGCGCACTCCGCCATGGCAAGCGCCTCGGAATACAAGTCGCCGGGCTGCGCGAGACCCTGGGTGCGGTCCTTGTAGAGGTGGCAGCCCTGGGAGTACAGAATACGGCCGGAAAACCGCTCCCTTATGCCGTCCAGGAACGTCACGTACTCGTCGGCGGTGCCGTTGTAGTTCCCGGTGAGCGCCTCGCGGCTGTCGGCGTTCGGACCTATCACCGCGATAGTTCCGAGCTTGTCCGAAAGCGGGAGTATACCGTTATTTTCCAGCAGAACGGCGGAACGCAGCGCGCACTCCAGGGAATGCTGCTTGCTTTCCTCCGTTGAAACGGCGGTCAGCGGAATGTCGTCATATTCGGTTTTGTCAAGCTGACCGAGACGTATTCTGGTGCGCATTACGTGCACGCAGGCGCGGCGGATATCTTCCTCGGAAACCAGCCCCTTTTCGAGCGCCGCAAGCATGTGGAGATATGTATTGCCGCAGTTCATGTCGCAGCCTGCCTTCAGCGCGAGGGCGGCGGACTCCGGCGCGGTGGCGGTTATGCAGTGGGTGGTGTGGAAGTCCCGGATAGCCCAGCAGTCGGAGGTGAAATAGCCGTCGAAGCCCCATTCCTTCAGCTTCCCCATGAGGAACGGGCTTGCGCAGGCAGGCTCGCCGTTCACGAGATTATACGCGCCCATCACGCTTTCAACGTGCGCGTCCTTGACCAGGGCGCGGAACGCCGGGAGGTAGGTCTCCTCGATGTCCTTCGGGGATACCTGCGCGTCGAAGGTGTGGCGCTCCGCCTCGGGGCCGCTGTGCACCGCGAAATGCTTCGCGCAGGCGGCGGTTTTCAGGTACTTCCCGCCGCCCTGGAGCCCCCGGACGTACTCCTTGCCAAGCTCAGAGGTGAGGTACGGGTCCTCGCCGTAGGTCTCGTGACCCCTGCCCCAGCGCGGGTCGCGGAAAATATTCACGTTGGGCGCCCAGAGAGTCAGACCCTTGTAGATGTCGCGGTCGCCGTGCCGGCTCGCCGCATTGTACTTCGCGCGCGCCTCCGTGGAGGTTATATCCGCGCACTTCCGGAGCATTTCCCGGTCGAACATCGCCGCAAGGCCTATCGCCTGCGGGAACATCGTCGCTGTACCCGCCCGAGCAACTCCGTGAAGCCCCTCGTTCCACCAGTTGTAGGCGGGAAGTCCAGCGGAAGGGATCGCCGGTGCGTCGTATTTGAGCTGCTCCGCCTGCTGCTGGACTGTCAGCGTGTCGGTCAGTGCTTCCGCGCGCTCCTGCGCGGTGAGGTTCGGGTCGTGGTAGTCTGGCATGGTATACCTCCTGTTATTTTTTATAGCCATATTTCCTAGGGTTGTAAACTTGTTTCACATTCATGCGTTTATCGTGTAACATTTGCGTTATTCCGGACGCATTCTTTCATGACAGCTCGTCTGGAATTAAAATTACTATCAGTAAATTAACGCATGATTATCCTGGTTGTAATCACTGTATCCTGCTGAAAAGCAGCCGCGTCCCCTCATAGACCGGCTCGATACGTCCGGTTTTGAGCAGCCAGGTGACGTAGCTGCGGACGGTCTGCCCCACGAGAAGATACTGCATGAGGTACAGCCGGATATGGTACTTTTCGAGACACTTTGCGATGAGGTCGTCGATGGTCTGCGGAGTTCCGCACATCTCCTCGATGTCAGCGGCGACCTCGTTCATAGCGGCGAGGTTCTCCTGAACCAGCGGCGCGATATCCTCGCAGGGAACGTCGTGGGCGGGAATGAACAGTTTCCCGCTGAACCCGCTGAGCCGCGCGAGGGACTCACGGTGCTGCTCCTGCGAATACACGAACGAGATACGGTGCTTCTGCAGGTCCCCGGCGCTGACTACGGCGTCCGCCGTGAACCACACGCCGTCCCGGGTGCGGAACGCCGCCTGCGCCATGTCGTGACCGTCCAGGCGCTCAAAATCAAGCCCCGGCGGGAGCGCGTCCCCGTAAAGCTCCGAGCAGGCGCAGGGGGGCGGGGTCAGCAGCCTGGAGCACATCTCCGGGGTGGTGCTTCCTCCGTAGAGGGTCACTGGGATAAGGAAGCTGTGCTCCACCGCCGCCGCGGAAATCCCCGGCGCGCAGACCTCGCAGCCGGTCTGCTCCCGCAGGAACGCGGCTCCGGCTACGTGGTCGGCGTGGGAGTGCGTCAGGAACAGCTTTTTCAGCTCCCAGCCATGGGATCTTACCTGCTCCAGAACTCCCGCGGCTATGTCCCGGGAGCCTGCGTCTATCATGCAGACCTCCCGCCCGGAATAACGGAAAATTCCTATATTTGTAGGGGTCGGGGCGTACCAAGTGTCCTCGCCGACCCTGATAAGACTATACAATTTACGACCTCCAGTCATAACTATTTGTATTTTAGAGGCGTTATAATACGCGCAGTGCTGTAAAAACAGCTTCTGGACTTATTATACCCCATATATTTATAATAGTCAAGCAGTAAGCTGAAAAAAAATCGCCCCGGAACGAATACTCTCCGGGGCGGTATATATTGAGGAAGAAACCTGTGAAAACAGCTTATTCAGCGAACATAGCGGTGGAGAGGTATCTCTCGCCGGTATCGGGGAGGAGGACAACGATGTTCTTGCCCTTGTTCTCGGGGCGCTTTGCAAGCTGGATAGCAGCCCACATAGCCGCGCCGGAGGAAATACCTACCAGAACGCCCTGGGTGCGTGCGATACGTCTGCCTGTTGCGAAAGCGTCCTCGTTCTCAACGGGAATGATCTCGTCGTAGATCTTGGTGTCGAGGGTCTCCGGAACGAAGCCTGCGCCGATACCCTGGATCTTGTGCGGGCCGGACTTGCCCTCGGAAAGAACCGGGGAGCTCTTCGGCTCAACTGCAACGACCTTAACGCCGGGGTTCTTGGACTTGAGGTATCTGCCCACGCCGCTGACGGTTCCGCCGGTGCCTACGCCTGCAACGAAGATGTCTACCTTACCGTCGGTGTCCTCCCAGATCTCGGGGCCTGTGGAAGCCTCGTGCGCGGAGGGATTAGCCGGGTTGGTGAACTGCGAGGGAATGAAGCCGCCGGGGATCTCCTTGGCAAGCTCGTTCGCCTTCTCGATGGCGCCCTTCATGCCCTTTGCGCCGTCGGTAAGCACCAGCTCCGCGCCGTACGCCTTCATCAGGTTGCGGCGCTCGACGCTCATGGTCTCGGGCATTACGATGATTATGCGGTAGTTCCTTGCTGCGGCTACTGCTGCAAGGCCGATACCGGTGTTGCCGCTGGTCGGCTCGATGATCACGCTGTCGGGCTTGAGCACGCCGCGCTTCTCAGCGTCGTTGATCATTGCGACCGCTACTCTGTCCTTTACGCTGCCTGCCGGATTGAAAAGCTCCAGCTTTGCGAAGATCTTTGCTCCGGTCTGCTCCTCAGCCTCGATCTTTGTTACTTCGAGAAGGGGGGTGCGTCCTACGAGGTCGGTTATTGTCTGATAAACTTTCATGGTTGTTCTCCTTTACTGTTACAAGGTAACCTTTAAAAACCTCCTTCACGGCAGAT
>DQFX01000058.1:0-11672 GCA_003531585.1 Oscillospiraceae bacterium | reverse complement strand
CGTGTCCCGGTTTTTAGAGGTTACCACAATATATTTCCGACAGGCATCTTTCCTAATCACTAGATTACCTATCAACTTGATAGGATTATAGCATATTTTTTAGGATATGTCAAGAGGTTTGAGAAATTTTTTGAAAATTTTTTTCTCCCCTCTCTCTTTAATGGAATAAATACCCGTTTATAAAGATGACAAGTCTGCAAATAATAACTCTGTGCAGTCAGAAGCTGAGGAAACGCTCTCGATCACCTCGCGCTTCATCAGCTTCCGGTCTGCATACTGAAGATATACGATAAAGAAAGGGATACTGATATGAGAAAGCTTTTAAGTCTTGCAGCAGCCCTCGCGGCGGCGGGAGCGCTCAGCATCGGCGCTTCAGCTAACGGCGGAGTAGTCGGCGGCGTGGTTCGCGCGGGCGAGGACGTCGTAAACGGCGTAGTGGACGCAGGCGAGGATATCGTAAACGGCGTGACCGGAACAGCAAACGGTGCGAACGGTGCGGCGGGTACAACAGGCGAAGCAGGAACAAACGGAGCCGCAGGCGGCACGAACGGCGCCACCGGCGCAGGAACAACCAACGGCACGAACGGCACTAATGGTACAACAGGCACAGCGGGCGCGACCGGAACCAACGGCACCAACGCGGCGAACGGTGCAAACGGAACCACCACAGCTCCCGGAAACCCGAACACAGGCGTTCCGTTCAGCATGGCGGCGGTAGGCGCGGCTGCGCTGGGTCTTGCCGGAGTGGCTCTTTCCTGCCGGAGAGACGGCTGATTTTAAGTCAATTAAGTAATTCTAAATGCACTTTCGTGAATGCGAAGGTGCATTTTATTATTAAGGTAAAAATATTATTGCTTTTCACTAAATTTTTCTGTAATTTGTGTTTAAAATGACAGTTGCTTTTTTTTGAAGTTTATTGTAAAATATAAAAGAGGATTTAGTGTTTGCTATCCGCTCAAAAATATCTAGGAGGATTTTTCTTATGAAGTTAAGAAATGTATTTGCAGCAGTTACCGCTGCTGTAGTTGCTGCTGCAACTGTTGTCACCGCTGGCGCTACAACCTACTTCGGTGGCACAAACGCAGACAAGTCTGGTATGCTGGCTTGCATTCTGTCTGATGACCCCAATGTTCCGCTTTTCACTGACTACGCTTCCATCTCTGACCTGGTAGGCTTCACAGTTACCATCAAGGCTACCGATAAGAGAGCTGTTGAGGGTGCGATTGCTGAAGGTTCCTGGATCGGCGGCGCTTTCATCTTCAACTCCCAGTCCACTGGCTGGAAGCAGTATTCCTGGGCAGTTGAGGGCACCGGCACAGCTGACGGTTACTTCGTTCCCGGCGCTAAGAGAGGCGAGTATGTTCTGACCTATACTCAGGATACACCTATCTTCGCTTCTACTGATACTTATGCACAGATCTGCCTGCACAACTATGCAGACGCTTATGAGTTCGACGTTGTAAGCTACACTCTTCTGAACTCCAAGGGCGAGGACATCACAAAGGCTGCTGCTGAGACTACAGCTCCCGCTGAGACCACTGCTGCTCCCGAGGAGACCAAGGCTCCCGAGGAGACAACCGCTCCTGCTGAGGAGACCGTTGAGGTTTCCATCGACACAGCTGAGGTTGAGACCTTCGAGGTAGAGACCGCTGAGGTTGAGACTGCTGAAGTTGATACCGCTGAGGTAGCTATCACTGAGGCTGCTACCGCTGAGGCTGCTACCGCTGAGGCTCCTGCTGACAACGCTGCTGACGCTAACAAGGGCAACCCTGAAACTGGCGTTGCTGGCGTAGCTGTTGCTGCCGGCGTAGTTGCTCTGGCTGGCGCTGCTGTTGTAGCTTCCCGCAAGAGAAAGTAATCAACAATAAGTGACAGATAGTACAAACACTAACCGCACCCCCGGACGTAAGTCCGGGGGTGTTTTTATTGTGTTTCGGAATTTATCCAGGTTTATTCCGAGATAGTTACACTGTCCGGAGATTCAGCGCGGCAGAGGCTGTGCGGTTCGGAGCAGCTATGGTTCGGAGCAGGCGGGACTGTACGAGCCGAAGATGTCAGCAGTACTCCGCGGGAGCTTACTGCATAAAAAACAGCCCCTCGAAGAGGAGCTGTTCAGTACGCCGCACTGGTTCGGGATAATCCCAGCCGCAGCGGAAAGATTCACTTAACGAGGAGCTTCTCGAGCGGCTTCCGTACGAGCTTGTTCCAGAACTTGACGACGAATCCGGTGAGCACCGCCGCAATTATCGTACCCTCACGGGCTCCCATAACGTGGAAATCGAAGAATATCAGCGACAGCACCACCGCGACAATAACGCAGGATATATCAAACACGACCTTCACCGAGCCGAACTCCTTGTGAACCGTATCGGAAACCGACTTAACGAACGCTTCTCCCGAGTTCATGACCACGTCCGCGACGGAGGATATCGGCGACACTCCAAGCTCGCCCTTTTTCGTGATGGCAACTCCCAGCGCCGAAATAAACAGGCTGATTATGAACAGCGCGTACCGTTTCGCAAGCTCTTTTACCGAGATAAGAGGTTTTCTCTCTTCCATTTGTTCTCCTTTTTCAACTTTTCCACAAAAAAACCTGCGTTTCCGCAGGCGCATTATTTATTTTAGCTGTGAAAATCCAATTACTATTTAACATATCTATTATACCACTTCTGATATAAGCAATCAAGCCCCCGATTTACTGAATCAGGGGCCGTTGCTATGCGTTTTTTTGTAATTTCCGATTCCAGAAGATTACAGAACTCTCGCGAGGAAGTCGCGCAGGCGCGGGTTCTTCGGGTCTGTGAAGATCTCCTGGGGAGTTCCCTGCTCCTGGATTTTGCCGTCTGCCATGAACAGCACGCGGCTTGCTACTTCCCTTGCGAAGCCCATCTCATGGGTGACTACTATCATAGTCATACCGCCCTCTGCGAGCTTCTTCATCAGCTCCAGCACCTCGCCGACCATCTCCGGGTCAAGCGCGGATGTAGGCTCGTCGAACAGGATAACGTCGGGGTTCATCGCAAGCGTGCGCGCTATCGCGATACGCTGCTTCTGACCGCCGGAGAGCTGCGCGGGGTACGCGTCAGCCTTGTCGGAAAGCCCTACCATCGCGAGCAGCTCGTCTGCGCGCTTGTCCGCCTGAGCCTGGATCATTATCTTGTTCTTCACCGGAGCTATAGTGATGTTCCGGCGGATAGTCAGGTGCGGGAACAGGTTGAAATGCTGGAACACCATGCCCATCTTCATGCGGACGGAGTTCAGCTCCCTGCCCTTTGCGTGGGTGATGTCCCTGCCCTCGAACTCGATAACGCCGCTTGTGGGCTGCTCGAGGAGGTTAAGGCAGCGCAGGAACGTACTCTTACCGGAGCCTGACGGCCCGATAACAACTACCTTCTCGCCCTTTTCGATGGTCTCGGTGATGCCGTCAAGGACGACCAGGTCGCCGAAGCTCTTTTTAAGATTACTTACGCTTATCATTCGACAGTCTCCTTTCCAGACGGTTAACAAGTGCGGACAGTCCCACTACCATCAGCAGGTAAATGAGAGCCACAGCGATCAGCGGCAGGAATGCCTCGTAGGTCTGCGAACGGATAGTATCGCCGCCCTTTGTGAGGTCGTTCAGCGCTATGTAGCCGGAAACGGAGGTCTCCTTCAGAAGCACGATGGCCTCGTTGCCGAGAGCGGGGAGGATATTCCTGATCGCCTGCGGGAGGATAATGGAGATCATCGTCCTCGTGTAGCCGAAGCCCAGCGAAGATCCCGCCTCGAACTGACCGCGGTCAACGGACATGATACCGGAGCGGACGATCTCAGCAACGTAAGCCGCAGAGTTCAGACCGAACGCGATAACTGCAACCAGTATCTTGCTGATGTTCACGGAGCTGAACACAACAAAGTAGATGATAAGAAGCTGTACGACCATAGGCGTACCGCGGACTACCGTCAGGTAAATGCGGCAGATGAAATTCGGTATCTTGAGCCTGCCGGTGAGCTGGTTAGTGGAGCGGATTATCGCGATCACGAATCCGAGCACGATGCCTATAACAACCGCCAGAACGGTGATGAGCAGAGTGTTTCCGAGACCCTGCACCAGGTATACCCAGCGATCCTTGTCAAGGAAGGTGCTCTTGAGCTTTTCAACGAAATTCTGGGAGGTAGCGTTTCCGCTCTTGTAAATGATGACCTGGCTCGCCTCGGTGTAGCTGTCGGAGAAGTTGACGTTCTTCAGGCGGTCTTCGGTGACGGTCATGCCGGCTACGCCTACGTCAGCCTTGCCGGAATCCACCGCCGCAATAATGGAATCGAACGCCATATCGTCAATGACAAGCTCCTTGCCGAGGATATCGCATACGGCTCTCATCATGTCAACGTCGAAGCCGACTATCTCGCCCTCTTCCTTCAGCTCGTAGGGCGGGAACTCAGCGTTGGTAGCCATTACCAGCTTACCGCTGTAGGTGATGCCCTCCGGGCTTTCGTAGGGGTGCTTGCCGTACTCGGCGTCAACCAGCCAGTTCTGCTCGATGAGGTTGAGCGTGCCGTTCTCGCGGAGCTGTGAAAGCGCGTCGTTTATCTGCTGGGTCAGCTCGTCGTTGCCCTTCTTTATCGCGCAGGCGTACTTCTCGACTGCAAACGGCTTCGGAGCGATGGAAAGCTCCGGGTTCTTGCTTACAAAGTACTTCGCCGGGGAGGAGTCGATGAGCACTACGTCGACCTTGCCCTGCTTGAGCGCTTCGATGGCGTCGGCGCCCTTGTTGTACTTCTCGACTGTCGCGCCCTCTACGCCCTCGGCGTAGGTCATGCCGGTGGTACCCATCTGAACGCCGATGGTCTTGCCGGTGAGGTCGGTGGACATGCCCTTTACAATGATGACCTGGCTCGCCTCGGTGTAGCTGTCGGTGAAGTTGACGTTCTTCAGACGGTCCTCGGTGACGGTCATACCGGCTACGCCTACGTCAGCCTTGCCGGAATCCACTGCGGCGATGATGGAATCGAACGCCATATCGTCGATGACAAGCTCCTTGCCGAGAATGTCGCACACGGCGGTCATCATGTCGACGTCGAAACCGACGATCTTGCCCTCTTCCTTGAACTCATACGGAGCAAACTCGGCGTTAGTAGCCATGACAAGCTTGCCGTCGTATGTGACGCCCTCGGGGCTTTCGTAGGGGTGCTTGCCGTACTCGTCGTCAACGAGCCAGTTCTGCTCGATGAGGGTCAGCGTGCCGTTTTCGCGGAGCTGTGAGAGCGCGTCGTTGATCTGCTGGGTCAGCTCGTCGTTGCCCTTCTTCACCGCGCAGGCGTATTCCTCGACTGCGAACGGATCGTCAAGCGCAACTATGTCGGAGTTTTTGCTTACAAAGTACTTCGCGGGGGAAGCGTCGATAAGTACCGCGTCGATCTTTCCCTGCTTGAGCGCTTCGATGGCGTCGGCGCCCTTGTTGTACTTCTCGACGGTCGCGCCCTCCACGCCCTCGGCGTAGGTCATGCCGGTGGTTCCGATCTGGACGCCTATTTTCTTGCCGACAAGGTCGTCCGCGCATGTGACGGAGCTCTGCTGCGAGGACTGCTCCGCCGCGCAGCCCGTGAACATGCACAGCGTGAGCAGCAGCGCAGAAACCGCCGCTAAAAATTTCTTCATGGTGAGTAACTCTCCTTTTTTCAAAACTATCTATAATTATACATCATCGCGCACGCAATTGCAAGCGTTATTTCAAAAAATGGAGTGAAAAGAAGAGATTTAGTTTAATTCGGAGATGTGGAACACTATAAATTATAATTTAGAAGCGAGTAATCCGCTTACTGCAACCCCAAATCGGGAGTCAAGGGGGTGTCTCCCCCAGTGGGGGAGGTGGCGCGAAGCGCCAGAGGGGTTGACCGACAGAACGCGTCCCCCTTGCGAGTCGAGGGCAGCGCCCTCGTCGCCGCCAGGCGAAACACTCCGCACGGAGTGCGGTAACTCCGTGCGGAGCACGGTTACTCTGCGCGCCGGCGCGCAGACGAATGAAATTATAAGAGCGCGTTCACCGTTTTCCTTGTTCATAGGTGAGTTCCTCACGGTTAGCCATTGCTAATATTATAGCATGATAATGGCGTGCTGTCAATAGAGTCAGGTCAGCCGAGGGCGGTGTCGAGGCTCATCATGACGACGAACCCGGCGGCGAAGGCAATCGTGCCGATGTTTGAGTGCGGCTCGCCGGACATTTCGGGGATAAGCTCCTCAACGACGACGTAGACCATGGCTCCGGCGGCGAAGCTCAGCAGGTACGGCAGCACCGGGACTACCAGCCCGGAAAGCAGCACGGTCAGGACGGCGGCGAGGGGTTCCACGGCGCCGGAAAGGGTTCCCAGCAGGAACGCCCTGCCCTTCCCCATTCCGGAGGAGCGCAGCGGCAGGGAGATTATGGCGCCCTCTGGGAAGTTCTGGATAGCAATGCCGAGGGAGAGCGCCAGCGCGGAGGCGGCGGCAATGCTGGCTCCGCCGCTCGCAAGCCCGGCGTAGACCACTCCGACCGCCATTCCCTCGGGGATATTGTGGAGGGTCACGGCGAGGAGGAGCATGGTGTTTTTGCTGAGGGAGCTGCGGCCGCCCTCCGGGGCGTCGGAGTTCATGTGCTGGTGCGGGATAACGCAGTCGAGGAACAGCAGGAACAGTATTCCGAGCAGGAATCCCGCCGCCGCTGGAACAAATCCGAGCCGCCCCAGCCCCTCGGACTGCTCCATCGCGGGAATGAGCAGGCTCCATACGGAGGCCGCCGTCATGACCCCCGCCGCGAATCCGGTGAGGCTCCGCTGAACCAGGAAGTGCGGCTGTCTGCGCAGGAAGAATACGCAGGCGGCTCCGGCCGTGGTGCCGATGAAGGGGATAAGTATGCCGTAGATTATCTGGGTCTGCATTCATGCCTTCTTTCTAATTAATTCGGAATTCAGAATTCGGAATTCGGAATTTCGGTGCCGCCTCCGGCGGCGGATTCAAATTACGGGCAGGCTCAGCACCTGCATGTTTTCGCCGTGTGTAGTATATCTGTGAGGTAGTTACAACTAACTGGCACACAAGCATCGGTTAGCTATAACTACCTTAATATTGTACCACTAACTGCGGGATTTGTCAAGCGGTTTGTGATATCCGGGAAGAAATTGATAAATGACTGTGCAGTAAATTGCAGTCCGGGAAGCTCTACAATGGAGGTAAAACAAAGGAGGAAACGCCATGAAAACAGTATTTGAGCTTCTCAACCCCGACAACACGATATCGGTGAACCGCCGGCTGGCGCATGCGCTGGGGCTGTCGGAGGCGGTGATATACGCGGCTCTGCTGGCGAAGCACGCCTGGTACGAACAGCACGGAAAGCTCTCCGACGGGTGGTTTTATTCCACGGTGGACGACATGGAGGAATCCACGTCGCTGACGAAGTGCCAGCAGTCCCGGTGCGTGAAGCGGCTGGTCAGCGCGGGACTTATCCGGTGCGCGGCGAAGGGTCTCCCGGCGCGGCGGTTCTTTTACATCGTGGACGACCCCCAGATCCTGGAGGGAATAATCGGCGTCTGCGAGCCGTCCCCGGAAGAAAACGCTCCGGCAGTGCGCAGTGAAACCTCCCCGCAGGAAGTAAGGAAATCCGACGGCTGGCAGTCGGGAATCACGGCGGCAGGCAGTGCGGAATCCTCACAGAAAACCAAAGACAATAAAACAAAAGAAAATAAACCTGAGAACATCAAACCCGACAGCGCGCAGCTGGAAGCGGCACGCTCCAGGATAAACCACGCGGAGCTTTCCAGAAAGTACGGAAGCGGATTCGCCGACCTTGCCGCAGAGGTCACGGCGGAGGGCATGGCGGGAACCTTCACGCTTACGACTGACGGACGGACTTTATCAGCAGAGGAAATTTCTTCTGTTTTTTCCAGGATAGATTACAGCGCGGTGAGCCACGTTGCGGACTACATATCCGGCAAGAGCGGTATACGGAACCTGAGAGCGTACCTGCGCTCGGCGCTGTACAGGGCGGTCGGGGAGCTTTCCCAGAAGCCCGCGCCCGCAAAGCGCGACTACTCCGAGCCGCTGTGGGACGACGACAGGAGCGCGGCTCTGAACGAGGATATCCTCGGGGAACTGCGCGAGATGTACGGAGCGCCGGAAAGCTCCGGGAAGGACTACAACGAGCAGCTGTGGTAGCCTGCGGAGGTTCTCAGGCGGAGAATATCAGCCAGAGGAACATCACCGCCCCGGCGGTATTTCCCTTTGCGGGGAGCTTCGTGGGCGGAGCGGTACAATCAGGAAGTTTTTTGAAACAATCAGGAAGTTTTGCTTGACGGCGAAATGTAATTGTTGTATAATTATTATAAATATAGTAGCGGGCGCGGCGGAAGCCGAAAAGCCCGGCACACAAGGAGGAAACAATGAAGCATAGATTATTCAAATGCGGCAGGCTGAGCGGAATGCTCCTGGGAGCCGCGGCGCTTCTGGCGATGGTGCCGCTGATGTCGGTTCCGGCTCTGGCGGAGGAGCCAGGTGCCGCTTACGCAGCGGCCTCAGCGCCGGCGGTGTCAAACTCAGACGGCATGGATTTCACCCCTACGGCGAACTACTGGAATTATTACGATGAGAGCGGCGCAAGAAAACAGTTTAGTCCTGACGATGTCGGCTGGAATATTTACGCCATGGACTGGAAGTGGTACGGAAAGGGCGAGGGCGATATTCAGCCCAATACCCTCGAGATACTGAACGGTTTTGATCTCTATACCACCGATAATTACGCGATAAAGCTCCCGGCGGGCAGCACCGTGATTTTCCATGCCGACGTCCTGCTTGAATCCAAGGTCAACTGCATATACTCCGATGGATCAATCACCCTTAAGGGCGTGAGCGAAAACAATGACAGGCACACGCTGACATTCGGAAGTGCGGGAATATCCTCAGGATTAGACGTTACAGTCGAGAACCTCAAACTCAAAACCGACCCGGAATCCGTTGAAAGCTACGAACATGCCATTGAAGCGAATAGAAACCTCAGGCTTCAGGAATGCTGTTTCTACGCCGGCGACGAATGGAAGGGAAAGAACGTAGTAAACTGCGATACCTACAATATAAGCAGGGACGTTAACATTGATATCCCCGGCTCGTATTTCACTTCCATTTCCGGATCTGGGAACTATATCGCGGATATCGCTTATGTCAGCAACGTTATATTCGACGACGGCACCGAAATCAGAATCGGCGAAATCTACCTAAATATAACCAACACGTTAAGCCCCGCGGACGAATCCGCGCGCATGGAACTCGTCACAAATGCCTTCTGGACGGCGGACTACGGTCAGTATATTTACGAGGAAGCGATGTCCGACACCGACAGCGGCAGTTACAAGACCCTCGGCGGCAAGACCTATTCGATAAAGCTCTCAGACCTGATGAGCACAGACTTCTTCGAATATGAATGCGCCATCGTTGACGCCGATTCGCTGAACTCAAAAGGTTACACATTCAGTTTAAATAACGGGCCTGACAATCTCTGGTACCTTAACGTCACCGTACCGAACAAGGAACTGTTATCGAATACAAACGTTTACATTGACTTCTCTGACACAGAGTACGCATTCGGCACCGGGGAGACAAAGAGGCTTCACTTAATTATCGGCGAATCGTTAAAGACCAACAAGCTCGAAATAGTCAACCCGAGCAAAAATGACGCGGACGACCTGCTGAAACACGTTGATATATCCCTTAAATTAAACAACAAAGAGACCCCGTATATTAAGGATTCCAAGTTATACTACCTGATCCCGGAGAATTATGAGTTCAAGCTGTCCCTCCTGCCGAAAAACTGCGAGCTGACAAGCGTATTCTACGGGGATTCAGATACGGACTGCAAACCGATAGGCCCCTCTATTGACGCGCTCTATACTAACTTTCTGGAAAGCGACAAGGGCGTGTATATCTGGTATTCCGAGTCAGACGAGAAGCAGTACAGCACTCTGAGTATCTCGGACGAGCTTATCAGCGCAGTGAAGGTGGGAAAGATCAACAGCGTTTTCGCCTATGACGACGTGAGCGGCAAGGCATGGAGCCTTGACAGCGCAATAAATGAATTCCCGACCAGCTTCCTGAACGGCAGATCAATAGAAATAACGATCTCCGCCGAGGATTACGGCGTAAGCGACATCTGCGGAAAAGCGCCGCGCTACAGCTCAGAACAAGGGATCAATTTCTACAAGCTGGACTACCTCTTTGTTGAGGGAGACACTGTGATAACCGCTCCGGTGCGCGAGCTGTGCAAGTTCAACGCAATTTCGGTCAACGGTCCTCAGCCCACAATAAAGGGCGACAGAGACCCATCCGGTATGGGCTACCTCGGCGTGGAGTACACGATAACCGTTCCGTACTCCGAAGGGAAGCTCCTCGTCGGCGCTGACTTCAACGGCACGCCTATAGAGCCGTCCACGGCGGACGATAATGGCTGGAACTACAAGGTTACAACGATCAGCGGAGCAGAAAACAAGTTCGTGTTCGAGTACACCGACGTTGCGACCCTCAGGATACCCAAGCCGGAGTACGGCAAGGTGGAGTTCACCGGAACTTTGGACAGCGGCAGGGGCGTTAACACCCTGGCAGACGGCACCAGCGTCTACACACTGGCGACAAACGACACGGTGACGCTCAAGTTTGTTCCGGACGACGGATACAAGTTCGTATCTGCGGCGCAGGACGGCTCTGAGCTGAAGGTCGGCACGGACGGCACCTGTGTTATAACAATGGATCAGCTCGCTGACTGGACCATCACGGCGAAGTTCGAGAAGAAGTCCGAAGATTCTACAGGCGGCTCCACCGGAGGTTCTACAGGCGGCTCCACAGGCGGAAACCGCAGACCCTCCTCCGGCTCTGACAAGACGGCGGAGAGCACTCCGACGATGGTCGGCAAGCCGATGAGCTGGAACGACATCGGTAATCATCTGAGCAAGCTTCCGGAAAACAGCTCCGCGAAGATCTCGCTGAACGGCAAGACCACCCTGCCCGAAGCAGTTATCAGCGCGATAAAGGACAGAAAGCTCACTGTTGAGTTCGTATACGACAGCGTTAAAAGCTGGGTAGTACGCGGCGACAAGATCGGCACAGTTTCTGCGGCTGAGTTTGCGGCTTTCCCGGGCAACGCTGACTCCAGCGCTCTTCGCGGCGTGTTCGGAGTTGACCTCAAGGTCGGCGGCACAAAGGTTCCGGCAGAGCTGAAGCTCGCGTTCCGCAAGGGATTCGCGGGTCAGTTCGCGAACGTATACAAGCTGAACGGCGGCGTTCTGGAATTCCAGCGCTGCGTAAAGGTAGGCGCGGACGCCACTGCGGTGATCCCCGGCGCTGACGCGGCTGGCGAGTACGTTGTTATGGTTTGCGAATTCAGCGACGTTCCCGGCGACGCCGATAACGACGGCGTACTCAGCGCCCTCGACGCCTCCGCAGTACTCAAGGAGGCGGTAGGCATGGCGAAGTCCGCGAACGCGGCTATGTGCGACTTTAACGGCGACGGAGAAGTCAACGCGCTGGACGCGGCGGCAGTGCTGAAGGCGGTCGTAGGAATAAGGTAATTCGTATCGCGAGATAAATTACGGGCAGGCGCTAAGCCTGCCCGTTTTTTGTTAAACTATAATTTAGCGCTACATGGAAACTACTGTGTCAGCAATTGGTTTTCGCTTCC
>DQFX01000043.1:25600-35946 GCA_003531585.1 Oscillospiraceae bacterium | reverse complement strand
TTCAGCCGCTTTACCTCGCTTCGTAGCTGACGGATCTCCTCCGCCAGGCTCATTGCGTTTTCGGGGGTCCGCTCCTCAACGTCGAGGTCGCCGTTCTTTGCCGCCTTCACCCACCCGTACAGTGTTCCGTACGGTACCTTAAGTTCCTCGCTGGCTCGCTTTACCCCTACTTCCAGCGCCAGCTTTACTGACTGCTCCTTGTAGCTCCTGTCGTATTTCTTTGCTTCTGACATGTCCTTCACCCTCCTGATTTTAGTATATTATTATATTGTTTTGAGCGTGGGGTGTCAAGTTTTATTATACAACATCATTTATTGATCATCACAATATTCTTGCCGTCACCGCAGTATCTTTTTTCTGTATTCTGCCGGAGAAAATCCGGTCACCTGCCTGAACTGCCGTGAGAAGAATTTTTCATCATCGTAACCGCAGCTTACTGCTGTCGCATAAATGCTCATGGCTGTAGAATACAGTAAGTAGCAGGCTTTCATTACCCTTGAATTTATGCAGTCGCGGTTGTAACTTACATCAAAGCACTGCCGGTAAATCAAGCGGAAATGCCCCTCGCTGACGCACATTTGTCTGCTGACTTCCGAAAGCTTAGGCATCTTATTAGGCACTGAAATTATCCTGTTCCTTATGTCGGCAAGCTCGTTATAATGCGGAAGTCTTCTTCTTTCGCTTATCAGACCGACATCGCGCTCTGCATTCAGCGATACGGCTGAGCGCAGTTCTCCGACCAGCGTGTTATCGGAACTGTGGTAGGTGATAATAACCTGCCGTTCATCGTGCCGTGAATAAACCTCGTTGTGGAGCGATATTTTCAGTTTCTCAGGAAACATTCCGTTTTCCCTTTTGAACAGGATAAGAAATGTGTTGTCATCGGTCCGGCAGCATATTTCATGCTGAGCGCATACACGTTTTATTGATGACGCTGTTTCTGCGATTATATCGCTGCGGTAGTTTTCCCCAAACAGATATTCTCCGCCGTCCGGGAAACTAAGCTTTACCGCCTGAATGCAGAAGTTATGCCCGGCTTCCTCCACAATGCTTTCAAATTCACGAAGATTGTAGAACCCCGTCAGCGAATCATGCAGTGCGGATTGCCGCTGGCATTGCGTGAGATAGTGGATATCATTCTTCATTCGCAGAAATTCCAGCGTATCCGCAACAGTCTTGTTCCAGTCGCGGAAGCTGAAATCATAGCTCGCCGGGCGGTTATATTCCAGCACCGTATACCCGTAAAGCCTTGTCTGAAAGCACACGGGATTCACATAGAAAATCACAGGGGAATCGTGCTCCGTAATGAACGGCACTGGAGTTTCGCCACTGCTGAACTTTATCGGTGGTTCTGAATACTCGTTACCTATCGCACAGCACAGGAACTCACCACCGTTGAAACGTTCACTGTTCCATGCGCTGTCAAGGCACAGAAACAGCCTGTCAGCGCCGTGCAGCAGGTAGAAAAACTCGCTTACCGCTCCGGTGTATTCCTCAAGAGTACGCGATGTGGTGAGCCTGCCGGAAAACTGTGCCACGGTGCTCATAACGGTGTGATACTGATCTATCTTTTCCGCGATAAGCTCATCTAAAAGCTGCGAACGGCAGATGCCGCAGGAGCAGGTGTTTCCGCTTACGAACCTGTCGGAATTGTCTTGAATAGGACTGCCGCCGAGAATAGCAACCACAGCGTCCCGTCCCATTTTACGGCGGTTTCTGCGGTAAGTCGTCAGCAGCGGATAGTGATATATCCTTCCTGCGGTATGGTCGCCGCCGGTCTGGTCGTAGCCCGTTACTGTCAGCTCGCCGGGAATATCCACTCCTGCCTCCGAAAGAACATCACACAGCCCGAACGCCATGGAATCGTTGGCGCATATCACCGCCTGAGGTCGCGGAATTTCACCGCTGAGATACCGCCGGGCAAGTTCCTCGCCGGAATCGTTCCAGAAGTTCCCGTAATACACTCTGATATTATCAAGGCTTATTCCGTGCTTTCCGAATGCGCGCTTGCAGCCGTTCAGACGCCTTTGCGAAGTGGCGTTGTCCCTGCTTCCCGTCAGTATGTCGATGTCCGTGAAACCGTGAACCGTTATCAGATGTTCCGTCATTTTCTCCAGGTCGGTTTCATCGTCGGAATAAACGCTCTTAAATCCATCTATCTCCCCGTCAATAACAATGGCGGGGATTTTTGCAGCTCTTATTTTATCGATTGTATCGTTGATTATTGTTATATCCCGGAATGCCTCGGCTGTGACAATAACGCCGTCAAATAAATCCGGCTCAAACAGGGAGTAAATTATGTTCTCATAATTCAGCAGATCATCGTCCTGCCAGTGGTTGTATATGTTTGAGTAGACCGCAACATCGGTGTCTTTCCGGAATGCGGCTTCGGATATTCCGTATAGTATATCGCGCTGTTCGGACGCGTCGGCTCTTGCGGTAATGACCGCTATTCTTCTGCGCATAATATCACCCCGTTTACAGTATAGCTTAATTCCGCACTAAAGTCAAGAGCAAAAGTGCATATTATGATTAAAAGGTGGATTAAACAAATATATGCTATTGAATTTCTGCCTTGCAATGTGTATAATAAAACAAAAGAAATACCGCGCAAAGATTGTGCGTGTATTGCGCAGGTAGATTAGCCAATAATACGCTTCGCTGATTGGCTAATCTCGATTTTTCGTCAGATTGTACAACGAAGACGCGGCAAGGCTGTTGCCTTGCAAGGACGAATTGTGCAATATGCAAGCAAGACGCGTACAAGATCCAATAAATGGTCTTTGCGCGGTGTTGCCCCAAAACAATGAGGTGATAATAATGAAAATAAGTGAAAATTGCTACAAGCTGGAAAATACGGCAAATCCAATTTCGCCGAATGTATTCTGCGCCGACCCGACAGGCGTTGAGTACAACGGCAGACTGTATATTTACGGCACTAACGACCATCAGCAGTACGAGGCAGTCGGCGATGACGGAAAGAACGACTATGTTCACATAAAATCCATCGTTATGCTGTCAACTGACGATATGGTGAACTGGGAATACCATGGCTTCATAGACATCGCAAAAATAGCGCCTTGGATAGTGAATTCATGGGCGCCGTCCGTAGCTTCCAGAGTTGAGGCGGACGGAAAAACTCATTTTTACCTTTACTTTTCGAACAGCGGCTGCGGTGTAGGAGTGCTTACGGCGGAACACCCTCTCGGACCGTGGAGCGATCCTCTCGGAAAGCCGCTAATCTATCAGAATATGCCGGGGCTTGAAAACTGTCCTGCGCCCTTTGACCCGGGAGTATGCCTCGACGAAAACGGCACAGGCTGGCTTGCGTTCGGCGGAGGGACCCCACCTGAAAGTAATACGCTGCACACATGTATACCTAAGATAGTGCGGCTGGGAAAGGATATGCTTTCGTTTGACAGCGATTTCGTTCCGATAGACGCTCCGTATTTTTTAGAGGCAAGCGAGCTGAACTACGAAAACGGAACTTTTATCTACACGTACAGCACGGACTGGCAGTCAAGAGAAAACTGGAACAGAACGGACATTCCGGCGCCGGGAATATGCAGCATGGGCTGTCTGACGAGCAAAACTCCCCTTGACCCGGATAGCTGGCAGTTCAGGGGCGGATTCTTCCTAAACGCCGGTGATTCCGGAATGGACTGGTGCAACAATCACACCCACCTTATCGAATATAAGGGAACAAGGTACATTATTCACCACACACTTCACATTCAGGAGCGCACGAAAACAAAGGGAGGATTCCGCTGTATGTGCGTGGATCTACTGCCTTACACGGATACGGAATTCCCCGTCACAAAGGCAACACGCGAAGGCGTCACGCAGACTCAGCCGCTCGACCCGTATAAAGCTCACAGCGGTGCGGAGATGTTCACCTGCGCAGATATGTGGTACGAACAGATATCAGCCGGCAAAATGGCTGTGAAGTCGCTGGCAGGGGGCGCATGGACTTACATAAAGGGTGTGGATTTCGGCAAGGGCACAGAAAAGCTGCTCGTTACCGCAAAGGGCATGGGCGTTATCGAGCTTCGTCTTGATGACAGGAATGCCGAACCGCTGGGAGTGATCGAACTCGCAAGTGATGGATTTGATAAAATTCCTGTGGTTCTTCCCACAAAAATAGCAGGAATTCACAATGTATATTTTGCATTTTCCAGCAAGGACATCTGCCTCGAAAGATGGCAGGCTGAATGAAAGGAGTAACCATGAACAATAAGATAACATCTTTGATTATTGCGGCGGTTATGATGCTTGTTTCCGGCTGTTACGGGCAGAACGGCTCGGGTGATTCATCTTCGCAGACGGAAAGCTCTGCCGACAGCGTAGACAGTGTGAGTGAAGCGGAAATAATCGACAGCCTTAACAACGGAATAATAATCGACGAGGTAAGCGGAAATGTCTACAAAGACGAGCGTAACGCCAATCCCATTTCGCCGAATATATTCTGCGCAGACCCCACCTCAGTCGAATACAACGGCAGACTGTATGTATACGGCTCGAACGACACCCAGCAGGCGGAAAACGATACCGTCAATGATTACGACTATATAAAGTCACTGGTGGTTTTATCCACAGACGACATGGCGAACTGGATATACCATGGCAGGATAGAAGTCGACGAAATAGCGCCGTGGATAGCAAATTCATGGGCACCGTCCATCGTTTCCCGCGTTGAGGAAGACGGTCTTACGCACTTCTATCTGTACTTCTCGAACGGCGGCGGCGGTGTGGGAGTTATTACCTCCACCGACCCGGTAGGTCCGTGGTCTGACCCTCTCGGCGCACCGCTGGTTTATCAGAATATGCCGGGGCTTGAGAATTGCCCTGCGCCGTTCGATCCGGGCGTCTGCATTGATGAAAACGGCACAGGCTGGCTTTCTTTTGGCGGCGGAAATCCTGCGGACGGCGGCGGTGTTATACATACCAATGTGCCTAAGATAGCACGTCTGGGCGCGGATATGCTTTCGTTTGACAGCGAGTTCGTTTCTATTGACGCCCCGTATTTCTGTGAGGCAAGCGAGCTGAATTACATCGACGGCACCTATTATTACACCTACTGCAACGACTGGCAGAACCGCAGCAAATGGGACCGCAAGGACATTCCTGCGCCGCCTACATGCAGTATGGCATACATGACCACAAAAACTCCCCTTGACGCAGACAGCTGGGAATACAGGGGCGCATATTTCTACAATGCCGGTCAGAATGCCGACGGCGAATCCGGAATGCGCTGGGCCAACAATCACACGCATTTCTGCGAGTATCAGGGAACGAACTACATTGTCCACCACACGCTCCTTCTTGAAGAACTGACAGGCGGCACAGCAGGTTTCCGCAGCATTATGGTTGATTATCTTCCGATGAATGCGGCTGACGGAGAGATCCCGATAACTGCCGCAACGCGTCATGGCGTATCTCAGATAAAGCTTCTTGACCCCTACGCTGAAAACAGCGGCGCGGTTATGTTCACGTCTGCCGATATAGGTTACACCGATGGTAACGACCCTGCCGCAAAGAGCAAGGCAGACGGCGCATGGATCTATGTAAAGGGTGCGGATTTCGGTTATGGTGCTTCCGCTTTCACTGCTGATGTTAAAGGCAAGGGCAGAATCGAGGTTCGCCTTGACAGCATTTCCGGCGAGGCAGTATCTTTCATTGAATTTGACAACGCTGATTATGCTAAGGTTCGTTCTGCTGAATTCAGTCAGTTTGACGGCAGAAATCACAATATCTATCTGGTATTTTCCGGCGCGGATATTGAACTGAGATCGTGGCAGTTCACAAAGGGCAGCGAGAAACTCCGTCCCGAGGAGAAATTCTCAGATACCAAGATAAAGTACGAAAATCTTATACTTACCGGGCAGGCTGTAAATCCCGGTCCAAGTCCGTCGGCAGTTGTCGAAATGAGCGGTGACGGTGAGTATTCCGTGAAGTCCACCTCATTTGAAAAAGGCAGCGAGTTGCTTAACTTCGGCTTCATCAACGTTGACCCGGACGCGAAATACAAGGTACATGTCAAGTCCATAGGTCTTGAAACGGAAAACGGGATCGTTGAAGTCCCTGTAAACGCAGAGCTTGACCCGTCAAGCGAATCCGCAAATGGGCTTGCTAACGGCTGGATGGGCGCTGAGATAGGTTCCGTGGTTTACGGCACCAAGAAATGCGGAATAGTTGCCGCAGAAACCACTGTCGACTGGATAGGCTACCGTTTTGCACTCGTAATAAACGGTAAGGAAGTTCCCTTTACATCAATAACCTACAATCTTGAAATAAGTGATCTTGTCCTTGATTAAGGTGAGAAATCATAATTTTGGAGGATCTTTAATGAACCGTGTTTCTGTTGTTAAAATCATAGGAATCATAGGATTGGTTATTTCAATGCTATTGAGCGGATGTACCACTAGCATTACGGATAACAATGTTTCCGGAAACGACCTTACCGCAACGGAGGTTATCCGGCTCATGGGCAACGGAATAAACCTCGGCAACACGCTGGAGGCATACAATCACAAAAGCTATGTGGATTCAGGAGTAAACCCCACTTCCTTTGAAACGCTCTGGGGACAGCCCGTCACCACAAGGGATATGATAGACGATATGAAAGCCCTGGGCTTCGATACTCTCCGTATTCCTGTGGCATGGACCAATGGCATAAATTACGAGAGCGGAGATTACACCATTGACGAGCGGCTCATGAACCGTGTCGACGAGGTTGTCAATTATGCTCTTGACGCTGATATGTATGTTATACTGAACGACCACTGGGACGGAAGCTGGTGGGGAATGTTCGGCTCCGGTGACGAGGCAGTTCGTGAAAAAGGAATGGCACTTTATAAGTCCATATGGACGCAGTTATGCGAGCATTTTTCCGATTATTCCTACAAGCTGATATTTGAATCCGCAAATGAGGAACTTGGCGACAGACTCAACGATGGCGAAGTCACCGGAACAGACGGAGTTCTCAGCGAGGACGAATGCTACGAAACAACGAACAGAATTAAC
Source organism: Oscillospiraceae bacterium (assembly GCA_003531585.1). Lineage (GTDB taxonomy): Bacteria > Bacillota > Clostridia > Oscillospirales > Ruminococcaceae > CAG-115. Next base: position 28,923 of record DQFX01000043.1, on the reverse strand, counting down.
AGCGAATTTGTTAAGCTGGTACGTTCGACCGGCGGCAAAAATGCAGACAGATTCCTGCTTATCGCAGGGTACAACACCGACTTCAGGAAAACATGCGATGACAGATACCAAATGCCGGAGGACACGGCAAAGGACAAGCTTCTGCTTTCAGTACATTATTACACGCCGTGGGACTATTGCAGTGACAGCACTGTAAACCAGTGGGGATCTCCCGGCGATTACGAGGAGCAGAATTCCCTTTTTCAGATGCTGACTAAATTCACAGACCAGGGATACGGCGTGGTTATAGGCGAATATGCCGTTATGGGTGCGGCGGATAAACCCGATAGGGATAAGTTTTACGCCAATCTTCTGGATAACTGCGACTTGTATAATTACTGCCCCGTCCTCTGGGACTGCAGCGATTTTTACAAAAGGGTCCTCAGAAAAACTACCGATGAAAACATAGCAAGGCTGTACAGCGACAGATGCGCTTCGACCGAAGAAGGCAAGGATTATTCTGAGATCCAGTCTGCCGCAAGGGAGAGATTGGACAAGTCGATAAAGGCGGCTGAAGACGAATTTATGGCGGGCGTATCCATTCCGGCTTCTGATGATACCGCAGTGGCATGGATAATGTACCAGAGTCTTGATTATTCAGTTCAGTACTGTGTCGGCAACAAGTACGACCCGACGGATATGACCCTGGGTATCGTTGCAGACAATGCTGAGATAACCGGTGAGGGAACCTACACCGTCAGTCTGGATTTCTCGGATTGCGGTATTGCAAGGGGAGTGTTTTTCTCGGCTCTAGGGATTTACAACGGCGAGAAGCTCTTCCCGGGTTATACTATCTCTATTGATGAGGTTAAGGTAAACGGCGAAGTCCGTGAGCTATCCGGCAAGGAATATACCTGTTCCGATGACGGTAACTGCACGAGAGTAAACCTCTATAACCAGTGGGTAACATCTGTCCCCGATGACGTCAGATGCGCCGACGGCGACACTTCCGGTCTGTCCGCGACTGTTCTTTCCGTCAAAGACGATGAGATACTTTCGACGCTGGAAATAACATTCACTTATTCAGCGCCATAAATCAGATTACCTGTGATATTCAAAATCTAAGCCGACGGATTCCATCAGCACAGTGATCCGTCGGCTTATGTGTCAAGGCATTGGAGGAACCGTTATGAATTATACAAAATCAGTTGAAAAATGGGGCGTTTTCGAGTTTTACTCTGAGGGAACCACCGCTGGCAACCCATTCCTGGAACGCGGTATCACTGCGCTATTTGAAAGCGATTCCGAGCGCAAAACCGTCAATGGTTTTTACGATGGGAACGGAATATACAAAGTAAGATTCATGCCATCGTTTGAGGAAGAATACCATTTTACGGTCTGCGGGAATTTTTCTGACAGGAAATACGAAGGAACTTTTTCTGTCACGCCGCCGTCGGAAAATAATCACGGCTGCGTAAAGGTACATAACAAATATCATTTTCAGTATTCCGACGGAACACCTTATTATCCTGTCGGCACGACCTGTTATGTATGGAATCTGCAAAGCGATGACCTTATCGCGCAAACTCTTGAAACTCTGAGAAATTCCCCGTTCAACAAGATACGTTTCTGCGTATTTCCTAAAAGCTACTGCTACAATTCACGTGAGCCGCGCTCCTATCCATACGAGGGTACTCCGGTTGACGGAAGTGCTATCACAGAGGACAATGTGTGGGGCTACGGTCCGGACTCCAAGGGCAACAACTGGGATTTTGAGAGGTTTAACCCCAAGCATTTTCAGCATATTGAATACTGTATCTGCGAGCTTCAAAAGCTGGGTATTGAGGCAGATATTATCCTCTTTCACCCGTATGACCGCTGGGGCTTCTCAACAATGACACCGGAGTACAACGAACTTTATCTGAAATACACGGCGGCAAGGTTTTCGGCTTTCAGAAATGTATGGTGGTCATTTGCTAATGAATATGACCTGATAAAAAGCAAGAGCATTGAGGACTGGGAACGATATGCGCAGATAATCGTAGAAAGCGACCCGTATGATCACCTGCGATCAATACATAACGGTAATCAGTTTTACGATCATACAAAGTCATGGATAACGCACTGCAGTATTCAGCGTTCTCCGGAGGGAACATCCGAGTGGAGAAAAAGCTATGGCAAACCGATAGTAATTGACGAAATGCTATACGAGGGAAATATTCAGTATGCGTGGGGGAATATTTCGCCGCAGGAGCTTGTTCGGAGGTTCTGGGAAGCACTTTGCCGCGGCGGCTACGGTGGTCACGGCGAAACCTACATAGACGATAAGGCGATATGGTGGTCTCATGGCGGAGAGCTTAAAGGTGACAGCCCTGAAAGAATAGCTTTTATGCGAAAAATACTTGAGGAAGCTCCGGACGGCGGATTGCGACCCAAAAACATGGAATGGGACGAGATATGTGTGGTTCCGGAAGATGAAAATCTAGCTGATGAAACCGGTTATCACCTGTTTTATTACGGGATTTCGCGTCCGGGATTCAGATATTATCATATTGACGATAATAATATATACACCGTCGACATTATAGACACATGGAACATGACGGTTGAGAATGTCGGAAGTTTCAAGGGACGTTTCAGAATTGATTTGCCCACAAGAGAGTATCTTGCGGTTAGAATTAAGAAAGCAGAGGATTAGATAGAATAATGTTCGCCCCGATATGTTTTTGACTGACAGCCCTCTGCACGATAAATCGGAGGCTGAATACCTTTTTCCTTATTGATAAGCCATTAGCGAGATATTCGTCCTCCAGATTGAAGCGGATTTCAAGCTGTTCGACATTGAAATCTGCCCGGAAATTTCGCAAAGTGCGATTAAGTATGTAAGGATTATCTGTGCGACGGCTTCGCCTTTGGCATTATGTCTTTGGCACGGCGGTGTTCGGTGCGCCTTTGGACATACATCTGTGCAAGGTCGGGATTATTCCGAAAAATATCGTTCACCTCGTCAATCTTTGACCGTAATACACGGCAGTTATTCTCTGCCCGCTGTAATCGCTCTTTCAGAGTAGGTTTGAGCGCCGATAAATCCTCGCGGGAGCCGCTGTATTCAATCAGCTTTGGACGGCAGCTTAACGGCACATCATTATTCCACTTGCAGAAAACGTCTACAAGTTATGGTCTGTAAATAAAAAATATAATTTTTTTTATTTTTTTTTGAAAAAAGTATTGACAAATTAGACTTCTCGTGCTATAATAATATAGTCGTCAGGGACAAGAGATAAAAACTTAAAAACCTGATGGAATAAAAAAATGAGATGCTGCTATGGCTCAGTTGGTAGAGC
>DQFX01000043.1:0-25327 GCA_003531585.1 Oscillospiraceae bacterium | reverse complement strand
GGTCATAACGAGGCGGTCTTGAAAACCGTTTGGGGGCAACTCCACAAGGGTTCGAATCCCTTCCTCTCCGCCATAGAAAAGTTGGCTTAACGGCGCGAATCCGCACTGTTAAGCCATTTTCTTTGATTTGCAAATGTTAACCAATTGACGTTTAATATCAATCGAATGAGCCGTTTTGTCAATGATTTGAGCACAAAAGACAACAGCAGACAACAAAGAAATCTCCGAGGTTATGCGCCCCGGAGACTTTTTTATTTAATCGTGCAGCCCAAAGCCTCTAGTCTTTAAAATTTTACTTGTTATACTCGACGTGCAGGAGTTCGTGCTCCCTGCCCTTGAGAATACCGTTGTAGAGGGATTCGATAAGCGGGTTCTCCTCGCTGGACTTTATGCTGCACATTCTGTCTGCGTCGTAAAGCCCATTGGAGCGCGCCTGCTTTTCCGCCTTGTGCACGAACGGCTGACCGGCTCCGTTGATACAGCCGCCGGGACATGCCATCACCTCGACGAAATCGAAATGCTCGCCGCCCTTTATGCGCTGAATGAGTTTTTCGGCGTTTCCGAGACCGCTCACGACGCCTATATGCAGCGTTGTGTCACCGTAGGGAATATTGACTTCCTTCACGCCCTCAAGACCGCGGAGCGGCTGGTACATAATTCCGTCGCCGCGCTTGTTGTCGGAGATACGGCGGAGTACTGCTTCGGTAACGCCTCCGGTTGTTCCGAAGATAACGCCTGCGCCTGCCATAGTGCCGAACGGCATGTCTATAGCCTCCGGGCGGATACTCGTGAGCTGGATTCCGGATTCCTTCACCATCTGCACGAACTCCTGGGTGGTCAGAACATAGTCTACCATATGAGTGCCGTCAGCGGCGCGGAACTCCTCCCGAAGAGCCTCGCGCTTCTTAGCGGTGCAGGGCATCAGCGCAATATGGACGTGCTTCTTCGGCTCTTCCCTGAACTGCTCGCGGATAACCGCCGCGAACATCTGCATGGGCGATTTGCAGCTTGAAACGTGTTCCATAAGCTCGGGGTGCTTGGTTTCAACGTAGCGTACCCAGGCAGGGCAGCAGGAGCTGAACAGCGGGAGTTCGTTTCCGGCAGTGACATGCTCCAGAAGCTCGGCGGACTCCTCCATAACGGTGAGATCTGCGGCGGTGGAGGTGTCGTAGATCTCGTCAAACCCCATTCTGCGGAGCGCTGCAACGATAAGTCCCATCGTGTTCTGACCGTCCTGGAGCCCCAGTTCGCGGCCGATAGCAACGCGCACCGCCGGAGCGATCTGTATAGTTACCATAGTATCCTTGTCGGAGAGCGCCTTCCACACTTCGGAGATGTTGTTCTTTACAACGATCGCGCCGGTGGGACATACCGCCGAGCACTGACCGCAGCCAACGCAGTCGGTCTCGCCGATGGGCTTGTGGAACGCAGTTCCGACTACCATTCTGGAGCCGCGGTTCATGAAGTCGATAACGCCGACGTTCTGTATCTCATTGCAGGTGCGCACGCAGTCGCCGCAGAGAATGCACTTGTGGTGGTCGATGGTTATGCAGGGGGAGCTGTCGTCAACGTCGGGCTTGGAAGCCGCATTCGGAAACCGCACTCCCTCAATGTGAAACCGCCTTGCTATGTCCTGGAGCTTGCACTTTTCGTTGTTGTCGCAGGTGGTGCAGTCGCGGCAGTGGTTAGCAAGCAGCAGCTCGAGTATAACCTTGCGGTACTTTCTCAGGCGCTCGGTGTTGGTGCGTATCTCCATGCCGGGTTTTGGCGGGGTAGAGCAGGAAGCGTGAAGGGTCCCCCACTGATCCTCGACCATGCACATGCGGCATGCGCCGTATGTTGAAAGCTCAGAATGATAGCAGAATGTGGGCATTTTAATGCCGACCTTCTGGATAAGCGCCAGCAGGTTCTTTTCGCCGTTTATTTCAACGGGTATACCGTCGATAGTCAAATATCTGTTATTGTCCATTTCACTTCACCTCTATCGCATGGAACGGGCAGTTGGTAACGCACGCCCCGCACTTGATACACTTGCTCTGGTCGATAACGAACGGTGACTTGATCACGCCGCTGATCGCCCCGACAGGACAGCCGCGGGAGCACTTGGAGCAGCCCTTGCACTTGTCGGGCTGAATCTCGATGCGTTTGAGCTTCTGACAGACTCCCGCCGGGCAGCGCTTTTCGTTGATATGCGCCTCGTATTCCTCGCGGAAGTTCTTTATCGTGCTGACAACAGGGGAAGCCGCGGACTTGCCAAGACCGCAAAGCGCAGTCGCGGAGATGGTCTCTGCAAGCTCAAGGAGCAGGTCGATGTCGCCGGGTTCGCCGTTGCCTGCAACAATGCGCTCAAGTATCTCAAGCATGCGCTTTGTGCCTTCACGGCAGGGAACGCACTTGCCGCAGGATTCGTTCTGCGTGAAGTTCATGAAGAATCTTGCGACCTCTACCATGCAGGTCTTGTCGTTCATGACTACCAGACCGCCGGAGCCTATCATTGCTCCCGCCTTCTTGACGGAATCAAAGTCGAGCGGAAGGTCGAGATCCTTTTCGGTCAGCGTGCCGCCGGAGGGACCGCCGATCTGGACCGCCTTGAACTTTCCGCCGCCGCGTATGCCGCCGCCTACGTCGTAGATGACTTCGCGCAGGGTGGTTCCCATCGGGACTTCGATAAGACCGGTATTTTCAATGTCGCCGGTGATGGCGAACGCCTTGGTTCCCGGGCTTTTCTCAACGCCGATCCCCTTGAACCAGTCGGCTCCGCGAAGCACGATGGAGGGTACGTTAGCGTAGGTCTCAACGTTGTTGAGCACCGTCGGGCTGTCGAACAGACCGTGCTCAACGGTGCGCGGGGGCTTGACCCGCGGCATTCCGCGCTTGCCCTCGATGGATGCGGTCAGCGCGCTGCCCTCGCCGCAGACGAACGCGCCTGCGCCGCGGTTGATGTGAAGCTCGAAATCAAAGCCGCTGCCGAGTATATTCTTTCCGAGCAGACCTATCTCCTTTGCCTGGGCGATGGCGGTCTTTAAGCGCTCAACTGCCAGCGGGTACTCGGCGCGGACATATATGTAGCCCTCGGTGGCGCCGCATGCTGCGCCCGCTATCATCATTCCTTCGAGCATTCGGTGCGGGTCGCCTTCCATAACGCTTCTGTCCATGAAGGCTCCTGGGTCGCCCTCGTCGCCGTTGCAGACAACGTACTTCTGCGCGGCGTTCTGGCGCTTTACCTGCGCCCATTTTCTGCCGGCAGGGAAGCCGCCGCCGCCGCGTCCGCGCAGTCCGGAGTCGCTCACTTCCTCGATGACCTCGTCCGGAGTCATGTCGAACAGAGCCTTTTCAAACGCAGAATAGCCGCCTTGTGAGAGGTACTCCTTGACTGAGAGGGAATCAATATGACCGCAGTGCTCCAGAACGACTCTGGTCTGCTTCTTGTAGAACGGGATCTCCTCCTGGGTCTTGTAGATCTCGCCGTTTTTCTGGAATGCGAGCCGCTCGATATGTTCGCCGTTCACGATGGTCTTTTCTACGATCTCCTCGCAGTCCTCGACTTTTACCTTCGTGTAGAGCCAGCCCTCCGGCTCGATGCGCACCAGCGGGCCTCTTTCGCAGAAGCCGTGGCAGCCGCTCTTCTTGAGTGCTACGCCTTCGGATTCCGGCTCGTGCTCAAGCTCCACCGCGCAGTGGATACCCTTCGCCTCGATAAGCTCGCGGAGCCTTGCGTAGATGTTCAGCGAGCCGCTGGAAACGCAGCCGGTGCCCGCGCAGACGAGTATCTTTCTCTTGTATGCATTGTAAGCTCTGACGCATTCCTCACGGAACGCCCTGAGTTCCTGTCTGTCCTTTAACATTCGCCGTCCTCCTTCAGTTTTTTCAGGATAGCGGAAGCCTTATCCGGGGTCATTTCCGCATGAACGTGGTCGTTGACGGTGATGACCGGGGCAAGTCCGCATGCGCCGAGGCAGGAGACTGTTTCCACGGTGAACATCAGGTCGTCGGTGGTTTTTTTGGTCTCGGAAAGTCCGAGCTCCTGCCGGAGCCTTGCCAGGATAGGCGGCGACTGTCTGACATGACAGGCGGTTCCGTCGCATACCTTGATAACGAACTTCCCCTTTGGCTCGAGCGAGAAATTCTCGTAGAACGTGGCAACGCTGAACAGCCGTGCCTCTCCGACCCCGAGCCGCTTTGCGATGTGCGGGAACACCTCTTTCGGCAGGTAGCGGTAGTGCTCCTGAACTCCCTGAAGGATCGAGATGATGTTCTTCTCCTCGCAGCCGATGCCGTCGATGATCTTGTCGACCTCGTCGAGCTGAATGGTGCTTTGCATAAATGTACCTCCTTCGCTGATGTGCGGAAATATACGGTATCTCTGCTATGTACTGTTATTGCCCCGTTGATATGACGGATTCTTTTAACAGCAGTAAAAAACTTTTGTTGAGCATTACTATAATTTTACCACACAATACGTCAATTTGGTATTGCCAAAGTGATATAACACCATGCTTATTTAACATATATGTCACTTTAGCTCAAGTTAACAATGCGCTTTTGTGCATTATCTCTAAAAACAAAAAGAGCCGCTCGGATATATCCGGACAGCTCCATAGTATTCAGATTTTATTCAGCGGAAAGGATCGTGCCGCCGCCTACGACGATATCGCCGAGATACAGCACGACCGCCTGACCCGCAGTGACCGCCCTCTGCGGCTTTCTGAACTCAACGTGTACGGTGCCGTCAGGGTCAGCCCAGACCGTTGCTTCAGCCTCTCTGCCGTTGTAGCGCGTGCGCGCGGAGACCTCCACCGGCTCGGACGGAGCATTCTCCCAGAGGATCCAGTTGAAATCTCCGGCGGTGAGCCTGCTGGAATACAGTCCATCCTCCCGGGAAAGGGTCACGGTGTTGTTCTGCATATCTTTCGAGCAGACGTACATGCGCTCCCCGAAGCCAACTCCCAGCCCCTTGCGCTGACCTATCGTGTACCTGATGATTCCGGAATGCTCCCCGATAACGTTGCCGTCTGTGTCAAGGAACGCCCCGTGCGGGTAGGTCTTTCCGGTGCGCATTCGTATGAACTCCGCGTAGTCACCGTCGGGAACGAAGCAGATGTCCTGGCTGTCGTGCTTGTGCGCGTTCATAAGTCCAAGTTTTTCCGCCAGCGCGCGGACTTCATCCTTGCTCTCGAACTCCCCGAGCGGGTATATCGTGTGCGAAAGCTGCTCCTGCGTCATGGAGTAGAGAACGTAGCTCTGATCCTTGGCGAGGTTCCTTGCCTTTTTCAGCACCCATCTGCCGTATTCCGGAAGGAATTCCGTGCGGGCGTAGTGACCGGTAACGATGTATTCGCAGCCGAGGGCGCGTCCGCGCTGATACAGCAGCTCGAACTTCATGTAGCGGTTGCAGTCGATGCAGGGATTCGGGGTCTGACCGTTCTCGTAGGCGCTGATGAACCGCCCGATAACGTCCCGCTCAAACTCGTCCACGAAGTTGAAAACGTAGAACTTCATGCCCATCGAATAGGCGGCATTTCGCGCGTCTTCGGCGTCGTCGGCGGTGCAGCAGGATTTTTCGGTGCAGGCGCAGTCGGAGCTGCTGCGCAGCTTCATTGTGACGCCTATGCAGTCGTAGCCCCGCTGAACCATGAGCGCCGCCGCGACCGAGCTGTCAACTCCTCCGCTCATTGCGATGAGCGCGGTGGGCTTTTCCGTCATTCTCCGAGCCTCAGCATTTCATCTATGCAGTGCTTTGCCGCGAGGCGCTCCTGCTCCTCGATATTGATCTCGAAGCCGTCGCGACCCTCAAGGGTGTGCAGCACGTCCGCGATGGTTGTGACCTTCATGTTGTGGCATACGCAGTCCTTGGAAAGCGGGAAGAACAGCTTCTCCGGGTGGTCGATGCCGAGGTGCTGAACGATGCTGTTTTCGGTTCCGATGATGAATTCCCTGGCGTCGCTCTTTGCGGCGTACGCCATGATCTCAGTGGTGCTTCCGGTGAAGTCGGCAAGCTCTACTATCTCGGGACGGCACTCGGGGTGAACGAGCAGCAGCGCGTTCGGGTGGAGCTTCTTAGCCGCGCGGACATCGGCGGCGGTGAGCTTCGCGTGGGTAGGGCAGCCGCCGTGGATAAGCTGGATCTCCTTCTCGGGGACCTGCTTCTTCACGAAATCGCCGAGGTTGCAGTCCGGAATGAACAGTATTTTGTCAGCGTCGAGCTTCTTGATTATCTTAACTGCCGAGGAGGAGGTCACGCAGACGTCGGAGAGGGTCTTGAGCGCCGCGGTGGTGTTGATGTAGGCGACGACCTTGTGGTCGGGGTACATCTGCCTGAGCTGAGTGAGCATTTCAACGTCGAGCTGCTCCGCCATCGGGCAGCCGGCTTCCTCGCGGGGGATAAGCACGCGTTTCTCCGGCGAGAGTATCTTCACGGTCTCAGCCATGAAGCGTACGCCGCACATCATGACGGCAGCGTTGGGAGCCTTCGCTGCTTTCTGTGCAAGTCCGAAGGAATCGCCGACGAAATCAGCCACTTCGAGAATGTCGTGGGTCTGGTAGCAGTGCGCTAAAATACAGACGTCCTTTTCCTTTTTCAGCTCCATTATCCTTTTCTGGATATCGTTCAACATAAGTTTCTCCTCCCGGAAAGCGGCGCACCGGAGCGCCGCAGTCCAATGATCTTAAATAGAGTAGTCCCCGCCGGTGGAATTATCAATGATATCCTGCAGGGTAACGCTGTCGAGGTAGTTGTTTATCGCCTTGTAGAGTCCCTCCCACACGGGCAGGGTGATACACTCGGAGGCGCGCGGACACTCGTTTACGGGATACTGGAGGCAGCTCACGGGGCAGAGGCTGCCCTCGGTGACGCGGAGTATCTCGCCGACGGTGTACTGGTCAGGGTTCTTCGACAGCGCGTAGCCCCCCTGATAGCCGCGGTTGGTGCGGAGCAGATCCGCTTTGTTTAACAGCGGAACGATCTGCTCTAAGTACTTTTTAGAAATGTTCTGGCGGTCTGCGATGTCCTTCAGCGCGATGAAACCGTCTGAACGGTGAACGGCGAGGTCAAGCATCATTCTCAGCGCATAGCGCCCTTTGGTAGATATTTTCAATTTTATGCCCCTTTCAAGCCATGAAACACTCCGGGCATAGTTATCCCGGAACTATATCATAATTATACCATAGGTTTAGTAGGTTTTCAAGAGGGTATTGAAAATTTTTTTTGACCTCCATGAAATTATACACTCCGGAGCGCAGTTTGTCAAGTAATAGCGCAATATGAAATAAAAAAGGCGTACTTTTCAGCACGCCGTAAGAATACTATTAATTAAAGCATGTCAGCCTTCCCAGCCCTGGATCCTTCGCCAGTGTTCGGGGGTGACAACGCTTGCAGTTCTGCTGGAGTTGCGGAAGAACAGCGTGTATCCGCTGCCGGGGTGTTCGTACCCGAAAAATGAAATAACGCTTCCGACGAGGAAATCCTCTCCCACCAGATCCTTTACCCGGTAAAAGCATGTGCGCCATTTTTCGTGGATCCCATAGACGCAGAACAGCGTTAAGGTTTCACCGATTCGGGTGTAATCAACGATCCTGCTGTCATAAAATTGGAAATCTCTGTACATCAACGCCTCCTCAACCGCTTTTACCGGGCATCAGAAATATATAAAACCAAACCTATAATAGGGATAAATCATTTCATGACTCAAGTATACCGCATGGAATGTAACATGTCAATGAAACCTTCCTGATTGTATTGAAAATCTTCCTATTTGTAGTTCGGGGTTTTAAAAATGTGAATGTACGTGCACTACTGAGAATTATATGTGCAAAATTCCCATAGATATCTTCGTAAAACAGGTTGGTTTTTGCATAAAAATAGTTGACTTATGCAGAGAAATGTGATATAATGATGACAATGATCTGATAAGGTCATGAAATAACAACATTATTTATATTTAGGAGGTTTGGTCATGACAACTAAGAATATGGCTATCGTATCTCTGGTTTGCGGTATCGTAGGTATCGTAGGATCCTTTATTCCTTACGTATCCTATGTAGCTCCGCTGTGCGCTATAGCTGGTATTGTATTCGGCGCGCTCGCTCTCAAGAATGTCAAGGCAGGCAACTGCGAGGGTAACGAGAAGGGGCTTGCAACCGCAGGTCTTGTACTCGGTATCGTTTCTACCGCTGTTTCTGTTCTTATGTTCGCTTGCGCTATCTGCGCTGTATGTGCAGCAGCTTCCATCCTTGCTGCCGCTGCAAACAGCTGATCTCAGTTAACAGAGCTTTGAAGCCCTGCCCGCTCTGGGCGGGGCTTTTCTCTTTCGTATTGCTCGTTATTTTGGAGGTAACATGTTCCCTGGTTTTTACTTATTCGATAAATATATAAGCAGCTACGTCCTGACATCTCTCGCGGGAATTTTCACCGCGTGTCCGCTTGCGATATATCACTATAAAAAACGCGGCGGAAACGACATCAGCATGATATTTGTATTCCTGTTCGGCAGGATAGGCTGCATGTTCGGAATGCACCTGCTCTACGGCATAACGAATATCCGGCAGTGGGGGAGCCTTTTCTCGGCGGCAAGCTTCGGGGACTGGCTCGAAGCCGCACAGCTTATCTTCGGAGGCGCGGTGTTCTACGGCGGCCTCATCGGAGGACTTGCCGTGGGATTCCTTTCGATACGCTATCAGAAGCTCGACCCGGCGGTTGTTTCGGACTGCGCGGCGCCTTCCATTGCGCTGTTTCACATGTTCGGACGTATCGGGTGCTTCCTCGGCGGCTGCTGCTACGGCGTGGAGTGGGAGCATGGCGTGACCTTCACGAATTCCCTCATTGAGAGCGCCAACGGAGTGCCGAGAGTCCCGGTTCAGCTTTACGAAGCCGGTCTGGAGCTTGCGCTGTTCCTCGCGCTGACGCTGCTGCTTGTCAGTGGGAAACTCCGTGGAAAACTGCTTGCCGTGTATCTGCTGGTCTACCCGGTGGGAAGGTTCCTGCTGGAATTCTGGCGCGGCGACGAATACCGCGGGTTCCTTTTCGGGCTTTCTACATCGCAGCTTATCAGCATTGCACTGTTCATCGGAACTATCGTGTTCCTCGCTGTAAGCGCCGTTAAAAAACGGAGAACTCCCATGCCTATCGAAGAATAAACATTTAGCCGCTGTTATTTCGACAGCGGCTTTGTTTACAAATCAGGTCAGGTGATTTTTTCGCGGTATATTGACATAATCAGGTCATTATGATACAATAATAGGGTAGAGAATTCATGCCGTACCAGCGATATGGCACAAGGAAAGGGGCATTTTGATGCTTGAATTGCAAAACCTCGTCTGGGAACTGCCAGACGGAGGATCAATTATAAATGGAATAAGCTGTAAACTTGGCAGCCGCCTGACCGTTATCACGGGTCCGAACGGCGGAGGAAAGACCTCGCTTGCAAAGCTGATCGCCGGAGTGGAGAAGCCCACAAGCGGCAGAATACTGCTCGACGGCGAGGACATCACCGACCTTGACATCACCGGGCGCGCAAGGCTGGGAGTTGCATATGCGTTCCAGCAGCCGGTAAGGTTCAAGGGGCTGACCGTCCGCGACCTGCTGGAGCTTGCGGCAGGCAAGAAGCTCACTGCGGACGAGCAGTGCGGTCTGCTGGCGAAGGTGGGTCTGTGCGCCGAGGAGTACATCGGCCGCGAGATGAGCGCGGCGCTCTCCGGCGGCGAGGCTAAGCGGATCGAGATAGCTACAGTGCTTGCACGCGGCGCGAAGCTCTCCGTGTTCGACGAACCGGAGGCGGGCATCGACCTGTGGAGTTTTGCACGCCTTGTGGAGACCTTCGAGGATATCCGCAGCAACACTTCCGGTTCGCTGGTGATAATTTCCCATCAGGAGCGCATACTCTCCATCGCTGACGAAATAGTAGTCGTAGCTGACGGAAAGGTACGCACCGCCGGACCACGCGAGGAGATACTCCCGCGGCTGCTGAAGGGCGAGTTTACAGCGCGCTGCCCTGCGGCGTTTGACGTTCATGGAAAGGCTGGTGAGTGCAATGGCTGAGATGAATGACAGCTTCAACGAAGTTACCGCGGAAATGCTGAAGGTCATTTCTGATTACGACAGCGTGACCGGTTTCCAGGGCGCGTACAATATCCGTCAGGACAGCATGTGCGCCGGCAGGAAGAACTCTGAAAACATCACGATAGAGTCCAAAACGGACAAGCCCGGAATCAACATCAGGGTCAAGCCCGGCACTAAGGAGGAAACGGTATACATTCCCGCATGCGTTACCCATTCCAACGTTGACGACCTGGTTTACAACGATTTCTTCATCGGCGAGGGCGCCGACGTTACGATAGTCGCAGGCTGCGGAGTTCACAGCGACGGCTCCGAGACCGCGCGCCACAACGGCATACACCGCTTTTTCCTGGAGAAGGGAGCGAAGGTGCTGTATAAGGAAAAGCACATCGGCACCGGAAAGGGCACGGGGCTTCGCAGGATCGACCCGGTAACTGACGCGTATCTCAAGGAGGATTCCTACCTTGAGATGGACACGGTGCAGCTCCGCGGAGTCGACCGCACGACCAGGAGCGCCTCCGCAGTGCTTGACAAGGGTGCGAAGATAGTCGTACGCGAGCGTATCATGACCGACGGCGACGAGGACGCAGTAACGAAATTCAAGGTGGAGCTCAACGGCGAGGACTGCGGCGCGGACGTTGTGTCGCGCTCCGTAGCGCGTGGGAACTCTCACCAGGCATTTTATTCAGTTATCGAAGGAAACGCGCGCTGCACTGGGCATTCCGCCTGCGACGCGATTCTCGCCGATAACGGCAGGGTGGACGCTCAGCCGGCTCTGAACGCCGCAAACGTAGACGCCGCGCTTATCCATGAAGCGGCAATCGGAAAGATCGCCGGCGACCAGATAATGAAGCTCTGCTCGCTGGGTCTGACCCGGGAGGAAGCCGAGGAGAAGATCATTGAGGGATTCCTGAAGTGACGTTCGGGACGATATAATAAAGGGAGCCGTTTCTGGCTCCCTTTTGTGTGATTTTTAACAGAGAGGAGTTAAAAGATGACGCATTATGAAGTATTCCGGGAGTGCTTCCCGGAACTGAAACTGACTGAGGAACACTACGATAAGCTCTCCGAGGAAAAACTCTGCCGCGCGTTTGAGCTTCCGGAAGGCTTCGCGCTGGTGAAGGAAAACGAGCTCCGGATGCTGTGCGTGCTTCCGCAAAAGCGCGGTAACGGTGCGGGAACGCGCCTTTTCCGCTTCGCAGAGGATTATATCCGCAGCCGGGGTTACGAGCGAATGGAAATAGGCGGGGCAGGCTCCGGGCTGCTGATAGGCGCTCCGGAGGATACCTGCGGGTTCTTCGAGAAGATGGGCTGTACCCTGGACGACCGCGTTGCGGAAATGTCCATCGGTGAACTGAACCTGCCAGATAAGCCGCTTTCCGGCGCGGATTTCGAGATTTATACCGGGGACAGCCAAAAGCTTTATGAAGCCGTTGCGAAGGTCGACCCGGACTGGGCGCAGTTTATCGGCGTCGGAGACGTGTTCTGCGCGACAGTTGGCGGCGAGATTGCGTCATTCTGCATTCTCGGATACAACGACACCACGATACTTAACGACGGCGCAAAGCGCATGGGCAGCATAGGCTGCGTAGGAACTGTTCCGGATTTCAGGCGGCGCGGAATAGGTCTTGAAATGGTCGCTGAGGCGGCTAAGCTGCTGTTGCAGCGCGGCTGCGATGATATTTTTATCCACTACACGGCGGTGTACGACTGGTATTCAAGGCTTGGATTCAAAACCAGGCTATTCCTCAAACTTGGCGGAAAAAAACTGTGATCTTAACATAAAATGCCTTGTAATTATTGCCGATTTATGGTATAATCATATAAAACACCAGACCGCAGGAGGTGAGCAGATGAGCGGCGAAACAAGGCTGAATCCGGCTGTGCAGAACATACGCAGCGGCGGAGAGACCGTAATAAATCCGGCGCTGGGCATTGCTGCGGAGCTTCCCGCCGGTACGCTGCTCCCGGGCGGCTACGAGGTCGTCGGCAGGCTTGACGTCCCGGCGGGGGAAGCGGATATTTTCCTTTGCAGGAAGGACGGTCAGGACTATGCCGCGAAGCTCTACCGCCGTCAGATAGCGGTAAAAGGCGAGGTCCTGGCGGCGCTGGAGGGAGTTGACTGCCCCTACATCGCGCCGATGTACTATTCCGGGAGCTATTCCGGCAGGCACTTCGAGGTGCTGCCGTACTACCGCCGCGGATCTCTGCGGGGCAGGCGATTTGGGATAGACGAACTGAAAAGCCGCATTATCCCGGAGATAAACGAGGCGCTGGGGGCGCTCCATGACGCGGGAATAATCCACAAGGATCTCAAGCCGTCGAACATAATGCTCACCGACAGCGGCGACATAGCGATAATCGACTTCGGGATAAGCTCGGTTCAGTCAGACGGTAGCACCGTAATAGTTACAAGCACCGGCATGACCCCGGAGTACTCCGCGCCGGAGACGTTCCGCAGGCTGTTCCTTGAGGAATCCGACTACTATTCCTTTGGGATAACGCTTTACGAGCTGTTCTGCGGGCATACTCCCTATGCGGACATGACCGCGGAGGAGATCGCGCAGTACACCGCGATACAGCGTATCCCGCTGCCCGGAGGCATGCCGCAGGAGCTGAAAGGTCTGATAACCGCGCTGACCTACTGCGACCTTACGAACCGCCGCAGGCGCTCCAGCCCTGACCGCCGCTGGACCTATACCGAGGTCGACAACTGGCTGAGGGGAGTTCCGCAGCCGATTCCCGGGGAGGGAGTTTCGCAGGGGCGCGGCTTCCCGGCGTACAACTTCCTGAATATCACCTACAGCGACCTGCACAGCCTTGTTAACGCGTTCGCGGAGAACTGGGAGCAGGGCAAGAAGCAGGTTTTCCGCGGGCTGCTGTCGGCGTTCCTGAAGCCATACGACCCGCAGCTTGCGGGGTACGCGCTTGACGCGGAGGAGGAAGTTTCCCGGGGCGGTGATACGGACGTTTCGTTCTTCCGGCTTCTGTACCGCCTCGACCCACAGCTGAAGGCGTTTTGCTGGAAGGACAGGCGGTTTTCCGGACTGGCGGCGCTTGGCGGGTTCATTCTGAACGACGCCCGGGAAAACGGCGTTTCCGGGGAGTTCGCCGGGGAGGTGCTCTCGCGGCGGCTCATTTCGGAGTACGTAAGGCTGACCACCGCAGACGAGCGGCTGTTTGAAGCGGCTCGGTCGGTGGAGGACAACGCAAGGCTCAGCGCCGGGGACCTCCGTGGGGAACTGTGCGCAAGATTCACGGCGGGATTTGCGCTTGCAAAAGAGCGGAAACTCCATGTTGACGACCTTGAATTCTCAAGCCCCGGGGAGATTACGTCTCTGCTGAATTCGCTGCTCAGAACAGACGTGCTGATGTTCGAGCGGCTGATAACCAGACTGACAGGCGTGGACGGTACGCTGGATCCGCAGTTCGAGGCGTGGCTTATCGCGCTTGGCAGGCGTTCCGAGGTGGAAAAGTGGAAATCATCGCAGGAGGTGTGACATGAGCGGCCCAAAAACATCGAGATACAAACTTACCCCGGCGCAGCGCCGAATGCTCATCGCCCAGAGGGAGCGTCAGCGCAGGTGCGGCGAGGCTTCGGCGTTTCTTGCGAGTATACGCACGAAACTTTGCAGACTAAAACAATTCCCCGCAGATGAACTTGAACGTGCGGAAATACTCATGCAGCGCACCGGCGAGCATGTATACTCTGAAAAGCGTGACGAACTCTGCCAGCGCGTGCAGGAGGCTATCGAAAAAATAGACGAGGTAAAGGGCAGCAATGATCCGGCGCTCCTTGAAAGAACTCTGGAGCAGGCAAAGCAGGAGTACGAAAGGCTGCTGAATCTGCGCGGGGTACTGGACGGAATATCCTGCGAGATCGCCGCGAAGCTCCGACGGGATGTTAACGGCGGAATCGACAAGGCGTTCAGCGCGGACTTATCCGGGCTTGGCTCCGAGGAGGAGCGCCGCTCAGCGGAACTCCGGGAGGCGATATTTGCCAGGGTGGAACGGTTTTCCTCGCCGGAGCTTTCCGAGCCGCTGAAGCTGGACGTCATGGAGGTTCGGGAGCGCCTTGCAAAGCTGAACAGCGCCGACGAGCTGTCGAATTTCAGCGCGCTGACAGTCGCGCCGCTGGAGAAGCGCTGCCGGGAATACGAGCAGCTCCGCAGGGAGCACGGCGTAGAGTTCGACCGGCTCACGGCGCGGTATCACGCGCTCTGCGGCGAACTCGGAAGGAATCCGGAGGCTGTCACGCTGGAGCGGGGAGCAGTCCAGCGGCTGGAAACGCTGAGCGCTGAGCTTGAAGCTGAAATTCAGCACGCCGAGGAGCAGGCGTACATAAACCGCTGCATTGACGAGGTTATGGAGGAGATGGGCTACCGCCTTATCGGAAACCGCAGCGTAGTTAAGCGCAGCGGCACGAGGCTGCGCAGCGAGCTTTACAGCTTCAGCGAGGGCACGGCGGTAAACGTGACCTATTCCAGCGGCGGCAGCATTACAATGGAGCTTGGTGCAGCGGACGTCCGCAGCAGGCTCCCCGGCGAGGACGAAGCAAAGCGCCTGACCGAGGATATGCGCAGCTTCTGCGGAAGCTTCAAAGAATTCGGGCGGCGGCTGCTCGAAAAGGGCGTCGAAGCGGAGCATTTGTCGCTGCTCCCTCCGGAGCCGGAGTACGCGCAGGTAATAGATATCAGCGGCTACGAAATGACCGGGGAATCAGCCCGGGACTTCACCGCCGCACCAAAGGAAATGAGCGCAGATGAGTAAATTCAAGATATGTCCGGACTGCGGCAGGCGCAATCCGCCGGGAAGAATAGAATGCGAAGAGTGCGAGGCTGATCTCACCGCAGTCCCGCTGACTGACGGCGAAGCCCAAGAAAATACCGCGCATAGCGCCGCTGTGCAGCCTGAGCCGCCCGCGAAGCCGCGCCCGGTGAGAATATGCGCCTGCGGGGCTGAGAATCCTGCTGCGGCGCGGGTATGCGCTTCCTGCGGGGAGGATATCTCGGATATAATCCCGACAGCACCAGGGGAAATACGCTGCGCGCTTGCCGCCTGCGATGGAAGCTGGGCGCTCGCGCTGACTTCCACGGAGATCATTCTCGGCAGGGAGCGGGAGCTTGCGGAGCATTTCGCCGCGAAGCCGTTCGTGAGCCGCGTCCACGCAAAGCTTAGCATATCCGGCGGCAGAGTGTTCATCGAGGACATGGGCGCGACGAATCACACCTACGTCAACGGCGAGCTTGTGACAGGGAAACCGCGGGAGCTTCTTGACGGAGACGTTGTCGGGCTGGGCGGCAGTTCTCCGGACGATGAGACACAGCGCGGCGCGGCGTACTTTACCGTGCGCATATGCCGATGATGTACGCAGCGAGGATCCTATATCCGGTTAAAACGCTGGGACCCGGCGACCGGGTAGGAATATGGCTCTGCGGCTGCTCACACGGCTGCCCGGGGTGCAGCAATCCCGAACTGTGGAGCTGCGGAGAGCAGTTCCGTATCACCCGGGAGCGGCTGCTTCAACTGGTAGGTTCGATCGCACAGGGCGCGGAAGTCAATGGCTTCACGATTACCGGCGGCGACCCGCTCGAACAGTCAGAGGAGCTTGCGCTGCTGCTTCCGGAACTGCGGAAAATCAGCGGCGACATACTTGTCTACACGGGTTATACGCTGGAGCAGCTCCGCGCGATGGACTCCCCGGCGGTGGAGAGCGTTCTGAGGAACACCTCCGTACTGATCGACGGCGAGTACATTCAGCGGAGGAACACCGGGCTTCCGCTGCGCGGGTCGGATAATCAGCGGATAATATACCTTGACGAGAGCCTGCGGGCGCGGTATGAGGAGTACATCAGCGGCGGCAGCGGGATACAGGATTTCCCGGCGGCGGACGGAATGGTTTCGGTCGGGATACACCGCCCTGATTACCCGCAGGAGCTTGAGCGGCGGCTCGCGGAGAAGTCCATAATAAAATGCGATACAGAGGAGAACGGAAATGACGGAGCTTGACGAACTGAAACAGCGCCTGGAGATAGAGGAACTCCGCGGGAGACTGTCAGCGGCGGAAAAGCAGATTTCAATACTGACCGACACGCTTGCCACTCTGACCGAGATACAGACCTCCGACCGGCTGGGGAGCTATATAAACAGTCAGGTGCGGCTCCTGAAGGCTGCGGAATTCCTCAATTCCGTGTCAGACGGCGAAAAGATAGCTCCGCAGCTCCAGCGGCAGAGCGTAGAACAGGCGGGGCTTCGCAAGGCGGAGCTTGACACGCATATCTCCAGGACGGTGCAGCTTTCAAAGGAAAAGAGCCTGCATACCGTCGACAGCCGCATAGCGAATGCGGTCGATAACTGGCAGAGCAGCACATCGGCGCAGGATCCGAAGCTGTTTACTTACCGCAACGAGGGCGGCGGGATCACGATAACAGGACTTGTTCTGCGGCGGGATTTCGGCGGCGAGGCGATACAGCCGTCCGTGCTGGAGATACCGTCGGCGATAAACGGTATTCCGGTCACAAAAATAGGCGACGGAGCGTTCCGCGGGTGCCATGTTCAGAAGGTGAAATTTCCGGAGGGGCTGCGCACCATAGGGAAGGACGCTTTCAGCGGCTGCGGACAGCTTTCCGCAGCGGCTTTTCCGGATTCGCTGATGTCGGTAGGCGCGGGAGCTTTCGCAAGCTGCGGATTCCACTCGCTGCACCTTGAAAATACCAGCCTCGCTGTTATCCCCGAGAAGTGCTTCGGCTGGTGCAGCGGACTTCAGAAACTGGCGCTTCCGGAATGCCTGCTTTCCATTGAGAACAACGCGTTTGCGGAGTGCCGTGCGCTTACGCGGCTGATAGTTCCTGAAAACACGCTGACGGTCGAAAGCCCGTTCAGCAGCTTCACCGGAGGGGAGCGGCGCTCCATAGCGGTGATAGGCATGAACACAAAACTGGTGGATATCTGCGGACTGACCATTTCCGGGGCGCTTTTCGGCGGCAAGCCGATGGTGCAGAATCTCACCGTGTACTGTCTGCCGGACAGCGCGGCGCAGCGCTACTGCCTTGATAACGGTGTTCCGTGCAGACACCTGTCAGAGTTTCCCGCAGAGTAAAGGAGGCGGCACATGTCGAATACCCCGAAATGGCACCGCGAGCTTGAGATATTCAGCCGCATAAAGCCCCTTATAATGCTGGAGGGGAATATCCTGGACAGCTACCAGTTTCCGTATGAGGGAAGCGTTCCGAAGGGAAGTATACTGCGGCTCAGCGACTATCTCCATTATTTTTATAAGGACATGGGCTACGGGAGCATTGTGTTCTATGACAGCCGCCGTTGGTTCTATAATTCCTGCGAGAGCGGCTATGCCGAGGGATTTTCCGAGCTGACAGGCGCG
The DNA here is from genome assembly GCA_003531585.1 of Oscillospiraceae bacterium. GTDB lineage: Bacteria > Bacillota > Clostridia > Oscillospirales > Ruminococcaceae > CAG-115. The sequence goes on along the minus strand of DQFX01000043.1, from coordinate 7,895 downwards.
GAGGTCAGCGGCGGTTTTGTTGAAGCAGGATTCCGCACCGGTGAGGCTGCCCGGCTGATACAGCGCGCTCTCTCGCAGAACAGAACGCCATGCGTGGTTGTGATGAACTTCGCGTCCAGGTGCATAGCCTCGCCGGAGCGGCTTCAGCAGCCGGAGGTCGACAGTTTCACCGCGCTTCTGCAGGCAGTGATGGATTCCGCAGAGGTGCGGACGGACGGCGGCAAGCTGCGGAATCTGCTGATCCTTGCGGTCAATAAGTCGAACGATATCCCGGCGTGGTTCTACCTTGATAACCCGAACGAAAAGACGATAACAATCGGCACTCCCACCCGCGATGAGCGTCTTGAGTTCGTCAGCGGCGGGAATTTCCCGGCGTTCTTTACATCGGAAAACTACCGCCGGGGCATGGAATGGTACGGTTCCAGGGGCGATGAGCTTCGCGCGGTTCAGGAGCGATTTGCGGCGCTGACCGAGGGTTTCAGCTTCACGGAGCTGAACGGTCTGCGGAAGCTCTGTAAGAACGAGGGCTTTGCGATGAAGGACATGTGCGGAGTTATCGACCTCTACAAATACGGCGTTCGTGAGAATCCGTGGCGCAGCCTTGACATAGAGAAGCTGCGCGGCGCCGAGGAGTACTTCCGCAGCCGCGTGAAGGGTCAGGACGCGGCGATAGTACGCACGCTTGACGTGGTAAAGCGCGCAGTGACCGGACTTTCCGGACTCCAGGGAAGCTCCCACACCCGGCCAAAGGGAGTGCTTTTCTTTGCAGGACCGACCGGCACGGGTAAAACCGAGACCGCAAAGACGCTTGCGGCGCAGCTTTTCGGCGACGATAGCTGCTGTATCCGGTTCGATATGAGCGAGTACAGCCAGTCTCACAGCGACCAGAAGCTGCTTGGAGCGCCTCCTGGATACGTGGGCTACGAGGCGGGAGGTCAGCTCACGAACGCAGTAAGGAACGCGCCGTTTTCGATACTGCTTTTCGACGAGATAGAGAAGGCTCACCCGTCGGTCATGGATAAATTCCTGCAAATTCTTGAGGATGGCAGAATGACCGACGGTCAGGGGAACACAGTGTATTTCTCAGAGTGCGTAATAATTTTCACCAGCAATCTGGGAATATACACGCGCGCTCCGGACGGCGGAAGGCAGCAGAACGTCACTCCCGATATGCCGTACCCGGAGGTTCAGAAGCGCGTCCGCAGCGCGATAGAGGAGCATTTCAAGCTGGAGCTTGGCAGACCTGAGATACTGAACCGCATCGGCGAGAACATCGTTGTGTTCGATTTCATACGCCCTGAGGCGGCTCGGAAGATACTGCGTTCGCAGGTCGACAGGATATTCCGCGACCTGTCAGCGGAGCGGCGAATTGAGATAACGATATCGGAGCGGGCTTATTCCGTTCTACTGGAGCATGCGCTTGGAAATCTGGAAAACGGCGGCAGAGGAATAGGAAACATCGTAGGCGCGCTGCTGATCGATCCGCTGTCGAGGTTTCTTTTCGATAACGGCATTTTTTCTGACGCGCGGCTTGAGATAACCGAAATAGACGCTCAGGCAGCGCCGGCGTGCCTTGAGTGCCGCAGGAGCTGACTATAAAACTAACGGCGGAAGGAGTGAACGAGATGAAGGTAAGCATGATAACACGGCGGGGCATAGGAAGCGAAGCAAGCCAGGACCGGGTGCTGATAGGCGGGCATGTGCTCTGCGACGAGGAGTTCTTCGGGGAGTTCGATAAGCCCTGCGCAGTCGGAATAGCGGACGGCGTAGGCGGGAATGCCGGCGGGGATGTTGCTGCCGAATTCGTGTGCAGGGGGCTTTCGTCTCTGAGCGTGTTCACACCGCAGGAAGCTCTCCGTGTAAATTCTGAACTTCTGGAGTACGCCGGGGCAATTCCGGGAATGGAGAACATGGCGTCGACCTTCTCGGGGATATTTCCAGGCGGGAAGCTGTTCCATATCGGGAACACGCGTATATGCGCGGTTCAAGGAGGGTATCTCAAGCAGTTAACAGTGGATATGACCACACGAAATTATCTGGCGTCTCTCGGGCGCTCCGAGGAAGCGGAGCATTGTAACAGCAGCGAGATCACGGCGTGTTTCGGCGGCGGTCGGGAATCGTTCTATGCTCCGGTGATTTTTGAGATTCCGTTGACAGGTGCGCTTCTGATGACCTCCGATGGAGTTCACGACCACGTAACGACCGATGATCTAGAGAGCATTATTTCTAATGCGGGCAGTGATCCCGACGTGCTTCGAGGAATGATCTCCCGGGCGCTGGAATGTGGTTCGGAGGACGATTTGAGCGCGATTCTGCTGAAGTTCTGATTTTGTGGTTCCGGAGAACTTGCGAGGTAGTTTTCACATTTTTGAAAAAATAATTGAAAAATTCAGAAAAACACTTGACAAATTAGAATAAAGGTGTTATAATATATGAGTGCTCAAGAGAGCGTAAGCGCCAGTAGCTCAGCTGGATAGAGTATCTGGCTACGAACCAGAGGGTCGGGGGTTCGAATCCCTCCTGGCGTGCCAACAGAAAACCGCTTAACCGTTAGGTTGAGCGGTTTTTCTTATGTCCGGATTTCGTTGGTCACAGTTGAAATGGTCACACTTTTGGTCACACTGGGGTTGATAGTTGCTTGAACTTGTAAGGTACGGCGGTGATCACCCTAAAAAATAAAAAATCCGGAGAGGCTGCGTACCTCTCCGGTTATCTTATTTATCCTCCATTTTGAGCTGTGAGCTTGGTGTCAGCATGGCCTCCAGCTTATCCGCAGCAATATCCTCCACCGAGCGCAGTGAATGACCGTAGATGGCGCTCGTGGTTGAGGCAAGCGTATGTCCGAGACGTCTGGACACAGCCTTGAGAGGTACTCCCTGCATAAGCAGCATTGTAGCCGAGGTATGCCGTAGCATATGCGGAGTTACATGAGGTAGCCCGTTCTTTTCGGTGAACTTTCTTAGCCATGATGTTACGCTTGACGGGTGAATCGGTAGGCCGTTATACTGAGTAAAAATCTTGCCGCTCTCCTGCCAGCCTTCTCCCATCTGTTTCTTTATTCCGTTCTGATAATCCCTGAACTCAGATAGCATTGTCATTACCGACTGCGGCAGTTTGACATATCGTTCCGAGCTTTCAGTCTTGGTGGTATCCTCGTACATACCCACATTCGGGAGATACAGGGAGTTCCGGCAGATATGTATGCAGCCCTTGTCCCAGTCAACATCGTTCCATTCCAGACCGCATATCTCCGCTCGTCTTGCTCCGCTGAAAATCATCAGCTTTACCATCACGGAATACTGATATTGTCCCTTTTCGTCAAGCGCAGCTATGAGCTTGAGCGTCTGTTCCTCGTTGAGACACTTGGCTTCTCGTCTGCGTAGCTTTGGAGGATCGACACGTTCACACGGGTTTGAAAATAACAATCCCCACTTGACTGCCTTTGACAGGATAGCCGAAAGGCACCTGTGGTAATGAAGCAGCGTTTTCGGCGAAAGAGTTTTATCGGTGCCTATAACATCAAACAGCTCTTCCGGCTTGATTTCCAGAGCGTTACTGATTCCGAACGCCGTTTCCTTGCTGACGTTCTTTCCTGCCACGATGCTTTCCAGAATGGTCATGGATATTCCGGCAGCGTCGATGAGCTTGTAGCGCGAAATGTCGTTGTCTTTCAGGAATTTTCTGAAATCTATACGGCATTTGTATTTGTAGTCAATGCGTATTCCTCCTTCAGCGAGATTCTTGTAAAACGCATTGAGGTGAAGCGGCGTGATTTCCGATAGCTTGAGATGTCCGAGGGCGGGCTTTATTCGTTCGAGCAGGTCGTCATAGTGTTTCTGTGTAGTATTTTTCAGGCGGGACTGTTCGTAGTCCTGCCGCCACTGCTCAATGAAGCTGTTCAGCGTCATTGAATCATCTATGTAGCTCTCTCGGCGGCACTTTTCCTCAAAGAGGACTTTCTGGCGGTTTATCTCTTCCTGTCGCTGCCGTTCAGTAAGATCAGGGTCAAGATGTATCGTAATCATCTTGTAGCGGCGTGTATTGGTCTTGGAGTCGAAACCGTCCGACACCCTTATGCGGACGCTGTTACCGCGTATTTGTACATTCCCCATACTTTATCTCCTTTCCAAAGTATGACCCGCCTGTCCGGACAGGCTGGTCAGCAGATTACCGCTTCAACCTGGTGGGTACTTTCCGGATACCTCCTGCTGCTGACGTGGGAACAGGCGCTTTGGATTCCGACTGTTCAGTTCTGACTCCGCCTTTAGTCAGGTAATCCATCAGGACATTCCAATTGATAAGGGTCTTGTTTCCGAACTTTATGCAGGGTATCTGACCAGTCTTGCAGAGGAAGCGCAGTGTGTTCTCATTCAGACCGATGTGCCGCTCGCGGCATATCTTTGCAGTCACAGAGACATTGTTAATCAGCTGTGGTGGCATGCTGTCCGCAAGAGGGAAGAGTGTGATGATCTGAACATTGGTATTTTCATTCATAGTAAAATCTCCTTTATAATGATACTGAGCTGCTGTGGGACAGCTCGAATGCGTTATCATAGTTATAATATATAACCATACTGAAAATAAATTTCATACTGTCCAATGGTACAACCAGTCCATAAATTTTGACATATTAGAGATTTGTACAAAATGGATCAATAAAACCGTTATTGATTTTAAATATGCTTACAAGGTATCCCATTCTTTTACAATACATACCGTATTGAAAGGCACTATTGTAATCCGGAAATTTGTACAATGGCTTATTGTATATGTCTGTGGCAATACCGTTGATACATAGACAATACTCAATAACCGTAACTAGAGCATTCACTTCCTCAGTCGTAAATGTATATCCCGGTTCTTCTGCCGATGTCACAGGCGCAGGCAAAGACCGTCTTGAGTTCCAGCCCCTGCGGGCATTGTAATTATTGGCTCCTCTGTACTTGCCCGGAGTGTACCCGGGAGAGTAATAATTGTTGTTGACGGTGAAGTTATAATTGATATATGTACGCTGCTGTCGTTCGTAACCCGGTGCAAAGCCGGCTGTCGTTCCGGACGTGGATTCATCTGGAATGTTCTCAAACAAAACCTCCTCTGGTTTGCCAAGGTACTCACCTGCGTCTATCTCCATCTCCGGGTCGTCCTCTCCGTCCAGTGAATGTATCCCACTTATAGGCTTCCAGTCGTTGCTGTGCATTCTGACAGGGAGACAGTGCTCTTTCTCCGCTATACCGGAAACAAAGCTCTTGAAGTCGTTGAGCCAGTTTTTCGTCATCCCTTTTGTTCGCCGTATATGGTGGTGTAGCTGATAAGGATATGAATGTGGATATTATCAGTATTAGTGTGAACTGCGCCTGCCACATATCTGTCCTTGAAAAAACGGGATATTTTCTTTCCAATCCTGACCGCCTTTTCTCCGGGAACATTATCTGCCGGGTCAAAGCCTATAATGATATGATAGTACTTGCCACGCCCCTTTTTCCTCCATATTATCTTGGTTGAAATGTTTGATGAACTCCAGCGTTCGGGAGCGCACCCGTAGGCAAAGGTCCCGCCGATGGGAACCTTTGCTTCGTTGAAGATATATTTCTGGGCGTCGAGCGTCGCATACGGTCTGTTGTCCGAGCAATATATTGATTTAATTATCATCGTCTGTTACCTCCTCGCCGGGAAGTAGGGTGTCCATCTTATTGCATACGCAGGACATATTGAACGCCGCATTGTCGAGGGCTTTGATAACGTTGTCCAGCTTATCATGCAGGATATTATTGTCGTCCATGTTATCAGTAATATCCGATAATATCTGATAACACCGGGCTATATCGGTCAGTATCTCCTTTCCCTCCGGAAATGAGACTATCCGGCTGTCGCTGTCCATAGTAAGGCGCGTGGCGAATTCCGTCTTGCTCATGTTGCAGGCATCGGACAGGTCAATCAGCCTCTGCCTTACATCAGGTTTCAGCGACAGCGAAGTTGCCTGTACCTTTTTAGACTTCGTTACAGCAGGCGCTGTCGTATTATCCGTCGGAATAATATTTTCTTGAATCTTGCAATTATTTATTATTCCATCATTCTTTTTGACTGTCGTGTTATTCATTATCGTTTTCCTCCTCTAATGTGCCGAAATCCGTTCCCACAGACTTTAGACTTATTCCTGACCAGCCCCACAGATACTTTCCGTTCATGCGGAACTTGCCACGTGTTACATCAGGATATCTGCCCTCGATGAATGCGCTCACCTGCTTGTCAGTGTAGGGTTTCAGAGCGTTATCCTGACAATATTCGTGATATCTCATTATGAGGTCGTGCTTGTGGACTTTCCCGTCCGGATCCTCGATACACCAGTCTTCAAGGAACAACTGCAGGCTGACATTTTCCTGTATGTACGAATCTATCAGCTTCTTGCTGTCCTCGGGGAGAGTGAAGATATATCCTCGGCTTATAAGCCCGTTAAGCGCCTTCATTGCGATGGAGCATATTGTATCACGTTCGTTCAGCAGCTTGTCCGGAAGTTCCCTGTCCATCTGTTCCTCTGGGATAGTGTGATTGAACCGCAGCACGACCATGCGGTCGGTGACTGACTTGTTTCCGGCTGAATCCATTTCACCGAATACCGGCATCTGATTTGCACAGGTCACAAGCTTTGTGTGGATATCAGCCACATAGCCCTCCTTTCCCTTGCCCTCAACGAACAGCGGTTCCTCGGATACTATCTTCTTGATGGTGTCCGTACCGGTGATTTTCGCTGCGGTGAGCTCACGGCATATATTCAGTCTGGAGCTTTCAAGGTGCTGCATATTGAACCGCCCGCTTAGCTCGTTAATTCCGAATACGGTGACTGCTGTTCCAGACCATATCATCTCCTGCAGAAAATCCACAGTGACCGACTTTCCGCTTTTGGTAGCTCCGACAAGGAAGAACATCTTCCGTATCATTTTCAGCGACGACAGGCTTGTGCCGATTATTTCCAGCAGCAGGACGGCTTTCGGATTCTCCATTGAAGCGCCGTCCAGCGACGTATCGAGAAAACCGCAGAACGCCGGAGCGTCTTTTAAAGTGGCTGTATCAACGTAGCTGAACTCCAGTTGATAGGTGAAACAGAGCGTCTCAGCCTTTTCCTCCGCCTCCTTTCCTGTAAGCAGTTTCAGGGTGCGGAGGTCCAGTACGCCGTTTCGCAGGTTAAGGTAATACTGTCCCTCATTCAGCAGGGCATCTGGACTTCTGATGTGAGTGCTGTCGCGTATCAGCTTCTTGTAGGTCTCCTCCAGAGCGGAGCTCCGTACCCTGCCTTCGTATGCCGGGTCAATAAGCGAATCCATAAGTATCATCGCCTGCGCCTTTGTCATGTACTCAAAGCAGCGTTTGTCGTTTATCCAGACATACAGCCTGTTCCCGGCGGAGAAATACTGGATATTTTTCCGAAAGTACCTGTGAAATTCCTCGGACCGAAGACTGTCATCCGAGGGCATGAATAGTATCGTGGAGTTCTGCTTGTTCATTAACGATCATCCTTTCTTTGTTGTCAGTTGTTCTGCTTGTCATCAAGCATATTGTTGTACAGTTCCTGTGCCTTTACCATGCCATCGTCCCTGTCAGTTTCAGGAGCCCAGACATAAAATTTACTGCTTGATACGGAAAATGGCATAAGCTCTGCTAGGGCATTGGATAGATCTTCTGTTTGGATAGAATCACATAAAGCATCAATCGGTTTTGGAAATTTTAATGTATTCATAATGAATACCTCCTTTTGAACTTTCAGCACCTGATTGGAACTTGAGCTTAGTATATCAGAATTCGCTGGCAAAGTCATTACAATAAAAAAGTAGGCAAAATATTGCCCCAATTAAAATGGTCCTTGCTTTTTCTTTTATATTATGGTAACCTCTAAAAACCCC
>DQFX01000003.1 GCA_003531585.1 Oscillospiraceae bacterium | reverse complement strand
GCTCCTGTCGTATTTCTTTGCTTCTGACATGTCCTTCACCCTCCTGATTTTAGTATATTCTTTTGAGCGTGGGGTGTCAAGTTTTATTATACAACATCATCTTCGTGAAGTCCACTGTTTCGTCTATCTTTCGCAGCAGATGGTTTTTCGGCACAAGGTCGTCTATGCAGGTTATTTCACTCTGGCTTCTTTCTTTTTGTTTTCGATTCAACATTTTATCACCCTTTTTTATTATGGGAACCTCTAAAAACCGGTGTGAAAAGCAAAAATGGGCAGGGTGTGCCAGCTTCTAGGAAAGCCTCCTCGTAAGGCTGTATGCCTTACGAGGAGGTGCAACACGCTGTTGCAGAGCGAAGATGGTGCGCACTGCACATTTTCGCTCACATGAGGTTTTTAGAGATGACCTTATACCATATTCACTAAAAAATGCCAAGCTTTCGCTGGACTTTTTCGACAAGCTGAAACGGGCAGGCGCTGAGCCTGCCCGTCATTTTTTAATACGCCGCCAGTGGCGACACCGAAATTCCGAATTCTGAATTCATAATTCCGAATTACTTAAAAGCCTTCTCCGTGGACTTCCACGTCCACGATCCGCCTTGTCAGTTCATCGTAAGTCCTGCGGCTTTCCAGCCGGACTCGGTGTTTACCGCGTATATCGTGTTGTCCGCGGGATAGCTGTAGGTCTCGCCGCCGTAGTACACGTTGTGAACGTAGCTTACGCGCACCGCGAAGCAGTCGGCGGAGTACTGCGTTACGCGCCGCACCTGCTCCTCCGTGAAGTCGTAGCCGCTGTGGTAGGTGTAAAACTGACCCTCGTAGGTGCTGAGGTTGCTGTAAAGCTCGGTCCCCTGCGGGATATACCCCGATATCGACGAAAAGTACACGTCGTTCGCAATGTACTTCGAGTACAGCTCGGAGAACTCCAGCGCGAACTCCTTCGCCTGCTCAGCCGCGGCTGAATCGGTCACCGGAAGCCCGCATCTATACGCGCCGTTTTCGTCCCGGAGCGTCTCCAGCGGCTTCCCGGAGCCGTCGGAGAACTCCACCTCCGGCGGGTACATCAGCCCGGTAAGTGCGTAGCTGTCCATCTGCGGGGCGCTCGTCAGGTACTCCCCGAACTCCGCCGCTTCCGGAATTTCAGCCGTTTCGTGCTCCGACCAGCTTGACAGCTCCACGCCGTTTATTTTCGCCGTGCAGCCCGTCGGAAGGCTCAGCCTTACGCTCTCGTTCTGCACCAGCTGAACGCCGTAGACCCGCTCCACGCCGTATATCTCGAATCCGTAAAGCTCGTCCGCGCCGGTCTGGGCAAGCCTTGCGAACGCCGCAGGCTCCCCGCCGCACAGCACCGTGTACACCGGATTTTCCTTCGTGCTCTCCTTGATATTCTTCTTCAGCGTGAACTCCCCGGTGAACCGCTCGGAAAGCTGCCGCCGCGCCGCTCCCTCGCCCTCGTAGGGAGAGATCTCGCCCTCGATACCGCTGTAAAGCAGGCCGAGATTTCCGGAGTTCAGCTCCTCCGTCACCGCGTCAATGGTGTGGTATATCTGGCACGCCTCGTAGTGCTGGAGGAACTCCCACAGCTTCCCCAGCCCCACAACTGCCGCCGACAGCGCCGCCGCAAGCAGCACAAAATAAATCGAGTAGAACACGACCGTTCCGGTGCTGCGCGTCCTCTCTGCGTAATGTTCGCCCTTCACTGCTGCTCACCGCCCTTCACGAGTATCGCGGTGCACATCTTGCGAAGTCCGATGAGGCTTGCGTTCTGGTTTATCATCTCGCCGTTGTATATCATGCTGGTGGACGAGCCGCCGTCCAGGTTCGCGGCGTTGACCGCTCCGAAATCCAGCATAACGTCCCGGACGTCCGCCAGGCTAGCGCCGATGCTGTTGGACTGCCTTCCGTCTATCGTCAGCAGGAGCATCGCGCCGTCCGCCCGCTGACCTATCGCCGTGCGCGGATTCAGCCCGCTGCCGTCGCCTAGAGCCTCCACCGGTTCGCCGTTGACGATGAGGATAGGCCCGAATTTCACAGCGTCGCGCACGCCCATGTCGACTGCCTCCTGCACGGTCATCCTGCCGACTACGAGCTTGTTGTCGCAGGTTATGCCGATGGTGTCCCAGGTGTAGTACATCGGAGTTCCCCACAGCACCTCCCCCTGCGACATCACTATGCCCCAGGGTTCGCCGCCGGTCATGTGGCCGGGGCGGTCGTCGAAGCCGCCGCCGTTTATCGCGCCGACTATATTATCGTAGGAATCGTATATCTCCGGGAGAGTCTTGCCATGCTCCTCAAGCCCGAATTTCCCCGAAATGCCCACGAACACCCTGGAGGGGTCGTATACTACCATCATCTTGCCCTTGAACGTGGAGCCGCTGACGTCGATAATGTCTATCCCGTCGCCGTCGGGGTCGATGTCCGGGTCGGAGCCTGCGGCTTCCTTGATGTCAGCCGGGGCGGGTATCTTCACAAGACCCGGGTCGGTGATGTCGTCGGTCTCCTGGATAGCGTTCTGCGCCGCTATCAGCTCCACCTGCTCGTTTGACAGGAAGATGTTCGGCACCCACTTTATCGCGCTGGTCTCCCGGCAGGATATCACGAACAGGTTCCGCGCCGTTTCCGACGGGCCCTTCTCCATGACGTACACCACGCCCAGCAGCGCCGCCAGCACCGCGAGTATCACGGTCAGCAGCACCAGCAGAATTCTCCGGATAACGCAGGCGGCGCGGCTCTTCTTTTTCTTCTTGAACCGCGGCTTGCTGCGCGGTCTCTCCTCTGAAACTATGTTGTCGGTCAAGCGTAGGCTCCTTTCAGTCTGCATAGACCCAGTCGCGCTGTATTCCGAAGCTGACGAAGAACAGCGCTGTATCCACGATTATTTTTATAACGGTCTGCCATACGCTGGCTCCGCCGCCGAAAAGCAGTGCAATCCCATTCACGCAGAGGTACGACGCGATGAGCTGGCACGCCGCAAGCGTGTAGTACCTCACGGCGGCGCGCCTGATGTTCTTCCCGGAGCGGAACACCCCGCTCCTGTTCACAAGGAAATTCACCAGGGAGGATACCACCCGGGCGCCCGCTGTGGCGGTGAGTATCCGCAGCTCCGTGCTGCTGAAAAGCGGAGCAGTCAGCAGATTTATCAGCGTGAACAGCCCGATGTCGATGAGCGAGCAAATCCCGGAGCTGAGCATAAACCGGAATATCACGGCGTATATCTTGATGGAATCCCTCAGCGGGTGGAAATGCGAACCGCTGTTCTTGTCGTTGTAGATAGTCTGAATCCTGACCTCGTCGAACGGAAGCCCCAGCCGCTTCATCTCAAGCAGCATGTTGGTCTCGTACTCGAACCGCTCGCCGCTGAGCTTCGCAAGCGCCGGAAGATAGCTTACGGGAAGCGCCCTCAGCCCGGTCTGGGTGTCGGTTATCCTGATTCCGCAGAGCGCCCGGAACACGAACCGCGTGCAGTTGTTTCCGAACCGGCTGCGGGGCGGGACGTCGTCCCCGGTGAAATCCCTGGCTCCCAGCACTGCCCTGCCGGACTGCTCCATTTTTTCGGCGCAGCGCTGAATGTCCTCCGGGGAGTGCTGACCGTCGTCGTCGGTGGTGACGACCCCGCTGCATTCCGGCATGTGCTCCAGGATATACGCGAATCCGGTCTTAAGTCCGCGGCCCTTTCCGCGGTTCACGTCATGGTGAAGCAGAGTGCACTGCGGCATATCCGCAAGAGCGGCAAATATCGGGGAGCACTCCGGACGGCTGCCGTCGTCGACGATTATCAGCCGTTCGAATCCGGCGGAGATAAGGCTCCGTACCACCTCGATTATACGCTCCGTCGGGTTGTATGTAGGTATCAGCACGGGAACATTCACGGCTATTTTCACCCCTTTTTCGAGGAAATTGTATATTTTCTGACAATTCTGTCAAACCTATTATAACACGCCTGACCGCCTTTGTAAACCCGTTTCACGGTATTGTAACCATTTTGTAACATTGCGAATGTCTTGCAGGCGGCTCGGCGAATTTTATCCTCTGCATATAAAACAACCGGAACCGAGAAAATGTTGCATTTTTAAATAAGGTCACCTCTAAAAAAATTCCTCTGTAACAGGTAGTCATTGGTAACATAGGAAAAGTTTCAGATGATTTAATTTGTTTTCTCATTTTCACGGCGCTGAGCCTCCTGCTTTGAGAACACGCAGCCGCAGTAGTTCTGGCGGTACAGCCCGTACTCCCTGGAAAGCTCGATGGAGCGCAGGTAGCCGCCCTTTTTCTTGAAGTCGGAGGGCAGCAGCTTCACTGGGTATAGCTCGGAAAGCTCCGCGCCTATCTCGTTGAGCTTGGCGGCGTTTTTCATCGGGCTTATCGACAGCGTAGAGCAGAAGTAGTCGAAGCCGTGCTCCGCCGCGTACTGCGCCGACCTCTCCAGCCGCAGGCGGTAGCACACGAAGCAGCGCTCGCCGCCCTCCGGGAGGGACTCCATGCCCTTCACCGCCGAGTAGAATTCCTCCGGGCGGTACTCCGGCACCACCACCTCGGCGGGGTGCTTCATCGGAAGCTCCCTTACCAGGCGGCGCAGCTCCTCAACGCGCTTGTGGAACTCCTCCTCTGGGGAGATGTTCGGGTTGTAGTACAGCAGCGTTATCCGGAAGTACTGCGCCAGGTATTCCAGGCAGTAGCTCGAGCAGGGAGCGCAGCAGCTGTGAAGCAGCAGCTTGGGAGCTTCTCCCTCCGGGATAGCGGCTATTATGGATTCCAGCATTTTCTGGTAGTTTGGTTTCTGCATTGCGGCTCCTTTTCAGTCGGACTGCTTTTCGGGGGTGCTGCGCTCGAAATTCACGATGAATATACCCAGGCACACCAGCGCCAGCGCGCCGGCGGAGCGCAGACTGAACGCCTGCTCGGTCTCGCCGAGGAGCAGAGCCGAGAGCAGCACTCCGCACACCGGATTGAGGAATCCAAACACGGCGACCCGGCTCACCGGGTTATGCTTGAGCAGCACCGCCCACAGGCTGTAAGCCGCCGCCGAAACGAACGACAGCCACATCAGCGTGCCGAATCCGGCGCCGGTGAAGCTCCACTGCTCGGAGGCTCCGCCCATCAGCAGTCCGAGGAGGGAAAGCACTATGCCGCCGAAAACGAATTGCAGCGATGACATCATAACGGGGTCGGCGCCCTCTCCGGTGAATCTCTTGATTAAAATGGTCGACCCGGCGTAGCTGAGTACGGTCATGAAGATGAACCCTTCGCCGTTCCAGGCGAACCCGGACATATCCCCGCCGAGGTTTATCAGGATAATTCCAGCGAAGCCGAGAATGCAGCCTGCGAGCTTCTTCCAGGTCATTTTCTCCATGCGGAACACCAGGGTAGTCAGGATTATCACGACGAACGCCCCGGAGCCGTTTATTATCGAGGATTTCACCCCGGTGCAGTTGGCAAGCCCGAGGTAGAAGAAAAAGTACTGCAAGATGGTCTGGAACAGGCTGAGCAGCATTACTCTGCGCCAGTCTGCGGCGCGCCTGCCCTTTTCCGGGAGCAAGGGCCTTTTCTGCGCGAGGCTCCCGGCGAGCCAGGCGAGAACTCCGGCGATTATGAACCTCACACCGGCGAAAAGTATCTTGGCTCCGGCGCCGCTGTCGGTTATGCCGAACTGCCCGTATCCTATCTTTATCATCGGGAACGCGCTGCCCCACAGCGCGCAGGATATAAACGCAAGCAGCACGACCGCCCATATTCTGTTAAGGTATCTGGTCATTTTGTCACTTCCCTGTTTTTTTCAACATTAAATATTATAGTACTATTACGCGGTATTGTCAACCGGGGAAGGTTTTATCGCGAAACTTCCGGTTGCATTTTTTGGCTTTTTGTTATATAATATGTGTATCAAAACCAAATCAGGAGGTAACACCATGACTGTATTATTAGTAAACGGCAGCCCGCACGAGCACGGCTGCACCGACGCCGCGCTGAAGCACGCTGCTTCCGTGCTTGAGGAGCAGGGAGTACATACCGAGATATTCTGGATAGGCAGCAAGCCGATATCCGGCTGTATCGGCTGCGGAGCCTGCAAGAAGGGTCTGGGCAAGTGCTGTATCGACGACGTTGTGAACGAGTTCGTACTCAAAGCGGCAGAGGCTGATGGGTACATTTTCGGTTCTCCGGTGCACTACGCAGCTATCGGCGGAGCTATGGGCGCGTTCATGGACAGGGCGTTCTACTCTGGCGGGAAGAGCATGGCGTTCAAGCCGGCTGCTGGAGTCGTAAGCTGCCGCAGGGGCGGAGCCTCCGCAGCGTTCGACCAGCTCAACAAGTACTTCACCATCAATAACATGCCGGTGGTAGGTTCGCAGTACTGGAACCAGGTTCACGGAAACCTGCCGGAGCAGGTGCTTCAGGACGCGGAGGGTCTCCAGACGCTTTCCACGCTTGCGAAGAACATGGCGTGGCTGCTGAAGTGCATTGAGGCGGGAAAGAACGCGGGAATTGCCTGTCCGGTTCCGGAGAAGGTTATCCGGACTAATTTCATCAGGTAAAAACTGTAATTTACATAAGGGAACCTCTAAAAACCGACAAAATTTCAGACAAATAGAGGTATTGAGCATAATCGGTCAAATCTTGACCCGTAGGCAAAGCTTTGGAACAGAAACTTTGCCTTGATCGTTACCTTTTCCGTTTCTGCAAGGTCATTCTTGAATTTCCGGACCGTCTTTGCGTCAGGGACTTTATCGCAAAGGTTTATTCCCGGAAATCTCATAAAGCTCATTCTGTCTGATCGTCTGAAAGGTTATACAGCCGCTGCAATACCAGTATCCTGAGCATCATTACCACGTCATACGGCTCACTTTTCTTCTTTTTCATAGGAGTTTTTAGAGGTTGCCATAATGTAGATGCGCTATATCTTGTGCCGCAGCCTCTGGTTAGCTCTATATAACTGTATTTTTCACGAAAAAAACACAAAAAACCCTTGACAAAACAATTCAGTTGTGATATAATTTAATCAAGGAAATCAAGAATAATTCCTAATTTAAAATTCATTAAAATCAAATCAACGGAGGTAAATCATTATGAAATTTGTATGTCCTGTATGCGGCTATGTTTACGAAGGCGACGCAGCTCCTGAGAAGTGCCCGCAGTGCGGCGTTCCCGGCTCCAAGTTCACTGTTATCGATGACAACGGCAGCAAGCTGGTTTTCGCTGACGAGCATAAGATCGGCGTTGGCAAGCTCGAGGGCGTTCCCGAGGAGATCGTTGAGGGTCTGCGCGCTAACTTCACCGGCGAGTGCACAGAGGTCGGCATGTACCTTGCAATGGCAAGAGCCGCTCACCGCGAGGGCTATCCCGAGGTAGGTCTCTACTACGAGAAGGCTGCATGGGAAGAGGCAGAGCACGCTGCAAAGTTCGCTGAGCTTCTCGGCGAGGTAGTTTCTCCTTCCACCAAGGAGAACCTCACAAAGCGCGTAGAAGCTGAGCACGGCGCTACCGCAGGCAAGCTTGACCTTGCAAAGAAGGCAAAGGCTCTCAACCTCGACGCTATCCACGACACCGTTCACGAAATGGCAAAGGACGAGGCAAGACACGGAAAGGCTTTCGAGGGTCTTCTCAACAGATACTTCAAGTGATCCAAGAAACCGCCTGAATAAAGGCTTCACAGGGGCAGTCGCAGAAATGCGGCTGCCCTTTTTGATTTATTTCAACAGGCGGAACACATGAAATTTTGGAAGCAGGTTACAGCGACTTGAAAATCAAAAAGGGGCTGAACTCAGCCCCTTTTAATTATAGGGCAATACCGCGTACAAAATCCAATAAATGGTCTTGGTGCGGTGTTGCCATAGGTCTTATCTTTTCCACGCAGCCCGTACAGTCATCTTGTCGTAGGTATCGCGAACGGAGATTATCTTCAACAGCACGATGACGAATACCGCAGCGCAGCCGAGGGTCACGGGAATGCTTCTGGAAGTCAGCAGGATAATTCCGAACGCCGTTGAGTATGTGAGTATCAGGCGGTAGAAATGCGGATTAACCTTGAACACAAAAGAAAACAACAGATAGGTGAGCGCCAGCGTCAGCACCGGAAGCATATTCGGAGCAAGCCCGAGCAACACTCCGAATGAGACCGCGATTCCCTTTCCTCCGTCGAATTTATGCCAGATGGGGAAGATATGCCCGAGCGCCGGAGCAGACATCACAAGCACCAGTCCAAGCGGAGTTCCGCCGCTTACCCTGATGTACAGAAACACCGGCAGGAATCCTTTCAGCAGGTCGCATACGAGGGTCAGCGCACCGCACCAGAATCCGCCGTAGGTGTATGCATTGTAGGTGCCGGGGTTGCTGTCGGGTGTGTCAACGGTGACGTCCTTTCCGCAGAACAGATTTGAAAAATAGCGTGCGAAAAGCAGACTTCCCGTGAAATATCCAAACAATATGAAACCGATCGTCGTGAGCATTTTATCTTCTCCTTTCATAAGAATCTGAGAGACTTTGAGTCTTTACACTTCTTTAATAATATTGTACTATAACCCGGCTTTTTATACAAAGGACAAAACGGTTAATTAGTCCAGAAAAATACCCTCCGCACGACATTTTTCACACAAGAGCAAAAAGATGAGTAAATCAGAGCCGGGCGGCTCATTGCTGAACCGCCCGGGATAAGGGTCAGATAACGTTGTATTCCTTGAGTATCTTCTCTATATCAGTGTCCTTTATCTTGCCGAGGAGCTTCTTTACAACCAGTTCCTGGGCGAGATTCATCTTCATGTTGGTAGCCTTCTTGCCGTCGCGGAGCTTAACTGTAGCGTCAAGCAGGGCGCGGATATCGAACACGCTTCCCCATACCTCGGGTACGCCGCGGTCGACGTTGAGCAAGGTGTAGACTGCTTCCATACCGGTGCGCATGGAGTACTCAGTGGTGAAGATGGTGTCGCGGGGAAGTTCGGCGAACTGTCCGAGGAATGCGAAGTTTACAGCGCCGTCCGGAACTACTTTCGGTCTGTCCTCGATCGCACGCGGCATGAAGAACGCGTCGATATATGGCATCATTACCGGAACTGTATTTGCGGAATGCTCCGCCATGTCCTCGATCTCATTCTCGGGAACTCCGAGGTGATACAGCCACTCCATGCAGATCTCCTTGCCGGTGCATTCGCGCATGGGTTTCTTGATATAGTCGCCGGGCTTGTCGCTGAACAGCGCGTATACCCACACGAGGCAGTGATCCTTGGGCTGCTCACGGAACTGCGGCTGGCGGTTGATCGTCCAGCTCAGCAGCCAGGAGGAATCCTTGACGGTGACGATGCCGCCGGTGACTACCTTACCGGTGAACGGGTCGCGCTTGCAGATCTTCTTGATATAGGGGATTATGCGCTGATCCAGGGTTTCAACGGTGGCGCTCATCCAGTTGCATAGCTCAGGATTTCCGCAGAACTTGTCGGGGTTGCCGAACGCGGGATCCTGCGCGGCGATCTTACGCCACATATCCCAGCCGCCGCCTGCCTTGATTTCCGGGCGGAATTCAGCGGGCTTGTTCTGGCTGCCCATCGTGGAATTCTCGACGCAGCCGCCGTTTGTGATGAACACGAGATCGTTTTCGGTGAGGTCTATGCTTTCCTCCTGACCGTCACGGATAACGTCGATGCGTGTCGCGAGCTTGCGCTCGGGCCTGCAGTCGAACTGTACGTTCACGACCTTAACGCCGAAGTGGAACTGTACGCCGAAGCTCTCGAGGTACTTTATCATCGGGAGGATCATGGACTCATACTGGTTGTACTTGGTGAAGCGGAGCGCCTTGAAATCCGGCAGACCGCCGATGTGGTGGATATAGCGCTGAATATAGCGTTTCATCTCAAGAGCGCTGTGCCAGTTCTCAAACGCGAACATCGTGCGCCAGTAGAGCCAGAAGTTGGAGTTCAGCACCTCGTCATCGAAGAAATCGGTTATCTTCTTGTCCTGGAGATCCTCCTCAGGGGTGAAGAACAGCTTCATGATCTCCATTGCGCCCTTGTCAGAGATGTCGAACTTGCCGTCGGTGTGGGCGTCCTCGCCGCGGTTTACGGTCGCACGGCAGAGGGAGTAGTTCGGATCCTCCTTGTTGAGCCAGTAGTACTCGTCGAGGACGGATACGCCTTCTGTTTCGATGGAAGGAATGGAGTGGAACAGATCCCACATTACCTCAAAGTGGTTGTCCATCTCACGGCCGCCGCGCATTACATAGCCGACGTCCTCGTACTTCCAGCCGTCGCAGGCGCCGCCCGCGAGCTGCTCCTTCTCGAGAATGTGGACGTGTTCGCCCTTCATCTGACCGTCGCGAACGAGATAGCACGCAGCAGTCAGTGCAGCAAGACCGCTTCCTATAATATACGCGGACTTATTGTCAACGCCCGCAGGCTTCTTAGGTCTTGCAAATGCTTCGTAGTTACCGCTTGAGTAGTACATATGATCTCCTCCTTGAAAATACCCTTTCGGGCGGTGGTTCCTTGTTGTGATTATATTTTAACTCATAATCGGTAAATATACAATAAACAGAATCGCCGCCGTGTTCAGTTTTTCATCACGGCGGCAAAGGTGTATAATTTTTTATCAAACCTGCTGGAATGATAAAACTACGAAATGCTGAAACGCTCCAGCGCGGCTGAGACATTCCCGTGCATAAGCGTGGACAGGCGGTCGATTATCTGCTTAGGATCCTCCTTCATATCGTTCTTGACCCAGTCGAGCATTACTCCGACGAACGCGTACTTATAAAAATTCGCGATGAATTCCTTGTCGTCCTCCCGGACGTTCAGATCCTTGGAGCATTCGTTCACTACGCCAATCAGGAGATCGTAGGTCAGCTTGTAGAGGTACAGCTCCACCTGCTCGCGGCTCACTGAGCGGTAGACATTTATTATAAACGGCTTATTCTCCTGCACCGCTTCGAAAATCTGGAGGAATCCCTGCTGCCAGGTGTCGTAGGTTTTTTTGCCCTCCAGCGCCTTTTTGGCGTCCTCGGCGCAGGACCACTCCACCAGGTCGTAAATATCCTTGAAGTGGTAGTAGAAGGTCATGCGGTTAATCCCGCAGTCCTCGGTTATGTCGTTTATTGTTATCTTGCTCAGCGGCTTTTTCAGCAGGAGGTTTTTCAGCGAAGCCTCCAGAGCGCGTTTAGTTACCTGTGACATTTCAGCACCTCCGGGTCTTTATGGTAGTATTATACCAGTTCCCGGGTAAAAAATCAAGGGAACCTCTAAAAAACGGTGTGAAAAGCAAAAATGGGAAGTGTGTGCCAGATTCTAGGAAAGCCGACGAAGTAAGGCTGTATGCCTTACGAG
>DQFX01000021.1 GCA_003531585.1 Oscillospiraceae bacterium | reverse complement strand
CTTTTCATAGCTGGTCTCCTTTGTTGAAAAATAATCTTTGATTTGCCATTCAATGGAACGCCTAGCGGTGTAATGCTATGCCCTTGCGGAACCATGAATTGCAGTGCCGTTGCTTCACAACGCGGAGCGTTTCGCAACTCAGCCTTGCCCTTGCGATATTTTGCTTTGCGATACCCTGGCTGTTCGATGCTACGCCTTGCCCTTGCATCGCTAATCCGCGCATAGCCATTGCCTTGCCATACAGTGCCATTCCTCGCCGCTGCAACGTCTCGCCATACAGTGCCTATGCTCCGCAAGTCATTGCGCCGCCACGCTCCGCCATTGCCATTCCTCGCCATACCGTAGCAGAACATCGCAATTCCGAGCCAAACATTGCCGCTGCAATGCTCGGATTCGCGTACATTGCCTTGGCGTTGCTTTGCAGCACTCAGCGCTGCCTTTGCTTCGCCACGTTTAGTGCTGCTGAACCTTGCCGTTGCACTACTGAACTGTGTCACGCCACACTATACCATTGCTTAGTCATGCTTCTCTACACATTGCCGCTGCCGCACTATTCTTTGCTCCGCTCCACTTTGCCTTTGCGATACATCTCGGTGCTTCACGACGCTGCGCCTTACCTCAGCTTTACTAAACACAGCCATTGCTTTTCAGAGCAGCTCACTACTTTGCCTCTGCGCCGCTCCGAGGTGCAGGACTATGCCGTGGCATTGCCACGCAAGCCGCGGCTCTGCCGTACCCTCGCTCAGAGCACCTGAAACGTAAATTCGAATCTGCCCTTGCCGGAGTTTCTCCACTGTCCTATGCCCTTGTATTTGCCGTACTCCAGCCACTCGCGGAGCATATCAACATCTTCATCGACCATGCAGAGAACGTCGAACTCGCAAGTTGTCCCCTGCGGGCATACCTCACTGTTCGCAAGTGCTATGCGTTCGCCCTGCATAGTGGAAGCGCGGAGCGGGCGCTGGCAGTCGGCTATCTTCATGCCGTGAAGATCCAGCGGTATCTCGCGCGGCTCAACGAAAATCGTGTTATCGACTTTCTTCTTGTAAGCCTTTACCTTGCTGGACTTCGTTCCGGGGATTCCCCTCATCGCGCCGCATATCTCCTTGAAGAATCCGCGAATCTGATAATCCCAGAGATAGGGAGTGCCGTCAGCCATCTTCGGGAATACGGTCATGGACTTCTCCTCAACGGCTTCAACGCCGAGTGAAGCAACTTCTTCCTCCATCTTTGCCGCGTCAGGTGCCTTGCTGGCGATGAACTCGCGGTGGAGTTCCGGGTTGCCGGAAGATGTTCCGAGCAGGTCGTCCGTGAATGTTAGCTTTACATGTACCTTTGTCATTGTGTGTTCCTCCTTTGTCAAATCTTTCCTATGTCAATCCTGCACCAGCCCCAGCCGTGTCTCGCTGATTTCTGGTAAACGTACAGCTTTCCGTCTGTGCAGAAAAGGTATGTGGTCTTCTCTGTGCCGACATACTCGATGAGTGCCGTGGTGTCGTCTATCACGCTGTCGAGCGTCCCGCCGGGAACAGCGGAGCATGTACGCTTATCGCCGTCAACGTCTACCTGGATAGCGCTGCTGATGATTATTCCCTCCGGGCGTTCGATGTGATTCATCTGCGGATATACCATGTTTTTCCTCCTGAATTATAGATTTCTGATAACTGCAAAACACTGCAATCAGAATGGCTCTGTGTTATCCGTGCGGTAGTCAACAGGCGCAGTCAGCACCTTTGTTGCGCGGCAGTAAGCGCATTTTCCGCACCGCTGCGGTGCGAATACGCCATGCTTTACAAGGCTGAATCTGGGGGACAGCTGCTCTACGACTTCAAGCTGTTCGTCAAGTGCTTCGTCCGGCACGCTGAAAATCTCGATGTCCGGGGACTTTTCCTTTGTGACCGCCGCAATGTAAAAGGGGAGTGTTTCCCCAGTGTTCTGCCTGACTATTTCGCGGTAGATAGCGCCCTGGGTGTGATATCCCCAGTATTCGATGAAGTGCTCCTTGCGGCGCGTTTCCGCATTCCATACCGGTTCGAAGTCGCGGACGCATTTCAGGTCAACTATCATCAGGTGTTCGCGGTAGCTGTCAACCTTGATTTTGTAAGGAACACCGCCGATTTCCCCGGTGAATATCCGCTGCTTCTCGCCGCTCATGTACTCGGTGAAAAGCGGGTCTGCTTTGGTGCGTTCGATAGCACTTTCGGCAGTCTGGTATTCCGCTTTCAGAGTGCCGTCCTTCTTGAAAAGTTCGGGGTGCTGTTCGCGGAACTGGTCAAGCGTTCCCTCGTAGAACGCGTCAACGTAAGAGCCGGTCAGCAGCGCCGTAGTGTCCTCGCGACGGCTTTCCCCGGTGAGTTCAGCCATTGCGGCGGCTTCGCAGTGCAGGAACGCCTTGAACTGCGAACAGCTCATGTATTCCGCGTTGGCTTCGGGAGTGTAGTAGGTGGTGTTGTCGAGTATCATTCGCGCTTCCACCCCACAAAATCAGATATTCCAACGCTGCAGTCCTTGCATATGTGTAAGTCGTTCATTGCCGCAAAAGGGTCCCCGGCGGGGATTTCTCTTAATGATTCCAACGAACGGTATGCTGACGCTATTACCGCACCTTTTCCGTTCATAATGAGAGAAGTATAGACTTCGCCACATAAGCGGCACTTGTAAATCGCCTTGAACGCGTCAGCCATTTCCCGCGCCCTCCTTTGCTTTCTTCGCGCACTCAACGCAAAGCTGCCTGCCGAACATATCGACCGCCCTCTGCGCTATCTGCTGCGCGTTGAACGCTCCGGAACCCTTGATAGCCGCTCCGCAGTCGGCACACTGGAGGACTGCCGAGTTATGCGGCGGTGTTTCCGCGTCAGGATCTTTCATTTCCTCCGTGGGAATGCACAGCACCTGGAAGCACGCGTACTTGAATGCCACCGACATAGCCTTATTGCTGGACTTGTCCGCGCTGTCCATGCCCTCACCCTGAACGACCGCTGAAACGCTCGAACCGTCTTCCGCATAGAATGTGTACTTCACCCGGAGTATGGTGTAATTTAGCGTGCCGCCCTTTGCCGTTACGCGTTCCTGACGCTGGCTGTCCAGCACTTCCGGAACCGCGAACACCTTGTGCTTTATCATCAGCGGCTGGAGTACGTTCATCACAATGTCAACGCCGCGATACATGAACCCCTGCTGCTGGTTCTTCTGGCTCTTGCTTATCGCCGGGCACTCCGACATTATCGCCGACAGAGCCGAATATATCTTGCTTGTTTCTGCCATTTAGTCCTCCTCGTTATCCAGCGGCTTATACCGCAGAAAATCTTCGCCATAAACTTTGTTTATTTCGTCAAACACATGCCCGAGCCCCAGCCCATCTTTATTAGGCTTCCAGAGCCCGTCTGACGGGTCGTAAGCGCCCCCCCCGATACAGAATGCATACTGCTTCGGGTGAGTCCGGGCGAGCCGCTGGAAGCGCGTTTCGCCCTTTTCAAGGTGAGCGCCAAAAGCGCAGAACATACAGCCTGTCCGGGAGCAGCCGGTCGTTTTGAGTTTAAGAGTGGTTACGTCAGAGAAGCGCTCCTGTTCCGGCTCGTCACAGTCATAGACTACGTCGCCGTAAACGGAACATATCTCTATGTAGCGCGATTTGATGTAGAGGAGCACGTCCTGCTCTGTCCAGAAACTCATGGGGTTTGATACGGGATTACCATTGTCAAAAGCGTTGCAACCATGCTGTAACCACTTTTGAGTTCGCAAAGCGCTTTCGCTCGCCATCTGTGCAGTGATTGCAACCTTGCCGCTCTCTTTGGAATATCTGTGTGCAGGCTCTTTTTTCATAATGTCACAGCAACGCTTGCTACACATAAAATCCATGTCCAGCAAAGGTTTGTACTTCGCAGCAGAAAAACGCCCTCTTGATTCCTCGAATCGCGTCTTGGCGTACACGCCATCAGGACACCTTTTAGCCACGCCAACTATGTTGCTGATTTCCTTGCTGATAACAGGGTATCCTTTTTCCGTAAGCACCTGCTTAAATGTCTTTTTGGGGTGCACTACCTTGACATTCGGGAACGACATTGCAAACTTCTGTATCTCCGGATATTCCAGCCCGGTATTCACGAACACAGCTTCGATTTCCGGGTACATTTCCCGGGCGATATGTAACAGCACCGTGCTGTCCTTGCCACCGGAAAAGGAGATATAAACCCCATTAACACCGTAGTGCCGCACCCATTCACGAATGCGCTGCTGCGTGCGGGCTATCTTCAAGTCAAGCGGGAGCGCCTGCAACTGCTTTAACTCCTCTTTAGTCGGCATTGCTGTCACCGATTTCATCAGGAAAAAGCTGCCGCTGTATCTGCTCCGCGATAACTCTCATATCCGGGTGAGCGGCCGGGCTGTCCGCAGCTTAAGGAAATCCCGCCAGCGTTCAAGCGTCATGGTCATGTAGAGCCTTGTTGCAAGGCAGGTCGGGAGAACACACCGCGCCGTCTGAGGGCTTATACCAACTTCCAACGCGTCATTGTAGGCTTCGTTAACATCGCCCAGTGTGTCTAGCAAACTCTCAGCGGATACACTTCCATCACTGGGTTTGATTATCTCAATCTCACCGCTCCTCTTCAGCCTCTCGCAGAATTTCTGCGCTGTGCCGGGGGCTATCTTGTCCTGCGAATCGTAGCAAATACGCCCGCAGAGTTCTATGAGTTCCTCCGGCTTGTCCTCATAGCCTCTGACCAGCTTTGCACTGGGTTCTATTATCTTCATGTGTGTTCCTTTCTCTCAGAATCGCAGAGCTTCATGAGATAATCCTCATACCACTCCGCTTTCTTGATGTCCTCCTCGCCGTTCTTCCTGTCAGCACGGAAACGGTACTTGAACGCATTGCAGCGGCAGAACGCCTTGACGGCTTCAATGCCGAACATCGCCTGCATTACCTCAATACATTCATGCGCGCCCTGATAGTGCGCGGGGTGGTTGACGTTATCCGGCGCAGAACCGGTGGGAACGTCTTTCAGGAAAGCGGTGCTGTAAAGCAGGTTTACGTTTTTATCGCCCATGGTTTCAAATGTAAATGCGACGCAAAGATAGTAGAGACCGGCGCGATATATGTTACAATCGGCGCAGTCAGGCGTTGAACGGCACATCTCGTTAAGCCTGTCCAGCTTATCTTCTGTTGTCACGTCCGCTCACCCTCTTTCTTTTCGGCAGGAACGCGCCCTTGAACGACCACACGGCGATTATCGCCAGGATCATCATCAGGAAGTCGTGACCGTCCATCGTGTAGTCAATGCCGCCAAGTGAAGCAGCTATCGTCCGCGCGAACAAGCCCGCGAACATTGCGATTATGTAGGGTAAAACTTTCATCGTTCCTCCATCTTCTCTATCATAGCGTCCACGGACACCTTTTTGCCGTCAACATCGAGGAAAAGTCCTTCGACATTCAGCAGCTTGCGATAGTCAATTCCATAGGAGCGCAGACCGCGTATAGCGTTTATCAGCGCCACGTCATCGTTTGTGGCCTTAAAGCTCTTGTATGTGTCAGTGAGTTCGGCCTGCCGCGTGTACTCATCGTAGCTTGCCTGTAGTGCGTCCGTGAACCTTTTCAGCCTGTCCATGCCGAAACCGAACTCATTATGGAGCGCTTCCAGCGTGAGTATCTCCCATGTCGTGCGCTTGAGATCCATTTCAGCGGATATCTTCTCGGATATCCGGCGTTTTATCGTCTGTTCAACGTTTATCTTCACGATTCGTCCTCCGGTTCCTCGGCACTGAGCCACGCTTCCTCACAGAGACAGTCATAGCAAAGCTGCTTGCCATTGAAAACTCTGAGTTCATCGCGTTCGAACTCGTTTTCGCATTCATCGCAGAACCAGCGCGGAACGTTTCGATTCGGGCATGCACTGCCCAAGCAGCCTTTTTCCGGCGGGCAGCCTACGCACTCATCAACATGTTTCAGCATTCAGATTACCTCCATACTTGAATATCCCGGAGTTGTGGACAAACTCCACTTCTTCCTTTGTGGGGCTGGTTATAAACCTCCTGCCGTTCCGTATGCAGTCTGAGTAAGGGCACTCGAAGCAGCTGTGCGGCGGCTGGCATATTTCCATGTCAAGCTTCTCGGGGTTCTTTGTTTTGCCGCTCACGCGGTTTGCCAGCGTGCCGGGTCTGATGTTGAGTTCCCGCGCGGCATTAGCAAGCCCGATTTCGCTTATCCGCGCTTTCGCCTGCTCGATGTCGATGTAAAATCTACTTCCCATCGCTTTTTACCTCCACGGAGTGTTCAGAGAAAAGCCACTCCAGCGTTACATTGAAATAGGACGCAATGTGGACAAGCTGTCCCAGCGTCCAGTTGCCGGGCTTGTCATGGCGGGAGCTGAAAGTGTTGCGGGAATTAATACCCGCTATGCGCATGATGTCGTCCCGGGTCTTTCCGCGTGCCGCACACAGCAGGGAAATGTTCGTCATGATGTTCTTCCCGGTTTTGTCCACGTTAGCCCTCATCGGAAGTCTCCTGCAAAGCTATAGTGATAAGCGTGAGAATCTTCGTGACTGCCTGACGGTATGTCATGCTGCTATTCTCCGCCATGAGAGTGCCAAGAGCGCGGATAACCGAGCATGTTTCTGCCATGATGGTTACTGCGTTGCCCCCAATTGAAGTATTTGCTTTGCCGTTGTGCGATTCGACCTTAATCATCGTTTTCTTCCTCCTTGTATGCCGGAATGATTTCCGTGTGCTGGTTTGCGTAGACTATCATCTCGCTTGCGATGTATGAGATCGCAAGCCCTGTACGAGCTGAAATATCTTCCAGGATGTTATACGCCTTTGGCGTTATCCGGATAATGGTGCGCTTGTCGCGGTACTGCGGCTCCCGGACGTTCGGGACGGTGAATGTCAGTGTGTTCATTCGTCCACCGCCTTACTTGAAAAGCCAGTCGAGCTGACCGTCGGCTTTCATTTTGTTGAGAATGTCGCAGGCTTTCTGGGCTATATCGCTACCAGAAAACAAAGAACTTGCATAAGGTCTACCATGTAACTCATCAACTCCCACGTAGTCAAAGTTGCCTTCGTTAACGGTAATTACCCATAAGCCGTCAGACAGTCCATCTACAGGGCGCCTTCTCACTACATCGCGTATCCGCTCAACCAGCATGAGAAACTTTATTTTCTTCCCGACCTGAATTGCGCGTTCGCTGGTTTTCCAGCAATTGTCTGGGTAGGCTACACCGTTCTCCGCTCCCACGCCAAGTCCGTAAATCATGTCTTTGCCGACATAGGCTTCATAATACCGCTCGTCAGCTTTCGGCATCCAGAACCCCGGGTCATACGGCTTCTTCTCCTCCGGCTCGTCCGCAGGAATGCTCTCGAAAAGCTTCACCAGCCCCTCGGACATCACGCCGATTGAATCGGCAACTTCCTTGTCTTTCAGCAGTTCGATTATCTGCTGCTTCTTTTCATTGGTCATAAAATTCTCCTGTTTTGCCGTGTGTTCAGGCTCAGATGTTAAGCACCAGCCGTATGCGCTCTCTGATTTCCTCTGTCATAGCGCGCGAGCCGGAAAATATCATCGACAGGTACGACCGGGAGATGTTGAGCTTCTCCGCGAGTTCCCGGTCGTTCATGCCGACAGTCACCATGCGTTTGCGAGCCTTGATAACAAACGCCTTTTCCTTTGCTGTGATGTTTCCACCGCCTTCCATTTGTGAATTTTGTTCACAAAAATTTCACCCAAGATTACTTGACAAAACAGCGATGATGTGTTAATATTAAGAGTGGTTAGCAACTTAATATCACAGGCTGTTTTGAAAAAAACGTATCGCAGAACGGCTAGCTTTGCTTTACATTTTTTTGTGAATTTTGTTTACAAGACAAGTATAGCGTAAATTTCTGAAATTGTCAAGAGATTATTCAGAAATTTACGCATTTTGTGGTATAACACAAAAACTCCCTGTTGAATTAGTGCAATATTCCAATAAATAACAACTAGGAGTATATTATGGATTTCGACAGATTACAGAACGTTATACAGAAATTATGCGATAAAAGAGGAATAAAGCCTAGAACCGCATACGAAGAAAGCGGAGTAGGACGTAGTTTTTACGACAACATAAGAAAAGGCTCGGTGCCCTCCGTAGAGAAGCTCCAAGCCCTGGCAGTGTATTTCAATGTTTCGGTGGATTACCTGATAGGCAACACCGACTATCCCTACATAGTCACCGCAGCCGAAATGGAAGAACTGAAAAATCCCAACATAATAAGCAAGAACATAGCCGCGTTCGGCGGCGCAGAAACACTGACCGTTGACAGCAAGGCGCTGGACGCGGCAATAGAAAAAGCCCTCAAAGCAAAAGGGCTCATCTAATATTTTTTCACGGTATTAAACCATTGACATCTTGTGGCTAATTGACATCATAGGCGGTTTTAATACAGAATAGTAGTACATCAAACTATTTTGGAGGAAATCACACCATGACAAACCGAAACATTCTTAACGAAGCAGACCACCTGCTGGTAAAACACGGAGTATCAGAGCTGCCGCTCACAATGCGAAAAGCGGAGATAATAGCGCAGTTCTCTGGCTGGCTCCTGCTTACATACGACGAGGGAAAGGAGCTAATCGAAGCCTGCGGCGCGGAAGAAACGGCGGAGCGATACCCGGCGTTTACTCTGATACACCGGAAGCAGAATGTTATATTGTTTCGGGCAAGCCTTTCATATGAGCACAAACTTTTCTGTATTTTGCACGAATTCGGTCACATCGTGCTGAAACACACAGCGGAAAACAATGTGTTAGGCATAACACCGTCGCCGGAGGAAACAGCCCGGCAGGAGCGCGAAGCCGACGACTTCGCAGCGGAAATGCTCGCACCGTCCTGCGTAATGTACGCGCTGGGGATCAAGAGTGCGCACCAGCTTGAACGCTTCGGACTGACCGCCGAACAGGCTCTGCGGCACTGCGATAATATCCGAGAGCCGGAAACGGAGATTGAAAAGGCGCTCTGCGAACGGCTCCCCGCCGTGAAGTATCGCAAGCGCACGAAGCGTGTCAACATAGTTGCTGTCTGCATTGCGGTGTCGGCGTTCGCCGTTATAGGCATGCTGATGATATACGCCTTTGCCGGAAAAGGGAACCCAGACAACGTAAGCAGCACGACGAGCGAATCGCCGGCGGTCACTATTGAAGCTCCCGCAGAAACATCAGCGCCGAGTAGTTCAACGTCCGCTGTGGCGTCACCCCAGGCAACAACTACCAGTAAACCAGAAGATGAACCACAGAGCGAAACGGTCTACATAACCAAGTCCGGCAAACGCTACCACAAGGCAGACTGTCGGCATATCGTAGGCCGCGATGTAATAGAAAAGACGATAGCAGAGGCAGAAGAGGACGGCTACACGCCGTGCAAGGACTGCTTCTAAGAGGTGGAATCATGGCAGATTACAACTTTAAAGAAGAACCCGCTCCGAAAAGGTCAACGGGCGGGTCAAGCGTTATAAGTGGTACTCAATACAAGTCTATCTGGGGAAGGACACAGACGGAAAGAAAGTGTACAGGCGCTTTTCCGGCAGGGATAAGAACGAACTCCTGCGCCAGATAGCGCAAGCCGAAGCGGAACTGAAAGAGACCAAGGAAAAATCGGAAACCAAAACACTCGGCGAAGCGCTAGAGGAATACATCGTCAGCAGGACGGCGGTTTGCTCTCCGTCTACCATCAGAGGATATCGTTCTGTACAACGGAATGCGCTGTCGGAGCTGCAAAACCGACCGATAGATGAAATATCTCAAATTGAACTGCAAAAGTTCATGAACGAATATGCCAAAACTCATAGCCCT
Source organism: Oscillospiraceae bacterium (assembly GCA_003531585.1). Taxonomy (GTDB): domain Bacteria; phylum Bacillota; class Clostridia; order Oscillospirales; family Ruminococcaceae; genus CAG-115. The sequence continues at coordinate 768 of DQFX01000021.1, read as the reverse complement.
AAAACTTGCAGAAACGTGCACGGCTTACTATCTTCCATTTTACAAAACAACAGACCGGGATTCACCATAAAAACTACTCTGCCGCAAAAGGAACTAAGCGATATCTATGTTCCAGATGAAAAAGAGATAAGTCAGATAGCCGAACTGATACGCGGCAATCCGTTGGAGATTCCTTTTCTTCTTGCGACACAATGCGGTTTGCGTGAGAGCGAAATAACAGCCCTGAATATCAGCAATGTTCACGATGACTATATTATGGTCACAGAAGCTTATGTGCTTGATGAAAACGGCGTATATCAGAAGAAAGCGCCGAAAAGCTATGCGGGATATCGCAAAATCCCTATTAGTAAGGCGTTTGCAAATATACTTTGTAAAGCCGCTGATGAAGATGGCAGGGTAGTAGCCATGAGAAGTATAAACATCTGTAACAACTGGATACGGTTCCGTGACAAAAACGGATTTGATGAAAATATGAATTTCCATGCGTTGCGCCACCACTATGCCAGCAAGTGTCTGCTTATCGGAATGCCGCAAAAGTACATTGCAGAGATAATGGGACATTCGAGTACGCGAATGATTGAACAGGTTTATCAGCACGTTTTTGGCTCTGCGATGGAAGAATATGCAAATAAAATTCGCAACAAAATGGACGATTTCTGCAAAAACTACAGTAAGCCAGACAACACAATAGACAACACAATAGACAACACATAGCCCATTAACGCGATAGCAAAGCCATTGAATATGGGTTCGACTCCCATTATCCGC
>DQFX01000009.1:19145-39165 GCA_003531585.1 Oscillospiraceae bacterium | reverse complement strand
GGTTTTTAGAGGTGACCTTATGTCGAAAAAGTGCCGCAATATTATCCGGAAAATACTGCGGTCAAAAACGGAGGTCGTTTAATGAGCAGAGAAAAACTTGGGAGCAGACTGGGATTTATACTATTGAGCGCAGGCTGCGCTATAGGCATAGGGAATGTCTGGAAGTTTCCGTATATCGTAGGGCAGAACGGCGGAGGGCTGTTCGTGATTATCTATCTTGTGTTCCTGGCGATACTGGGCATACCTGTGCTGACAATGGAGTTTTCAGTCGGAAGAGCCGCACAGTGCAGCCCTGTCAAGATGTATCAGCAGATCGAGCCGAAAGGCTCAAAATGGCATTACCACGGCGTTGCCGCGATGATTGGAAGCTACATACTGCTGATGTTCTACACCACGGTAGCCGGGTGGATGCTGAGATATTTCTTCTCCACTGCAAGCGGGGCGCTTGCAGATCTGGACGCAGCCGGTATATCCGAGCACTTTGATTCCGTGCTTGCAGATCCGCTGACAATGATACTGTTTGTGGCGATAGTTCTTGCTGCGGCAGTGCTGATATGTTCGATAGGACTTAAAAACGGACTGGAGCGCGTGACGAAGGTGATGATGCTGGCTCTGCTGGTGATAATGGTGATCCTTGCGATAAACAGCTTCTTCATGGAAGGAGGCGAAGCGGGGCTTGCATTCTATCTCAAGCCAAACATCGAAGAAATACAGAAAGTCGGCATTGGAAACGTTATTGTAAACGCGATGAATCAGGCGTTCTTTACGCTCAGCCTCGGAATGGGCGGAATGGCCATTTTCGGAAGCTACATAGGCAAGGACAGATCGCTGCTCGGGGAGTCTGTGAACGTTGCGCTGCTGGATACGTTCGTTGCGTTTTCGTCCGGGCTTATCATCTTTCCGGCATGCTTTGCGTATGGCGTTGACGTTGACAGCGGTCCAAGTCTTATTTTCCTTACTCTCCCGAATATATTCAACCATATTCCTCTCGGGCGTTTGTGGGGAAGTTTGTTCTTTGTGTTCATGTCGTTTGCAGCGCTCTCTACCGTGCTCGCTGTATTCGAGGAGATCACCGCCTGCGTTGAGGACCTTACAGGCTGGAGCAGACGTAAATGCTGCATTTTCAACGGAATTCTGCTTCTTGTGCTTTCAATACCCTGCTGCCTTGGATTCAATGTGCTGAGTGGATTCCAGCCGCTGGGCGAGGGTACCAATATAATGGATATCGAGGATTTCATCGTAAGCAATCTGGTGCTTCCTTTAGGCTCCCTTGTGCTGACGCTGTTCTGCACAATGAAGAAGGGCTGGAGCTGGGATAATTACATTAGTGAAGTAAACACAGGAAAAGGTATGAAGATGAAAAACTTCATGCGTGGATATATGACTTATATTCTTCCTGTGATGATCGCTGTTATATTCGTCATTGGTATAATTCAGAAATTCTTCCCGGCATGATCAGACTCATATCACGGTCGAAAAGCTTGGAGGACTTGGCGCCGGCGGCGAAGAACGGCGATCTTGACATTGAGGATCGGACCTTCGAAAACGCAATGAGCCCGACTGAGAAGCGCTGGGAAAGGACTCTTGACAATTGTCAGGAATAGAACAAAAATGGAGCCGCTGCGGCTCCATTTTGCTTGATAAAAGGACGATCGGCAATTGACAATGCATAAAATTCGTGATATACTTGAAGAAACTGCGTGGGAGGTGGTTTGGTGGCATTCAGCGAACTGGTGAAAAGCTTTGAAAAGATACGCGGTTATATGCGGGAATTCTATGTTTATGGCTTCCGCACGCGCAGCGGCTTTTCCGGTAAAAGCGGCAGAACATACGACAACGAGCGTCGCCGTCTTGAGTGCGTGCTCGGGGAGCACACCGAAAGCTCCCGGGATTCCCGCGGCAAAAATGTTTTCCTGTCAATAGACAGCCGCAGCGGCGAACGAAACCCGCTGTACCGCCTGCTGCGGACTTGCAGCTTCACCGACCGGGATATCACGCTGCACTTTCTGCTGATGGATATGCTGGACGAGAAGCCGCCGCTGCTTTTCCAGAAAATAATGGGGCGGCTGAATAATTACACAGCCTGTTTCAGCGAGCCTATGACCTTTGACGAATCCGGTGTGCGAAAAAAGCTGTCTGAATACGAATCGCTAGGGCTTATCCGGACTGAAAAACAGGGCAGAATGGTGCTGTACTGCCGGAGCGAAACGCCGGAGATTTCCGGGTACGGCGACGCTGTTGACTTCTTTTCGGAAATTGCGCCGTGCGGCGCTCTGGGCAATTTTATGCTTGATGAAAGTTCCGAAAGCATATTCAGATTCAAGCACCATTATATAACTCGCGCACTTGACAGCGATATTCTGTGCGAACTGCTTTCCGCTGTGTCTGAGAAACGCTCTGCCTGGATAACGGTGCGTTCGTCTGAATGGGAAGTTGTTCCGCTGAAGATATTTTCGAGCGTACAGAGCGGCAGGGAATGGCTGATGGCGTACAGCCCTGGGGTTCATGAAATACGTTCCTACCGCATTGATTTCATAACGGGAGTCAGGATAGGTGAAATCGCTCCCAGGTTTGACGAGCTGCGCGGCGTCCTCAGCGGAATGCAGCAGAATATGTGGGGAGTTGCATGCAGCAAAAGAGCAAGGGTACAGCGCGTGGAATTCCTGATATACATAGGAGAAAACGAGGAGCACATCTACCGCAGACTGCTCCGTGAAAAGCGCTGCGGCACAGTGGAGCGGATAGACCAGCACACCGCGCGTTTTTCCGCTGAACTTACGGACAGCGCGGAAATCCGCTCGTGGATCCGTACTTTCACCGGAAGGATAATTCAGCTTGATTTCGGCGACCGCACCGCCGAGAATCTGCTCCGGGACGATATGCAGAAGATGTACGAAATTTACGGAATAGGGGGCGGTTAAAATGCTGTTCCATGAGGTTTACGGCGCGTATTTCAGCGCAGTTTCCGAGATACTCCGCCGGGCTGTTTCCGGGGAGCTTACTCCGGAGCTCATGAAGCAGATATGCGATGAAAAGGCGTTTTCTGAGAGCTTTCTGAAGATAATTCCGGCGCTGAACAGCGGTGAATGGCAGCTTCTTAGCGGCCTTTCCACCCCGCTGAAAAAAGCCCCGACAACGCCGCTTACATTATTGCAGAAGCGCTGGCTGAAGGCGGTATCTCAGGATCCGCGCATGAAACTGTTCGGGGTGGACTGGAGCTTCCTGGAAGGAATACAGCCGCTGTTCCAGCCGGATGATATCGTGTATTTCGACCGTTATCTTGACGGCGACCCGTTTGAGGATCCGCATTATATCAGCGTGTTCCGCACTGCGCTTGAGGGCGTGAAAGCGGGAAGTACAGCCGAGATACTGTATCACAGCGCAAAAGGCAGGACGCGCCGTATAAAGTGCCGCCTGCAAAGCCTGGAGTATTCCGAAAAAGACGACAAATTCCGTCTGGGCGTCGCCGGCTGCCGGAATGTCGATATGCTCAGACTTGCCGGGATAGAGGAGATACTCCTCTGCCCGGGATTGTACTGCAAACAGTGTCAGCCGGAATCGCCGAAAATGCTCTGCATGGAGGCGGAGCTGATCAACTGTCGCAATGCGCTGGAGCGCGCAATGCTCCACTTCGCACATTTCGAGCGGGAGACTGCGCACCTCGGCGGAAACAGGTATCGGCTGCGAATATACTATTCCGAAAATGACGAAACCGAAATGCTTATCCGCGTTCTGTCCTTCGGACCGATGATGAAAGTCAATGCGCCGGAATCGCTTGTAGACGAGATAAAAAAGCGGCTTAAAATGCAGTTTGAGCTTGGAATAAGATAAGGGCGCTCCGGCGCTCTTTTGTTTTCGCAAGTTTTTTTCCGTGACTTTTCCGTGCTGATGTTGTATACTCAATTCATCGGAAGAAACGCCGCAAGGCAGAAAGGAGAACTTCCATGAAAACAATAACAGGGACCTACTCATCGGCGATAGTATACACCGACATTATCGAGGAAACAGCAGAGGAGCAGATAAAGCTGCTCTGCGACCAGCCTTTTGTAAAGGGCAGCCGTATTCGCATAATGCCGGACGTCCACGCAGGGAAGGGCTGTGTAATAGGCTTTACCGCTGATCTCGGCGATATGGTGATACCAAACATCGTAGGCGTTGACATCGGTTGCGGAATGTATACGGTTGAGCTTGGAAAAATCGGGATCGACTTTGAAAAGCTGGACGAAGCGATACGGAAAAACATACCCTCGGGAATGAAAGTACACGAGGGAAGGATCGTGAGATTCCCAGAGCTTATGGAGCTGAAATGCTACCGGGAACTCAAGGACACAAAGAGGCTGGAGCGCAGCATCGGAACCCTCGGCGGAGGCAATCATTTCATTGAGATAGACAGCGACGACGAGGGTAACAAGTATCTGGTTATCCACACAGGGAGCCGCAATCTTGGCACACAGGTCGCGGAGCATTACCAGAGCCTTGCATACGAACTTATGTGCGGAAAGGATAAGCTGTTCCGTCAGCAGAACGAGCTTATCGCGCGCTACAAGGCTGAGGGAAGGCGCAGTGAGATCCAGGCGGCGATAAAGGAGCTTCGCAGCAGCTTTCAGGCACATGAGTGCTTCACTCCGAGGGAGCTCTGTTATCTCACCGGGGAATACCGCGAAATGTATCTGCACGATATGCGCATATGCCAGGAATTCGCGTCGCTGAACCGCGTGACCATCGCAGGGCTCATACTTTCCGCGGCGTTTGGCATGGAGCTTTCAGACTGCCAGCGGTTTGAGACCATACACAACTATATCGACCATGAAAGCAACATAGTCCGCAAGGGCGCAGTGTCGGCAAAGAAGGGCGAGAAGCTGCTCATTCCTATAAACATGCGGGACGGCAGCCTTATCTGTATCGGAAAGGGGAATCCTGAGTGGAACTGTTCCGCGCCTCATGGGGCTGGGAGAATGTTCAGCCGCAATGCTGCAAAGGAAAAGTTCACGCTTGATGAGTTCCAGAACAGCATGGAGGGGATATACTCCACCTCGATACACCTTTCGACAATAGACGAATGCCCGATGGCTTACAAAAGCATGGAGGATATCGTTGACAATATCACGCCCACTGCCGAGATAGTCAGCATTATAAAGCCGGTATACAATTTTAAGGCGGGGGACTGAATAAGCAGATTTTTGATTCACACATCAAAATAAATGCGGCTTATAATTCTCAGGATATGAGATAATTAAGCCGCCTTTTTATTAATGTGTTAGTACAGAGAAGAGATTTATATTGCAGAAAATCAATGCGTACATGCTCAAAACGGGTCAACGCTTTATTTCATGGTCTGTGTTATCTATTATTGTTGCGCTTTTTGTTCGCAATAATATATTTGTATAAAATAATGATTGAAAAAATCTATCTCGTGTGGTATAATTAACTGAAAGATGTTTGAAGTATTATCTTTTGCTCATAAATGGTCGGAATCAGCATTCTTGAAGAATATTGATGGGAAAAAGACGCTTCTTGTTGTAGAGGATAATTAAATAAGTGAACCTCTAAAAAACGGTTTGAAAAGGGAAAATGGGTAGAGTGCGCCGAATCGTTACATCAGAAATTTCGCTTGCTGACAGAAGCAGGCGGTGTGTTATACACAGATAAAACGGGAACGGGATATCAACCGTGTAAAATACAGGATAGTATGCAGGGACGGAACTGAGCGAAAGGTTCTCGACTATGGCAGATTTTTGCACACGGATAAGTGCGGAGACGTTTATTACGTTTTTCTGAACGATATAACTGACTGATGGATTTCTGTGTTTCCTGGCAGGCAAACGTCATATAAGGTGAAAAATGAATATTGATTATATCCACGAACCAACTGACCTTCAATGTGGTCAGGCAGTCCTCGCAATGCTGCTTGGAACTACTGCCGAATACATCTGTGAATACCTCGGGAACAGCCGGGAAACCGACCTTCGCGAAATGAAGCGCGTCCTGACCGATCACGGAATTAATTTTTCGCCGGAACGAAAGCAGGCGCAAACAGTTTTCGACCTCCCTAGGTGCGCGCTCCTCAGCCTTGAAACTCCTCGATGCTGGCACTGGTCGCTTTACGCAGACGGCGTATTTTACGACCCTGAGCATGGAATACTCGGCGATTTTCCGCCGTCTGCTCGCAGGTTCTATTGGGAGATATTTCCTGAAACATTAAAAACACTGAAATAAAATCGTATATTAAGCTTAAATAAAATGCGGGGTAAAATTACCCCGCATTTTTTGTACCGAAACAAGCGTCTACCTGTTCTGTTATTCCGGCATCAAGCCAGCCTTTGCCCGCCATTTCACGCAGAATAGCGCAGGCTTTTTCATGAGGCATTCCGGGCTTGTAAGGGCGGCTCTCAGTCAGAGCCTGATAAATGTCTACGCATGCCATCATACGCTCCTGCGTGTTCAGTTCCGAGGCGGTTTTCCGGAATGGGTACCCTGTGCCGTCAAGCCGCTCGTGATGGAATGCAGCCCAGTCGCGCAGCTCTTCGAAATCCTCGATTTCCGAGAGTATGTAGTAGGTGTATGCGGCGTGATGCTTCATTTCTGCGAATTCCTCGTCAGTCAGGCGACCGGGTTTTTCGAGTATTTCATTGCCCACCGCGACTTTACCGATGTCATGCAGCGCTCCAGCGAGGTACATTTTTTGCGCGGTTTCCTCGTCAAATCCCATGAAGCGGGACAGCTTTTCAGCGCAGGAGGCAACTCCGATCGAATGCGTGCTGGTGAACGGCGATTTGTAGTCCACTATTTTTGCGAAGAAATCAGCCAGCGCCTTGATCTGCGGGAAACTTAGCTCCTGCTTTCCGCGCGGGACTATGCTCCACAGGCGCGATTCAAGGTCGTCGTTTCCGAGAGACATAAAATGCTCCGCTGGGAATGCCTTTAGGAATGCTTCGGCACACTCATCGTCGAAGATTTTTCCGCGAACCCGGGAAATAAAAGCTTCCGCTCTGTTCCAGACTTCCGGGGTGAATTTATCGGCGCGGCAGAATGCATCCAGTAAATCACACAGATGTATTATCCGGGCAGCCAGCGGGATTTCCCCCCAAGTTTTCCCGAACGGACCGCTTCCGTCTGCGTTTTCATGGTGGTATAGAATTACTCCGCTGACGTCGGTGCTGAACGGCAGATTTCGGATATTCTCCTCGCCCTGGGAGCAGTGAAGCCCCAGATGCGGGATCTCCGGCAGCAGATCCAGCGATTCGGCGTTTCCGTGGAATTCCTCCTGGATATATTGCGTTAGGGCGTTGTCATGAAGGAGCGCGCATGCTGCGAGATCCTGCAGTGCGTTTCCATGCACGCCAAGTGTTTCCGCGGTGCATACGCACATATATGCCACGCGCTTCGCATGGCGGCTGGTAACATGAACGAGTTCCGCTTCCACGCAGTCAAGCGCATAGGAGCATGCGCCAAGCAGACCTAAAACATCAAGTTTCATACAATGATCCTCTTATGCTGATTAAAGTATATACCGATTTTATCACAAGGCAGGAGAAAAGTCAAGAGAAAATCTGCCGCAGTTTGAAAACCATTTATGTTCGTGGGAAAGCATTCTTGCTGGCGGCGGCGCTGCGATCATGACCGGCACAGCTGAGCCAGGCTCAGTTAGCGAAAGGCTGATAAATTCCGGCAGAATGAAATTCCTCAGATACCCGGTGCATCAGAATTTTGCTGAATTCACGGAACTGATGAAGCGCAACAGGTTCGCCAGGGTGATACCTTTCCATTCGCCGGAGCTTCAGATCGATTCAGCCACTATAGAACTTTAATTGTGGAGGCTGTACAAGAGGAGGTTCGGATATAGAAATAGAGTAAGCCTACGGTAATTCTGCTTTTTCCCTTTGTTAATTTCCTCCCAGGGATTGAAAAAGTCAAGTGAGTGTGATATAATATAAATAATATATTGGCTTGACAAATCGAAATTCTTCAAGCAGTTTGGTAAATAAGGAGTATATTAAAGAATGACAGAACCAGAGGTAAGTTTATATATTGCTTTATACTTTATAAAAAACGAATTAACTGATAAAAATGTTCATGTATCAATTGATGGAGCTCATGTAAAAACTAAAAATACAATTCACTTTGAAATTGAAGATTTCTATTTAAAAAATGGATTTAAAAAGTTGGATACAGAGTGTGACAAATGGCAAGGTGAATTCGCAATAGAAGGGTATGATGCTCACATTATAGTAACGTCAAAATCCGGAATAGGTGATGTTGTTATTGAAACGAAAGACGATAGTACCATTATTGTTGAGAGTAAGAAATTTTCGAAAGAAAAAGGATATAGTTTAATGAGGGAAGCGATTGGTCAACTAATGACTGGAAGTGCGTTTGGTGAAAGAATAAAGCCAGTGGTCGCGATATCTTATACGGAAAAAAGTAACGAGCTTGCTAAAAAATGGGTATCACTTCCACAAATAAAAAATGCAGGCATTACTTTCTTTTTAGTGAAAGACGATGGCACTCTTTGTATTGTGGATTAACATATTCCTGTTTTTCGTGCAGATAAGTTAAAGATATTGTTCGAGGGAAAACAACATGAACAAAAAATATTTACTGCTTCTGGCAAAGGAGTTCCCGACGATCGACAGCGCAGTGAGCGAGATCGTGAATCTTTCTGCGATACGCAGCCTTCCAAAGGGAACGGAGTATTTTTTCAGTGATATCCACGGCGAGTATGAAGCGTTCCTGCACATGCTGAAAAGCGCTTCGGGAATGATCAAGAACAAGATCGACATAACCCTCGGGAAGTCGGTTTCCGGAGCCGAACGTGAAGCGCTGGCATATCTTATCTACTATCCTGACAAGCAGCTGAAAAACCTCCGCATGAAGGGCGAACTGTCCGACGAGTGGCGCAGGCTGACTATATATCGACTGATTTTAGTCTGCGAGGCGGTGTCGGCTAAATATACGCGTTCCCGGGTGCGCAAGCGTATCCCGAAGGACATGGTGTACATCCTTGACGAGCTTTTGAATGTCACCGATGATGTGGTCAAGGAATACTATTACGACGAGATAATCACGACTATTCTTGATACCGGCATTGCAGACCGCTTTATTAAATCCCTCTGCGAGCTTATCCAGTCGCTTGCCATCGACAAGCTCCATCTGATAGGTGACATTTTCGACAGGGGTCCGAGAGCTGACGTGATCCTTGACGAACTGATGAAAATACATGATGTTGATATCCAGTGGGGAAATCACGACATCTCCTGGATGGGAGCGGCTTCAGGAAACCGGGCGCTTATCGCGAATGTTATCAGGATCTCCATGCGGTACAATAATTTCGACGTGCTTGAGGACGGATACGGGCTTAATCTCAGGGCGCTTGCGGTGTTTGCAGGGGAGTACTATAAGAACGACGACTGCGTTCTGTTCATGCCGCAGACTCTGGATGACAACATCTACGACCCGGTGGACACAAAGCTCGTAGCCAAAATGCACAAGGCGATAACGATAATTCAGTTGAAGCTTGAGGGTCAGCTTATCGAGCGCCACCCGGAATGGGGCATGGGGAAGCGCGATATATTCCGAATGGTCGATTTTGACCGCGGAACAGTAACGATAGACGGCAATGAGTACGAACTGCTAGACAAGAACTTCCCGACGGTTTGCCGTAAAGATCCGCTGTCGCTGACGGACGCTGAAAATGAGCTTATGTCTGTGCTGGAGAATTCATTTATGCACAGCGAGCGGCTCAATTCCCACATTCGGTTCCTGTATTCAAAGGGCTCGATGTACAAGACGATAAACGGAAATCTGCTGTTTCATGGCTGTATTCCGCTTGACGAAAACGGGCAGCTCCAGAGTGTGAATATCGCGGGAACGGATTATTCCGGCAAGGCTCTGCTTGATAAGCTTGACGAAATCGCGAACAAGGCGTATTTCATGCAGCCTGGCGAGGAAAAAGACTACGCCGCCGACTACATGTGGTATCTGTGGAGCGGAGCACGTTCACCGCTTTACGGCAAGGATAAGATGGCGTTCTTTGAGAGGTATTTCCTTGATGACAAGAAACTGCACAAGGAAAACTACAACGCCTATTATCATTTTTCAGAGCAGGCGGAAGTCTGCGGCTGGATACTTGAAATGTTCGGGCTTGACCCGGAGAGAGGTCATATAATCAACGGTCATGTTCCCGTGAAGATAAAGAACGGAGAAAAACCCGTAAAGGCGGGCGGAAAGCTGTTCGTTATTGACGGAGGGATTTCCAAGGCGTACCAGAAGGCTACGGGAATTGCCGGATACACGCTGATATACGATTCGCACAGCCTGAATCTGGCGGAGCACAAGCCGTTTGTTGCCGGCGAAAGCGAGCACACTCCGGAGATACATCTTGTTGAAAGGCTGGAACGCCGCGCAAATATTTCTGACACCGACAAGGGTGCGGAGCTTCTGGAGCAGATAAACGACCTTCGCGAGCTTCTGAGGGCATACCGTTCCGGCGAAATCAAAGAAAGCGGCAGACGGGTCAATTGATTGAGCGTTTATCAGAATAAAAATGCTCCGGCAGTTCGTAACTGCCGGAGTTTGGCGTTTATCTGATGGGGTCTGAAAAAAGAACTGTGTAAACGCGAATAATCCCGAAAAACGTACCAAAGCTAAAAATGCAGCGAAACAGGGTAGCCCTGGAGAGTGCCTCAACGCAGCTGCAAGATAAACGGTGAAGAGCAACGTAGCTAATTCGCTGCTTTTCTACTTCACCGGTATCTTCCAGCGGATAAACTCCAGGGGTCTGGGTTGTCTCCCCCAGTGGGGGGAGGTGTCACGGAGTGACAGAGGGGTTGACCGACAGACCAGAGTCCCCAATATACGTTAAGCTGCAAATCTGTCCTCAAAGTAAATCATAATCCGTGTGTTCTTTTCATGTCCTAATACTTCGCTTTCCGTGGGCATTATTGGCATTTACACGGTTCGGTATACAGAATTTATGGAAGTATTTTAAATATTCGACATACCGGATGTTGAACAGACGCGACCAGAAAGGCAGATTCAGATACGAAAAGTATCTGAGAGTGTGGAATTACTATGTCGCCGAGCCTCATCTGACGACCAATATATGGGACCGGGGGTCAAACGATTGTTTGAAGAGCCGTATGCGGGAAATCCGCACGTACGGTTCCGTGAAGGGCAGTAGACAGGCCTTTCACTGTATTTATTTGAAAGGAGTTCCCTATGGCGCTCTGCTGGCATCTGTTCTTTGCAGGTTATGCCGTAAGATTTGAATTCAAGTTTCAATAATAAAAGCACCGGAAGTGAACGAAAATCACTTCCGGTGCTGTTTATTATATCATGGTATAATCAGAAGCCGCCGTAATGTTTCAGGGTTTCTGCTGCGATCTCAGAACCAACCCTCATAGCCTTTTCAATATCATTTTCAAGCATATATGAGCATACAAATCCGGCGTGGTAGCTGTCGCCGCACCCGGTCGTGTCAATTACGGTATCGACCTTTACAGCCTGCACTCTGAATTCCTGGCCTTTAAAGTATGTGACGCTTCCTCGTTCTGCAAGGGATATATTGAACAGGCAATCATACTTACACGATAACTCTCTGAACTTCGGCAGCAGTTCCTCCGAGCCGCTTATCATAAAGAAATCCATATACGGTGCAAGCCGTTCCATATCAGCAAAATCCCTGTAGACGTCAAAATCCACTGCAAGCTTAAATCCGGACGTTTTCTTCAGTTCAACTACCTGCGAAAAACACGAAGCCCAGAAGTGAACAAAGACCACATCGGATTCGGATAATATTCTGATTTCGTCATCGTTCAGAATGATATCATCAAGTATTTTTCCGTTCCATGAATCATCTTTATAATACCTGTCGCCGTCTGCTGTAAGGTATGTCATATTATTGGCAGTCTGATACCTTTCATCAGTGCGTATATGGCTTTTATCAATATCAAGCCTTGATATTGAATCCATTATCGCTTCCGCATATTTATCTTTTCCGACAATTCCAAGCAGCGTAACATCCATCTCATCAAAGCGAGAGGCATGGGCAGCAAAATTCAGCGCTTCTCCTCCTGGTCTGATTATGTCAGTACCGTCAAAAACATCAGCGCATATACACGGCAGCGCAGTAAGCTTTATTCTTTTCATTCTACAACCTCGCAAAATTCGACATAATAACACAAACCAATTATATCACAAAATATAAATCAAGTCAAGGGAAATACACATATGGTATAAGATTTACCCGTATAAATTCCAAACATAAAAACAAGATTTGTGATCAGCATTATCGCTGATATTTATCCCTGTATCCCGCCGGAGTTTTACCGGAGTACTTTCTGAACACCCTTGAGAAATGGCTCTGCGATGAGAAACCGAGGTAGGAACTTATTGCTGCGGCAGATTTGTCCGAACAACAAAGAAGGCGCTTCGCCTCCTCCGTTTTTTGTTTCAGAATGAAATCCGTGAGAGATATTCCGGCTTCGCGCGAGAATTTAGCTGAAAGATACGGACGGCTCATAAAAAAGCTCCCTGGCTATATCCTCAACGCATATTTTTTCCGAAAAGTGACGGCGGACGTAGTTTGAAACGGATATGGTCAGCTGGGTAGGCTTTTCCCCCTGACGGATACTGCTCATTCTGTCGGCAAAATCAAGGACCATGTTATATTGCAGATTTGTGATCTGCTGAAGATTGTTGAATCTCTCGCTGCGCTGTATAAAAGCGCCTCGTCAGCTTCCATTACGCCCTGTATTGCCGCGTGTGAAACCAGCGTTGCAAGCACCACAAGCGTGTTTTTCGCCTGCCTCAGCTGCTCTGAAGCTAGAATTCCCCCGTTTACCGCAGGCGCGTTAAGCCCTCTGTGTCGCCTGTTCTTACCATTTTGAGTATCTGCTGTTCCAGACGATAGGTGTTCTGGGCATTCTGCGGGTTGTTTACCGGCTGTGAAAGTTCATTTTCGGAACGGGCGCTCTCAAGCTGCGAGGTCATTTCGGACTGCTCGCCATCAAATATCGTGATGTCCTTTAATTCCAGCTTTTCATCATTGAGTATGTAGTTTATAGAGCACAGCATCTGCAAAACGCTTCCCAGAGGCATTCGCATTATCCCCTTCATCGCCGAGATGAACTCTTCGGTATCCCCAGGTTCAACGCCTGTGCTGCCCCGAGAAGAAGATAAAGACAGTGCCGAAGTTCCTTTTTTATCTCGGCACAAAGAGTATGCTCAAACAGCAGAAAAAGAACAACATCGAAGGCGGTCTGTATATGCCGAGGCTGTGCGATATCCAGTACGGCGAGCTTTATATCGACAAGAATCTCGGCAGCGTACCGCTGGGAGTTACAGAGGACGATATTGACGCGGCTATCGGCGATTCCATGAAGCTATGCGCCGATATCCTTGACGGCAAAGCAAAGACCATCGGCATGAAAGGTGAGTGATATCATGAAACAGCGCGTATTCGTTACCGGCGCTACCGGAGGAATGGGCTTTGCAAGCCTGAAAGAAATGCTGAAATACTCCGAGAAGCAGGATATAGCTATTCTAGCAAGGGATTCCGAAAAGAACCGTAATATTCTGAAGTCCTATACGGAAACGCCGGGGCTTGAAATAGTATGGGGCGACCTCAACAACTATGACGACGTACTGAAATGCGTGAAGGGCTGCGACCTGATCCTTCACATTGCGGCGTTCGTTTCCCCTCCGCAGACTTCTACCCGAAGCAGGCAATGAAAGTAAATTACGGCTCCACGCGGAATATAATCAACGCGATTTACGAGTTTGGACAGCAGGAGCGCACCCGCCTCGTCTACATAGGCACAGTTGCCGAAACGGGCGACAGAATGCCGCCTGTACACTGGGGCAGGGTCGGCGATCCGATAAAGCCTAGTATGTTCGACTATTATGCGGTTTCAAAAGCCGCGGCGGAACGGCTTGTTATCGAAAGCGGTCTGAAATACTGGGTTTCCCTGCGGCAGATGGGTATAATCGGCAGGGCAATGGCAGAAATTGAGGACGCGATAATGTTCCACAATTGCTTCGATAACGTGCTTGAATACTGCTCCGACCGTGATTCGGCGCGTTCGATGAAGAACCTCTGCGCTTTCTTCCACGACGGTACGCTTGAAGAGAGTTTCTGGGGGGACATATTTACAATATAGGCGGCGGCGCGCCCTGCCGTATCTCTACATACGAGATGTACAGGATAATTTACGGCGCTATCGGCATGACGAATCTTGACTATATGCTCAGCCCTAAAAAGGAAGCAACACTGAACTTCCACGGTCAGTATTATCTCGACAGCGACAAGCTGGAAAATTACCTGCATTTCCGCCATGATTCAATGCAGTATTTCTATGACTGCTATCTTGAAAAGCTCGGAGCGCTGTGCAATGTTTCAAAGATACTCTGCAGGCTGCCGGGCGGTCAGCGGCTCATGGGAAGCATTCTCCTCAGGCGCTTTGACAAGCTGGCACGGACGGAGCACGGAACATTACACTTTATAGAGGATAACGCGTAGGATCACATCGACGCATACTGGGGCAGCCGCAAAAGATGGGAGGAGCTTCCGGATAAGCTCTCCGAAATGCAGCATTTCACGAACTGGGACACAGTTGTTCCGATAGACCACGGCTATGACGAAACCAAACCGGAAAGCGACCTTGACATTGCGGATATGTGGCAGGATGTTCAGCACAGAAATGAACAAGGGCGACTGGAGCGGCAATCTGGAATTTCAGTGCGCTTTCGGGCATAAATTCACTGCCAGCCCGCGGCTTATCCTGGAGGGCGGTCACTGGTGCGACGAGTGCGAACGGAAGAGCTGGAACTACGGCAATCGAGAAAAGGTGGATCCGTTATTTGCGCAGGTGTGGGATCCGCTGCACGATCCCGATGAACTCCGTGAATATCCGAAAGAGGTTTCGGAAAAAGATGTGTGAAAGCATTCCTGACCCGGAGCACTCCATCGGAATCGTAGAGATAAACGGCGAGGGTAACGCATGGCGAATCGCGTGGGGCTTAGAGGGCGGCGCTGAAATAGCGCTCGCCGCCTCTGAACTGATGAAGAAATACGACGCGGCAGTCTGGGAGCACCATGGACTTTTCTGCTCCGGACCTGATTTCGGCGTTATCAACGAGGAATTTCTTGATTAAAATCGCCGCACAATATAGAAGCCCCCCGAAAAGCCGCAGCTCTGTGGGGACTTTTCATTTTACAAGGCTCATTTCAGCAGCTCCAGTATCTCTTCAGAGGTCATGCTCATGATATTTCCGGAGTTCTCCCCTCCGCTGAGTACGATATCCGCAAGACCAGATTTTGCCTGCTGCAACTCGCGTATCTTCTCCTCGATGGTATTCCTGGTGATGAGCTTATATATCTGCACGTTTTTCTTCTGCCCGATTCGGTAAGCGCGGTCGGAAGCCTGATTTTCAGCCGAGCTGTTCCACCACGGGTCGTAGTGTATAACAACGTCCGCTCCGGTGAGGTTAAGCCCCGTGCCGCCTGCTTTCAGCGATATCAGGAATACGCTGGTGTCGTCGCCGTTGAAGCTGTTCACCATTTTCAGCCGCTGCGCGGGTTTTGTGGAGCCAGTCAGCATGAAATACCGTATTCCCATGCCGTCAAGACGCGCCGCGACAATATCCAGCATTGACGTGAACTGCGAGAACAAAAGCAGCTTGTGCCCGGAATTAACGCAGCTTTCCACAAGCTCCACGCACTGCTCCAGCTTGGCGCTTTTCCCGGTGTAATTATCGTAGACCAGCGCCGGGTCGCAGCATATCTGCCTTAATCGCGTCAGCATTGCGAGGATCTTTATTTTTTCGGTGTTATCACCATTTGAAGCCGTCACCGCAGAGCGCACCTCCGCAACGTTCGCGGAATAAATTCCGCTCTGCTCCTTTTCCATTTCCGAAAGCAGCACCGTTTCCGTTTTTTCGGGAAGCTCGGTCAGCACCCCGGACTTCATCCTGCGCAGGATAAACGGCTTCACAATGCGCTGCAGCGACTGTTTCGCCTGCTCGTTTGCGTCCTTTACGACCGGGGATTCGTAATGCTGCCGGAAATACCTGTAACTGAAAAGATAATCCGGCATGATGTAGTCAAATATGCTCCAGAGTTCCGCAAAGCTGTTCTCTACCGGAGTTCCGGTCAGCGCAAACCGGCAGCGGCTGTTCACGGATTTCACCGCCTTTGCCGTCTGCGTGGAGCTGTTCTTGATATACTGCGCTTCGTCCAGAAATTCATAGCGGAATTCATGCTCCTGATACTCCGCGAAGTCCCTTGCGATAAGGGAATAGGAGGTTATCACAACATCGTATTTTTCCATTTCTGCGAACTGCGCGGCGCGCTCGGAAGCCGTTCCCATGACGGCAAGCACCCGCAGTTCCGGCGCGAATTTTTCAATCTCGCCCTGCCAGTTCAGCACCAGGGAAGCCGGACATACGACAAGGCTTCTGCCGCCTTTGGAGCGCTTTTCGTCAAGCATCAGCGCTGTTGCCTGCAATGTCTTTCCAAGTCCCATATCGTCCGCGAGGATTCCGCCCAGCCCGTACGCAGACAGCGTTTTCAGCCACCGGAAACCGTAAATCTGATACTCGCGCAGAATACCGTCAAGCTGTTCCGGAACGCTGATTTTATCGGAATAATCCAACATTTCACGGTAGGAACTTACCTGCCTGCGGAACTCAGAGCTTCGTTCAATTCTGACATTCTCAGAGGTACTCCCAAGACTGTCGAGATACAGCATTCTGAACGCCGGAACCCTGATTTTTTCTTTCATAAGGGACTTATCTGAAATGTCAAGACTTTCAGTGATTTCAAACAGTTCGGAAAGCCCGTCGTCAAGGATAGAGAAGCTTCCGTCTTTCAGCTTGTGATACTTTTTCCCCAGACGGTAAGCCGCGAGAAGCTCCCGCAATTCCTCCGGAGTGTAGCCGTCCGCAGTAAGCTCCAGTTCAAGCACGCTGCCGCTCGGGCGCACTCCCAGAGCCGGACGGACCGCAGGACGTATTACTGCTTTTCTGCTGAAACGGTCGGTCGTGTATATCTCCATTTTCTCTGAAAGCGAGGGTATTCCCTCGGTCAGCAGGCGGTAAATTTCATCGTCGCCGTCAATGTAATACGGATTCTTTTTATCGTCACGAATGTCAAAATAATTCTTGACCGACAACTCGCAGGAAGCCTCTGCAAAATGGTCGCAGAACGGATTTTTTCTTTTGCTCTGCTCCGGCGTAAATTTCTCATCGCCGTAAAGATACTCAAGCCTTGCAGCGACTTCTCCGTTTGCGTCCATGTCGATATAAAGCCGCGCGCTCAATTCCGGAGGAGTGAAATCCGAGAGCACTTCCAGTCCGGAGAATTTCACATATTTGCTCACCGGACGGATCACCGCAGTGTAGAATGCCGCGATCTCCTTTTCGGAAATCAGCAGTTCTTCCTTTAATGCGGCGTAAAGCAGCGCTCCGACTGCGTTTGTGAACTCCCTGCCGCATACGAAAATCTGCTTTTTGTCGCTGTCGATGATAATGCAGAAATTTTGCTCTGCATTAAATATTTCTATTTTACCCACCGGGCGCAGAAAATAGCGTCCCGTGTCAGTTTTCGCGATGTCAAAGCTGATTTCCGGGTCGGAAAATTTCACGTCAAAATGACTGCGGCCGTAATTAACTCCGCTTTCCCTGACTATCTGGAAGAAGCGCACTGCGTCCTGCCCCTGTATCAGGAACCTGCGTTTTCTGTCGGCACCTTCTTTAAAGGTCATAAAAATACTGAATGTTAATTCAAGCAGCGCCGAGCTTTGCTCGTCCAGTACTTCCGGGCTGTGTACGAGCTCCAGTTCCTTTCCGTATTTCTTGTTCAGCCTGCCCTGGAAAGCCTGATACATATCGTAAATATCATTCACGACATAGAGTTTTTCGCGCCCTATTTTCAGCGAGTACTTAAGCCCCTCGAACGTTGCCTCAAGTTCCGGAACAAGCCGTATTCCGTGTTCCTGCGCGTTAATAACGGCTCTTTCGGTATAGTGACGGATAAGTCCCCTGGCGTAATTTGAACTGCGGTTCGATATCGTTTTGTCATATATACTCTCAAGATATATGAGCGCGGCGGCAAGGTGCTTGCAGTATCCGCGGTCGTACGGGCAGTCGCAGGAAAGCCCCGAAAGCTCGCCCTCCGGGGTTATCGACGCTGTAACGTTGTAGTTCTTCGTTCCTTCGACGATGAAGCGGTAGTTTCCGCTGCCGTCGCATGTCACTTCTTTCAGTTTTTTCTGGCGGTAATATATCTGTCCGCGCTGAAAAATCGCATAGCTGAAATCGCCCTTGTATGTCCTTATATTCACGTGTATTCCTTTTCCGGTGGCTCTGAAATCGTTTTGCTTCCATTTTATCACAAAAACAAGCTGTTGTCAATTGCTTTAGCAGAAAACTGTTTCATCGTAGCCGGAGTAGAAGAAAAGGTTGGTACTCCCGTGCTTCCTGTGAAAGTACATGAGCTATTGGAATAACAGGCGGATGCCCGTCGATAGGTAGAATGCCCCCGGCTGAGAAACTCCGCAGATATTACTCGGATAAGACAGGCATATCGGCCGCCGCAATGGAATAAATATCCACGCAGCGTAGTGGAGTGGGCATTTATTCCATTGCATTGCTACTCAAAATTTTTGAGTGAAATGTGTAAAGCTATATTGACAATATCATCACTCAGACGCTCCCACAATTGCCGGGGTTTTCGATATACAAAAATGCTTCGGCAGTTCGTAACTGCCGGAGTTTGGCGTTTATCTGATGTTGTTATCGGATATCCATGTACTGCTCCACTTCTTTGTTCGTGAAGGGGTATTATAAGGCTCAGCCGCTCAATGTCAGTCTGGTCGTATTTCCACGCGCCCATGAACTTTTTAACTTCGCCGCACAGCCCCCAGCACTCGTATTCCAGCAATATCTTTATCGAATATTGTATCGCTCGCGGGCTTCTTCTATCCATATTTTTTTGGTTCAGTCAATAATTCTTTGCGTGAGATATACGAAAATCCGATTTTTATTTGTGGCGCTGACTGATATATTTACTGAAAATGCTTGAAACAAATTGAGAAACCTGCTATAATATATCCGGATGGGATTTTTTGATGTTTAATAGGAGAACCGCTATGAGTATGGAGAAAGTACGCATACACTATATTTTTCACGGAACCGTGCAGGGCGTCGGATTCCGGTATAAAGCCTGCTACAGTGCGAAAAACCGCGGCGTGACCGGCTGGGTGAGGAATTGCAGCGACGGCACGGTCGAGATGGAAGCGGAGGGCTATCCCGCCGACATAGCCGCCGTTATACGTGAGCTTGACGAACATTCCTGGGGAAATATCGAGCGCATAGAATCGGAGAATATCCCGCTTGAGGGCGGCTACGGATTTGAGATTCGATAATTATTGCGTGGCAGACGCATTTTATGACGGAGAAAACATGTGAAAAATATAATTGATTCAGCGGTCAGACCTTATCCGAAACCACATTATTCACTTTCGCTCACTGGCAAACTGGAAGCGGTTATCGGTAAATATTTCGTTTCCGGAGAGGGAATCCCGGATAGAAGTATCTTTACTGTTTATTATAGCGAAAAAACGGCGCATGACGAATGCGTGGAGCTTGTGCCTGATAACATAATAGCATATGTAACCTCAGATTATAAGTTCGCTTTTGTATTGGAAAAGATGTTAAACAAGTTTATTTCTGATACCGCGGAATATTCGTTGTCATATTTACCCGTTAAGGACTTCATGAAAGAGGAATTCTGCATTCAGACAACCGAGCAAACGCCCGGTTTTTTTAAGAGGATCGTCTGGATAAACGACGACTTTTTATATGATGTGAAGCAAGACTTTGATTTTAACACGTTCAGGCTTATTGATGATGGAATAAAATATCTGAATCCCGGGCATTTTACAATATATGAGCTTGTATCATATATCAATTCGGCTGAGCAGTCAGAGCTTATGGTTACCTCTAAAAACCTCATGTGAGC
>DQFX01000009.1:5658-18848 GCA_003531585.1 Oscillospiraceae bacterium | reverse complement strand
GGTTTTTAGAGGTTCCCTTATATAAAATATGCACCTCCAAAGCGAATTGGAGGTGCTTGTTTTTATCAGGTATTGTGGAGAAGCAGCTGGATATCATCCGTTTTTTCGAACTGCGCCGAAGTCTGAGCGAGAGTCATTCTTTGCTGACCGGAACACGCTTTACGAGTATCGCGGAAACTATCCCTACAGCCACGCCCGCAGCTATGCCGCTGACGCAGAGAATCGGGAGGTAATACACGATCTGAGCCGTTTCCATGATGAGCATTGCAACGAGTATCTGACCTGTGTTGTGCAGTATTCCTCCGATAACGCTGACCCCAACGGTTGAGAACCTGTCCCAGCGCTTCAGAAGGATCATCGCAGTGAGGCTGAGTGCGGCTCCTGCGACGCTGTACGCGAGGGTCATCACATTTCCGAAAAGAATCGCCATCCAGGCAATTCTCACCAGCGAAACAGCGACCGCTTCCTTTGCTCCCAGCTTGTACAGCGCGAATATTACCGCGATATTTGCAAGCCCCAGCTTGATTCCGGGAACTACGAACGACAGCGGTATAAGGCTTTCAATATAGGAAAGCACCATGGCGATCGCAGCGCAGATCCCCAGCAATGCTATGGACTTGGGTTTTATTTTCATATGACCTCCTACGCGATGATGTCAACGTCCGATTCAGCTTCGGATACGATTTTAACTACCAGCTTGTTCGGAAGGCACACTATCGTTTCGCCGTCGTAGCTTATGCTGTGCTGGTTAACGCAGAGCTTGTCGGGACAGTCCGCGTCGGTCACGTCGGCTTTTCCGTCCTTTATCACCAGGGTGTTGAACCCCGTCGGGGAATTGATCGTTACACTTGTATCCACGTTCAGCGGGTATGTCGCCACCTCTTTGCCGTCCTGGACAACCACAGCGTACCCGCCGCTCTTTTTCCCGAGCTGAATTATTCCGAATGCTATTCCCGCCGCGGCAAGAAGTACGGCTATGAGTATCAGATCGTTCCTGTGTTTCTTTTCTAATGGCTTCATTCCTGCTGTTTCTCCTGAATTATATCATCATGGGGAATGCCTTCGCACTCCCCATGATGTCTGATGTTATCACTGAGCCTGGCTGAAATCTACGCTCTTGATAGCGTGTCTCGGGCAGACCTCGGCGCATGCATTGCAGCCCACGCACTTGGTGTAGTCGATTTTAGCGAAATTGTCCTCGACCTTAATTGCGCCAGCTGGGCAGGTATTCTCGCACTTCTTGCAGCCTATGCAGGAAGTCTTGCACGCCTTTACGGCTACCGCGCCCTTGTCCTTGCTGCTGCATGCGACTACTGTCTTTGCGTCAGCAGGAACAAGCCTGATTACAAAGCTCGGACATGCCTTTGTGCACATTCCGCAGCCGGTGCACTTCGCAGGGTCAACGCAGGCAACGCCGTTGTTGTTGTAAATAGCGCCGCTGGGGCAGACTTTCGCGCAGTCGCCGTAGCCAAGGCAGCCTGAGGAACATGCTCCGTCGCCGCCGTAGAACATCTTTGCACCGGCGCATGTGGGGATACCCTTGTAATCGTACTTCGGCTTGGTATTGTCGCAGGTGCCGTTGCAGTGTACGAATGCTACCATTCTCGCAGCCGCCTCGACTGAAACGCCGAGCACTTCGCCGAGCTGAGCCGCGGCGGAAGCTCCGCCGGGTACGCACAGGTTAGCGGGCGCAGAGCCTTCTGCAAGAGCCTTCGCATAGCCGTCGCAGCCGGTAAAGCCGCAGGCTCCGCAGTTTGCGCCAGGTAAGCAGGCGCGTATTTTCTGCTCCTTTTCGTCGACCTTCACAGCAAAGAACTTCGCCGCGATTACGAGAATGAGCGCGCAGATAAGTCCGATAGCGACCAGAACTCCGACCGCGATAAGAACTGCTGATAATAATGAATCGTTCATCTTGCAGCCTCCTTACGCAAACAGCTTGTCAACTACGCCGGCAAAGCCCATGAAGCTCATGGAAACGATGGACGCAGCGGCGAGCGTGACAGGAAGTCCCTTGAAGCTCTCCGGGATATTTGCGCTGTCAAGTCTGGAGCGAACGCCGGCAAACAGCACCATAGCCAGCAGGAAGCCAAGTCCGCAGCCGAGGGAGCTTACCATGGACTCAAGGAAGCCGTAGCCGTCCTTGATGTTGTTGATGGTAACGCCGAGAACCGCGCAGTTCGTGGTGATAAGCGGGAGGTACACGCCCAGCGACTTGTGAAGCGCGGGGATATACTTCTTGAGGATTATCTCAACGAACTGTACGAGGGTAGCGATAACCAGAATGAAAACGATAGTCTGGAGGTATCCGAGACCGAGCTTATCCAGAACGAATGTCTGTATAGGCCATGTTACTGCGGTAGCTACCAGCATAACGAAGGTAACGGCAGTACCCATGCCAGCCGCCTGGTCGAGTTTTTTGGAAACTCCGAGGAAGGGGCAGATACCGAGGAACTTGTTAAGTACATAGTTGTTAACAAGTACGCTCGACATAAGTATTACAAGAAGCGCCTTGATAGTATCCATATATTACTTGGCCTCCTTTGCTGATCCGGTGTTTTCGGGGTTCTCCAGGCATGCGCCGCGGGACGGGCAGTTTGCGCAGCCGAATTCCTTCTTGCTGATTGCCTTGCCTTTGGTGATCTTGTTTACAACAGCGATAAGCACGCCGAACACGAAGAATCCGCCAGCCGCCTGGGTAAAGAACGGTATGGAGTAATCCTGAAGGAACGGGATCTTAAAGCCGAGGAAGCTTCCGGAGCCGAGGATCTCGCGGACGGTGCCCATGCAGAACAGAGCGAGGGTGAAACCGCCGCCCATTCCGATGCCGTCGAGCGCGGACTCGACAACG
The DNA here is from genome assembly GCA_003531585.1 of Oscillospiraceae bacterium. Taxonomy (GTDB): domain Bacteria; phylum Bacillota; class Clostridia; order Oscillospirales; family Ruminococcaceae; genus CAG-115. Next base: position 16,000 of record DQFX01000009.1, on the reverse strand, counting down.
GTGTGCTTGCTTGCGAACATCTCAGCTCTGCCGAGAATGATACAGTTTACAACGATAAGCGCGAGGTACGTTCCGAGTGCGGTATACAGATCGGGGAGGTACGCGTTCATCAGCATCTGGATAATGGTAACGAAGCCTGCGATAATAACGATGTATGCAGGGATACGCACCTTATCGGGGATAACCTTGCGGAGCGCGGATATTGCCATGTTGGAGCAGATAAGAACTATCGCTGCTGCAATACCCATACTGAGCGCGCGTGATACTGAATCGGTCACGGCAAGGGTGGGGCAGGTTCCAAGAACCAGCACGAATACAGGGTTTTCCTTAATGAAGCCCTTTAACATAATGGAAAGCTTGCTTTGTTTCTCCATATTACTGAGCCTCCTTTACTGCGTTGAAAGCTGCTGCCACGTCAGCGGCTGCCGTTTTAACAGCGTTTGTTGTGAAGGTGCAGCCGGATACTACGAGTACGTCGTCGCCTATGCTGTCGAGCTGCTGACCCGGATATCCATTAGTGTAGGAGCTCTGGGATACAACGTCGCCATAGTACTCGGTTTCGTTGTGCGACATTACCTTGAACTTCGCGATAGTGCCGTTTTCGTCAACGATATAGAGCAGATTTACAGGACCGCCGTAACCGAATGCGGAAGCGGTCATTGCGTAGTAGGTGGCGCCTTCGCTTGTGAATGTGTACGCGCCGTTTACGGTCGACTGAACTCCGGTGGGAGTAAGTGTAACAACCTCTGCGTCCTTGTACATCTTTACGATACGGCTGATGTTCTTCTCGCTTGCCGCAGCGTATGCCCCGGCAGCGGCAGTCTTGACTGCCTCAACAACGGAAGCGTCCTCGGAAGCCGCGTCGTCAAATGACTTGCTTCCGACATAATTGCCGAATGCGTCGGTAACATATGCTACCTTGTCTGCGACCATCGCATAGCCTGTACGGTTGGAGCTTACAAACAGACCGTCTTTCTCCTCGACCTTGCATGCGCCTGTGTTGTCAAGAGAAGAAGGAAGCAGCTCGCCGATAGCCTCGGCAGCCATCTGGTCGTCGGACATTTCACCGGCGGCTACGTCAGCGACTGCGAACAGCGCGGTGTAAGCGTCCGTTACAGCGTTTCTGAACGCCGTGGAGGAGTAGGTAACTCCGGAAACCAGCTCAACGCCGGCAAGCGCGGAATCCTGACCGATGTAGCTTGCGGGGTAGTCGTCGCCGAAATTCTTTGTTTCAGCGTAGTTTGTCAGCACGATATTCTTGATGATACCGTCGGTGCCGATACCTACTGTAATTCCCATCGGGGATTCGCTGTACTGGGAAGTTGTTTCGAGGATAACAACATAGCCGAGGCCGTTGTTTTCCTTGTAAATGCTCTTTACAGTCTCGGGAGCGTCGGCGGCGGGCTCGAGTTCTTCGAATCCGTCGGCGCCGGGCAGAGCCTCGGCAAAGGAGCCCTGAACAGCCTTAGCGTTGTTTTCCGCGATTACGGGAGCGGTGAAGTAGTTGACCGCAGAAAGAGCCAGCGTAACAACGAGGCAGATGACAACAAGCGAAACAACGCTCTTTACTGAATCGTTCATGCCTTAGCACCTCCAAACGGCTTGGTTCTAGTCCATCTCTCAATATAGGGAGTGAGGATATTCATAAGGAGTATGGAGAAGGAAACGCCCTCGGGGTAGCTTCCGAATACACGGATAAGTACGGTGATAAGTCCGCAGCCAACGCCGAAGATGACCTTTCCCCACGCGGTGTTAGGAGTGGTCGCGTAGTCGGTCGCCATGAAGATCGCGCCGATGAACAGACCGCCGGAAAGGATCTCAGCGACAGGATCCTGACCCAGAACGAGGGAGAACAGGAAAACCGTAGCGATGAAGACTACCGGGGTGTGCCATGTGATAACTCCGCGGATAACGAGGTAGATGCCGCCGACGAGGAGCGCCAGAGCGCAGGTCTCACCGAGGGCGCCGCCGCACTTGCCGAGGAACAGGTCAAGGTATGTAGGCAGGGTTCCTTCCTGACCGCTGAGGACTCCAAGAGGAGTTGCTCCGGAAACCACATCAGCATTCTGTGGGAATACTGCGGCGGTCATGGTGCCGCTGAAGGACAGCAGCAGGAAAATTCTTGCGGTGATCGCCGGGTTTGCAAAGTTCTGACCGATGCCGCCGAACAGGCACTTTACAACGACAATAGCGAATATTGCGCCGAGAGCGGCCTGCCAGAGCGGAATAGTCGCGGGGAGATTCAGCGCGAGAAGGAGACCGGTAACGGCGGAAGAAAGGTCGCCGATGGTCTGCTCCTTCTTGCAGATGAGGTTGAATACTAATTCGGAAAGCACCGCCGCAGCCATGCAGGTGAGTATAACCATCAGGCTGCTGAATCCGAACAGGATAACCGACGCAACAGCGGCGGGAAGCAGCGCGATGAGCACGTCAAGCATGATGGAGCGTGTTGTGCGGGGCGTAAATATATGCGGAGAAGAAGTAACAGTTAACTTGCTCATTTCTTTCCCTCCTGAGGTTTATAGTTTCTTAGCATAGCCTTAGACAGCTTGTTTCTCTGAACGAGGGGCTGTCCTGTAGGACAGACGAAGGAACAGCAGCCGCACTCCATGCAGAGGTTTACCTTGAGCTTCTTCAGCTCCTCGCAGTCGCCGTCCCTGTAAGCCTTTGAAATTGCCACGGGGTTGAGGTGCAGCGGGCAGTGGGAAACGCAGTTTCCGCAGCGTATGCAGGCGGTCTGCTTCTTGGGCTGGGCGTCCTTTTCGTTGAGCGCGATTATCGCGTTTGTGTTCTTGAGGATAGGGCAGTTGGCGTCAGGAACGGCAATTCCCATCATGGGACCGCCGTAGAGGATCTTTCCGGGCTCTTCCTTGAAGCCGCCTGCAAAGTCGATCAGATCCTGAATAGAGGTGCCGATAGGAACTATAACGTTCTTGGGTTCCTTGATGGCGCTGCCGTCTACGGTAACGCACTTTTCAACAAGCGGCATACCTGTCTTGCAGTACCTTGCAAGGCACGCCAGTGTAGTGCAGTTCAGAACGACTGCTCCGGCGTCCAGCGGGAGCTTACCCTCGGGAACTACCGCGCCGGTGGTGTGGTAAATCAGCACCTTTTCACCGCCCTGGGGATATACGCTCGGAAGCGGCTTTACAGTAAGGCATGGATCCGCCGCTGCAAGTTCGTTCATCTTTGCGATGCACTCGGGCTTGTTCTTTTCGATGCCGATGATGATGTTCTTGACCTTGAGGAACTTTTCCAGGAGCGCAAAGCCCTCCTTCATGAGATCCGACTGGTCGAGCATGGTTCTGGTGTCGCTGGTGATATACGGTTCGCACTCCGCGCCGTTGATAACAACAGCCTTTATGCGCGAAAGATCGTCGATTTTCAGCTTGACCGCAGTGGGGAATCCCGCGCCGCCAAGACCTACCAGACCGCTGTCCTTTACAGCGTTGATGAAGTCCTCGTAGGTTTCCAGCTTGGGCGGCTTGACCGCCTCGGACACCTTCATCTCGCCGTCGGATTCGATCGTGATCGCATTCACGTTGTTGCCGGAGCTTACGAGAATGGTGTCGATTTTCTTTACTGTACCGGAAACGCTGGCGTGAACAGGGGCGCTTACAAAACCGCCTGCAGTCGCGATAACATCGCCGATATCAACATGATCTCCCACCTTTACAGCGGGAACGGCAGGCGCACCGATATGCATCACAACGGGTATTGTGACGGATTTCGGTGCAGGCATTCTTACTGCCGCCATCTGCGCGGTGTTCTTCCTGTGCGGAACATGCGCGCCTTTGAGCTTGATTAGTGGCATTTGACCTAACCTCACATTCGCATTATTATTGAATAGTTGTGCCCCTTTGCACATGAGAAGGGCATACCATATTCAGTATATATCAAGATGGGTGCTTTGTCAACACCTCTCTCCATATTATACTTTTTTACATGAAAATTTTCTAAGCAATTCTGACATTTTCACTGCTTAAAAGTCAGTCGATTATCAGCTTCGCGAATCCCTCCGTGCAGTCGTAGCTTCCGTCCGGAAGAACCCATATCGCGTCGACGCCTTCAAGATTTTCCAGAAGAGCTTTGCCATCTTGAATCGTCATGTTGAACAGCGCGGTGGAAAGCGCGTCTGCTTTACCGCTGTCATTGCAGAGAATCGTCACCGAATCAAAATAATTGAGCGGCATAAGCGTGTCCGGGTCGATGATATGGTGATAGCGCACGCCGTCGACCTCGTAATAGCGCTGGTAGTTTCCGCTGGTTACAAGAGCCATTCCGTTGAGCTTCATCCGCACGATATACGGCTGCTCGGATTCCGTGTCGGGGTTCTGTATTCCAGCAGCCCAGTCGGAGCCGTCGCTCTTTGTTCCGATGGTGCGTACGTTTCCGCCGACATTAAGGCTGTAACCGCTGGTGACGCCTTCGCTGGCAAGAAGCTCTGCAGCTCTTTCCACGGCGTAGCCCTTTGCCGCTGCTCCGAGGTCGAGGGACATCTCCGGGTCGCTGAGGTAAACAGTTCCGGCAGCCCTGTCGATTATCAGATCGTCGATGCTGCAGTGCTCCGAAGCGCTGACCAGATCCTCCACAGGCGGAAGTTCAGCGGATTCCGGGTCGTCTATGCCCTGTTCGCGGTACTTGTGCCAGATTGAAAGAACGCTTCCCATTGCAATGTTGCACTTCCCATTTGTCACGGTGTACATTTCCTTTGAGAACTCAAGCAGATCGATCAGCTTTTCGTCGACTTTTACCGGCTCGATGCCGGCGCTGCGGTTTATCGTGCGCACGTTGTTTACGCCTTCGTAACTATGATATATGTCGGTGAGCTGGTGATATTCCTCGAACAGAGAATATACTTTCTCGCAGTTCCGCGAAAAAGTTTCCTCGTCCTCCTCGTATCCGACTATCTGGGTAACAGTGTCGAAGAACTCAAGGTAGGCTTTTGAATACCGCACCTTTTCCTTTTGCATGCTGCAAGCGGAGAGATTAATGGCAGCAGCGATCACAAGAAAGGCTCCTACAGCCTTCTTGACCATACTTCTGTACATTGAAGAACTCCTATTCAAGCCAAAAAAATGAGAGGCGTACAGCCTCTCATCTTCTTGCGTCGTATCAGAACTGTCAGTTTAACCGAATTATCAGCCTACCAGGCCCATTGCCTTAACAACAGTCTGGATCATGCCGCCTACGCTCATGGTGCAGCCAGCCTTGAGGGTCTCATCGGTGGTTACAACGTGACCGTTATCGGTGGTCTCGGTGGGGATAGCGGAGATCTCATCGCTGGTCTTGCCAGTTACGAAGGTCTCGAATGCCTGATTCTGCTCGAACCACTCAGCGGAGATAGCGGAAGCGCTTCTCATGCCGTACTCGTCCTTCTTCTCTCTCTTGGTCTTGATCTCAGCAGTAGGATCGGAAGTGATCTCGCCTGCTTCGTCAAATGTTACCTTAGGCTGAACCTCGTCGTAGCATACTGCTGCGAGCTTGCCCTCGCCGTCAACTGCTACTGCTGCGAAAGAAGTGTACATTGCAGCGGTGCCGTCCTCGCCGTCAGCTGCGGAAGCTGTTGCAGAATCAACGGAGGTGGAAGTTGTAAGTGCGAGCTTAGCGTCGCCGGTGAAATCAGCAGCACTGTCGTCGCTGCAAGCCTTTACGGTAGCGTCGATCAGAGCGCTGATGCTCATTGTGCAGCCAGCCTTAAGAGTTTCGTCGGTTGTAACGACATGACCATTATCAGTGGTCTCAACAGGGATAGCAGCTACTTCGTCAGCGGTCTTGCCAACTACATAAGCCTCGAAAGCCTCAGCCTGCTCGTACCACTCCTTGCCGATAGCGGAAGCGGGTTTCATGCCGTATTCCTCGAGCTTCTCCTTCTTGGACTTGAAAGTCATGGAAGCAGCGTCCTCGGGAACCTCGCCGTCTGTTACGTCCATCTTGTTCTGTGCAACATCGATAGCGCAGGAAACGATCTTGCCGTCAGCGTCGAGAATGACTGCTGCTACGGTTGCGTCAACCTGTGCGTTGCCTGCTGCCGAAGAAGCGGTAGAGGTTACAACGCCCATACCGAGCTTGTAAGCTGCTGCGTTGTCAGAGCTGCCCTCGCTGTTTGCGCTAGAACCGCTCTCGCTGCTGTTGCCGTTGGAGCAGCCTGCAAGGCTTACTACCATGGCGGCCGCCATCATAGATGCAAAAATCTTCTTCATAAATTCTTCCTCCTGAAATACATTTACAGCCATGTGCTGTATTACACTCTTTTTACCAGAGTGATTAGGCGCTTAGGCTAACGTATATTTTACTATAAAAATTCATTCAGGTCAAGATGTTTCATGAGTGCAACTTGAATATTTGTAGCATAAGTCCAATTATTTGACAAACGAGTTGCCGAAAATGTGCAAAATCAACAATGCTAATGCAATGTTTTTCATGAAAACGTCAACTGTTCACTTTGTAATATTGATATAGATACATTAAATTAGTGTAGAGTGTTTGCGTGTGCGTAAAAGGAATGTTTTAACCAGATAGTACATGCTTTGACAATTGTTGAGCGAAGATCAGACATTTATTCTTACGGCTGACGTGAACGCAGAAGATGCTGCCCATCAGCACTTATATCAGAGATTTTGCCGGCATCGGGCGGCTATGACGTTATCCTGATGGAAGTCCAGATGCCGAAAAAAACGTACCTGAAGCCGCAAGGACTGTTCGCAGCGGAGCAAATTCTCTTGGTAAAGACGATACCGTTTCTGCTATGACGGCGAATTCATTCTCGGACGACATTCAGAACAGATCCAGCATGCTGTCAAGATATATTTTTTCCCTGACATTGATATGATACTCCGGCTTAGTCATGTAATAGAGCAAAAATTCCAGAACAATTGCGCTGCCGAGACTTCGCCCTTCTATTTTGAAATTAGAGAAACCCATAGGCAGGTAGATGTCTTGAATATCGTTTGTGCCGATAAAACCGGGATTTCTCATTGCCTTAGAAAACAGATATCCTTCCGCTGCGCCGGGAGATTTGCAGTGATGATCCGGGCAGTTTTCCCCGAGATTCCTGCGGCTGACATTTTCGTAGCAGAGCTTCCTGTCTCTGCAATAGAACCAGCAGCATTCGTTGCATAGAAATTCAGCCTTGTCTTTTTCCGATTGAGAGAGCTCACTCAACCGTCCGAACTGCTTGTTAAGCCGAAAATCTGGCACAATGTAAAGGAAATCCCCGCGCTGGAGTTCGCTCCTGAGCTGCTCAAATTCCGTCAGCGCCTTAGTGGTCGAGGACACAAAATAGAATCCCGGATAATTCGTTTTCAGGTAGTTTAACAGTAAATCAGAACAGATGATAACGCCGTTCTGGACTCCGCTGTTTTCGCTGAACAGCTCACACAAATGGTTGCATTTTTTGTCTGAAAGATGTTCATTCCTGAGCAGGGAGTTGCTGAATGTCAGCCGCGCTGATATCTTGTATTCCCGCATGAGCGCCAGAACTTCTCCCGGGTCGTTATCGCCGAATCCGACGCGCCCTCCGCCCCAGAGGCAGTCCGCCGGGGCGCCGTAAATTGAGCCTATTTCACACCAGTCGTAAAAGTACTCCCTGTGTTCACGGAACAGCGGCAGAAAAACGCGGTATAGTTCGTAGAACTCAAACAGACCCGGAAGGTGATAGTAAGCCGTAGGCTTTGATACATTATCCATACTTTTTGTGCCTCGTGAATCTCAGCATTTTAGTTTGTGCAGTTCAGCGGTTCGAATGACTGAACATTTCATTTAGTATAGCATATCAGGAGTTCATTGTCAATCTGACATTATCTTGACTTAATAAAAGTAATGTGCTATAATTGATTTGGAAATCAATAGTTTCACGGTTTGGAAATAATGAAAGGGAAACGGCATGGAAGATAATCACAGCAAGAATTCGGTTCCTGGTGATTCCACCGATTTAACAACTGTCAAAGGCGAAAAAACAGGCATTCCAAAATGGCTTATGGTCACTGTTATCGCAATGGGGGCCGTGATAGTCGGGCTGACGGTTACGCTGATAGCTGTAATAGCCGGAAAATCCTCAGGCGAAACCTCGCATGGGCCGCAAAGTTTGCAGAGTTCACAAGGGGCGCAGAGTAATTCCTATTCCACTGGAAACAGCGGTTCGTCCGTGACGGAGGTTCCGGAGAGTCAGACCGGGACTTCGCAGCCGCAGGTTACGGAAAACGGCGTAGTGCTGCAATATTCCGTGGATAACTCCTGGGGAGAAGCCGGAAGTATGTTTTACGGGCTGCAGCTCGGGATCACCAACAACACAGGCGATAATATCTCAGGCTGGGAGCTTGTGATAGATGTAGACGGCCTGCTCGGGTGCGATGGCTGGAACGGCACGTATTCTCGATCCGGGGATACCATCACTATAACCAACATGGAGTACAACGGCGACATTCCCGTTGGAAGCACCGTTGCAATAGGCTGTAATATCAATACGGAAAATGAATTTAAAATAAGCAGGGCGATTCTGAATGAAATGGAATGCACGGTAAAACAGGGCGCGGTTGTTCAGAATAATGTCTCGGCAGACGGCGGAAATCAGAGCGCCGCTGCAGATGTCGAAACGCTCCTGAAACGGAGCGAAAAAGCCGAACAGGGCGACGACTGGCTCCACACTGATGGAAATAAGATACTCGATAAGGACGGCAAGCAGGTTTGGCTGACAGGCGTAAACTGGTTCGGATACAACACTGGCACCAATACCTTTGACGGACTGTGGAACAGCGAATTAAAAATGTCTGTGAAAGCTATCGCGGATCATGGATTCAATCTCATACGCGTACCTATTTCAGCGGAGCTTATCAATAAGTGGTCAGCCGGGGAGTACCCGCAGGCAAATTACAACAACGCCTGCAACACTGAGCTAAACAGCATGAACAGCCTGCAAATATTTGATTATTTCCTGAAGCTGGCGGAAGAAAACGGAATAAAAGTAATGCCTGATATCCATTCGGCGGAAACGAACGCCTCCGGTCATACAGTTAACCTGTGGTACACGGATAAGGTAAGCGCCGAGGAGTATTACAGCGCGCTGGAATGGCTAGCCGAAAGATACAAGGACAACGACACGATAATTGCGTACGACCTGAAAAACGAGCCGCACGGAAAGCCCTACGAAGGCAGCGGAGCGGCGATATGGAACGACTCCGACTCCGCGAACAACTGGAAACACGCCGCAGAAACTGCCGCGGCGCGGATACTGGCAAAGAATCCTAACGTTCTGATAATGGTAGAGGGAACCGAGATATATCCAGTAGACATAACCGGCAACAGGGATTATCACTCCACGAACGACAGCGATTATTATTTCAACTGGTGGGGCGGAAATCTGCGCGGCGTAAGAGATTTCCCGGTCGACCTCGGAGCATACCAGGATAAACTGGTGTATTCTCCGCATGATTATGGACCTACGGTTTACCTTCAGCCGTGGTTCCAGGGAGATTATGATTTCGACAGTCTTCTGAGCGACTGCTGGCAGGACAACTGGCTGTACATACATAATGAGAATACCGCGCCGCTTTTAATAGGCGAGTGGGGTGGATTCATGAAGGAACCAAACCTGAAGTGGATGACATGCATGCGCCGCCTGATAAGCGAAAACCATCTGAATCACACGTTCTGGTGCTTTAATGCGAACTCCGGTGATACCGGCGGGCTTGTGCTCGACGATTTCACGACCTGGGATGAGGAGAAATACGCATTCGTTAAAGAAGTGCTCTGGCAGGAGAACGGCAAGTTCGTGGGACTTGACCACAAAATACCGCTTGGCGCCAACGGAATAGCGTTAACCGACGCAAATGGACTGAGCTGAGAATTTAAACGCCTTCGATATTTTCGGGGGCGTTTTGCTGTATTTAGGCTCTTGACTTGTAATGCACCGTGTGCTATAATTGTGATGGAAATTTATATTCTTGTATCCGTGGGGGATTAAAATGCTGAACTACAGAAAAATAGAAGCAGGGGACGACGCACAGCTTGCTGAAATAATTCGGGCAATTTATCTTACTGATTCGGCAAAGGGCAAAGGCTACGGAAAGGAGCTTGTCCGGCTGGCGGAAAACTGGGCGAGAGCGGCGGGCTACTGTAATTTGTATCTTGAAACTCACACGAATCTCGAAACGGCGCTGAAACTGTACGAGAAAATGGGATTCCGGCGTATTGAAAGACCACGCTCGGTGGTTCACGGAACGATGGATCACTTTTATCTGAAAGAACTCTGATATAAAAAGCTCCGCGCCGGCTGGCGCGGAGCTTAGAGACCGTCGAAAAAGTCCCGTTGGGACTTTTCCGCCGAACATCCCAGCCGCGCGCA
>DQFX01000009.1:0-5351 GCA_003531585.1 Oscillospiraceae bacterium | reverse complement strand
TGAGGCAAAAAACGGATTACAAATGCCTGCTTCGCAGGCAAAAGCTACTTTTTCGACAAGCTGAAAGCTCCGCGCCGGCTGGCGCGGAGCTTGAATTTTACAGATATTTTCCCGTAATGCTGTTTTGGTTCTGCTTTATCTGCTGAGGAGTACCTGCCGCGACTATGCGCCCGCCGGATTCTCCGCCGCCCGGTCCCATGTCTATAATGTAATCCGCGTTTCGTATCACGTCGAGGTCGTGCTCGATTACAACAACGGTCGCGCCGTTATCAAGCAATGCCTGAAATACCCCGAGCAGTACCTGCACGTCAAGCGGGTGCAGACCGATACTCGGTTCGTCGAACACGAATACCGAGTCGGTCTGAGTTCTGCCGATCTCGCTTGCAAGTTTCAGGCGCTGGGCTTCGCCGCCGGAAAGGCTGGGAGTTTCCTCGCCGAGAGTGAGGTACCCAAGCCCGAGCTGCTGAAGCACCCGGAGCCTCTGGCTGACTGATTTCATCTCGCTGCAGAATTCAATCGCGGAGTTTACGTCCATATCCATAAGCTCCGGCAGGGAAGCCTGTTCGCCGGATTTGTCCGTAAGCTTCACAGCATATGCCGACCTTGCATACCGTGAGCCGCGGCAGTCCGGGCAGGGGATATCCACGTCCGGAAGGAACTGCACGTCAAGGCTGACAACTCCGGTTCCGTCGCAGCCCGGGCAGCGCAGCGAACCTGTGTTGTAGGAAAAGTCGCTTGCCTTATAGCCCTTTTCCTTTGCGCCGTCTGACCTGGCGTAGAGCTTTCGCAGCTCGTCGTGTACTCCGGCGTAGGTCGCAACGGTGGAGCGCACGTTTATCCCGATCGGAGTCGCGTCGATCAGCTTGACATGTTCGATGCCATCGGCATTTATCTCAAGGATATGCTCCGGCAGAGTGCTTCCGGCTATCCTGGCTTCAAGAGCCGGAACAAGGCTTTCAAGGACCATCGTGGTTTTTCCGGAGCCGGAAACGCCAGTCACAACCGTCAGCCGCCCCTTCGGAATATCGGCTTCCAGCGGCTTTACCGTGTGAATCTGCGATGTGGAAAGGTGAATTGTCCCGGCTGAGAACAGCCCTCCAGGTTCGCAGACCTCGCGCAGCTTAGTTTCCGCTTTTCCGGAAAGGAAAGCGCCTATCTGTGACGCCGTATTTTCGCATATATCCCGGACGGTTCCCTCGGCGATCACATGTCCGCCCTTTGCGCCTGCCTGTGGTCCCATTTCTACTATCCAGTCGGATTCCTTCAAAATCTGAGTGTCGTGGTCGACCAGTATCACGGAATTTCCGTCGGCTACCAGGTCGTGCATTACTCCGGTAAGTCCCACGATGTTTGACGGGTGCAGTCCGATAGACGGCTCGTCCAGGACGTACAGAACGCCGGTAGTCCGGTTGCGGACAGCGCGGGCAAGCTGCATTCTCTGGCGTTCGCCGGTGGAAAGCGTAACAGCGGAGCGGTCGAGCGAAAGATATCCAAGCCCCAGGTCGATCAGGCGTTTTGCGGTTCCTTCAAAGGAGTCGCATATGCTGACCGCCATCGGGCGCATTTCCTCGGGAAGGCTGTCAGGAACGCCGCGTACCCAGTCTACCAGGTTAGAAAGAGACATCGTGCAGGCCTGGTCGAGGGAAATTCTGCGCAGCTTCGGGTAACGTGCAGTCTGGGAAAGACGCGTTCCGCGGCAGTCCGGGCAAACGTCCTCTTTCAGGAACTTTTCGACGCGCTTCATGCCCTTCTCGTCCTTGACCTTTGAAAGCGCGTTTTCCACGGTATAGACCGCGTTGTAGTAGGTGAAATCCAGCTCGCCCGCCTGGTTGGAGTTCTTCGGCTTGTAGAAGATATGCTTTTTTTCCGCCGGACCGTGGTACACTATTTCCTTTTCGCGCTCGGTAAGTTCCCGGAACGGCACGTCGGTACGTACTCCCATCTCACGGCAGACGTCGGTCATCAGCGACCACATCAGGCTGTTCCACGGAGCAACCGCGCCCTCGTCGATACTTAGTGAATCGTCCGGAACCAGGGTCGCCGGGTCGACCGTGCGGACGCTGCCGGTGCCGCCGCATTTCTGGCAGGCTCCCTGGGAGTTGAACGCTAATTCCTCGGCGGACGGCGCATAGAAATGCGCGCCGCATTCAGGGCAGACCAGTTCCTTCCCGGCTGCGACAGCCAGGGTCGGCTTGAGGTAGTGCCCGTTGGGGCAGCGATGGTCGGCAAGCCTGGAGTACATGAGCCGCAGATTGTTGAGCAGTTCGGTGCCTGTGCCGAAAGTGCTGCGTATTCCCGGAACGCCCGGGCGCTGATGAAGCGCGAGCGCGGCGGGAACGTACTGTATTTCGTCCACGGCTGCCTTTGAAGCCTGGGTCATTCGGCGGCGGGTGTAGGTCGAGAGCGCGTCAAGGTACCGCCGGGAACCTTCCGCATACAGAACTCCGAGCGCCAGCGACGACTTTCCCGAGCCGGATACTCCGGCAATTCCGACTATTTTGTTTAGTGGTATGTCCACGTCGATGTTTTTCAGGTTGTGGACTTTCGCCCCGCGTATCAGCATTTTATCTATCATGGATTTTATCCCCTTTGCTGTGGTTATAAATGAATTATACCACATCTCAGAGAATTTTTCCAGAGGAAATTTGCTTGCCTAAATGTCGCCTCTAAAAACCTCATGCGAGCGAAAATATGCAGTGCGATTAATTTCAGGTCGTATGGCATATTCCCGCGCTCTACTTTGTAATAGCACGGCTTTATCATTGCTGCCCATTCGTTCTATCTGCTCCAGAAATTCTTTTTTCTTCGTCCGTACCTGTGACAGTTCGTCCTCCGGGCTTGATAAACTTTTTTGCTTGTTCATTCTTTATTGTACCATTTTTTACTATGCAACTGGTTTGTATGCTTATCTTGCGCGATTTCCGTTTTGTGGGTTTTGTGCGGCGCTGCTATAGGTTTTTTAGAGGTTACTTTAAATAATTTAATGAAAGCGATTGACAAAAAGCATAATATGTGCTATTATCTAAATATCAGCTATGAAAGGACGATAATAGAAATGAAGATTTATTCTGTGCTGGACAAAGAATTCGCGCCCTATGGAAAGGTACTCCAGGGTTACGATACCGCTGGACTTATGAAAGCGCTTGACGAAAAGACTCCTTTGCCTGAAGGCGTTGAATACGTCATGAGCGATACCGCATTAGAAACTGTTGCGATTTTTGGTGAACTGCAAAATAACGCTTACGGCGGAATGCCTATCCAGCTTGGTTGGTGCAATGGACATAATACCAAGCTTAACTGCCTTGAGTACCATCGCGATAGCGAGCTTAATATCGGTCTTTATGATTTTATTCTTCTCGTTGCAAAGGCTGATGATATTGTTGATGGAAAATTAGATACCTCAAAGGTCAAGGCGTTCAGGGCGGCGGCTGGTCAGGTCGTTGAGGTTTACGAAACAACTCTGCACTATGCTCCGTGCAGTGCGAAAAAGTCGGACGGCTTTAAGGTGGTTATTGCTCTTCCTAAGGGAACAAACGGCTCCATGCCCAATATAACTCCAAAGAACGAAGAGGACAGATGGCTCAGAGCATGCAACAAGTGGCTTCTTGCTCATAAAGACGCCAGTGAAGCAGGCGACGGCGCATATATAGGTCTTACAGGTGAAAATATTGATATTTCATCGGATATAGACTGATTCACGTTACATAATCAATCACCCCTGGGAACATGATCTCAGGGGTGTATTTATATTAAGCGACTGCTGTTCAGACTATTTTAGCTGAATTACTTGACAACAGACAAAATAAATAGTATCATAGTATAGTTGCATGTTCAGGAACGCCATGAAAATGATACACGAAAAAAGGCGGAGGTATAAAATGGGCAGAGAAAAATTGGGAAGCAGACTGGGATTTATTTTGTTAAGCGCCGGCTGTGCAATTGGAATCGGAAATGTGTGGAAGTTTCCGTATGTCGTCGGGCAAAACGGCGGTGGAGTTTTTGTGTTGATCTATCTGATATTCCTTGCTATACTGGGAATCCCGGTGTTATCCATGGAGTTCGCGATTGGCAGGGCGGCGCAGAAAAGTCCGGTCAAGATGTACCAGGAGCTGGAGCCGAAAGGAACCGTCTGGCATATACACGGCAAGGCAGCAATGATAGGCGGGTACCTCCTGATGATGTTCTATACAACAGTTGCCGGCTGGATGGTAAGGTACTTTGTTTCAACTGCAGCTGGCGATTTGTCAGGCCTGGACGCTTCGGGGATATCCCAGAAGTTCAATCAGATGCTTTCCGACGCTCCTATGATGATACTTTATATGGGTATAGTAATTGCGGCGGCGGTGTTGGTGTGCTCCATTGGACTAAAAAACGGGCTTGAGCGTGTTACCAAGGTAATGATGCTGGCACTCCTCGGAATAATGGTTATCCTCGCGATAAACAGTTTCTTCATGCCCGGCGGAGAACAAGGAATTGCATTCTACCTCATGCCGGATTTTGAAGATGTTCAGAAAATAGGCATTGGAACCATAATCGTGAACGCCATGAACCAGGCGTTCTTTACCCTGAGTCTTGGAATAGGCGCGATGGCGATATTCGGAAGCTACATCGGCAAGGAAAGATCACTCCTCGGTGAATCGGTCAATGTTGCGATTCTGGATACTCTGGTAGCGCTTTCCTCCGGACTTATCATATTCCCGGCGTGCTTTGCGTACGGCGTAGACGTGGACAGCGGTCCGAGCCTTATTTTCATTACGCTGCCGAATATATTCAACAACCTCCCGCTTGGCAGACTGTGGGGAAGCCTTTTCTTCGTGTTTATGTCATTTGCGGCGTTGTCTACCGTGTTGGCTGTTTTTGAGGAGATCACAGCATGCACGCAGGATCTGTTCGGCTGGGGGCGAAAGAAGTCCTGCATTGTAAACGGAATTCTCCTGTTTGTGCTCTCCCTGCCGTGCAGCCTTGGATTCAATCTGCTGAGCTTCATTCAGCCGCTTGGCGAAGGAACAAATATCATGGATCTTGAGGATTTTATCGTCAGCAACCTGATACTTCCGCTTGGTTCTCTGGTAATTATACTGTTCTGCGTGCTGAAAAAGGGCTGGGGCTGGGATAATTACATCAAGGAAGCCAACACAGGCAAGGGTCTGAAAATGAAGAACTTTATGAGAGGTTATGTGACCTGCGTTCTTCCCATAATGGTGATAGTTCTTTTCGTAATAGGAATTATCAGGACATTTGCTCAGTCGTGATTATAACCGCACAATAAAAAGTCATAACTGCAGTTAATTAAGGTCACCTCTAAAAACCTTGTTTGAGTGAAAATGTGTATAGCACACCGCCTGCTTCTT
>DQFX01000046.1 GCA_003531585.1 Oscillospiraceae bacterium | reverse complement strand
AACACTCCGCTTGTGATTTGCGATAGCTGCAACATTTCCTATTCACTGCTTGCCCTTGAGATAATCAAAAGCGGCGAGGATTACGGCAGATACAGAATGCGGTTCTCTGCTCCGACTTATGGAAACAGTTATCTGTATTCGTATGCGAATATCATCAAGACAGACGGACTTAACCTGCCGCTGTATATTCTGCCGTACTATCCGTATTCAAGTGGCAGTCAGCATTTCTTCGGCTTTGCGCTTGGAATATGCAAGCTGTGCCTTACCACCATAAACAACCTGTCCGAGCCGGTGCGAAAACTGGACGGGCAGGTCATGAAAATAACTTACGATATCGTTGACGAATGATTGGAGGGTTTATTATGAGAGAATTCTGGAACACAATTCAGCTTATTTTTACGGCGGTCGGCGGGTGGCTCGGCTGGTTTCTCGGAGGGAGCGATGGCTTGCTTTTTGCGCTTATTGCCTTTGTGGTTATCGACTACATAACCGGAGTGATGTGCGCTATTTCGGACAAGAAGCTGTCAAGCGCAGTCGGGTTTAAGGGAATATGCAGAAAGGTGCTTATCTTCGCTCTGGTCGGCGGCGGGCATATTCTTGACACACGGGTTATTGGAGCTGGTTCTGTTCTGCGCACTGCGGTGATATTCTTCTATCTGTCGAACGAGGGTATTTCACTGCTTGAGAATGCCGCTCACCTGGGTTTGCCTGTCCCTAAGAAGCTGAAAGATGTGCTTGAGCAGCTGCATAAGCGCTCGGAAAAGGAGGACGATGATGAAGATTAAAGGTGTTGATTTAAGCTACTGCCAGGAGGGCATCAGCTTTCCTGTGCTGAAACAGGCGGGTGTGAGATTTGCGATTATCCGTGCGGGGTTTTCTACCAAGAAAGATGTTACTATGGATAAGTTCGTGGCGGACTGCAAGAAATACGGCGTAGATTACGGTTTTTACTGGTACAGCTATGCAATGAACGTTGGGCAGGCACAGACGGAAGCTGAAAAGTGTATTGAGGTAATCAAGAACTTATCTCCGACATATCCCGTATTTTTCGACATGGAGGAGAAAAAGCAGATCAGCGGACTGAACACGGACACACGCACAAAGATGGCGATTGCTTTCTGCGAAAAGATAAGGCAGGCGGGATTCAAGCCCGGCATTTACGCAAATCCGTCTTTTATGGAGAACTATTACGACAAGAGCAGGATTGTCGGCAAGTACGACATATGGCTTGCTCACTGGACTAAAAGTCCTGACTGCCCGTCAAAGTACAACTACGGTCAGACTATGTGGCAGTGGGGACTTGACAGAATAGGCGGATACGACGTTGACGGAGATATTTGCTTTTGCGAATATGTGAACCCCACCCCCGTAAAGAAAACCGTTGAGCAGCTCGCCAAAGAGGTTATCCGTGGGGATTGGGGTAATGGTGCAGAACGAAAGCAGAAACTGACTGCAGCAGGATATGATTATTCTGCGGTGCAGAAGCGTGTTAATAAATTACTCAGATAAAACTATATAATCACAGCGCAATGCCCACCTTGGATTGATTTCCTTGGTGGACATTAAATTTCATTCGGAACAAGAAATTGACATAATGTGCTCTGAAAATGTTAAGACAAAGTGGTTTTAGTGTGTTATAATAAAATCACAAACACAAAGGAGGTTTGCATATGGCAGGCAGAAATATGTTGAATATTGCTCTAGACTATATTGACGAGCACATCGAATGGAAACCCAACGAGATAATTTTTGGAGTAAGTAAACAGACAGGGTTTAACTCAAAGTTTTATAAGAACTGTTTTGACGCAGTCTTAGATGAGAGTCTTTTCCTCTATATAAAAATGAGAAAAATCTTCTTCATCTGTAGGAAAATAAAGGAAAACCCTACATATCCATTAAATCACCTTGCTCTTGATTTTGGCTATAGTGCAGAGTCTGCTATGAGCAGAGATTTCCGTCATATAGTAGATTTCACACCAAAACAAGTACTAAAAGAAAATAAGTCCGCGCCTGACAACAGGATAAATCTGACCGTTACACGGACAGAGTCGGTATCGGAAATGGAGGAAATAATATTGAATAAGGAAGCGCTGCGAGAAGAATTTATTGAAATTCCAGATGAATTCATAGATATACAGAACGAATTTGGCTTTTCGATGGATACTTGTAATATGATAGCAGAACTTGCTGAAAGACTGGGAATGCCGCTTTACCAGTTCGCAAGCAGTTGTTTTGACCAGATGGTTAGCTTTCAAAGTGATAGTGATTATATTAGACCTGAAATCGAAAAGTGCATAGACCTTGAACTTACATCGGAAGCAGAATTAAAGGCAATCTGTGAGTTTTTTGACTGCAAGTACTATGAGGTCGACAGAAGGATGGTATGGTTCTATCGTGATAGAACCGGAAAGGAATGCTTGGATAATAATGATTAATTTTGCAACTATATTGAAGCCTCATAAGAATATGAAACCCGGCGGTGGTTACTGCCAGCATGGTGTGGGATATGATCTTGAATATCAAACTGAGATAGGTGAAGACGAAGTCCTTATTACAGCAGCAATTCGCATAAAAGCTAAAACCAAAAGTGGTAAGAAAATCTTGAGTTCTATGACTGAGAAACAGACATCCCCACTAAAAACTATGATACAGAAAGTCGAAAGAGAAAACAAGATTGATGTTCGCGAAGGAAAGGGAATGCCGTTGTATCCAAAGCTAGACAATTTGTTTGATTAGTATGCTTAATCTTGCAGAATCATCTCTATATTAAAAATCTATTCTTGTTACCCGCTGAGGATTTTCCCTTGGCGGGAAATTTTTTTATTTTTGGTTCGGAAATCTTGAATAGCTGTCCTTATATAGTTGAAAGCATACTTACGCGAACCACTTACGGTATTGCTGTCACTTGAACAGCAGCGTAGTGGTTCGGAATGGAGGATTTACAATGAAAGAAATGACAACCGGAGAAAAGTATCTGCTCACAATAAAGGAAGCAGGAGAGTATTTTAACATCGGGGTAAAGAAAATGAGGCGACTGGCGGAGGAAAACCTCGGAGTGTTCTCGGTTTACAGCGGAAACAGATACCTAATAAATCGCACAAAATTCGAGGAGTTTCTCTGCAATACTTCTACGATCTGATTTTATTTATTCTGCCGTTAGTAGTTGCTATTTTTACGATTAAGAGTAATATATAGTAATGACCGTTGAACGGAAAATGTCATGAAGGGAGTGAAATTTATGGCGAAAATCGAACTGGGCGAAAAAGACTTGCTTAATCCCAATGAAACCATTCTGCTTTTCGATTTGAGCAGCAGAAAGTTCCTTGCTCTTATCAGAAGCGGTACAAAACTTGATTTCATAGCATTTTA
The DNA here is from genome assembly GCA_003531585.1 of Oscillospiraceae bacterium. Taxonomy (GTDB): domain Bacteria; phylum Bacillota; class Clostridia; order Oscillospirales; family Ruminococcaceae; genus CAG-115. The sequence goes on along the minus strand of DQFX01000046.1, from coordinate 25,769 downwards.
CGGCGACCGCAGACTTATTATCCGCACGATTTTTGAAAAATACCTTGATGAACACACAGAACTCAGGAGGAGAAAAGCATGGCAACACTAAGAAAAATAAGGCGCGACTCAAAGCACCGCCTGCTCCGTGCCGGCGAATCGATCCGCGCTGATGGGAAGTATCAATTCAAATACTATGTCGGCGACAAAGCAAAATTCGTTTACAGCTGGCGGCTTGAACCCACGGATAAACTTCCGGCAGGAAAGAAAGCTACGCCATCACTCCGCGAACTTGAAAAGCAGATAGGGCGCGATATTGAATCGCAGCTTGACCCACAAAAACTTAATCTCACAGTCGTTGAGATCACCGAGCGTTATCTTTCCACAAAAACGGGTTCCAGACCCAGCACGGTGGCAAACTACAATTTCGTTATGAATATTCTCAAAAACGAGGAATTCGGCGCAAAAAAGATTTCGCACATCAAAACCTCGGACGCTAAGCTGTTTCTGATAAAACTTCAGAAAGACGGCAGAGGGTACAGCACGGTAAAAACAGTCAGAGGAATTCTGCGACCTGCGTTCCAGATGGCGGTCGATGATGATATCCTGAACAAGAACCCGTTCGGATTTCAGCTTGCGGGTGTCGTGGTCAACGACAGCGTTACAAGAGAAGCCATCAGCCGCGAGGATATGCGGCGGTTTCTTAAATTTGTGCACGACGACAATTGCTACTGCAAATATTATGAAGCAATATACATACTGTTTCACACCGGACTGCGAATTTCAGAATTCTGCGGACTTACACTTCAAGATATTGATTTGCAGAAAAAAGTGCTGAATATCGACCATCAATTGCAGCGGATTTCAGACAGCACTTACCATATTGAGCCGACCAAGACCAAAGCGGGTACAAGGAAGCTGCCGCTTACCGATGACGTTGTCGAGTGCTTCCGTGCCATAATTGAGGACAGAGAACCTCCAAAACGCGAACGAATAATAGACGGGTACGCAGGATTTCTGTACTACGATAAAAATGGAATGCCGCTGGTCGCAATGCACTGGGAACACCGATTAAAGCACATGGTGAATCGGTACAACGAGATTTACCGCCTGCAAATGCCGAGTATCACTCCGCACGTCTGCCGCCACACCTATTGCAGCAATATGGCGAGATCCGGCATGAACCCGAAAACACTGCAGTACCTTATGGGACACAGCGACATTGGCGTTACGCTGAACACCTACACACATCTAGGACTTGAGGACGCGCAGGACGAACTCGGAAGAATAGCTGAGATTGAAAATGCCCGCAGGGAGATGGATAAGCTTGGTGGGGAGAAAACGCAGGAGATGTTCAAGGTGACGGGATAAAATAGTGATGGGCGTACAGAGATGTACGCCCAATTAATGTTCTGTTTATTAACGCTTAAACCAGTGTCATAAATTATCTGCTGCGCTTTCTGGAGATAATAAGTGCAGCGCCTGCGCCGAGAGCCAGTGCGATTACCGCAGAAACTCCCTCTGCACCAGTATCAGGGCTGCCCTTAGAGGTGTTCTCATCTGAGGAATCCTCCGATGTCTCAGATGAGCGCTTGGTATAATAGAGCGTACCCTCGTCGTTGGTGAGCGCAAGCACCGTGTTTCCGTTTTCGTCTATGGTCAGGGAATACTCAGCCTGTTCAGCCTCGCCTGTGCCAAGGTCGTAAGCGACATAAGTTCCGATACCGTCGCCCTTTTCGCCGCTGTCATACATATAAGCGTTGAAATCGCTGGTTTTCTCGCCGTTCATGAATGTCGCGCCGCTTCCGTTTCCGTCAATTGTGACATGGTACTCCACGCCATCGTATTCCTCGCCCCAGCCGCTGAGGTCGCAGTCCCATGTGCCCTCAAGTGCGGACGCCTGCGCAGCCGAAGAATCAGTACGCTCGGAGTAATCCAGATTCTCAAGGCAGAACAGAGCAATGCAATTGTCTATAGTGTGGAGGTCGGCTGCGTCGTCGATTCCTGCGCTGAGCCAGTATGCGTAATTGCCTTTAAGGTAACCCTGAAGCTCCTCAAGGTCGCTTCCGTAGCGGAATTCTATGTGATAGGTTTCAGCCATTGTGTCGTCACGGAAGAAGAAATATGTGAACTCGCCCGCGTTGTCGGTACTCTTGTATACATCGCAAGGGAATGCGACCGGCATTTCAACGCCGCCCCAGTTCAGTACTTCGCCGTCGCCGATATTGTACTGTCCGAGATACTCGTAGGTGTGAGTGGACTGTGAACCGTCAGTGAGAGTGACAGTGGCTGTCATGTCACTGTTGAATGTGAACTGAGCTGCGTCATTGATATACCAGCAGTCGAACGCTGCGGCTCCGGTTTCCGCAATATGGTCGACAGCCTCCTGACCGTAAATGTCGGAGCTTATAGAGCCTTTCAAGAAAGCTGCAGCTGCTTCTGCGTTGTCCTCACCCATGACTGCGGCGCAGTATTTGTACCATATGTCGGAGTATTTCTCGTCGAGAATAACATCAAAAAGATTGTCATAGCTTGTGGAGGTTTCCCCTGCAATGTCGGTCCATACGCCGGATCCAGCGGCATCGCCACTTGCAGGACTTTCAGCGGACGCTGCCGCCGAAACCGAGAGAATGGTCCCTGCTGCTATTATTGATGTCATTTTTCTTATAAACTTCATGGTGTATTCCTTTCTTTTTCTGCAAGTATTAGTTTAAGCTAACTCAAATCTGCGGTTGTGTTAGTCTTAACTACCAGCTATTATATCACGCTTTATTAAATTTGTCAAGAGTGGAAAATCCTTTTTTCAACAAAGACACAGGAGAAATGCAGCCGCCTTTCCCCTGTGTACTACTATTGTTATAAGACCTTGGTATTATCAGGTCTGAGCGGCTCCGTCGACCGAGATGACTGTTCCTGTTACATAGCTTGAAAGGTCGCTTGCAAGGAACAGGAACACATTCGCAACTTCCTCCGGCTCGCCTATGCGCCCGAGCGGGATAGGCGCAGAAATACGCTCGACCATATCGGCGGGAAGCGCGGCGACCATATCTGTCCTTGTTACACCCGGTGCGACAGCATTCACCCGTATTCCACTGCGGCCAAGTTCTCTTGCAAGGCTCTTGGTCATTCCGTTCACGGCGAATTTGCTTGTGGGGTAGCCTACTCCGCTTGGCTGACCGTAAATGCTTACCATTGAACTTGTGTTGATTATGCTGCCTCCGTGTTCTCTCATATGCTCTGCGGCAGCCTTGCAGCCGTTGAACACTGCGGTTACATTAAGGTTCCATTATCTTCTTGAACGCTTCGGGGTCGTACTGCGCCAATGGCTCGCGAGCGGATATTCCGGCGTTGTTTACCAGGATATCAAGCTTGCCGAATCTGGCAGCGACCTCATCTACTGCGTTTTTCATTGCTGAATAATCGGTAATGTCAGGAGCCATTCCAATGACCTCCCATGAGGGATTCTCTGTTTTAAGCGCCGCAAGCGCCTTGTCAACAGTTTCCTCTCGACTGCCGAAAAGAGCTACCTTTGCTCCGTTCTGAAGAAACACCTTAACGATGGCGAAGCCTATTCCTCTTGTTCCGCCTGTCACAATCGCTGTTTTTCCTTTAAGCATATAGATTTCCTCCTGTTTTATTAATTGGGTATCACAAAATACACCCTAATATTATATTATCACCCTGCACAGATTTTGTCAACATCCGGCGTGAACCCGAAAACGCTGCAATACCTTATGGGACACAGCGACATCGGTGTTACTCTGAATACTTACACACATCTCGGGCTTGAGGACGCTCAGGACGAACTTGGTCGGATAGCCGAGATTGAAAATGCCCGCAGGGAGATGGATAAGCTTGGTGGGGAGAAAACACAGGAAATGTTCAGAGTGATGGGATAAAATAGTTATGGGCGTACAGAGATGTACGCCCATTTGCCATAAATCCCGGAAATGCTCATGGGTACTATGCAAAATCAAAAATCTGTGTTATAATAAAAGCGTTGATTTTCCCATGCAAAATCCTTAGTAGTAAAACTTCTGATTTTTACTACTATTTGACTACTACACACGTCCGCAATTTGCCGCGATTTGCCGAGTTTCTGTAAAAACAGCAGGAATTATGTAAAATCTGACAGTAGGCAAAATGCGGCAATAAAGCGCATTACAAAGCCTTCTGAAAGGAATTCACCCAATGTATCGTATACTTTTTGTCTGCCACGGCAACATATGCCGTTCACCGATGGCGGAATTCATATTTCTCGACATGCTGAAAAAGCGCGGAATCACCGGAGTGACCGCGGCGTCCGCAGCGACCTCCACCGAGGAGATAGGAAACCCCGTACATTACGGCACAGCCTCGATACTGCGGAGGCTCGGGATAGACTTCTCAGCCAAGCGCGCCCGGCAGATGACCCGCTCCGACGCGGAGGAATACGACCTGCTGGTCGGCATGGACGGCGCGAATATCCGCAGTATGACCCGCATAGCCGGGGAGAAATACTCCGGGAAGATACGCCGTCTGCTCGATTTCACCGACCGCAGGGCAGGGAGCGACATCGCCGACCCGTGGTACACCGGCGAGTTCGAGACCACCTACCGCGACGTATGCGAGGGCTGCGAGGGACTTATAAACTGGCTCAGACGGGAGAAAAAGCTTTGAGGACGCTCGAAAGAATGCACCCTGCGGTGTGCTTTTTGTACCTCCTGGCGGTGCTCGGATTTACCGCATTCGCCCGGGCACCTGTGACTGTACTGATCTCGCTGGGCGGTTCGGTGCTGCTTGCGGCGCTTTCCGGCGGTCTGAAGGGGGCGGGCTGGTTCGGAGCGGTCGCTGTCACCGGGGCGCTGGCGAACTTCCTGTTCGTCCACAATGGAGAGACCGCGCTGTTTTTCGTCGGCGACCGGGCGTTCACGCTGGAGGCGCTCTGCTACGGGGCGTTCGTCGGGGGAATGCTGGCGGCGGTCTGCCTGTGGGGAGCCTGCGCTGTGCGGTTCGTCACAAGCGATAAGTACATCTGGCTCTTAGGCAGGATATTTCCTGCCGCTGGGCTGGTGCTGTCCTGCGCTATACGGTTCCTGCCGATGTTTATTCGCACCTCCCGGGAGTTCGCCGCAGTTCAGAACGCGCAGACCCTTCGCGGACGGCTGCGTGCATTTTCTGCCTCCGTGGGATATTCTGCGGAACGCGCGATGGATTCCGCGCTGTCGATGAAAGCGCGGGGCTATGGGACTTCTCCGCGCACCAGCTTCTCGATTTACCGCTTCACGGAATACACTGCGGTTTCCATGGCGGCAGTGCTTGCCGCCGCCGGAATTTCGCTTGTTCTCAGAGTTTTCGGTGCCGGGGAATACTACTTTTACCCCGCGCTTTCGGATATTCCGTGCGGAGCGGCGGATATCGCAATGTACTGCGCGTTTGCGGCGCTGTGTTTGCTGCCCTCCGCAGTGATATTATACAGAAATATAGCCTGGATCGTCCGGAATAATTACGGTGCCCCTTCAAAGGAGAATAACAATGGATAAGATATGGGAAGAACTTTATAACGCGGCAAGGGCAGTCCAGGACGGCCGCCGGATATCAGAATACGTCGAGGCCGGGGGAGTTGCCGCGGCTGTGCTTTCAGATTCCGGGAAGATATACACCGGAGTCTGCGTTGATACGGCGTGCACGCTTGGTATCTGCGCCGAGCGCAACGCGATATTCAATATGATAACCAACGGCGAACACCGGATAAGCAAGGTCATAGCGATAATGCCGGACGGAAACAGCGGCGCTCCCTGCGGCTCCTGCCGGGAGCTGATGACTCAGCTTATGCCGGAGGACTACAGGAACATAGAAATAATGATGGACTACAGCGCCGGCAAAATAAAGACGCTCGGGGAGCTTACCCCGGAATGGTGGATATGATACAGATAAACGACCTTAAATTCAGCTATCCTGACGGCTCTGCGGCGCTGCGCGGGGTCAGCCTTTCGGTGAAGCCCGGGGAGTTCGTCACGCTGTGCGGACTTTCCGGCTGTGGGAAATCAACGCTGCTTCGGCTGATGAAGCCGGGGCTTTTTCCGCGCGGGGAGCTTTCCGGAGACGTGAGGTTCCTCGGCAGAAAGCTGACCAGCGAGCCGGACCGGGACGCCGCCGCGAAAATCGGATTTGTAATGCAGGATCCCGAGGCTCAGACCGTCACCGACAAGGTGTGGCACGAACTGGCGTTTTCCTGCGAGAGCGTGGGAATGGAGCGGAACGAAATACGCCGCAGGGTCGGCGAAATGGCGGGGTACTTCGGACTTGAGGAGCTTTTCGACAAGCCGACCGACGCGCTTTCCGGCGGTCAGAAGCAGCTCCTCTGCCTGGCTTCGGCGGCGGTGCTCCACCCGGAGCTGCTGCTTCTGGACGAGCCAACGTCTCAGCTCGACCCGATAGCCGCACAGAACTTCATCGACGCCGTGCGCAGGCTGAACCGCGATTTCGGCGTGACCGTCATAGCCGCCGAGCACCGCCTTGAAGAGCTTCTCCCGATATCCGACAGGGCAGTTGTAATGGACGGGGGAAGGATCATAGCGGACTGCGCTCCGGCGCTTCTAGCTGACAGACTTCCCGCAGGTCACCCGATGGAGAAGGCGCTCACCGCTTCGCAGCGGATATTCCGGGCGGCGGGCGGCAGGGGAGTTTCACCGGTATCCGTCCGCGAGGGCAGGAGCAGCGCAGTCTGCCGTGAGTATCTCACGGAGCACGCGCAGAAAGCCGGGAAGCAGTATTCGCCCTCCGGGGAGCCGCTTGTTTCAGTTAAGGAACTGTGCGCAGGCTGGGGCAGGAACGCTCCGGAAGTGCTGCGGGGAGCGTCGCTGCGGATATTCCCGGGGGAGATATACGCGGTCATCGGCGGCAACGGCAGCGGTAAATCTACGCTGCTCAAGGTGATCTGCGGAATGCTCCGGCAGACTTCCGGAAGGGTAAAGCTGCGGCGCGGGCTCGTTCCGGCGTACCTTCCGCAGAATCCCTGCATGCTGTTTACGCAGGATACCGCAGGTCAGGAGGCTCCGGCGGAATACCTGGAGCGTTTCGGGCTGGCGGAGCTTTCCGGGCGGGATCCGCTGGATCTTTCCGGTGGCGAGCGTCAGCGGCTCGCTCTGGCGAAGCTGCTGTCTGGGAAACCGGAGCTGCTGCTTCTGGACGAGCCGACCAAGGGCATGGACGCGGCCTCAAAACAGGAGCTTTCCGGGCTTCTGCGGAGCGTCGCGGCGGACGGCTGCGCGGTGCTTCTTGTTACCCACGATACCGAGCTTGCCGCCGACTGCGCCGATATGTGCGGAATGCTCTTCAACGGCGAGATACTGAACGAAGCCTCTCCGGAGGAGATGTTCCGGGAGAATTATTTCTACACCACCCCGATGGCAAGGCTGATCCGGGGAATAAGTGAAAACAAATGATATAGTTTTTACACAAAATCCGGGAAAAGTAGTTGAATTAGAATAAAAACTGTGTTATAATAGATTTGATACACTTTAGGACAGGTACGGATAAAAAAACGCGCAATATCAGCGCTTACCGCTGTAATTAGATATCTGCGCAGAAGCAGCCCGTCCTGAAACTGCAGGTGTATGGTGTAGTGCAGCGGAAACACTCCGCGCATGGCATTGCTTCCAATGAGCGTAACGTTTCAGATGATGTATTAGCGCTCTGATACGGGAAGCGGGGAGAGAATGGTCAAATAAAGATCAAGGAGCTATAAATGGCTTACACAAACGAAAATCAGCAGCTCATGCAGAAGCTGTCCGGAGAGATATCCAAAGTAATAAAGGGAAAGGGCGAGGCTGTGCAGCTTATTCTCACGGCTCTGCTGGCGCAGGGGCATGTCCTGATAGAGGACGTCCCGGGCGTGGGCAAGACCACCCTTGCGATGGCTCTGGGGAAGGCAACTGGACTTTCATTCCGCAGGGCGCAGTTTACGCCGGACGTGATGGCTTCCGACATCACCGGATTCACGATGTTCAACCGCGAGGAGAACCGTTTCGAGTACCGCTCGGGTCTCGTTATGACGAATATACTGCTTGCCGATGAGATAAACCGCACCTCGCCGAAAACGCAGTCGGCTCTGCTTGAAGCGATGGAGGAAAAGCGCGTTACCGTCGACGGCGTGGTACACCAGCTTCCGGAGCCGTTCATCGTTATTGCAACGCAGAATTCCCAGGGGTATGTCGGGACATTCCCGCTGCCGGAGGCTCAGCTTGACCGCTTTATGATCAAGATAAGCATGGGCTACCCCACCGTGGAGGAGGAGACAGGTATCCTGCTCGACCGCCTCGGTGAGAATCCGGCGAACGAGGTCAGACCCGTAATGACCGCCGAGCAGCTTTCTGCGTGCATCGCGGAGGTTCAGCAGGTGAATTTTGCGGAGAGCCTGTGCCGCTATGTCGCGGAGCTTTCCGCTGCGACAAGGGCGCACGGCGGCGTGGAGCTGGGTGTAAGCCCGAGAGCCTCCCTCGCGATAATGCAGGCGAGCCGTGCGTATGCATACCTTGACGGCAGGGATTACGTGGTGCCGGAGGATATCGTAAGGCTGATGATCCCGGTTTTCAGCCACAGGATAGTTCTCAGGCAGGAAATGAAAATGCGCCGCATGGACGTCACAACAGTGCTTCAGGACGCGGTTTCCGCCGTTACCCCTCCCGTAAGGCGCAGCCTTTAACGAGGAACTCACATGCGAAGAAACAGGATACTGTATATTTTAATGGCGCTGGCGTTCCTGGTGTTCTCGATAGCTTATCAGAGCCGCATTTCGTCGGTGCTGCTCATTGCTGCCGCGGTTTATCCCTTGCTGGCAGCTCTGGCGGCGTTCATCGCGAGCCGCACCGCCGAGGCGGGATTCATCGAGCAGCGCGAGGTTCACCCCAAGGAAACGGACATCGAGATATGGCTGTACGTCCGCAGCCGTTTCATTCTTCCGCTGGCTCCGGTGGAGCTGCAGTGCAATCTCCCTGACCGCGACACCGGTCTGTTCTGCGCGAAGCGCGTGTATGCGGCGGTCCCGCCGTTCGGGAAGTGCCGCATTTCAGTTTCCGGAATGCACCGCTATCGCGGCTCGTACGCCGCAGAGATAAGCCGGATATCGGTTTTCGACCCGCTCAGGATAATATGTATCTCAAGGAAGATATCAAGTGAAGAAACGCTGATATTCCTGCCGAGAAGAGTGGATATCGGAGAACTCCCGGCGGAGGCTCACAGCGAGAACAGCTCGAACCCCGCTCCGCTGCTTCAGGGCGAGCGCGAGGACTTTTCGCACGTTCGCGAATATCGTCCGGGCGATATAATGCAGCTTGTGCACTGGAAGCTCACCGCCAAGCTCGACGACCTGATGATAAAGCAGTACGACGAAGCGACCGAGCACAAGACCGCGGTAGTATGCGACTACAGCTTTGACGGCGCGACCCCGGGAGCCGTGATGAAGCAGGCGGACGCAGTGATCGAGGCGGCTATTGCGTTTGCTATGGCGGCGGTGAAGTCCGGAGACGGCGCTCTTGTGGATTTCGGCGCATGCCAGCCGGAATTCCGGCGCGTTATACGCAATATGGGGGATTTCGAGAGTTTCTATGATATGATGTCGGTATTCCCGGCGCGTCTTGAGGTGCAGGACGTCGCTGAAACGCTCCGCGCGGCATGCCGCAGCGGAACAGCCGCAGTGCTGTTCATAACCTGCCGTCTCACCGAGGACAACATATTTGCGGCGGAGACCGCCGCAGAGTACTTCCACGGGGAGGTTGCACTGGTGTGGCTCAGCATGGGGGCGCACTCCGAGCTTGAAGCGCAGGCTGAGAACAAGAAGTTCATGTTTGTTCCGATACGCGGGGAGCTTGACGAGCTCAGGGAAAACGAATAAAACACAGGGTGCGGAATATCCGCACCCTGTATTGTATCACTGCCCGATTTCGTCCAGAAGTATCGCGGCGGCGAATTCAGCCATGCACATGAAATCCGACCTGCCGCGCCGCCGCACCGGAAGCTCCATAGGCTCACAAACGCCGGACAGCGTTTCTACGGCGCGGTTGAGCGCGAGGGTCAGAGTTTCTCCGTCGTCGGAGGTGACGCTGACCGTGTTTTTCACGCCGCGCCCGCAGGTTATAAGCTGCACTCCGCTGACGCGCTCCGAAGGTACTACGGCGCTGTCGCCGTTTATCATAACTCCCGCCGCCCGGACTACGCGCGGGACCTCGGCGCCGTCGCACACTATAACGGCGCACTTGGCGCAGTCGATAAGTTCCGCCCGGGAAGCCTGAACGCCCTGGAATCCTTCCGGGAGCGTTTCTCCGCCCGCCACTATGATATATCCGCCCATAAAAACACCCCCGAAACGACCTTTCGGGGGTTATTTTACGTTTATCTGCGGGAATTATTCAGCCTGCGACGGAGCGAATCTTTCCATTATCCGCACGGCGGTCTTTATTCCGTCCACCGCCGCTGACATGATACCTCCGGCGTAGCCGCAGCCCTCGCCGCACGGGAACAGATTGTCCGCGCATTCCGCTGATCCGGCTTCGTTCCTCGGAAGCCTTACCGGGGAGCTGCTGCGCGTCTCTATCGCGGTCAGCACGCTGTCGCTGTCGGAGAATCCGGGTATGCGCCGATCGAAGTATCTCAGCCCGTTTTTCATCGGCTGGCTGACGTACTCCGGGAACAGCTCGTTCAAATCCGCAGGCTCTACGCCGAGTGAGTAAGTCGGGTCGACTCTGCCGAGCGTGAAGCTGTTTCCGCCGGAAACGAACTCCCGGGTGAGCGCCGCCGGAGCCTTTCCGCCGCGCCCGAGCTGGTACGCTTTTTCCTCCAGCCGGTGAATGAACTCCGCGCCGCCAAGCGGACCTCCGCCGAAATCCTCCGGAGCCACGGAGACCAGCACGGCGCTGTTGGCGTTTTTACCCGCGCGGTCGAAGTAGCTCATGCCGTTGGTGACTACCGTGCCCGGCTCGCTCGCCGAAGCCACGACGTAGCCGCCGGGGCACATGCAGAACGTATAAACTCCGCGGCCGTTATCGTGGTAGGAGAGCTGATATTCCCCGGGCGGGAGCGCAGGGTGCCCGGCGTATTTCCCATAAAGCGCACGGTCGATGTCCGCCTGCAGATGCTCGATACGCGCGCCCACCGAAAATGGCTTGGGAACGAGCGTTACGCCCTTTCCGTGCAGCATTCTGAACGTATCGTGCGCCGAATGCCCCACCGCCAGAGCCAGCGCTCCGCATGGGATATCCGCGCCGTTGACGCGTATGCTGTCCACTCTGCCCGAATGCAGCTCCAGGCTTTCAAGCGGCGAGAGGAAACGCACCTCGCCTCCCAGCTCCAGTACGCGGCTGCGCAGGTTCTTTACAACTCTGCGGAGCTTATCCGTGCCGATGTGCGGTTTCGCCTGGGTCAGTATGTCCTCTGGCGCGCCGAATTCCACGAGGCGTTCCAGCACCCGTGAGCAGAGCGGGTCGCCGATACGGGTGGTGAGCTTTCCATCGGAAAACGTTCCCGCGCCGCCCTCGCCGAACTGCACGTTGGTGGACGGGTCGAGCGCTCCGCCTGCCCAGAAGCCCTCCACCGCCCGGATACGGCTGTCCATATCCGCGCCGCGCTCCAGCACGACCGGCCTGTAGCCGAATTCGCACAGGGTCAGCGCACAGAACATTCCCGCGGGTCCGAAGCCCGCAACATAGACGTCCCCACGAAGCCGCTCCTTTCCCCGGGTGAACGACAGCGCCCCCGGCTCGTACAGCCGGACGTTCTGGTGCTTTTCTGCGAGTCTGCGTTCCTTTGCGGGGTCTTTCATCGCGATGTAAACCGAGTTCACGAAGCAGATATCCCGCCGTGCGTCCACGGAGGATTTGTAGAGCTTCGCGGAGGCGGTCTCGGCGCGGCTCAGGCGCAGCAGGGACAATGCCTTTGCGACGGCATTGTCCTTTGGCTCGTCAAGGGTGGTCTTTATCTGTGAGATGATTATTGCCATTTATTCCTCGTTAACTGATGTGGTGACTGCGCTGACGGTTATCTTGTAGCTTCCGACAGCCCAGCAGGTCTTTCCGCTGGAACCGCTGATTATGATGGATACCGGAACGTCCTGCGAACCGTCGTGCAGTGACGTTGACAGCAGGTTTGCGGTAACGTAGAAGTCCGAGGAGGACAGCGCGCTGATATCCTCGGAGGGACCGATAACCGTAAGGGTCAGCTCTCTTGTTATTACGCTTACGTCCATGTTGTCCGGTTCGTTCACGATGGTGATGTTGCTTACCGGGAAGTCCAGCTTGCTGTAATCAGCGATATCCCATGTAATGCGGACGCTGTTTATTCCTGAGAGGTTCTTGTAGCCCTCGGGGAGCTTTATCGGAACGGTGGAAACGGTCTGATTGATCCTGATGTCCGTGAGGTTTATCGGATCCTCAAGCTCAAGCTCGCTGAGGTTGTTTATGCTTCCGTCCGGAGCCGCTACCATGATGGACTGAGGCTGCATGGTGTATTTCAGAGTATCAATGTCGAAGTTCTGCGGAACGCCGGTGAACCGGAATTTCAGCGGAAGCTCCTTCTGTATCAGTATCGGAATGTTCACAAGAACATTGTCGGTGCTGAGTTTAACGGTGGAGTTGTCAAGGCGCGAACCGTTGTTCTTGTAGATGGTGAGATCGGTCTTGACCTCGTGGCTTTCAAGCGTGGAGCCGTCATAGGAAGCGTTCGCCTCTACGCGGTTTATCTCATCGAGCACGGAAACCGAGCCGGTTATTGTGACTGTCGGCGGGTTGGAGGTTATCTCGTCCACGTAGTAGCCCTCCGGCAGGCTGATGTCAGGCGCGCTTGCGGTTATCGGGAACTCCCGTGCAGCTATCTCGTCAACGGTTATCGTTACCGCCATCTGTGTGTTTTCGACAAGGCTGTATTCCACCTTGTCATTCTTACAGGCTATCGTTACTGAAAGGTCGTAGGTGCCTGCGCGGCGGACGTTCGTGAGGTCGAGCGCGGCTGTGAAGTCCTCGGCTTTCAGGTCGGATATATCGTAGCGCTTGCCGCTTATGCGGATATCCGTGGTGCCGGTGTAGTCGCCGATTATCTGGAGATTGTTCGACTTCATGAAGTCGGTGGGTTCGGCTTCTATAGGTATTCCGATGAGGCTCTTGTCTATCTCGGGGAACTCGTTTACGGAGATAGCGAACCATGCGACAAATGCCAGAATAACGCTTATAAGCACTATCCAGACGTTTCCGAAGAAGAATTTCGCAAGCCCCTTCAGAAGCCCTACCAGATGGAATTTTTTCTTTTTCTCAGCGGAAAGCTCCTCCTGAGTATCGTTGCTGTCGTTTAAGCTGCTCATTCTTCCACCTCGTTTTCATTGCTGTCGGACTGCTTTTTCTTCCTGCCCTTTGACTTTGACGGCGCGGGGAGCGGCATTTCGTCGCGCAGGATCTTCAGCAGCCATTCCTTGGGGTTGTATTCGTTGATCGAACGGATTATCTGTCCCGATTTTGCCACGGAAACAACTCCGGTTTCCTCGGATACGATGATGACCACCGCGTCGGAGTTCTCTGACATTCCTATCGCCGCGCGGTGACGTGAGCCAAGCTCCGGGTCGATGTACTCGCGGCCCTGCTGCTCCGGCAGCGGCAGGAAGCACCCAGCCGCGTATATCCTGTTGTTCCGGATTATTATTGCTCCGTCGTGGAGCGGAGATTTGTTGAAGAACAGGTTGCAGAAAAGCTCCGGGGAGGGCTTTGCGTCAACGATCGTGGATTTTTCGATTATATTCTGGAGCTTCGTCTGGCGCTCGATAACTATGAGCGCGCCTGTCTTGGTGCGGCTGAGCCTTTCGCATGCGTCGGAGATCGCGGTTATAGCCGTGTCGCGCTCAATGACCTTCTGCGCGTCAGCCTTCTCGAAGTACGCAAGGAACGGTATCCTGACCTTTGCGGTTGTTCCGACCTTCTCAAGCAGGCGGCGTATCTCCGGCTGGAATACCACGACTATCGCGACCAGACCCCATTGCAGGAAGAAGTTCTGAAACAGGTAGGTCATGACCTTGAGCTGACCCAGCCATACCAGCAGATAAAGCAGCGCTATCAGCCCGATACCTTTAAGCAGCTGAGTGGCGCGGGTCTCGCTCATGAACCTTATGACCGCGATGAGCAGCAGGGTCAGCAGGATTATATCTATAACGTCCGGTATGGTTATCGACATAAATACCCGCGGAGCGGCCGCTATCATGTCCAAAATATCCAAAGTCATTCCTCTTTTCTGAAAAGTACTATTATTCTTATTATAACAAGATATGCGCACAATTGCAAGTGATTTTCCCCAAAAAATCCTGCGGCGTTTCATTAATGCATACCTCTTGATATTTTGCCGAAGTTATGCTATACTGAAATCAACACCGCACAGCGGCAGTAATGACGAAAACGAGGTAATCGAAATGGATATCAAGGCAAAGATCGACGAAATAGTAAACAAGGTGAAGATCGATCCGGACATCGCTTCAAAGTTCCAGAAGGACCCGATAAAGACCGTTGAGGGTATCCTCGGCGTAGCCCTTCCCGACGACGTTATAAAGCAGATAGTCGACGGCGTTAAGTCTAAGGTGAACGTCGACGAGCTCAAGGGCAAGATAGGTGCGCTTGGCGGGCTTTTCGACGGCAGATGATATTTAAAGGAGCGGCAATATGAAAAGAACACTCGATTGGGATAAGTACCTTGAAACGTCCGCCAGAGCGGTCTCCGGCGGCATTGTGATGCTGAAGAACGACGGAGCTTTGCCTCTGAAGCAGGGCGGGACTGCGGCGGTATTCGGCAGGATACAGCTCCATTACTACAAGAGCGGAACCGGCAGCGGCGGCATGGTGAACGTTTCAAAGGTTATCGGGATAACCGACGGACTGCTCGACGCGGGCTACAAGCTTGACGAGCAGCTTCTGAACGCCTACCGCGAATGGGACGAACAGAACCCCTTCGATTACGGCGAGGGCTGGGGCGGCGAGCCGTGGTCTCAGAAGGAGATGCCACTTACCGACGAGCTGGTGGGCGGCGCGGCTTCCCGTGCCGACGCTGCAATAGTCATCATCGGGCGCACCGCCGGCGAGGAGATGGACAACAAGCTTGAAAAAGGCGCGTTCCTGCTCTCCGACCTGGAGGAGGACATGCTCCGGCGCGTGACCTCCGCGTTCGACAAGACGGTTGTCCTGCTGAACACGGGCGGGCTTATCGACATGAGCTTTATGGACAGGTACCCGGTTTCCGCGGTAATGTACGTATGGCAGGGCGGAATGGTCGGCGGCGCCGGAACCGCGGCGGTTCTTACCGGCGAGGTTTCCCCGAGCGGAAAGCTCCCGGACACCATCGCATACGAAATTTCCGACTACCCCTCGGATAAGTTCTTCGGAAGCGGCGATATGGACTGCTACGGCGAGGATATCTACGTAGGCTACCGCTATTTCGAGACATTCGCGAAGGACAGGGTGCGCTTCCCGTTCGGATTCGGAATGTCATACACAAGTTTTGACATCGCTGCTTCCGATTTCAGGCTTGACGGCGATAAGGTCACCGGAAGCGTGAACGTAAAGAACACCGGAAGCGCCCCCGGCAGGGAAGTCGTGCAGATATACTGCTCCGCGCCGCAGGGGAAGCTCGGAAAGCCCGCAAGGGTGCTCTGCGGCTTCGATAAGACGCGCACTCTCCAGCCCGGCGAGAGCCAGACCCTCAGCTTTGAGATACCGCTTGAGAGCGTCGCTTCCTACGATGATTCCGGAGTTACCGGGCACAAATCCGCGTGGATACTCGAACAGGGCGGCTATGTTTTCTACGCGGGCGCCGACGTCCGCAGCGCTTCCGAGGCGTACAGCCTGACGCTTCCTGAAACCGTCGTAAGGCAGTGCAAGTCCGCGCTGGGGCCGCTTACCGCATTCAAACGCATGGTGAACTCCGGCGGAAAGCCGGAATTTGAAGATGTTCCGCTCACCGGGGAAGCATTCCCGCACGACCACGCGAAGCTCCCCGCCGAGATTCCCCAGACCGGCGACAGGGGAATACGCCTTGCCGACGTAGTGAACGGAAAGAACACGCTTGAGGAATTCACCGCTCAGCTCACTGATTACGACCTCTCCTGCATTATACGCGGCGAGGGCATGGGCTCCCCGAAGGTCACTGCGGGAACAGCGGCGGCATTCGGCGGCGTTTCCGATACGCTGACCGCGCTGGGTATCCCCTGCGCATGCTGCGACGACGGTCCTTCCGGAATGCGTCTCGACTGCGGCACGAAGGCGTTCAGCCTGCCTAACGGAACGCTGCTTGCCTCCACGTTTGACCGCCCGCTCATGACGGAGCTGTTTACATTCATGGGGCTTGAAATGCACACAAATCAGGTGGACTGCCTGCTTGGCCCGGGCATGAATATCCACCGCCACCCGCTCAACGGCAGGAACTTCGAGTACTTCTCCGAGGACCCGTACCTCACCGGCGAGATGGCTTCCGCAGAGCTTGCGGGTCTGCACTCCACCGGAGCTGAGGGCACGATCAAGCACTTCTGCGGCAACAACCGCGAGACCCGCCGTCACTTCCTCGACAGCGTTATTTCCGAGCGTGCGCTCCGTGAGATATACCTGCGCGGATTCGAAAAGGCGGTAAAGAAGGGCGGCGCGAAGTCCGTCATGACGACCTACGGTCAGGTGAACGGCGTGTGGACCGCCGGAAACTACGGTCTCGTGACCGGAATACTGCGCGATGACTGGGGCTTCGACGGCTTCACAATGACCGACTGGTGGGCTAACATCAACCGCCGCGGCAAGGCTCCTGACAAGTCGGATTTTGCGGCAATGGCGATGGCTCAGAACGACGTGTACATGGTAACTGCGGACGGAGCCGCATGCAATGACAACACCCTTGACAGCCTGAAATCCGGCGAACTCACCCGCGGGGAATTACAGCGCAATGCGATGAACATTCTGCGCTTCCTGACGACTACCCACGCGATGAAGCGCGTAATGGGCTGCGACGACGAGACCGAGATAATCAACCGTCCCGCTGACGCAGGCGACGTTGATTCCACGGATATCGAGTTCCACGATATCGACGAGGATCTCACCCTTGATCTCGCTGGGATCACCACTGAAAAGGGCAGCAGCTACGCGTTCGGTCTGAATGTCTCTAAACCGGGCGTGTATAAGGTAACGCTGACAGCGTCCAGCACTCTTTCCGAGCTTGCGCAGACTTCCGTGTCCATATTCGCGCTGGGAAGTCCCTGCGGTACGTTCACGTTCAACGGAACCGGCGGAGCTCCGGTTTCCCAGACCAAGGACGTGAAATTCCTGTCAAACTTCATGTCGATACGCCTGTATTTCGGCGGAAGCGGGCTTAAAACCCAGAGCATAAGATTTGAACTCAAGGAAAGGTGGACATGATATGGTACGTCCGATAGTAAAGGATAAGTTCCTGCTCAGCCAGAGATCCGCGCCGGCTGACCGCAGCGACCTTCCAACGGCGCAGGACATGGTAGAGACCATAGCCGCCCACGCTGAAGAATGCGTAGGCATGGCGGCGAATATGATAGGAGTGCTCAAGCGTATTATCGTATTCCAGGATGTCAACAAATACGTTGTTATGCTGAACCCGGAGGTCAAATGGGCAAGCCCCGAGACATACACCATCAAGGAGGGCTGTCTGTGCCACGAGGGCGCTCAGGACGTCACGCGCCATGCGGCGATCGAGGTGGAATTCCAGGATCTCCGTATGAACAAATGCCGCAGGAAGTACGATGGAATAACCGCAGAGATAATACAGCACGAGCTTGACCACCTTGAAGGAATACTGGTATGAATTTCGACATTATCCGCATCACGGAGCGCCCGGAGCTGAAAACTGCCGCAGCGGAGTGGTTCCACGAAAAATGGGGAATTCCGTATGAGGCGTATCTTGAGAGCATGGAGGAAGCCATGTCCGGAAAAGGCGCGGTTCCGCAGTGGTACCTCGCGCTTTACGGAGACCGTATCGCGGCGGGAATGGGCGTTATCGCCAACGATTTCCACGACCGCACCGACCTCACGCCGAACGTGTGCGCAGTATTCACAGAGCCTGATTTCCGCTGTCAGGGTCTGGCGGGGAGGCTGCTCGGGTTCGTTGCCGACGATATGAAATCCGGTGGGATAGACGCGCTGTACCTCCTGACAAGCCACGATTCGTTCTATGAGCGCTACGGCTGGGAGTACCTCTGCCCGGTGACTCAGGAAGGCGACGATGAGCCGTCGAGAATGTACGTCCACAAAGCATGACGGAATTCGTGCTTGACGGCTTCTCCTGCCGCGCGGAGGGCAGCGGGGACGTACTGGTGATGCTGTTCAGTGGATTTGACGAGCAGCTTTTCCGCGAGGTCTGCGGGCTTGTTCCGGACTGCCGCTGCGTTCTCGCGGAGTTTGGCGAAATAGACTGGGACAGGGACTATTCCCCGTGGGAGGCAAGCTCCGGCGGGCGGCGCTTCAGCGGCGGTGCTGAACGCCTGCTTGCGTTCCTGCCGGATTTCACGGCGGAGCTTGAAAAGCGCTTCGGGAGGTTCGGCAGCGTGTACCTCTGCGGCTATTCACTGGGAGGTCTGTTCGCGCTTTACGCGGACGCGCTCTGGGACGAACCGCGGCTCTGCGGCGCCGCAAGCTGCTCAGGGTCGACATGGTTTCCGGGCTGGCTTGAGTTCCAGCGGCTTCACCCGCTCAGGGGCAGGATATTCCTCAGCCTGGGCGGAAAGGAGAAGAACTCCCCCGATCCGCTGATGGCTCAGGTCGAGCAGACTACTATGGAAGTCAAACGGCTGGCGGAGCGTTCCCCGGAGGTCACGCAGACGGTTTTTGTCCACGAATCCGGCGGGCATTTCAGTAAGGTCCCGCAGCGCATTGCCAGGGGGATCAACGGGATAATCAAATAAATACGGGATCGGGTTTGCTGGCGCAGACCCGATTTTTTGCGCCTGATGACAGCATAACCATGCTTCGGAATTGATTCCGTGCGCCAGCCGCGTTGTTGCTGTCCTGAACCGCCATAGAGAAAAAACAGCTCCTAAGGTGTATTGTGAGGGTTTCCGAAACACGCAGCGAAACTTTGTGCAATAAAGGGAATTTCGCAGAAGGGCTTGAAAAATCTGAAATTATATGTTAAAATCAGAATCGTCGGAAACGTTTTCGGCAAATCGTAGAACGGGGTGACAGCATGACTATAAAGGACATAGCAAGGCTTGCAGGATGTGGGGTCAGCACAGTATCAAGGGCGCTCAATGGCAGCAGCGAGATAAGCGATGCGACCCGCGCGCGCATCAACGAGGTGATACAGAAGTACAACTACACCCCGAACGGGAACGCGCGGAGAATGCGCCAGACCGCTCCAAATTCGGTGCTGCTCATAGTCAACGGAAGCAGCAACCTGTTTTTCTCGCCGCTTATCGAGCAGATACAGACCGCAGCGGAAAGTGCGGGACTACAGCTTGTAGTCAACTACATCGACGAGCAGGAGGACGAGGTTCAGACCGCTGCGCAGCTCTGCGTTGAGCAGAAGCCTGCCGGGATTATCTTCCTGGGCGGCGATATCAGGAACTTCCGCAGGAGTTTCGCTGGTATAAGCGTTCCCTGCGTGCTCAGCACCGCAAGCGCGAAGGAGCTTGGCTTTGCTAATCTCTCATCAGTGAGCGTTGATGACGTTGACGGCGGTAGGATGGCCGCTGAGGAACTTCTCCGTCTGGGACACCGAAGCATAGGGATCCTAGGCGGCGATCTGGATTCCGGTCCATCGGGTCTGCGCTATTCCGGATTCGCCCGGACATGCGCGGAGCACGGAGCGGAGACTCCGGTGTGCGAACAGTGCAGTTATACGTTCTCCTCGGCTTACGAGGCGGCTATTGCGCTGTTTCATCGCTGCAAGGATATGTCTGCTGTGTTCGCGATGTCCGATATTATCGCTGTCGGAGCTGTCAGGGCGTTCCTTGATATGGGGAAGCGGGTTCCGCAGGATATTTCAGTCGTCGGCTTCGATGGCATTGATATCGCGGATTTCACTAACCCGAGAATTGCTACTTTTTCACAGCCGATACACCAGATATCGAGCCTTTCGGTGAGAATGCTGGTGAACATGATCGAAAACAGCGCCGAAGCAAGTCACGTGACGCTTCGCGCACAGTATAAGGCGGGGGATTCCGTCTGCATGAAACGAACGGAGGTAAACGAATGAGAAAAAGCGGGATACTCCTGCACATAGCGTCTCTGCCGAATGATTACGGCATAGGCTCCATGGGCAGGGAGGCGTACGATTTTGTAGATTACCTTAAAAAATCCGGTCAGAGCGTATGGCAGATACTGCCGCTTTCCCAAACCAGCTACGGCGATTCCCCGTACCAGAGCTTCTCAATATACGCCGGGAACCCTTATTTCATCAGCCTTGACGTGCTTGCCGAGGAAGGTCTGCTAAAAAAGAGCGAGTACGAGAACATCAAGTGGTGCGAGGATCCGCGCTACATTGATTACGCCACGATGTACGAGCAGTTCTACAAGGTGATGAAGCACGCTTACAGGCGCTTTTCTTTGCAGAGGAATGGTAACGTTTCCGGAGAATACCGCGCGTTCCTGGATGATAACAAGTGGCTTCACGATTACGCGCTGTTCATGGCTCTCAAGGACGCCCACGGCGGGAAGGCGTGGAGCGAGTGGGAAAAGCCCCTTCGCCTTCGCGAGCCGTCTGCGGTGAAGTCCGCGGAGAAGAAATACGAAGCCGAGATGGATTTCTACATCTTCCTGCAGTTCAAGTTCTTCCAGCAGTGGCATAAGCTCAAGAAATACGCCAACGACAACGGCATTGAGATAATCGGCGATATCCCGATATACTGCGCCCTTGACAGCGCGGACGTCTGGTGTCAGCCGGAGCTGTTCCAGCTTGACAGCGACAGAGTCCCGATTGTGGCAGCAGGCTTCCCGCCGGACGCTTTTTCCGCTGACGGCCAGCTCTGGGGCAATCCTATCTACGACTGGGACAGAATGAAGCAGGACAATTACCGCTGGTGGGTCGGCAGAATAGGTTTTGCAAAGAAGATATACGACATCGTGCGCATCGACCACTTCATCGGCTTCAACAGCTACTATGCGATACCGTTCGGAAGCAAGACCGCCCACGGCGGCAAGTGGTGCGAAGGTCCGAAGTACGACCTGTTCCGCGTGATAAAGCAGGAGACCGGAAACGGCGGCATTATCGCGGAGGATCTCGGTATCATCACTCCGCCGGTGCGCAAGCTGCTCAGACAGGCGGCGTACCCGGGAATGAAGGTGCTCCAGTTCGCGTTCGACCCTTCCGGCGACAGCGAGTACCTCCCGCAGAACTACAAATCGCAGAACTGCGCGGTGTACACATCCACCCACGACAGCGACACTGCGGCGGGCTGGTTCAACGACCTTGACCGCAATACAAAGCGCTTCGTAAAGGAGTACCTCGGGATCAGAAAGGCAGCGGAGCTTCCCCGTGCGTTCATCGACATCGCATGGAAAAGCACCGCGGACATCGCCATGACGACTATCCAGGAGCTTCAGGGATTCGGAACGGAAGCGCGTATCAACGTTCCCTCCACGGTGGGCAATAACTGGCGCTGGAGGACTCTCAGGGAGGACTTCACCGACGAAAACGCCGAGTACCTGAACCGCCTGACCGAAATAACCAACAGAAAACCGCCCGTAAAGCGTAAGAATAAGAAGTAACGAAAGGAGCCACCACATGAAAATCGAGAATTTCAAGGAAAAACTGACCGCCCGCTGCGAGAAGGAGTACAACGCACAGCCGAAGGAGCTTACTCCTGAGCAGCTTCACTGCGCGGTTTCCGGGCTTGTTATGGAGGAGCTGTCCCCGGCGTGGGAGAAGAGCCGCGCGGCTCATGACAAGGCACGCAAGGCAAGCTATCTTTCAATGGAGTTCCTGGTAGGCAGAGCGGTGTACAATAACCTGCTGTGCCTCGATCTGCTGGACACCACAGCCGAGTGTCTGAAGGAGCTCGGCGCGGATATAAACGAGTTCGAGGAGATAGAGGACGCTGCGCTCGGTAACGGCGGTCTGGGCAGACTTGCAGCGTGCTTCCTGGACAGCGCTGCGGCGCTCGGCCTTCCGCTTGACGGCTACGGAATACGCTACAAGTACGGACTGTTCAAGCAGGGTATCAAGAATGGCTTCCAGACGGAGACCGCCGACAACTGGCAGCGCCAGGGCGACCCGTGGAGCATTCGGCGCGAGCAGGAGAAAGTTGTTGTCCACTTTGCTGACGGCGATGTGAACGCAGTTCCGTATGACTATCCGGTCATCGGCTACGGCACTGAGAATGTCGGCACGCTGCGCCTCTGGCAGGCTGAGACCGACGACGAGTTCGATTTCGACCTGTTCAATCAGAGCAGGTACACTGAAGCCGGCGAGAAGAAGCGCGCAGCCGAGGACGTCTCCCGCGTGCTCTATCCGAACGACGAGACCGAGGCAGGAAAGCTGCTCCGCTTAAAGCAGGAATATTTCTTTTCCGCAGCCGCAGTCGCCGACCTCGTCAGAAAGCATAAGAAGCAGTTCGGGATGATGGACAATTTCGCGGACTACAACTGCATTCAGATGAACGACACCCACCCCGTTATTGCGCTACCGGAGTTTATCCGCATTGTAATGCGCGACGAGGGCTGGAGCTTCGACAAGGCTTTCAGCGCGGCGCAGCGCGTGTTCAATTACACCAACCACACCATCATGCAGGAGGCTCTTGAGAAGTGGGACAGCCGCCTCATCGAGAAGATACTCCCCGAGGTGTACAATGTAATTATCATGCTCAGCGAGGCGTTCGAATCCGAAATGCACCGCCGCGGAGTTCCCCAGGAAAAGCGCGCTGTTATGCGCTTGATAAAGAACGGCACCGTTCACATGGCGAATATCGCGGTGTTTGGTTCGTCTTATGTCAACGGCGTTGCTGCTATCCACACCGACCTTCTTCGCACGACTGTGCTCAAGGAGTGGTATGAGCTGTATCCGGAGCGCTTCCAGAACAAGACCAACGGTATCACACAGCGCCGCTGGCTGGCTCTCTGCAACCGCGAGCTTTCCGCGCTCATCACTGAACTGCTGGGTGACGAAGGCTGGGCGACCGACCTCGACAGGCTCAAGGAGCTGAAGAAGTACGCCGATGATGAGAGCGTGCTCCGCCGCTTCATGGAAATAAAGAAAACCAAGAAGCAGCAGCTTGTGGAGTTTATCGAGAAGTCGGACGGCGTGAAGACTGACCCCGGTCACATCTTCGATATCCAGATAAAGCGCCTGCATGAGTACAAGCGCCAGCTTCTCAACGCGTTCTCGATACTCTACCTCTACTATGAGATCAAGGACGGCAATTTAAAGGATTTCACACCGACTACGTTCATCTTCGGAGCAAAGTCCGCGCCGGGATATTACCGCGCGAAGGGCATCATCAAGTACATTAACGAGGTCGCAAAGCTGGTCAATTCCGACCCTGCGACAAAGGATCTGCTGAACGTCGTATTCGTAAGCAATTACCGCGTATCCTATGCGGAGAAGCTGGTCGCTGCGGCTGATATTTCCGAGCAGATATCCACGGCGGGAACCGAGGCTTCCGGTACCGGCAACATGAAATTCATGCTCAACGGTGCAGTAACTCTCGGCACGCTTGACGGCGCAAACGTCGAGATAGCGGAGGAAGCCGGCGCAGAAAACGAGTATATCTTCGGCGCTACCGTCGAGGAGCTCGAGCGTATTATGCCGAGTTACATTCCCCGTGATATCGCCGAATCTGACCCGAAGATCAAGCGCGTTGTAAGCTCTCTTATCGATGGTACCGTTTCCGACGGCGGCACCGGAGCGTTCCGCGAACTGTATTACGCGCTTATGGAGGGCGCAAGCTGGCATGTTCCGGATCACTACTACCTGCTCGGCGACCTCAGGAGCTACGTTGACGCGAAGCTCGCTGCCAACCGCGATTACCGCGACAGCCTTGCCTTCGCAAAGAAGTGCTGGCTGAACATATGCAGCGCAGGAAAGTTCAGCTCAGACCGCACCATCGCCGAATATGCGAACGATATCTGGCACATCGGAAAGGTTTCCTTGTAATACAATGCGGTGTAACGCGCGTTTCACCGGAAACGTTGCCATAATTCACAAATACGCCATGGTGCGATTTGTTTATCGTGCCGAATTTACAATAGTTTTGGCAATTGTGAGGTTTTTTTGTGCAGAATCGCTTGACAAAACATTTTTTTCTGTTATAATTAAATCAAGATTTCGAATCAAACAAAATGATTTCGAAACACGCCGTAGTGTTCACTCGCAGTCATGCAGATGCTGCGAGTGAATATTTCAGAAGCTTTGTTTCGAAACAAAATGCGAGTTTCGAAATGAGCAATACGAACGAAAAGTTCAGGAGGAATTTATTATGAAGATCAGAAAGATCATGACAGCCATCACAGCCGCAGCAATGGCAGGCGTAATGTTCGCAGGCTGCTCCAGCAACAACGGAGGCTCTTCCGCAGGAAGCAGCGCGGACAGCAGCTCCGCAGCGAACAGCAGCTCCGCAACGGACAACGGCGGCGCAGAGAATAACGGAACCGGTTCCGGAGAGGTGAGCCTCACTGTATGGGGATCCCAGGAGGATCAGGAGATGTTAAAGCAGATGTGCGACGCATTTGCAGCCGCAAATCCCGATAAGAAGTACACATTTACCTATGGCGTTGTCAGCGAGGCTGACGCGCAGAAGGAAGTACTGAAGGATATCTCCGCAGCCGCAGACGTATTCGCATTCGCTTCCGATCAGACTGCGATCCTGGTTGATGCAGGAGCGCTCTACAGAGTCACCAAGAATAAGGATCAGATAATAGCTGAAAACACAGAAGCGTCAATATCAGCGGCTTCCAACAACGATGAGCTTTACGGCTATCCTTACGTTTCCGATACCTACTTCATGTATTATGACAAGTCCAAGCTCAGCGAGGACGATGTAAAGTCCATCGAGGGTATCATGAGCAAGGATATAGAGGGCGTTTCCACAAACTTTGCTTTCAATACAGATGACGGCTGGTATCAGTCTGGATTCTTCTTCGGTGCAGGCTGCAAGCTGTTCGGCGAAGATGGAACCGATCCCACACAGTGCGATTTCAACAACGAGCGCGGCTATATGGTCGGCGAGTACCTCATTGATCTTGTGAACAACCCCAAGTACGGCTCTAATTTTGATGATTCGCTCGTAAAGGCAGGCTTCGCGGACGGAACCCTCGCAGCTGCTGTTTCCGGTACATGGAACGCTGCGGAGATACAGGCTTCTCTGGGTGACAACTATGCAGCTACAAAACTTCCTGAATTTACACTCTCCAACGGCGAAACCGTTCAGATGGGCAGTATGGCAAACTTCAAGATCATGGGCGTTAACTCCGAGACAAAGAATCCGCTCGATGCAATGGCTCTCGCTGAATGGCTCACCAACAAGGATAACCAGAAGCTGAGATTTGAGAAGCGCTCCTTCGCTCCCACAAACGTTGAACTCGCAAACGATACCGAGACTATGAACTCCAACATCGCAATCGGCGCTCTTGCACTGCAGGCTCAGTACGCAACAGTACAGACCTCCATCAGCCAGTGCCAGAACTACTGGACTCCTGCCGAGGCTTTCGGTCAGGAGATAATCGCAGGCACCTGCACCAAGGATAACCTCCAGGAGAAGCTCGACGCTTACGTTAACTCCGTTCTGGCTACCCTCGGCTGACAGTGTCCGCGTAACCAAGATATCCAATCCTAAGGCAACACCGCACAAAGTC
>DQFX01000075.1 GCA_003531585.1 Oscillospiraceae bacterium | reverse complement strand
CCTTTTCAAACCGGTTTTTAGAGATTCCCTTATAAAAAACAGCGCTGAATAATTCCGGCGCTGTTTTAATATTTATGAGCTTTCTTTCTGGATAAAAGTCCACGGCAATACTTCAGAAGAAACATCCCTGCCGTCCAGAATATCAACTAGCTTCTGCGCGGCTATCCTGCCAATGTTCCTGTCCTCATAGGAAAGCGAGGTTATCGGCACCTGGGATATCCAGCTGAGATTGCTGTTGTCGAAGCTGACTACCGCAACGTCCTCCGGAACGCGTCTGCCGGCAGAAAGCAGGCATTTCACAAGCCCGAACGCCACCTCGTCGTTATAGCAAACGACCGCCGTGTTATCGCCGAGGCGCTTTAGTACTTCCTCCGGATCATCGAAAAGTTTTTCCTTTGTCTCCGTGGTGTACCAGAACACGTTCTCGTCGGGGATTATCAGTCCGCTGCGGAACAGCTCCGAAATAAAGCCTGAATACCGCTGATGACCCTGGATATCATCACTCTTGAAATACCCTGCGATTTTCGTGTGGCCGCGGTCAATAAGATGCCGCACAAGTTCGGCGCCGCCCGCCTGATTGTCCGCGCAGACGGAATACGTGCCGCTGAGGGTCGGGTAATATCCGTTGAAAAAAACTACCGGGATACCCATGCCTATAAGCTTTTCGTACAAATCGAAATTCGGGTTCGGCATTGCGGATTTTGTACCCTCTATCAGTATGCCGTCAACGGGATTTTTCAGTATTTCTTCGAGAATAGCGCGCTCGTTGCAGACGCGGTTGCGGGTCGCGGAAAGAACCGCGGTGTACTTGTTCTCGGACAGCACTTCGTCCACAGCCCGCAGCTGGCTCGGAAAAATGTAGTCGCTGATATACGTTGCAACTACCGCTATCTTTCCGGTTCTTGGATTCAGCCGCTTCGGTCTCACCACCGAACCGCTGCCCTGCCGCTTTATTATAAGATCGTCTTCCACCAGGAGCGCCAGCGCCTTGCGTATCGTCTGGCGGCTGACATCATACTGGGCTGTGAGCAGCTCCTCGGTGGGTATCGCCTGGCCCTCGGTATATACGCCGTTTTCAATATCAGCTTTTATTGCCTGCGCGACAGCTTCATATTTAGTCATATATTATCGCCCCTATAAATAAGAAAGTACAAATCCAAACTCCGGCAGAATACAAATTCATCTGCGTATATGATACAACTTTGTGTTTGATTTGTCAAGATGTTTTTGCACAGCAGCACATTTGTTTGTCGGAAAAACGCACAACTTGTTATATATGCACAAAAGTTTTCCCAAAAGAATGTACATTTTATGCATTGCATTTATTGAACCTTTGTGCTAAAATAAGAACAGCAAACAGGAATGCAGACAAAAATAAAATTTGTAGCAAATATGCTGGGAATTTGTTCTGAACATTCCAAAACAAAACCACAACGATCATTTTTTATCGGAGGGAAAAAGCTATGAAAATCAAGAAGATACTCGCATCGGTACTCGGTCTGGCACTCACTGCAAGCGTATTTGCAGGCTGCAGCTCAGGCAGCGGCAGCACTGCTGAATCCGGCAGCAGCGGATCTGGCTCTGGTTCTGCAAGCGGAGACCTCATTAAAGTAGGAATAATCAACAACGACCCCAACGAGTCCGGCTATCGTACAGCGAACGATAAGGACATGAAGGCTACATTCACAGAGGAGAACGGCTACGACGCTTCCTTTGCATACAGCCTTAAGAACGACGAGCAGATCGCAGCAGCGCAGACATTCATTCAGTCCGAGGTGGACTACCTGCTGATCTCCGCCGCTGGTACTTCCGGCTGGGATTCAGTACTCAAGGACGCCCAGGCTCAGGGAATCAAGGTTATCCTGTTCGACAGAACCATCGACGCTGACGAAAGCCTGTACGAAGCTTCCATCGTATCCGACATGGCTAAGGAAGGTCAGACCGCAGTTGACTGGCTGGCTTCCCAGGGACTTTCGGAGTACAACATAGTACATATCCAGGGCACGATGGGCTCCGCTGCACAGGTCGGCAGAACCGGCGCCCTCGACACCAAGGTAGCCGAGAACGACAGCTGGAACCTCGTTACACAGCAGACCGCTGACTGGAACGCAGAAACAGCACAGCAGATCGTTCAGTCCATCATCGACAGCGGCACTTCCTTCAACGTTATCTACGCCGAGAACGACGATATGGCAAAGGGCGCAGTTGCAGCCCTCGACAAGGCTAACATCTCCCACGGCGTTGGCAAGGACGTTATCGTAATGGGCTTCGACTGCAACAAGTGGGCTCTTGAGAACCTCCTTTCCGGCAGCTGGAACTACGACGGTCAGTGCAATCCTTTCCAGGCTTCCTACATCGACTCCATCATCAAGGATCTTGAGAACGGCAAGTCTCCCGAAAACAAGGTCATCATTATGGACGAGAAGGGCTTCGACGCCTCCACGATCACTCAGGAGGACGTTGACAAGTACGGTATCTGATCGTTCTGAACAGCCTAGCTGAATCAGCTGATCAGCCATGACGGAAACGGTCCGATATGATGGATAGCATATCCCTTGTATCGGACCGTTCTGTTAACTGAGGCAACACCACACAATTAACGGCTAACGCCTTTGCCGCACGCTTGCTTGCATCTTTTTCGCCATCTTGCACAATTCGTCCTTGCAAGGCGACAGCCTTGCGGCGTCCTCATTGTACAACCTGGCAAAAAATCTGACTGCGCAATCGTACGACAATAATTATGCGGTATTGCCATAAACAACCGGAGGCGAAGACAATGCGTGATGAAAATGTTGTTCTCAGGCTAGAGGGCATATGTAAGGAATTCCCCGGTGTGAAAGCGCTCCAGAACGTTGAATTCACACTGCGAAAGGGCGAAATACACGCGCTGATGGGCGAGAACGGCGCTGGTAAATCCACACTTATAAAAGTACTCACCGGTGTATACGAAAAGGACGGCGGCAATATCTATATGTCCGGCAATCCTGAGCCTGTCGTTATAAGATCGACACAGGACGCCCAGAAAGCCGGAATAAGCACGGTTTACCAGGAGATCACACTCTGCCCGAACCTGACGGTCGCCGAGAATATGTACATCGGCAGATCAAAGGGCGCTTTCACCAAATGGAAGAAGATGTATTCGGACGCCGGAAAGCTTCTGGAATCGCTCGATATCCCGGCAAGGCCGAATCAGCAGCTCGGAAGCTGCTCCCTCGCGGTGCAGCAGATGGTCGCGATAGCCCGTGCGGTCGATATGGACTGCAAGGTGCTTATCCTGGACGAGCCGACTTCCTCCCTCGACGAGCAGGAAGTTGAGAAGCTGTTCAAGCTCATGCTCGACCTCAAGAGCCGCGGCGTTGGAATAATATTCGTAACGCACTTCCTCGACCAGGTTTACGCAGTCTGTGACAAGATAACGGTACTGCGCGACGGCAGATTCGAAGGCGAGTACAATGCGGCGGATCTTCCGAAAGTCGAGCTGGTTTCAAAAATGCTCGGTAAGGACCTCAACAAGCTGTCCGACATGGACAAGCCCCACGAAGTCGAGCAGGAGACAAATGGCGAGGCTCCGGTATTCGAGGCTGAGGGACTTGTCAGCAGCGCCGGCATAGCGCCTTTCAACTTCTCAATAAGAAAGGGCGAGGTAAACGGCTTCACCGGACTTCTCGGCTCTGGCCGAAGCGAATCCGTCCGTGCGATATTCGGTGCGGACAGCATAACCGGCGGCACAGTCAAAATGAACGGCAAGCCCGTCAGGATAAGAAAGCCGCTTGACGCAATGAAGCACGGCATAAGCTACCTCCCGGAGGACAGAAAGCACGATGGTATAATCGGCGACCTGTCCGTCAAGGATAACATAATCCTTGCGCTCCAGGTAATGCGCGGAATGTTCCGGCCGATATCCAAGGCGGACGCCGCGAAATATGCCGACGAGTACATAAAGCTGCTGGAAATAAAGACGGCTTCCCCGGATACGCCGATAAAGTCGCTTTCCGGCGGTAATCAGCAGAAAGTTATCCTCGCAAGGTGGCTTCTTGCGAACCCTGTATACCTTATCCTCGACGAACCCACAAGAGGTATCGACGTCGGCACCAAGCTCGAGATACAGAAGCTGGTGCTCAAACTCGCCGCCGAGGGCAAGAGCGTAACGTTCATCTCCTCTGAGATAGACGAAATGCTGAACGTATGTTCAAGACTTATAGTAATGCGCGACAGAAAGACCGCAGGCGAGCTTACCGGCTCCGACCTGAACCAGTCCAAGATAATGGAAACGATCGCAGGAGGTGAAAAGGTTCATGAAAACGCTTGAAAAAACAGGCGGGAACAAGTTCCTTGCTTTTCTGAAAAGAGCGGTCAGGAATCAGATCTTTATTCCGCTGGCAGCGCTGCTGATACTGGTGCTGTTCAACCTGATCGCTGACCCTTCGTTCTTCGCGATCAAATATGCTCCGAACAGCGCCGGCGATATGGTAATTTCGGGCAACATCATCACGATACTCGACAACGCTTCGGAGCTTGCGATACTTGCTATCGGCATGACGCTGGTAACGTCAGCCTCCGGCGGACAGGATATCAGCGTTGGCGCGACTATCGCGGTCGCGGGCAGCGTTGTTCTGAGAGTCCTCTGCGGCGGCGAAGTCAGCCCGGCTGCGCTCCATGCGCCGATAATCGTTGCATTCCTCGCCTGCGTTGTCGTATCAATGCTCCTTGGTGCGTTCAACGGCGCCCTGGTGGCTTACTTCAAGATACAGCCGATGGTCGCAACGCTTATCCTATTCACAGCAGGACGTTCCATCGCGGCATGGATAAACAACAATCAGCTCCCCGTCATCAATGATGAGAGCTTCGGCTGGTTCGGCAACTTCATTCCCGGACTGCCGCTTCCGACCCCGATATTCATTGCGGCGATATGCATTATAATCATTGCTCTGGTGCTCCGGTTCACAAAGCTGGGACTTTTCACCCAGGCGGTCGGCATAAACTCCGAATCCTCCAGACTTAACGGTCTGAACCCTGCGCGCATCAAGTTCATGACCTACGTCATACTTGGTCTGTGCGTTGCAGTCGCAGGCTTCATCAAGGTCAGCCGTATCTCCTCCATCAACTACTCGGTAGTTGCAAAGGACATCGAGATGGACGCTATCCTTGCGGTAGCACTCGGCGGAAACGCCCTCAGCGGCGGCAAGTTCAACATGGCGTCCTCGATACTCGGCGCTTATGTTATCCAGTTCCTGACGACAACTCTTTATAAGTTCCAGGTAGCTCCTACCGCGCTCCCCGCATACAAGGCGGTAGTAGTAATTATCCTGGTAGTTCTCAGCGCTCCCACTGTACGAAACAAGCTCGCAGCTTTCCGCAAGAAGATAGCTTCCCGCAGAAATCCCGTCAAGGAGGCGAATTAGTATGAAATTTCTGAAAAACGCCAACGGCAGTTCACGGAGATTATCTGACTCTAATCTGCTTCTGGTCATCACCATTGCGATATTCGTTGTAATGTATATCTGCGCAGTGGCGTTCATCGGCTCCGGCTTCACGAAGGTGCAGACCTTCTTCAACATACTCAACGAAAACGCGGCTCTGATAATCCTCTCCTGCGGAATGAGCCTTGTAATGATAACCGGCGGTATCGACATCTCGGTCGGCGCTGTTACGGCGCTGGTATGTATGTGCTGCGCAATGAACCTCGACTACGGCGGGGGCAATGTAGTCACCTCTGTTCTCATAGCCCTTGGAATAGGCACCGCTTTCGGACTTGTTCAGGGTTATCTGATAGCGTATCTGGAGATACAGCCGTTCATCGTAACGCTGGCGGGAATGTTCTTCGCAAAGGGCATGACCACCATCGTCAACGCAACGCAGTTCAACGTTGAGAACGAAGAATTCCAAGCACTCAAGGAAACAAGAATTTCACTCCCCGGAATAGGTTCCACCAACAAGCATGGCGTATTTGTTCCGGCGTACATAGAAATAGGCGTGGTAGTCGCGCTGCTGATAGTTGCGATACTGTTCGTGTTCCTCAAGTGGGGCAGGCTCGGACGCGGTTTCTACGCTATCGGCGGCAACAGCCAGAGCGCAAATATGCTCGGCATCAACGTCAAGCGCACAAAGTTCTTCGCTTACCTGATGTGCGGAGTGCTCGCAGGTATAGGCGGCTTTGTTTACTTCCTTCATGTCGGCTCCGGTTCACCCTCCCATGCAAGCGGAGCCGAGATGAACGCGATCGCTTCCTCCATCATCGGCGGCACGATGCTCTCCGGCGGTTCGGGCAACATCATAGGAACGCTGTTCGGCGTCATCTCGCTGAGTACGATAAAGAACATCGTTTCCTCCCTCGGACTTGACGACGCATGGTGGACGAATATTACCGTTGCGGCAATGATCTGCCTGTTCCTTGTTATCCAGAGCGTTGTTCTTTCCAGAAAGAACAAGAAAAAGGCATAAACACAAGCCGCGCTGAATACTTGTTCGGTGCGGCTTTTCTGTGAAGGAGAATTATTATGAACAAGATATACTTTGTTACCGGAAGCCAGGATCTTTACGGCGAGGAGACCCTCGCGCAGGCTGCCAGGGACAGCGCCAAGATGGCTGATTTCCTGAACGAAAAGCTCTCGGACATCGCGGAAGTCATATTCCAGCCGGTGGTAAAGACCGCCGACGAAGCCGAGGACATCTGCGTGCGCGCCTCCTCCGACAGGGAGTGCATAGGCGTTATCATGTGGATGCACACGTTCTCGCCCGCCAAGATGTGGATAAGAGCGCTGAAAGCTCTGAAAAAGCCAATGCTCCACCTGCATACGCAGTTCAACGAGAAGCTCCCCTACGACAGCATCGACATGGACTTCATGAACCTCAACCAGTCTGCGCACGGCGACCGCGAGTTCGGGTTCATCTGCACAAGGCTCGGCATTAAGCGCGAGGTCGTTGCAGGCTACTATCAGCACGAGGACGTTATAGAGAAGATCCGCAGATTCGCTCATGCGGCTTCCGCAGTATCTTTCAGCAGGACTTTGAGAGTTGCAATGCTTGGAAACAATATGCGTGATGTCGCAGTCACTGACGGCGACCGCGTTGAAAGCGAGATACGCTTCGGCTGGAACGTGAACTACTACGGTATAGGCGACGTAGTGGAGATCGCCGACAGCGTTACCGAATCCGAGATAGACGCTAAAATGGCTGAATACACCGAAAAGTACACGATGGCGACGGACAACATCGCCGCTGTCCGCGAGCAGGCTAAATATGAAGCGGCTCTCGACAAGTTCATCGCACGGGAAAATATAGGCGCGTTCACCGATACGTTCCAGGATCTCCACGGGCTGAACCAGCTCCCCGGAATCGCGGCGCAGAATCTCATGGCAAAGGGCGTGGGCTTCGGTCCGGAGGGCGACTACAAGACTGCGGCTCTCGGCGCGGTTCTGTTCAGAATGTCCGAGGGAAGAAAGGGTTCCACCGGATTCATGGAGGACTACACCTACGATCTCACTTCCGGCGAGGAGCTGGAACTTGCGGCGCATATGCTAGAGGTATCTCCGGTGTTCGCGGCAAACAAGCCTGAAATTCAGGTGCACCCGCTTGGTATCGGCGGGAAATCCGACCCGGCGCGCCTTGTATTCGACGGCATTGACGGCGAGGGTATCGCGGTTTCCATGATAGACCTTGGCGACAGATTCCGTCTTGTATGCGCTGAGATCACGCTTGTAAAGCAGCCTGCCCCCATGCCGAAACTCCCTGTCGCAAGACTGATGTGGAAGCTGAAGCCCGATTTCGCTACCGGCGCGGCTGCGTGGATATACGCCGGCGGCGCACATCATGCGGTAGTTTCCACGGCGCTCACTGTCGATGATATCCGCCTGTTTGCAAAGATGACGAATACGGAGCTTGTGGTCATCGACGACAAGACCGACATAAACAGCTTTGAGCAGCAGCTTGCATTACTTGACGCTGCCGCGGCTCTCAAGAGGTGATAGTATGACGATACAGGAAAAAATACAGAATAAGAAAACCTATCTTGGCATAGAATTTGGCTCCACCAGAATAAAGGCGGTTCTCATCGACGACACG
Source organism: Oscillospiraceae bacterium (assembly GCA_003531585.1). Taxonomy (GTDB): domain Bacteria; phylum Bacillota; class Clostridia; order Oscillospirales; family Ruminococcaceae; genus CAG-115. The sequence goes on along the minus strand of DQFX01000075.1, from coordinate 1,776 downwards.
TTCGCGCCTGTCGCTTCCGGAAGCCACGACTGGCAGAACCGCTACGAAAACGGCGTGTGGACCTACTCCCTGGATGACATCACCACCGGATTACAGCACTGCTACGCAAGCCTTGCGGAGGACGTCAAGAGCAAATACGGCGTGGTTCCCACGGGCTACGGCGCAATGGGAATATCCGGCATGATGCACGGCTACATGGCGTTCGATAAGGACGACAACCTGCTGGTTCCGTTCCGCACATGGAGAAATACCATCACCGAGCCGGCGGCTTCCGAACTTTCGGAACTTCTCGGATTCAACATTCCCCAGCGCTGGAGCATTGCGCACCTCTACCAGGCGGTTCTGAACGGCGAGGAGCACGTCAAGGATATTGCGCACATCAACACCCTGGCAGGATTTATCCACTACCAGCTGACCGGGAAGCGCCAGGTCGGCATTGGCGAAGCCTCCGGAATATTCCCTGTTGACGGTATCGGGTACAATGCGGAGTACATCGCGAAGGTAGATAAACTGCTTGCTGATAAGGGATTCTCCGGGAAACTGCTGGAAGTCCTCCCCGGGGTACTCAACGCAGGCGCAAGGGAAGCCGCGCTGACCGCCGAGGGCGCAAAGTTCCTCGACCCGAGCGGAAACCTCCAGCCGGGAGTTCCCGTCTGCCCGCCGGAGGGGGACGCAGGCACCGGAATGGCGGCGACAAACAGCGTACTCCCGCGCACGGGCAACGTGTCCGCCGGAACTTCCATATTTGCAATGCTCGTCCTTGACAAGCCGCTGAAGGGTTACTACCCGGAGATAGACGTAGTGACCACCCCGGACGGCGCTCCGGTTGCGATGGTTCACTGCAACAACTGCTCCTCCGAGCTGGACGCTTGGGTGAAGATATTCGGCGAATTTGCGGAACTGAGCGGTCACCCCATCGCAAAGCCTGCGCTTTATGACATGCTGTATTACCACGCGCTGACCGGCGACCCGGACTGCGGCGATACCGTTGTGTACAACTTTCTTTCCGGCGAACCTGTCGCGGGCGCTGAGAACGGCAGACCGATGTACTTCCGCACCCCGGACGGCAAATTTAACCTCGCGAACCTGTTCCGCGCGGAGATATACTCCACGATGGCAGCGCTGAAACTCGGCATGGATATTCTGTTCGACAAGGAGCAGGTTTCCGTTGACAAAATAACCGGACATGGCGGTCTGTTCAAGACGAAGGGAGTTGCTCAGCAGTTCCTTGCGGACGGTCTGGGCTGCGCGGTTTCCGTCATGAAGACCGCCGGAGAGGGCGGCGCCTGGGGAATGGCTCTGCTGGCGGCTTACTCCGTATGCGGCGGCGGAAAATCCCTGCCGGAGTTCCTCGACGGCGAGGTGTTCGGCAGCATGGAATCCACAACTTTACAGCCCGAGGAAAAGGGCGCGGAGGGATTCCGGAAATTCATGGAGAACTACAAGCGCGGACTTGCGGCGGAATACGCTGCGGCAAAGTAAGGAGAGAAAGTAAATGTTAGAGAAATTAAAGCAGGAAGTGCTTGAAGCCAATCTTCTGCTTCCGAAATACAATCTTGTAACGTTCACATGGGGGAATGTTTCCGCCATCGACCGCGAGAGCGGAATGATAGTTATAAAGCCCTCCGGCGTTCCCTACGAGGGAATGACCGCCGAGGACATGGTGGTAGTCGAGCTTGCGACGGGTAAGGTCGCAGAGGGCAAGTGGAAGCCCTCCAGCGACACGCCTACTCATCTGGAGCTGTACCGCGCTTTCCCGGCTGTCGGAGGAGTTGT